>NZ_JAUDRY010000034.1:0-1272 GCF_030382195.1 Rhizobium sp. S96
TGACCTTGCCCCGTTGAAATAATCCATTTTGAAGTAAGCTCTGGCCCATTGAGAGGACCAGGGAATGAAGCGCAGCCGTTTCACAGACGAACAGATTATCGGCATTCTGAAGGAGCACGAGGCGGGTACGCCGGTCTCGGAGCTTTGTCGCAAGCACGGCGTCAGCGATGCCAGCATCTATAAGTGGAAAGCCAAGTTCGGTGGCATGGAGGTGTCGGAAGCCAAGCGACTGAAGACGCTGGAGGACGAGAACACGAAGCTGAAGCGGCTTCTGGCGGATGCCATGCTCGACAATGCAGCTTTGAAAGACCTTTTGGGAAAGAAGTGGTGACGCCCGCAGCAAAGCGGCGAGCTGTCGCGCATCTGATGGACCAACATCGGATGAGCGAACGGCGGGCGTGTAAAGCCATCGGCTTTTGCCGGATGACGATCCGTTACGAAACCACGCGCAGCGATGACCATGATCTTCGCGAGCGGATGAAGGCGCTGGCGCATGAACGCCGCCGTTTTGGATATCGACGCCTACATGTGCTGCTCAGGCGTGAGGGCCACCTGGTGAACCACAAGCGGCTCTTCCGGCTCTATCGGGAAGAGAAGCTGACGGTGCGCAAGCGCGGCGGCCGCAAGCGAGCGATAGGCACACGAGCACCGATGCTGATCCCGCTTGCCGCCAATTATCGCTGGTCACTGGACTTCGTATCGGATCAGTTCACCGATGGTCGCAGGTTCCGGGTTTTGACGGTCGTCGACGATTGCACCAGAGAATGCCTGGCACTCGTCGCCGACACATCGCTTTCCGGCCTGCGAGTTGCCCGTGAGCTTGATCGGATCATCGAGGAACGTGGCAAGCCCAGGATGATCGTCAGTGACAATGGCAGCGAGTTCACCAGCAACGCGATCCTGCAATGGGCCGACCGGACGACAGTCGATTGGCACTACATCGCACCGGGCAAACCGATCCAGAACGCCTTCATCGAAAGCTTTAATGGACGGCTGCGAGACGAGCTCCTGAATGAAACGCTCTTCTCGTCACTGACCCATGCTCGATCAGCGCTTTCAAACTGGCGCAGCGATTACAACGATCATCGACCACACTCTGGACTCGGCTGGATGACACCTGCCGAGTTCGCCCGGACAATCAACCCGCGACGTGATGCGGTGCTGCGCAGCCGGAATGGCTCCGCACCACAACCCGCCGCTACCGCCCCAAATACAGCAACCCAAAACCGCCGGAGCGAACTTAAAACTGGATAAAACTTGGGGGCAAGGTCA
>NZ_JAUDRY010000035.1:0-1320 GCF_030382195.1 Rhizobium sp. S96
TGGAGTGCTCCCCGTTTCACCGGACAGATCGGCTAGTTTGATTTAGCCCTGATGAACTGCCGAGGGGAAGCCATCTTGAGCGCGGAATGAGGATGGATTGCGTTGTAGTCTTCGATCCATCCGTCGATGAGCCGGAGCGCTGTTTCGGCGTCCGGTAGTGCCGAGATGCGGATGTAATCCCGCTTCAGGGTTTTGACGAATGCCTCTGACATGCCATTTGACTGCGGGCTGGCCACCGGCGTGAAGCAGGGCGTCAGATTGAGCGCCTGGGCAAATAGCCTGGTTTCCCGTGCTGTATAAGCCGAACCGTTGTCCGAGAGATGCTCGATAGCATGCGGTGCTCGGGTTGCCTGGAAGCGTTTCTCAACCGCCTCCAGCATCATGTCGCGGACATCCGAGCCGGATATTCCGGCATTGGCGACGGCCGTCCAGGCGATGATCTCCCGGTCGAAGGCGTCGATGATGAAGGCGAGACGAATGACCTCGCCATTCCAGCAGGTGAACTCCAGGCCGTCCGAGCACCAGCGCAGGTTGGAGCGCATAACCATGACCTTGCCATCGTGGAGGCGGCCCTTGCGGACGGCCGTATGCTTCTCCAGCAGCATGGCGTGGTTGCCCATGATGCGATGGACCCGTTTGGCGTTGACGACAGGCTTATCGGCGGCTCGCCTTTCGCGATTGAGGAGCGCGGCGATCCGCCGATAGCCATAGGTTGGCCTTTGATCCACTAGCCTGCGAATGGCGGGCAGAAGCTCTGCATCCTCGACCTTGTGGTATGGCCCACGCGGCTTTGATTTGCCTTTCAGCCGCTCGATGAGGTTGGAACGGGAGACACCCAGCGTATCTGCCACGGCCTTCATCGGGAACCGTCCTTCGGCAACAAGATCGGCCGCGATATCCGTTTTTTTGAGTCCGCTTTGGAAAGAGCTTCGCGGAGGATTTCGACCTCCATCGTCTTACGGCCGAGCATGCGCTCCAACTCGCGGACGCGATCTTCCAGCTTCTTTACTTCCGAATTGCCGACCACCGGCTCGTCAGAATCCACGGCTGCAGCACCTCCCTCGCTCAAAAGCCTGCGCCACCGATAAAGCAGATTGGGCGCGACGCCATGGTGGCGAGCGGTGGACGATACCGTCTCGCCTGGTTCGAAACTCTGCTCAATGATTGTCAGCTTTTGCTCGGTTGTCCACCGCCTGCGGCGAACATCACCCGTCAGCAATTCAACGTGTCGATACTCGTTAGACATAAGCCTGTCCTCAAGCCTGTGCTTGAGCCTTTCTGCTTATGCCGACTGTCCGGTCGAAATGGGGTGCAGTTCAC
>NZ_JAUDRY010000036.1:0-1115 GCF_030382195.1 Rhizobium sp. S96
TGGAGAAGCTAACCCAAGTGCGTCATGCCCGTCTTCAAGGGTAGGGGATCAGCCTCCCTCTTGCAAATGCGCCATGAACACTTCGGTCGGTGTCCTGTATCCGAGGCATTTGCGCGGTTGATCGTTGATATGGCGCCCGAGATGGAGAAGGTCGCGTTGTGACACAATTGCCAGGTCTGTGGTGCCCGGCAGGAAACGTCGAACGCGCTTGTTGGTGTTCTCGACGGTTCCTTTTTGCCACGGCGCACTTGGGTCGCAAAACCAGCTATGCGCGCCGATCCCTTCTTCCAAAGCCCTGAATCCGGCAAACTCGGTACCGCGATCAAACGTGAAGCTCTGACGCGCAAAGGCCGGCAAAGGCGAAAAAGCTCTGATGATCTTGTCCATGATCGGGCGAGAATGCCGGCTTGGATTCTTGATGAGAACGGTGTAGCGGCTCTTGCGCTCGACGAGCGACGTGACATTGGCATGGCCGAGTGGACGCTCAAAGATGAGGAGGTCGCCCTCCCAATGTCCAAACTGCGATCTATCTCCAATAAAATCAGGACGTTGGGATATGCGGTGCGAGGCTGGAAACACACCGTCGCGCGGCTTCCTGGAGCGCAGTGGACGACGTTTGCGACGCGCTTCCGGTAGATACTGATAGAGGCCAAGCCCGTAATCTTCCTTGCTGTAAATGAAGCGGTAGATTGTCTCTTTACAGACGCGGACGAGGCTGCGCCCCTCTAACAACAGGCGCCCGGCAATCTGCTCCGGAGACCAGCGTGCCTCCAACTGGGTGATGATCTCCGTGCGTAAATTCGGGTGCCGCCGCAGCTTTCTCAGCCGGCGTCGCCGGTCCTTGGAGATATCGTGAGCTACCGTGCTGTAGTAGCCGTCGTAGTCCGGCAGTTCACGATCGCGAAACGTGTTGCGCTTGATCTCGCGGTAAATCGTCGAACGATGGCGGCCAAGCTGACGGGCCATTTCGTTGATGGGAACTTTTGCCGCCACCAGCTGATGTAGGCGTCGTCGGTCGGCGAGAGCAAGCTGCGTATAGCATCGGGACATGCCAAAATCTCCAAAGTGAAGCCGTTGAAATCATTGGCATGTCGCACTTGGAAATAGAATGTACC
>NZ_JAUDRY010000037.1:0-3511 GCF_030382195.1 Rhizobium sp. S96
AGTGAAGGCGTTGTCCGCACCGGGCGCGCTTGTAAGCGTTACCGCATTATTGGTCAAATCACTCGCCCAGGTGACACCGTCAGCTGCCAGACTGGTAGCCAGAGCGACCCCGCCGACGTTTACAGCCTTCAGCGCGTCATAGACCTGTTCAGCCGTCTGACCGCCTGCAGCGACCGTATAGCTGTAGACCACGCCGTTCACAGTGATCGAAACCACGTCGCCAGCGTCATAGCCGCCCGCAGCGAAGCCGAGGGTTGTAATCTGCGATACCATGATGGGAGCGGCGACAAGAATATCCGCCGAGTTGGTTCCATCGAGGCTGCCAGAGACATCTTGCGTGAGCGACACGCTGCCGGTTCCTGTGAGGGCACCGTCAGACACCGTATAGTTAAAAGTGCCACCGCTGCTACCGCCGGTATCGGTCAACGTAACTGACCCTGGATGTGAGGTAAGGCTGCTTGTCAGGCTAGAATTGTTGCTGGTTGCCGTCACATCGAGCGTGGAACTATCCACATCCTTGTCATTGGCCAGCAACGCCCATTCCGGAACAATCACCGTCCCACTCGACCCGGCGTTCGTAATGATGCGATCGTCAGTGGCGACCGGCGCATCGTTGACCGCAGCCACCGTGATCGACACCGTGTCGGTATCGGTCATGGCGCCGCCGGAACCGTTGTGACCGCCATCGTCGGTCTTCATCGTCAGGGTGTCGGCGCCGTTATAGTTCAGCTCGCCCTTGTAGGAGACGTTGCTTCCGGCGAGTGACGCATTGATCTGGGCAATGGTGCCGCTCAAGGTCACGGTACCGGTGCCACTACCGCTGATCGACGCACCACCGCCGACTGCGCCGAGCGTCAGTGTGCCGTGCAGGACCGAGAGCGTCGTCGTGACGATCGAGGAGCCGGCATCGACGTCGGCCACGGACAGGCCCGTGATCGACTTGCTGGTATCCTCGGTCGCAGCCACCGTCGCGCCAGGAACGGTGTTGACCGGGGCATCGTTGACCGGCGTCACGGTGATCGAGACCGTATCGGTGTCGGTCTTGACGCCACCGGTGCCCGTATTGCCGCCATCGCTGGTCGTCATCGTCAGCGTGTCGGAACCGCTGTAGTTCAGCTCGCCCTTGTAGGAGACGTTATTGCCGGCGAGCGTCGCATTGATCTGGGCAAGGGTACCGCTCAGCGTCACCGTGCCGGTTCCGCTGCCGATGACGGACGCGCCGCCAAGTGCTGCAAGCGTCAGCGTGCCGTGCGTTACCGAAAGCGTCGTCGTCAGCGTCGAGGAGCCTGCATCCACGTCGGAGACGGAAAGCCCGGTGATGGCCGTGCTGGTCTCCTCCGCAGCCGTGACAGCGGAACCCGGAACCGTATTGACCGGCGCGTCGTTGACACCCGTCACGTGCACGGTCGTCGTCGCGATGTTCGAGTTCAGGCCGTCGTTGACGACAACCTCGAAGGTACGGTCAGTGCCGCTCGGATTTTCCGAGCTGTTCGCAAAGCGGACGGCTTCGATCACAGCTTCGTAATCAGCCTTGGTGGCTGAGCCCGTGAAGGTAATGGTGTTGCCGCTGATGCTGTAGGTGATGCCGCCGATCGCGCCGTTGTTGGTAGCCTGGCCGGCGATCGAAAGCACGTCGCCAGCCTGGCCGTTGGTCAGCTTGACGGTGGCCGAGGTCATGTTGGCATCGGCATCTGCGATCACGGCGTTACCGACAACCGCGACGGCCGAGCCGCCTTCGACGAAGGTCGGCGTCGTCGTGTAGGCGATCTTGACGTTGTCGACGTAGACAATGTCGCCGTTCTCGAGTTCGTCATTCGCGTAGAAGCGGATCGTGGTCGAGGACGAGATGTAGGCCGAGAGGTCGACGGTTACTGCCTTGAAGCTTGCGTCACTGATATTCTCGCCGCTGATCGTGGCTATCTCGACCCAGACGCCGTTGCTCTTCACCTGCACATGGACGGCATCGTCCGACTCCATGCTTTCCCGCTTGTAGTCGAAGGTGAGCGTCGCCTGGGTGGCGCCCGTAAGATCGACAGAGCGGTAGACATAATCGCCTTCGGTATCGACCTCGGAGTCGGTGTCGGAGAGAACAAGCACGCCACCATTCACCCGGACATCGCCGGTGGTCGCAGGATTGCCTTGGTTCTCGGCGTATTCGATCCAGTCCGTCTTCCAGTTCGCGGTACCGTCGTTGCCGTTATAGGCATTCTGGTTGAACTGATCGAGGACATAGGCACCGTTCGACAGCGTCAGAACCGGCGCGATATTTTCCTGAACATCATTGACCTTGACACTGATCGTCTGCGTGTCGGTCTTGCTGCCGTCGAAAACCTGCACGATGACGCTGTAGACGTTATCGCCGCCATTATCGAGCGCATGCTCGAAGTCCGGCGCGTTCTTGAAGCTCAGAACGCCGGAGGCGCTGTCGATCTGGAACAGATTCTTGTCGTCCCCGCCGACAATGGAATAGACGAGGTTTGCCGCCGGCGTGTCGACGTCGGTAGCCGTTACGGTTGTGACCGCGGTCGTGTTTTCATTGATCGAGACCGCAGCCGCGTCGCCACCGCCGTTGGAGGTGATGACAGGCGCATCATTGACCGGCGTGATGTCGAGCGTTGCACTGCCCGCAACCGTCGTCGTGCCGTCGGACACCGTGTAGCTGAAGCTGACGGAGGTGTCGTCGTTGGCTGCCGGCGTGAAGGTCCACGTGCCGTCGCCGTTGTCGTGCAGCGTGCCCGACGAAGCCGAAACGCCGCTGACCGAAAGCTTGTCGCCATCGACATCCGTCGCACCAGCCAGAAGCTGAGCCTGGGTGATCACATGCGCGCCGCTGTCTTCGGCAATCGCCTCAAGCGTCACCGGCGGAGCAACAGGCGCATCATTGACCGGCGTGATGTCGAGCGTTGCACTGCCCGCAACCGTCGTCGTGCCGTCGGACACCGTGTAGCTGAAGCTGACGGAGGTGTCGTCGTTGGCTGCAGGCGTGAAGGTCCACGTGCCGTCGCCGTTGTCGTGCAGCGTGCCCGACGAAGCCGAAACGCCGCTGACCGAAAGCTTGTCGCCATCGACATCCGTCGCGCCAGCCAGAAGCTGAGCCTGGGTGATCAGATGCGCACCGGTGTCTTCGGCAATCGCGTCAAGCGTCACCGGCGGAGCAACAGGCGCATCATTGACCGGCGTGATGTCGAGCGTTGCACTGCCCGCAACCGTCGTCGTGCCGTCGGACACCGTGTAGCTGAAGCTGACGGAGGTGTCGTCGTTGGCTGCAGGCGTGAAGGTCCACGTGCCGTCGCCGTTGTCGTGCAGCGTGCCCGACGAAGCCGAAACGCCGCTGACCGAAAGCTCGTCGCCATCGACATCCGTCGCGCCAGCCAGAAGCTGAGCCTGGGTGATCAGATGCGCACCGCTGTCTTCGGCAATCGCGTCAAGCGTCACCGGCGGAGCAACAGGCGCATCATTGACCGGCGTGATGTCGAGCGTTGCACTGCCCGCAACCGTCGTCGTGCCGTCG
>NZ_JAUDRY010000037.1:3521-287741 GCF_030382195.1 Rhizobium sp. S96
AGACGAAGCCGAAACGCCGCTGACCGAAAGCTTGTCGCCATCGACATCCGTCGCACCAGCCAGAAGCTGAGCCTGGGTGATCAGATGCGCACCGCTGTCTTCGGCAATCGCCTCAAGCGTCACCGGCGGAGCAACAGGCGCATCATTGACCGGCGTGATGTCGAGCGTTGCACTGCCGGCAACCGTCGTCGTGCCGTCGGACACCGTGTAGCTGAAGCTGACGGACGTGTCGTCGTTGGCAGCCGGCGTGAAAGTCCAGGTGCCGTCGTGGTTGTCGACCAGCGTGCCCGACGAAGCCGAAACGCCGCTGACCGAAAGCTTGTCGCCATCGACATCCGTCGCGCCAGCCAGAAGCTGAGCCTGGGTGATCAGATGCGCACCGCTGTCTTCGGCAATCGCGTCAAGCGTCACCGGCGGAGCAACAGGCGCATCATTGGTGCCGTGGATGACGACGGTGATGGCCGTCGGTGTCGCGGACGTGCCGTCGCTCACCTGCACCATATAGGTGACGGTAAGCGTCTGGCCCTTTGCCAGGAAATCGAGGTTCTGCGCACCCGGCTCGTACTTCCAGTCGATGAACGAGAGACCGTTCGATACCGGCGCAGATCCGAAGGTCAGCGCTGCATTGTTGGTCAGCGCCGAAAGCAGCGCAGGATCGAGCGTGCCGCCGGACCAGACCGCGGTCGCACCCGTGACGGATGCCGTTTCGACATCGCCGATATCGAAATCGGCCACCATCAGCTGACCGGTCACATGGACGGCCTGCGCGCTGGCGTCGGCCAGTTCGTCGACGTTGTTGATAGCGGAGATCACACCAACCAGCGGGATATTGTTGTCGCCGGTCACATGGATGGTGATCGTCGCGGTCGAGACTTCGCCCGAAGTATCCTTGATCGTGTAGGAGAAGACGTCATCGACCTGCTGGCCCTTGGTCAGCAGCTGCGCGGCAATTCCGTTGGCGGTGTAGCTGTAGCTGCCGTCCGCCTTGATTACGAGGTCGCCATACTGGCCGTGGCTGGTCGTGCCGGCCGCATCGACGGCAGCGGTCGTGCCGTTCGCGCCCTTGATGCCGCTGACGACGAGCTTGTCGCCGGCATCCGGGTCGGTATCGTTGGCCAGCACATTGGTGCCGACGACAGACTTGTTCTCGATCACGCTCGCCTGGTCGTTGGCGGCAGTGGGTGCCTCGCTGACGTCGGTGACCTTCACATTGATCGTCTGCGAGTCACTCAGCGACCCGTCGGAAACCTTCACGACAACGCTATAGACGTTGTCATGATTAGCGTCGGCCGGCGCTTCGAAGTTCGGCGCATTCTTGAAGGTGAGGTTGCCCGAAGCGTCGATGTTGAACAGCGTGGCATCGGCGCCGCTGAGGCTGTAGGTCTTGGTCGGACCGTCCACGTCGGTTGCGGTCACCGCGGTCACAATGGAGGAATTCTCCGCGATCGTCAGACTGACCGTATCGGCGCCACCATTCGAGGTGATCACAGGTGCATCGTTGGTGCCGTTGATCGTTACGGTGACCTGCGTGGTCGTGCCATCCGCGGTTGTGACCGTGAACTTCTCCGTCAGCGTGTCTTTCGCGCCCAGCTGCTGGATCGCAGCCTGATCGTTGTCGGCCGTGTAGGTCCAGTTGCCGTTGCTGTCGATGCTGAAGGTGCCGTAGCTGCCCTTCGTGTTCGTCTGTGCCTGGAATTGGCTCTCGCCAGTGTCGCGATCGCTGATATCGAGGTCACCCTTCGCGACAAGCGTGTGCTGGTTGCTAACGTTGACGTCTTCCTGGACGGAACCCGTCTTGTCGCCGGAGATGACAGGTAGGTCGTTGGTGCCCTTGATCGTGACAGTGATCGTCTGGCTCGCGGAGCCGTCGGCGGAGGTGACCTTGAACGTCTCCGTCAGCGACTTGTCGGCGCCGAGCTTCTGGATCGCGCTCTGGCTGTTGTCGGCCGTGTAGGTCCAGTTACCGTTGCTGTCGATGCTGAAGCTGCCGTAGCTGCCCTTCGTGTTCGTCTGCGCCTTGAACTGGCTCTCGCCGGCGTCGACATCGACGATACCAAGAATGCCCTTAGCAACGAGGTTCTGGCCGATGACGCCGACGTCTTCCTGGACCGAACCAGTCGTCGCGCCGGAAATGACTGGCACGTCGTTGGTGCCGTAGATCGTCACGGTGACCGTCTGCGTGGCGGAGCCGTCGGCGGAGGTAACCGTGAAGGTCTCCGTCAGCGACTTGCTCGCGCCGAGCTCCTGGATCGCCTTCTGGTCGTTGTCGGCCGTGTAGGTCCAGTTGCCGTTGCTGTCGATGCTGAAGCTGCCGTAGCTGCCCTTCGTGTTCGTCTGTGCCTTGAACTGGCTCTCGCCGGTGTCACGATCGCTGATATCGAGGTCACCCTTCGCGACAAGCGTGTGCTGGCCGCTGACCTTGAAGTCTTCCTGGACCCAACCGGTCTTGTCGCCGGAGATCGCAGGCACGTCGTTGGTGCCCTTGATCGTTACGGTAATCGTCTGGCTGGCGGTGCCGTCAGCCGACGTGACCTTGAAGGTCTCGGTCAGCGTGTCTTTCGCGCCAAGCTGCTGGATCGCTGTCTGACCGTTGTTGGCCGTGTAGGTCCAGTTGCCGTTGCTGTCGATGCTGAAGCTGCCGTATACGCCCTTCGTATTCGTCTGCGCCTTGAACTGGCTCTCGCCGGCATCGACATCGACAATGCCAAGAATGCCCTTAGCAACAAGGTTCTGGCCGATGACGCCGACGTCCTCCTGAACCGAACCCGTCGTCGCACCCGAGATCACAGGCACGTCGTTGGTGCCGACGATCGTCACCGTGATGGTCTGCGTTGCAGAGCCGTCAGCGGAGGTGACCTTGAACGTCTCCGTCAGCGTGTCATACGCGCCAAGCTGCTGGATCGCCTTCTGGTCGTTGTTGGCCGTGTAGGTCCAGTTGCCGTTGCTGTCGATGCTGAAAGTGCCGTAGCTGCCCTTCGTGTTCGTCTGCGTCTGGAACTGGCTTTCGCCGGTATCGCGATCGAAGATATCGAGGTCGCCCTTGGCAACGAGCGTGTTCTGACCGCTGACCTTGACGTCTTCCTGGACCCAACCCCACTTGTCGCCGGAGATAAAGGGTACATCGTTGGTACCGTAGATCGTCACGGTGATCGTCTGCGAGGCAGTGCCGTCGGCTGACGTAACCTTGAACGTCTCGGTCAGCGTATCGTTCGCGCCGAGCTGCTGGATCGCATCCTGGTCGTTGTTGGCCGTGTAGGTCCACTTGCCGTTGCTGTCGATGCTGAAGCTGCCGTAGGCACCCTTCGTGTTCGACTGTGCCTTGAACTGGCTCTCGCCAGTGTCGCGGTCGTTGATATCGAGATCACCCTTGGCAACAAGCGTATGCTGAAAGAAGCCGACGTTGTCTTCCTTGACCCAGCCGGTCTTGTCGCCGGAGATGGAAGGTACGTCGTTGGTGCCGTTGATCGTGACGGTGATCGTCTGCGTGGCGGAGCCGTCTGCGGACGTGACCTTGAACGTCTCGGTCAGCGACTTGTCCGCGCCGAGCTTCTGGATCGCATCTAGGTCGTTGTTGGCCGTGTAGGTCCAGTTTCCGTTGCTGTCGATGCTGAAGCTGCCGTAGCTGCCCTTGGTGTTCGTCTGCGCCTTGAACTGGCTTTCGCCGGTATCAACGTCGGTGATGCCCAGAGCACCGGTCGCGACAAGCGTGTGCTGGGCGCTGACATTGACGTCTTCCTGGACCGAACCTGTCGTGGCGCCCGAAATCACGGGCACGTCGTTGGTGCCGTTGATCGTGACGGTAATCACCTGCGTGGCAGTGCCGTCGGCGGAGGTAACGGTGAAGGTCTCGGTGAGCGACTTGTTCGCACCAAGCTGCTGGATCGCATCCTGGTCATTGTCGGCGGTGTAGGTCCAGTTGCCCTTGCTGTCGATGCTGAAGGTGCCATAGGCCCCCTTCGTGTTCGACTGCACCTGGAACTGGCTCTCGCCGGCATCGACATCGACGATGGTCAGAGCACCGCTGGTGTTCAGCGTATGCTGCTGAACGTTGATCTCGACGTCTTCCTTGACCGAGCCCGTCGCGGTGCCCGAAATCACAGGTACGTCGTTGGTGCCGGTGACCGTCACCGTGATCGTCTGCGAGGCAGTGCCGTCGGCGGACTTGACCGTCAGGGTTTCCTGAACGACGTCCGTCCCGCCCAGTGACTGAGCAAGAGCATTGTTCAGCGTGTAGGTCCACTGGCCGCTGGTCGTATCGAAGGTAAACTTGCCGTAAGCGCCATCGAGCGAAGACGGGCTCTGGAAGTGCGCCTCGCCGTGATCGACGTCCTTTACCAACAGCGTGCCGCTTGCCTGCTGAACGCCATCCTCGACAACGGCCCCTGCAGCGTCGCCGCTGATCGAAGCGACGTCGTTGGCGCCGATGATCTGGATCTGGTAGACGGTCGTCGTGCTGTCGCCATCGCTGTCGGTGACCGTCACCGGAATGGTAACCGTCGCGATTTCGCCGGCATTCAGCGATTCGAACGATCCCTGATTGATGATGATCGCGCCGGCCTCACTATCGTAGTGATAAAGCTTCGAATCCAGCGTGAGGGCGATGCCGCCGGCCGTCGCTACGGTCGCGGAACCCAGCGTAACGCTTCCTGCACCATCGGCGCCGAAGGAGAAGTCGCTGCCTTCGGTGAAATGGAAGGAGAAGTGTTCGCTGTCTTCGCCAGCCGTGGCGGTAAAGACCGGCACGTCGCTGGCGCCCGTCTCCGTCAGGCTGACGTTTGCGAGGTAGGTACCGGTGTTATCAATGGCATGGCCGTTGGCATCGCTGCCGATTTCCTTGAAGGTCAGCGTGTCGACCCCGCCCGACGACGTCAGGCCGGTGATCGTGATCTTGTCCATCACCTGACCGTCATCCGGCGAGTAGGTGCCGACGAGCGCGCCATTCCAATAGACTTGGAGACCTGCCGAATTCGGCTCCGGCGAACCGATTTCGAACGTCAGGGTCAGCTGCTGACCCTTCGTCAGGCCGCTGATGTCCTGCGAGATGGTGGTCTCGCCCGGCGAGGCGCCGAGATCGACCATCGGGTTGCCGTTCGTAGAGGAGATGCCGCGATAGCCGCTCTCGACGCGCTCCAGCTGAACCGGGTCGTTCGTACCTTCGATGTGCCAGCCGATACCGCCCGTTGCCGAGCCGCCCTGCGGGCCGCCCCAGTCGGAATGCTGCGTCCAGCTGGTGTCGCCGCCGGAGAAGTCGCCGTTGGACAGCAGGTTTACGGCCTGCGGTGTGGCATCGATCGTCGGCGTGTCATCGTTGACGATGACGGTGAACGAACCGGTGACGGTGTCGCCGTCAGCATCGCTGGCGGCAAAATTGAAGGTCAGATCGACCTGCTTGTCATTCGATTCGCCGATGTGATCGATGCTTTGAAGAAGCGTGAAGGTGTACGAGCCGTTGGATGCCTGCGGGTCCAACGTGACGATGAAAACCGGGGTCTCACCTGCATAAGCAGTCAGCGTGTGGCCGCCATCGGTCACTTGGTAGGTGAGTGGTACATCGTGGTGAGACAGGCCGCTCAGCTGCTCCTGGATGTCACCGAACTTCAGATCGCGGTGTTCGCCGTTGTCAGCGCCCCAATCGACGCCAAGGCCGGAGGTCGTGCTCGCGCCGCCCTCATTATGAATCGCGGCTTCGCTTACGGCCGAAGGGCCAACGCCTTCGCCGAGGCTCGGGCCATCGTCGAGAATATCGATCGAGCCGATGCCGGTTACCTTGTCGCCGCTCTTGTCCGTGACCGTGTAGCTGAACTGCAGACGCAGTACGTCATCCGCGCCGGTGTCTCCCTTGTCAGGATGATCGAGCGGTCCGAGCTGCGTGAAGGTGAAGGCACCGGTCGTGGGATTGGTAACGGTGAGGAGGAACACCGGAATGCCGCCGGCGGTACCCGTGATCGTCAGGCCGTTGACAGTGATGACGACGTTTTGGCCATCCGACTTCAGATCGAGGTGGCTGCCGTTCTGCGTTCCCTCGGCCATATCGAGCGAATCGGCAAGCTTGATGCTGGTGATGACGCCGCGATCCGAGCCGGCATCGAAGCCGAACCTGCCCCTGACGGTCTGCGGATCGAAGCCGCCTTCGCTGCCTTCCGTTTCCGTGATTGTGAGCAGGGTGGTCGAGGTAATATGGGGCACGCCGTTGAACAACTCGCGGTCTCCACCGGGCGTGTTGTCAGGCTGCTGCGTGTCGGCGAGAAGGCGCGCCATATCGATCGGCGTGCGGGCGCCGGGGTTAATGCCGTCCTGGAACTGCGCGCCGGAGCTCGATGGCGAGGAGCTGGCGGAATAGGAACCATCCGGACCGGCCGCAACGTTGATCTTGCTCTGCTCGAGCGCCGCGATCACGGCCTGCTGCGGCAGCTCGACTTCGCCGAGCAGGAAGGTCGGAACGTGGAGCGCACCGTTGACGATGACGATTTCCGTGCCGTCAGCCTGAACGAGAACGAGGTTGTGTCCTTCGACCCGGATATCGTCGATCGACGCGCCGGCCGGCAGGTGGGCGATGTTATTCTGATCCGGAACCACTTCGGTGGCATGTGCGGCGGCTTGAGCCTCGGGAGCGGCCGGAACGCGATCCGTCTTGCCTGCCTGCTGGCCGTCGTCTGCCTGCGCGACCTCTACGCCCTGAGCGGCGGAAGCCTGAAGCGCTGCATCGTCATGAATACCGGAAATGACCTCGTTCGAGACATGTTCACCGTCAACTGCCGAAATGCGCTGATCTTCGATAGACATACAAAATACCCCAAAGTGAAACTGGGGCCAATCAATTACGCCGGTGTTTTAAATGCAATATGCCCGAAACCCCGCCGATATAGCCGGTTATGCACCCACCCAAAAATATTCAGGAACGGTTAACCGCATTGGCAACCAAACCACCAAAAAGAACGCTAAAATTCTAATAAAATGAATGCAATACGGCTTTCTCGCCCGTTTGAACGAGAAGTTGCGCGAAGGCGATTCGCCCCTGTTTTTGCAACGAATAGATGGGGAAAAGGCAATCCGCATCGATGCGCAATACCGGCTGATGCAGTGAGTCGGGACGCCTCTGTCGGCGTCCCTCAACCGTTAACGAGTGCGCCGGGTCGGGCGCTAGCGTTTTGGAGCCACGAGACAGAAAAACGCGCCCTGCGGGTCCGATGCCTGAATGATCCAGCTGCCGCCGGGCACCTCCATGGGGCCGTTCAGCACGGTGCCGCCCCCTGTCTTGACGCGATCGATCGCGGAATCGATGGCCGGAACGTTGAAATAATAGCACCAGGCGGGCATCGGCACCGTCGGTGGCTTCGTCATGATGCCGCCGGCCTGCGTGCCATGTTCGGCGAAGATGTGGTAGACGCCCATGGCGCCCATGTCGAAGTCGTGGTCCTTGGTCCAGCCGAATAGCTTCGAATAGAACGCGAACGCTTCTTCGCCGTTGCCGGCATAAAGCTCGTGCCAACCGACTTGGCCGGGGGACCCCATTGGCGCTTCCGGCGGCGGGTTGTCCATCGGCGCAGGCGTCATGATGCAGATGACCGCGCCATGCGGATCGGCCACCACCGCGAAACGCCCAACGGTCGGAATGTCTTCCGGAGGGCGGCGCACGGAGCCGCCGTTTGCGGCGAAATCCTTTGCCGACTGGTCGACGTCATCGACCGCCACGTAGCCGGTCCAGTTCGGCGGAATGCCCTTGCCTTCCAGCTCGGCGGGAAACTCCATCAGCCCAGCCACGCCGACACCGTTTGCCTCGAAGATCGTATACGGCGGCATACCCGGTACGCTCATTTCCGTTGTCGTCCAGCCGACGACCTTGCCGTAGAAATCCACGGCGGCACCTGTGTCCGGTGTCATCAATTCACACCAGATGAACTTTCCATGCGTTGCGGACATCGTGATCTCCCTTTCACGCCCATGCGTTCAGTTCTCGATCAGTCTGAGGCAGCCGGTGGCCGGCCGCCCATCCCTGCCAAATGCGCCACGGCGTTGAAATGGCAAGGCGGCAACATCGTCACATCACTCAGTGGCAGTGCGATGACGCCTGTTGCGCCGGCGCGTACTCGTCGTGGCGCTTGATGAAATCCATTGTCCCCTCCTCGTTGCGGCCTTTGGGCGCGCGGTCGAGGATCATCAACGTCCCGACCATTTCCTCCAAGCCTCGGGCATAACTCGAATAGGTGTGGAACACCTCGCCCTTCTCGTTCTTGTAGAAGGCGCTCATGCCGGGCAGCTCGTCGTTGGCATTGGCCGGCTCGATGGCCGTAAAATTGTAGACGACCTTGTCTCTCGCGAGATCCTCAGGGGTGAACGAGACGTGATAGTCGTAATTGAAGTCGGAACCGAAGGACGACGCCCAGGGAAATTGCCAGCCCATCCGCTTCTTGTAGGCTTCAATCCGCTCGAGAGGTGCGCGCGACACGGCAACCCAGGTGACGTCGTGATTGTTGAGATGCGGTAGCGTGCCGTCGACGTGATCGGAGAGGAAGGAACAGCCGGGACAGCCTGCCTTCCATTCCGGCCCGAGCATGAAATGGTAGACCAGCAGCTGGCTGCGACCATCGAACAGATCAGACAGGCTCTTCCTGCCTGCCGGGGTATCGAAGGCGTAGTCCTTGTCGACCTTCACCCAGGGCAAAGCCATGCGCTCGGCGTTGACCTCGTCTCTGAGGTGGGTTGCCTCCTTCTCCTTGAGAAGCAACGCCCGGCGGGCTTCGAGCCATTCTTCACGGGAAACGACCTGGTTCTGCATCGCTTGCGCCCTCCTCCGGCGCGACCGGGATGGTCCATTCTCCTTTTCCTTGACTATATATATTGATATCAATAGAAATTTAGCATGTCAAACGCGGTCGAGATTCCCTTTGCAACCACCCTTCTGGTACGCGACACCTGCCTGTGCCTGCATGCTCAGCGGGCAGCGCGGGCGCTGGCGCGCCTTTTCGATGAGGCGTTGCGGCCTGTCGGCCTGACCAATGGCCAGTTCTCGCTGATGATGTCACTCAACCGGCCAGAACCGCCACCGATGGGGCCGGTCGCCAAGCTGCTCGCCATGGACCAGACGACACTGACCGCTGCCTTGAAACCGCTGCAGCGCAAGGGTTGGGTCGACATCAAGACCAATCCGAGAGATCGGCGTGGACGGCTTCTCAGCCTGACGGCGGAGGGCAAGGCCGTGCTGGCTGTGGCCGTACCGATCTGGGAGAGCACCCACAAGGCGCTCGAAGACGCCCTGCCCGACGGCAACGGCCACAGGCTGCGGCATGACCTGCTGGCCCTTGCCTAGACAGTGCTTCGTCAGGCTTAAATCTGAAACGGCCTGCTGGAGCAGCCGTTAGGAGGACAGAGGCGATTGATGGAAGATCCATTCCGCTCGCACAGGTATTAACCACATCCAGGGTTCATTGATGTTGGGCGGTGCCACCTCATGTTCTATTGCCGCCGGAACAAACGGAGGGGAGCACTCTTCGTGCACGTCTGCAAATTCTGGAAATCGCCGCCGATTGCGGCCGTTCGACGGTCAATATCAGCAAGTACACAAGCGGCAGATTACGACCAAGATTGTGCCAACTGATCAACTCCAGGAGAGACGATGCGGCGTATTTTTCTTATCATAGGGATAATCTGCTTCGCCTATACTGTTTGGCATGTGGCGATGTCGCGCTCGATCACAGTCCGGCTTGAGCCTGTCGGTTACGAACTGACCTACAGCATGGCATGGGGTCTGGGTATGAAAGAGCGGCTGACACTTAGAAAATTCGGCGCATTTTGGCCAACGCAATCCAGCGAGTGGATTGAAATTTGGAAGAAGCCTTACAATTCGGGAATGGTGGTCTACGTCAGCGACGACGGAGACACGTACTACTTCGGAACTGGCTACCGATTGCACTTCTTTCAGCCTGGAGAAGGCGTTTATTCCACCCCTTGTGACAAGGGCAATATTCCCAAACGGACTCCACTTGCGCGACGCCTGTCGTTCTTTGGAGCAGACGCCGCTGACGAAGATATCGATCCCGGAGCGCCACGCCTTTTCGAATACGTCCCGGCAAACAAACCTGGCGGCGCTGTGCCAAGCTCTCCACCCCCCTCAAGATACTATGCCGGCCTTAGATACCTTGGAAAGTTCGGGCTGGTAGCGACAAGCGAGGGACGAGGCAACGAACTCAGGTTCGTTGCCGCAGGAACCTCCGTCGAACCGCGTCTGGGTCTCCAATTTAGCTGCGGTTAGCGCTTGGATTGCCGCTTGATGGCGCGCTGCTGGGGCACCCTAGCCGGACACGATGCGTAGATCGTCTGCAAAATCCGCGCGTGCGAAGCCGATCCTGATCTTCGGGAAATCGCACAGCGCCTGCACACCGGCTGCCGACAGTCGAATGCGCCAAGTCTGGCGCTCGACCGGTTCGCGCGCGGCAAAGGCGGCCGCGGTCAGCAGCGCGATGTTCCTGCCGTGCTGCGGATCCCGGACGGATTCATAGAGAATTGCCTGGCAGCCAGCCTCGCGCGCGGAGTCGGCCAGCGACTGGCAGGGCTCGTAGCGCAGAAGGTTGGTCCAGACGGCGCGGTCCTGATCCAGCGGCGGGAGGGTCAGGTCGAGAGCGGCACTCGCTTCGATCGACGCGGCAAAGGCGGTGTATTCGGCGGCATTGGCGGGAAGCGGCGTCGCCGGTGAATCGGCAAAGAACAACAGGCGATAGAATGCCATCTCCGCCAGCGCCGTTTCGACCTTCTCCGAGGCGTAGAAGACGCCGAGCGTGCGCCCTGCCCGGCGAAAACGCGAACCGTGCGGATAGACCGCGCCGTAGCGGAAGGGGGTGGCCAGCAGGTAGTCGAGCCCGATGCATTCGGGCGGCAGCGCCGGCTTGCTTTCCTCAAGGAGTGTTTCGAGGAGCGCCTGCTCCTCGAGCGTATCGACGATCTTCAACGTCGAGATCTGGTGCTGCGCCTCCACCAGCCGCCAGAAACGCCCGGAAGCGGCGCGCAGCTCAGACGATAGCGCGGCGGGCGTCCAGATAGGCAATGACATCGGTCAATCCTGAGATACTGACGATCTTTTCAAGCGGCGTGGCGCCAAAGGCCGTGTTTGCGTTTCGCAGCCATTGCCGGGCCACGGCTTCGTCGCCGCCGACGATCGCATCGAGCGAGCGGAAGAGGCGAACGAGAAGAATGGCAAGTTCGAAGGATTTGGAACCGCGATCGAGAAGGTAATCCTGCCGCTTCATCCGCGAGACGGTCGCTTCCGACAGGCCGAGAACCGCAGACAGCGTACGGGCGCTGATGCCGAGACGATCTGCAGCATTGACGGCCGCCTTGGTAATGACGGCGGCTTCCGAGGGGCGCGCACCGGCGCTCTGATTTGCGACGACCATAACCACATCCTTTCACTGGAAAGAATATAGCGATTTTATTTCACATGAAAAGAGCGCCACGCATCTGCGCGGCGCTCTTTTTCTTCAGCCTATGGGATTGTGTCTCAGGCGACGGTGACCGGAACTTCGGTCGATGTGCGCATGGCGTGGCTATAGGGGCAGACGATGTGGGCGGCCGCGGCGAGCTTTTCGGCGGTCGGCTTGTCGAGACCAGGGATGTTGACGGTCAGGGCAACCTCGATGCCGAAGCCGCCGCCATCTTCGCGCGGGCCGATGCCGACGGTGGCGCTGACGGTGGTGTCTTCAGGAATCTTGACCTTTTCCTTGGCGGCGACAAATTTCAGCGCACCGAGGAAACATGCCGAGTAACCGGCTGCAAAGAGTTGTTCGGGGTTGGTGCCGGTGGCGCCGTCGCCGCCGAGTTCCTTCGGAACCGTCAGCGTGACATCGAGAACGCCGTTTTCGGAAACGGCGCGGCCTGCGCGGCCACCGGTGGCGGAAGCTTTGGTCGTGTAGAGGATAGGCATGTCAGTCTCCTTTGCGTTGGGGTTGGATTTTGTATAATGCACAATTAAATTGTGCGCAAGTTAATTTTGCAAATTGCATTCAGAAACCGAAAGGCGGAGAATGCAGGTGTAAGGAATGACGGCAATGAAAACGCAGACGGCTAAGACAATGGAAATTCCCGAAGAGGAAAAACGGCTCGAACGGCAGCTCTGCTTCGCGGTCTATTCGACGGCACATGCCTTCACGCGCGCCTACAAGCCGATCCTCGACAAGGTCGGCCTCACCTACCCTCAATATCTGGTGATGCTGGTGCTGTGGGAGAAATCGGAGTTGCCGGTCAAGATCATCGGCGAGCAGCTGGATCTCGATTCAGGGACGCTCTCGCCCCTGCTGAAACGTCTCGAGCAGAACGGTCTCATTACACGGACGCGCGATCCGAGGGACGAACGGCAGGTCATTGTCTCGCTGACCGCCAAGGGCGATGCGATGAGAGGCGACGTCGACACCATCATGGCCTCGATCGGCCAAGCAGCAGGGTGCACGCTCGATGAAATGGTGACGATCCGCGAAATGCTGCAGGGCCTGCGGGCAAACCTCACCTCCGCGGTGTAGGTGAGCCCTCGCGCGCGTTGCCTGCCTCAGCCGACCTCGCGGAGTGCCTTCATCATCTCGCGCAGCCCCCGGCTCAGATGCTTGTCGCGGCGGATGACCATGCCGAGCTTGCGCACGAGCGGCGGATTAACCGGCGAAATTTCGAGGAAACCTGCACGGTCGCGCTTCAGGGCCATGGCAGGCAGGATCGACCAGCCAAGCCCTGCTGCCACCAGTTCCTTGATCGCCTCGACACTGCCGAACTCCATGGCCGGCCTCGCCACGAGACCGGCAGAGCCCATCCATTCATCGATGCTCCGCCGCGTATTGCCTCCGTCGTATAGCAACAGCATCTGCTCGTTGACGAAGGACGCATCCGGCCCACCCTCGGGAAACGATGAACCATGCGACGCCACCGCCACGAGTTCGTCATCGCAGAATTCCTCGATCTCAAACGATCGTCCTGAAGCCGGCAGCGTCACCACCGCGAGATCGAGGGTATTCGCTTCCAGATCGCGCAGCACTTCGTCGGTATTGCCGATGCGGACAATGATCTCCAATCCAGGCATTCGGGCCTTGGCCATCTTGATTGCCATGGGCAGCAGATGGGCCGAGGCGGTTCCGCCGCTGCCGATGCGCACGCGGCCGGTCTGGCCGCTCTTGTGCGGCGTCATGGCCTCCTCCGCAGAAGCCAGTTCCTGCATGATCCGCCGCGCGTAAACCAGGAAATCCATGCCTGCCACAGTCGGCTGCGCACGTCTGCCGACCCGCTCGATCAGGCGGACGCCGAGCCGCTGCTCCAGCAGCTTGATCTGGAGGCTCACGGCAGGTTGCGTCACGCCCGCCTTGTCGGCGGCTGCCGTGAAGCTTCCCAGATCGGCGACATGAATAAAGGTCTGAAGCTGGTCGAAGCCGAACGCCATACAAATTTTCCCTTATACTTTGCATAAGATCCATAAGCTTCATTAAGGCAGACTTCCAGCGCATTGTCGGGAAAAGGCGATGGAGACTGAAGACATGACAATGGAAACGGCAGCCGACGAGAGGGACGCGAGCCGGCTTGAAATGCTTCTGAAGAGCATCCGCCGGGTACTCAACATGATTGCGAACATCACCGAGAAACGCCGCAGCCGCGCCATACTCTCGGAACTCACGCGCGACCAGCTGGACGATATCGGCCTCTCCCCTTCGGAAGCTAGGAAGGAAGCTGCGAAGTCTGCCTTCTGGGGATGACGCAGCGTTGCGCTATGGATCACCGACGCCGAATACTGGCTGAAGCCAGGTCGACTACTCGGCCCATTCGGGATCGGTGGTAAAGGCGATTGTCAACCAGCGATCGCTGCTCTCGCCTCCGATCGCCTCGCCGATCTCGTCACGAATGTGGTCCCACTCCTCCAGGCTCTTGGCGGGCCAGTTCTGCGGCGCGATGAAGTAGAGCTCCACCTGTATCGCCCGCCCTACCTTCGCGACGTAGGCACGGTAGGAGAGAAACCCCAACCTCGACACCACGTCGCCGGCGACCTGATCGACATGCGCCTTGAGATCGGCGGGAGCGATCAGCAGCACGTCCGCCAGCGCCTGCCGCATGGTTCCGATCGGCATCGGAATGATGACGAGGCTGACGATCGCCAGCGCCACGGGATCGATATAGGGAGACAGCCATTCGTGCCCGGCCTGATCGGCCGCATAGCCGATCAAAAAGGCCAACAGGAGTGCTACGGTAATTCCGCCCGACATGATCCACGAGCGAACGTCGAGCGCCACGAAGTCCGACTGCAGCCGGCGATTTGCGCGCGTTCCGAAGGCCGCCATCGCCACGCAGGCGACAAGGGTGACGACCGCATAGACAATGGCAAAGCCGAATTCGAGATGATGCCCACCGTTCAATATGCTGATGATCGCATTGATCAGCGCATAGATTGCGACAGCAAAGAGCAGCGTGCCTTGCATGCCGAGGACCATCGGTTCGAGATGCCAGAAGCCCATCGTAAAGCGGTTGCCGAGCCGCCTGGATAGCGCATCGTTCTGGGCCGATTTCGCGATCAGCGAGGAAACGGACAGTGCCAATACGGTCATTCCGGCATCCGCCAGCGCATAGACGCCGTCGAATGTTATCGACGACGATCGCGACAGGATACCGAAGGCGATCCCGAAACCCGCTACCAGCACGGTCGCAATGATGGAGATCCGAAGGACACCCTGCTCGTTCTGCATGTCATTCCCCGATTCCGCAGGATTTCATTTCACCCGGGAAAACCCGCGGCCTCCAGCTTCTGCCACAAACCTTGCCGGAAGGATGCGGTGCGGGCTTGCAGCAACTGGTCGAGATATCGACCGTTGAGCAGCAGCGCGTTTGCCCGGACATGCGCCACGTCGCGTCGCGCCATCGCCGCACTGTCCAGTGCCTGATAGCACGCCCCTCTCAGCAGGCGTCCCCAGTTATATTCGGGCAGCACGGTCAGGAACCGGTCAAGGCAGGTGATCGCATCCTCGTAGTTGCCGGAGGTATAGTGGGCATCGGCCCGAAACAAGAAGATCGGATGATAGTCGGGGCTGACCTGATCGGCCTGGTCGAACGCCAGATGCGCCTCGTCGATTGCCCCGGAAAAAGTCAGGCCGATGCCAAGCCAGGTGTGAAACTCCGCATCGTTGGGATTGAGGTCCACCGCCCTCCTCAGTGCATCGAGACCGGCACGGGCGTTTCCGAGGTAGGTTTCGGCAAGGCCAAAGGCGCTCAGCAGGTAAGGTTCGTGATCATCCAGCGCCAAGCCTGCCAGCACGATTTCGTGCGCCTCCCTGAAACCGCGATCAGGATCATCGAGCCAGCCGTTGAAGCAGGAATGGAAATTTATCCAGGCAAGGCTTTCGCGTACGAGCACGTGGTTGGGATCGATCGCCAGAAGGCGTTCGCAGAGCCGTCGGGCGCGGATCATGCCTTTCAACGTCGGCCGCTCAACGTGGTGGAAAACCTGCAGGTAGAGCTTCTCGGTGCCGATGCCGCCCTCCGGCTCCATGGCCGAACTGGCCGCCGCGTGTCGCATCAGGATGTGATAGAGATTGCCGCTGATCTTGCGCACGAGCCGGTCCTGGCCGGCAGCAGATTCCAGATTTTCTCCCGTGTATTTGCGGCTCCATATCTGCGTGCCGCTTTGTACGGAGATCAACTGCGCCAGCGCCCATCCTGTCTCGCCCTGCCCCTGAACCGCGGTCTCCAGGACATAGTCGGCGCCGACCCGCTGGCCGATATCCTCGACCGTCTCATGGCGGGCGTCCAGCGCCAGCATCGTCGCGGCGGCAATTACCGAAAGCGGAGAAAACAGGCCGAGTTCGCCGATCAGCTTGCGGGTCAATGTCTCGGCGGTGAGCTTGTCATCGCGATCGTGAGAGAGGCTTCTGATGGGTAGGATCGCAATCCGCGGTTTGCCGTTGGCCACTTCCGGCGGCAGCGGCCGTGGCTCGCGAATTCGATCGATCAGCTGCTGCGTTTCCTGATCCGGAGCGACACCAAGATTGGCATCCAGCAGTGCCTTCAGGCTCTCATAGTGCTTGATGGCACGGGCGCGTTCACCGCGCGTCTGATGATAGCGCAGGATCGTCCGATGGGACGGCTCATGATAGGGATCGCGCCGCAGGAGGCATCGTGCGGCAAGACAAGCCTGCTCGACGTCACCGGCCCTCTCCAGCTTGTCCGCGAGGCCTGCCAGGCAATCGACCAGCAAGTTGTGGTGCCGGCTCCGCTCGATCACCAGCCATGCCTCCAGTGTTTCGTCGTGGAACACCAGTCCCTCCAGAAACTCTCCGTCGAATGCATCGAGCGCTGACGGCAGACGTCCGGCGCCGGCGCTTTCGACGAGCGTGTGGATGTCGGTCGCAACAGCATCGCGCCTTGCCCAGCCCGATGCACTGTCGAAAACAAAGGGCGAAACGCCATGGCCATCGACCGCATGGCGGATGGTGAAGAATGCCTGGCGAAGGCTGTTGCGGGCATGCTCCTCCGTGCGTTCGGCCCACAGCAGGCCTGCGAGCTTCGAACGTGAAATCGGCTTCCCGTTCGAGAGCGCGAGCATCGCGATCAGCGCCTGATGCTTGCGCGACGCGATCACAATATTCTCGCCCGCGGGGGAGAGAAGCTGGAATTGACCATGCAGGCGCAGCGTGAACCGCATCGCTTCCCCGTGCAATTTCTAATTTAGCATTTACTATAACGCTCATATAACAGCAGGAAAGCGAGCCCTTGTCATAGTGATTTTCAGCGGGGTGCGAGGACGGGAGGGATGCGGATGTTCAGGAAGCTGATCTGGCCGGCTGCGGCATTGTTTTTCACGATGGCCGCGTCGCAATCCTCGGCCTGCGCCGACATCGCCCTCGTGCTTGCCGTCGACGGATCCGGCAGCATCACGGATGAGGAATATGCGTTTCAGAAATTCGCCATTGCCGACGCCTTCCGGGACGATGGCGTGCTCAAGGCATTGAAAGACGCCGGTTCTGTCCGCGTGTCGGCGGTCTTCTGGGGGGATGGGGAGTTCTCGACCCAGAAACTTGACTGGTTCTCGATAACCGACGGCGTCGGTGCGGAACCATTCGCGCTTGCCATCGAGGCCAACCACCGCACGGTGTTCGGCAATACGGACATCGGCAACGGCATTTGGTCGGCGCTCGATCTGTTGTCCGATCCCAGCTTCTGCGCCATCAAGACGATCATCAATGTCTCGGGCGACGGCAAGGAAACGGTCGCGCCGAAACGCAGAAAGACGCCATCGCTTTATGATGCGCGCCAGCGGGCGACAGCGATGGGGACGATCGTCAACGGCTTGGTGATTTCCGACGAGGAGCCTGATCTTCGCGGCTATTACGAAACGCGGGTGATCCTGGGCGATGACGCTTTTGTCATGGAGGTCAGGAGTCTTGCGGATTATGCCGAGGCAATCCGACGAAAGCTGATCCGGGAGCTGTCGCCATCCACTGAGGTCCAGGTCGCCCAGCACCCGTGATGGACGCCCCTTCCCGTACCCGGGAAGAGGCCATTTCGAAGATTACTGCTTCACCACGATCGGCGCCTTGTTCGGCACGCGGTCGTAAAGATCGATGATGTCCTGGTTCAGCAGGCGCACGCAGCCGGACGATACAGCCTTGCCGATCGACCGCCAGTCTGGATTGCCGTGCAGGCGGTAGAGCGTGTCTTCCCCACCGGAGAAGATGTAGAGCGCGCGGGCGCCGAGCGGGTTTTTCAGGCCCGGTTCCATGCCGCCGTTCTCGATCGAGTATTTGACGAGCTCCGGCTGGCGGGCAACCATCTCGTTCGGCGGCTTCCAGCGAGGCCATCTCTGACGCCACTGGATGACGCCGGAGCCCTGCCAGGCAAAGCCCTCGCGACCGATACCGACACCATAGCGCATGGCCGTGCCGCCGGGCTGGACGAGATAGAGGAAGCGCGAAGGCGTATCGACAACGATGGTGCCGGGTGCCTCGCCGGTCGGGTCTATTACCTGCTGGCGATAGAAGCGCGGATCGATCTGCTGATAGGGAACAGCGGGAATCAAAAAGCCGCCGTCCTCGATGGGACCGTACATCACGGCCAGTTCGGCGTCGGTGGGTGCCGGTGTCGTCTGGAAGGCGCGAACCGGATTGGGGAAGGAGATCGGCTGGCCGATCGGCCCGCTGCTGCCCGAAGAGGAGGCGCAGCCTGCCAGCGCCGACGCCGCGGTCAGGGCCGACAGGGACAGGAAGCTGCGACGGGAGATAGTTTTTTCAAAGCTCATAACGCGGGTCTGGTTTCCTTTAGCGCGGGAACGACGAACGCCGTTCCCTGGAGGGTTGTTCAACGCCGGTGACGACAGAATTGAAATTATCCCGTTGTACTGAATAAACCATAACCTCACGAAGACGTGTCCGCTGTTCAGTGAACGTTCTCACGTCCCCTGTGGCACGGCTACATCACAACGATCTCCGCCTTGGCCGGAACCCGATCGTAAAGGTCTACCACATCCTGGTTCAGCATGCGCACGCAACCCGACGACGTCGACTTTCCGACCGACTGCCAGTCCGGTGTTCCGTGGATGCGGTAGAGCGTATCCTGGCCATCCTTGAAGATATACAGGGCCCGCGCGCCGAGCGGATTTCCGAGACCGGGGTTCATGCCGCCGTTGGCAGCAGAGAAGGAGCGGATATCGGGCTGACGCTCGACCATTTCATCCGGGGGCGTCCAGCGCGGCCATTTCGCCTTCCACTGAATGACGCCACGTCCCGACCATGCATAGCCTTCGCGGCCGAGGCCGACACCGTATCGCATTGCCTTGCCGTTGGGCTCGATGAAATAGAGGTGCTTGGTGCGCGTGTCGACGACGATCGTACCCGGCTTTTCCTTGGTCGGATAATCGACCTCCTGCCGCAGATATTGCGGATCGATGCGGCTGATCGGAATAGCCGGCAGGGTGAAATCGGTGTCGCGTACCTGGCCGTAAAGGGCGGCGTTGACGGGGTTGCTCACCGGCAGGCCGTAGGTCCTGCTCGTGTTCGCACCCGGGATGCCATAGGTCTGGTTATAGATCGTTGCCGGGACGCCGGGGCGCTGCGGCACCGGCGCATCGATCG
Organism: Rhizobium sp. S96; assembly: GCF_030382195.1. Classification (NCBI taxonomy): domain Bacteria; kingdom Pseudomonadati; phylum Pseudomonadota; class Alphaproteobacteria; order Hyphomicrobiales; family Rhizobiaceae; genus Rhizobium; species Rhizobium sp. S96. The sequence continues at coordinate 22,598 of NZ_JAUDRY010000037.1, forward strand.
GCTTGACGCGCATGGGATCGACGCCGGGCGGCTGGTAGAAGACCGGCGAGGTCTCCTGCACGAAACGGGCGGGATCGGTGGCGCCGGTATCCGGAATAAGGATGTTGCAGCCGCTCAGGCACAGAGCTGCGACAGCAAGCCCGGCAATGGACGACACCCGGCTGAGACCATTCATAAAACCACCCTCATCGATGACAGCGACACGTATAGCTAGCACGAGAATGGCAAACGCGGCTGGCGCGAAGCTGGTGGCATGGCGGCATCGCCACCAGCCGAGACGACTACGCGGCGACGCCGTGGAAGAAGCGGATGCTCTGCGCGATCTCGGCCGGCAGCGCCGAGGTGTGGTTGCCTGTCACCGTATCCGTTTCGATCCGCACGCCTGCGCTACGCGCGCGACTGGCGAGCAGCCCCGCGCGGTCATTGAAATGCGACTCGTCGGTGCCATGGACGACGCGGACCGGGCATTTGAAGCTCTGCGCGTAGCAAAGCGCGGTGCGCACCTCGAACTCGTGGCTGTTTTCGTCGTCGAAACGAATGTCCTGCGGGTAGCGATTGAAGAAGCGAAAGGCGTCGGGATTGCCCGATATCGGCGCGGCCGCCCGGAACTTCTCGGTGCTCATCGAGGCAAGCATCGTCAGCGTTCCGCCGATGCTGTGGCCGGCAATGAAAAGACGATTGGCGTCGACGCCAGGAAGATGCGCCAGACGGTCGGCGGCGGAGAGCACATCATCCACTTCGTCATAGAAGCCGGAGAAATTGCCCATCTGCCCATTTTCGCCGCGCATGGTCGGCATCATCACGACATAGCCGGCATCGACATAGGGATCCATCAGGTTCCAATGCCCGCGCCCCATGGCGTTGCCGCCATGCAGGAAGAGAACGGCTGGCTTCGGCTTGCTCTCGCGCTTGTATTTCGAGACCCAGGCGATCAGTTCGAGTTCGCCGCCATAGCCGGAGCGGTAGAAGATCTTGTCGGCACCGACAGGCGCGTCGAGCGGCTCGTACCTGTCTGGAGCCGGGCCCTTCTGCAGCAGCTTGGTGTGGAAATGCTTGCGGACCTTGGCGTAGTCGCGGGTAATCAGGCGAGGCTCGGCGGGTACATCGAACGCATCGGCCACGCGCGGCAGAACGAGCGCACCGGCCATGCCTGCGAGCAGCAGGCGACGTTGGCGAAGAAAGGTCTTATCGTTGTCTTTTGTCATGTCGCTATTCCGTCTTTCCCCGCGTCCAACGGGAAAATTGCACCCGGCATGCGGCTTCGCCAACACACATTGTGTTGAGGATCGGTTGCCTGCGTCATTTTGCGTCAGGGAAAAACCGTCATTCCGTTGTTGCATCGATCATTGCGATGAGAGTTTGGAGGCGATCCGCCTCGGCGGGAGGCTTGTCCTGTCGCAATCGGGAGATTCGCGGGAAGCGCATGGCCACGCCGGACTTGTGCCGATTCGAGCGATTGATGCCGTCGAAGGCCACCTCCACGACGAAACCAAAGTCCTTGTCTGCACGCACGGCGCGGACGGGACCAAAGCGCTCGGTGGTGTTGTTGCGGACGAACTTGTCGAGAATCTCGAGTTCAGCGTCGGTAAAGCCGAAATAGGCCTTGCCGACTGGAACCAGCTGTTCGCCGTCCGGCGTTTCGGTCCAGACCCCGAAGGTGAAATCAGAATAGTAGCTTGAGCGTTTGCCGTGGCCGCGCTGGGCATACATCAGGACGCAGTCGACGTTGTAGGGGTTGCGCTTCCATTTGAACCATGGCCCTTTCAATCGGCCCGCCTGATAGACGCTGTCGCGACGCTTGATCATCACCCCTTCGATGACGGGATCGGGTGGCGAGGAGCGCAACCGGTCCAGCTCGTCCCACGAGGTGAAGTCCACCAGCGAAGAGAGGTCGAAGCGGTCGTGCGGCGCCACCTCGACGATCTCCGAAAGACGCTCGCGTCGTTCGAGATATGTGCGGCCCCGCACATCCTCGTCGCCGTCGAACAGCAGGTCGTAGGCGCGGATAAAGGCCGGATAGTCTTCGAGCATCCTGCCCGCAACCGTCTTTCGGTTCAGTCGCTGCTGCAGGTCTGAAAATGTTCTCGTCGGACTGTTCGAGCGCGCCGTGCCGCCGACCAGCAACTCGCCATCCATGACGCCGTTGAAGGTGATCGCGTCGACGATATCGGGAAAGGCCGTCGTGATGTCGTCACCGGAGCGGGAGTAGATCTTGCGCGTTTCGCCCGAGCGCGACAGCTGCACGCGAATACCGTCCCACTTCCACTCGGCGGCATAGTCCCCCGGATCGAGATTGGCCAGATCCCCCTCTCCAACAGGATTTGCCAGCATCACGGAGTGAAAGATGGCAGGCGTCGCCAGCACCGGCTTGCCGCCGCGCCCCTCGAGCCAGGCAAAGAGACTTTCGTAGGGAGGCGCCAGGCCGTGCCACAGGGTTTCGATCTCCGTCACGTCCCTGCCACCGAGATCCGCCAGCGCCTGTTTTGCCAGGCGCGCCGACACCCCTATACGCAGCGCACCGGTCGCAAGCTTGATAAAGGCGAAGCGTCCCGAAGGATCAAGGCGATCCAGCAAGTCGCGCACGAAGCTGCGAACCTCGGTGCGGCCGAGCGAGTTCATCTGCACGACGACATCGCCGAGGCGCGGCTGACCAAGCGCCGAGCGCTCGATGTCCTTCTCATTGTCCCAGACAAGCGAGATGGTTTCGGCAAGATCGCCGACATAGTCGTACGAGTAGCGAAAGAGCACCTCGTCCATCCGTTCCAGCACGAGCTCGCGCAGCATGGCCGGCTTGACGTTGCGCACCTCCAGCGTGCCGGCAATGGCAGCGAGAGCGTAGCCACGATCGGGGTCAGGCGTATTCCTGAAATAATCGGCCAGCAGCTTGAGCTTGCCGTTGCGGCTCGGGGTCAGCACGAGGCGATCGAGGAGATCGGCGAAAGCCTTCATCGGCAGTCTCCTTGCCTTCTCGCCTGCGAGGAGAAGAAGAAAAGAGCGTTGTGGAGTCGCGATAAAGGCCCCTCCCCAACCCCTCCCCACAAGGGGGAGGAGCTAACTCGTGGGAGCCACTGCGGGAAGGCGAGAACCGTCCGGCTTGTGTTGCTTCTGCTTCGCCCGCCGCCCCTTGGTCCCCTCTCGGGTGTTCCTCGGGCGGCGGCGGTGCGCGCAAGCCCCTCCCCCTTGTGGAGAGGGGTTGGGGAGGGGTTCTCAAGGATGAAAGATGCCATCAATCGCCCTCGTCCTCGTAGCCGACGAGGTGCAGCGGCTTGGCCTTGATGCCCTGCAACTCGCACCAGCGCACCAACGCCTCCTCGCGACCGTGCGTGACCCAGACCTCCCCGGGGCGCAATTCCGATATGGTTTCCGTGAGTTCCGGCCAATCGCAATGATCTGAAATGACCAGCGGTAGTTCCACCCCCTGCTGCTTGGCGCGTTGGCGAACCATCATCCAGCCAGAGGCGAAGGCCGGCAGCGGCTCGTTGAAACGCCTCGCCCAGCGGTCGGAGAAGGCCGACGACGGGCCGACGACGATGGCGCCATTGAACATGGCCTTGTCGCTGGTTTCGATCGTGGCCGGCCGCAACTCGCCAAGGTCGATGCCCTGGCTGACATAGTAGTCGCAAAGCTTTTCCATGGCGCCGTGAATGTAGATCGGCTGGTCATAGCCGGTACCGCGCAACAGCCGTATCACTCTCTGCGCCTTGCCGAGCGCGTAGGCACCGATCAGATGCGTCCGCTCGGGAAACTGCCGCAACGAGGCGTAGAGCTTCGCCATCTCACCGGCCGGATCCGGATGATGAAAGACCGGCAGCCCGAAGGTCGCTTCCGTGATGAAGACGTCGCAGGCGACCGGCTCATAGGCCGCGCAGGTCGGGTCTGGGCGGCGCTTGTAATCGCCCGAGACGACGATCCGCGTGCCGTCCTTCTCGATGGCGATCTGCGCGGAGCCAAGCACATGCCCCGCGGGATGGAAGCTCACAGTGACGCCATTCACCGTCATCACCTCGCCAAGGGCAGCAGCCTGCTCGCTTCCACAGAATCCATCGCCGTAGCGGATGCGCATGATATCGAGCGTCTGGCGGGTGGCGAGCACATTGGCATGGCCCGATCGGGCATGGTCCGAATGGCCGTGCGTGATCAATGCCCGCTCAACCGGACGTACGGGATCGACATAGAATTGTCCGGCCGGGCAATAAAGCCCCTCGGGTGCGGGATAAAGCAACGCATCAGGTCTCATCAGGCGTTAAGATAGCGGCAAAAGCCGGAACGACCAGCGCAATTCCTGCTGGTGCCAAGCGGCGCCGACTGCAGTGTCGCGACGGGAGATCGCCGCTCACGCCTTGATTTAAAAGTCGTTGCTTCACGCCGCCGCGGTGACCCGAAATGATACAGATGTCGCGGCATGCTTCCTGCATGACTATCCGCATGAACCAGCCTCTTTCGACACCGTCCCGCCGCGAACTCCTTCGTCTTGCAGCCCTTGCGGCCGCGGCGCTGTCGGCGCCTGCCGCCTTTGCGGCGACGCAACAGGCTGACCTGCGCGGGTCGATTGATGCTATCCGCTACAAGACCCTGCCCGCCAGCGGCGACCGCAAGAGCACCAGCCTGCAAAAGATGATCGACGAGGCGTCGCAGTCGAACGTGCCGGTGTTCCTGCCGCCCGGCACCTACAAGGTCTCCAACCTGACACTGCCGGACAACACCCGCATCACCGGTGTCCCCGGAGCATCGCGGATCGTCTACACCGGCGACGGGCACCTGTTTTCGGCCGAGAACGTCAAGCGCATCGAACTCTCCAACATCGTGATCGATGGCCAGAACCGCTGGCTTGGCGACTATGCCGGCGCGCTGGTGCAATTCTCCGGCATCGACGAGGTGTTGATCGACAATTGCGAGATCATCGGCAGCCGCAAGCACGCGCTGCAGCTTGAGCGCTGCGGCGGGAGGATCGAGCGCAGCAGGATATCGGGCGCCGGGCAATCCGGGATCTATGCGGTCGAGTCCACCGGGCTTTCCGTCACCGGCAATGAAGTCTTCGACTGCGGCAACGGCGGCATCCTCATTCACCGCTGGAAGAAGGCGGATGACGACAGCATCGTCAGCAACAACCGTGTCTACCGGATCCGGGCCAACGACGGCGGAACGGGACAGAACGGCAACGGCATCAACATCTTCCGCGCCGATAACGTCACGGTCACGAACAACCATGTCTCCGACTGCGCGTTCAGCGCCATCCGTGCCAACTCCGCCTCCAACATCCAGATCAATGCCAACCAGTGCCTGCGCTCCGGCGAAACGGCGCTCTACGTCGAGTTCGAATTCCAGGGCGCCGTCGTCTCGGGCAACATGATCGACGGTGCCGCCAACGGCATCTCGATCGCCAACTTCGACAAGGGCGGCAGGCTCGCGAGCGTGACCGACAACGTGGTGCGCAACCTCACCCTGAAGGGACCCTACGAACACGAGCTCGGCTTCGGTGTCGGGATTGCGGCGGAGGCCGACACGCTCATTTCGGGGAATGTCATCGAGAATGCGCCGCGCTGGGGCATGCAGCTCGGCTGGGGGCCTTACCTGCGCAATCTCGTCGTCAACGGCAACATCATCCGCAAGGCCGGGGTCGGCTGCGTGGTGTCGGTCGCAGACGGTGCGGGAACTGCCGTCATTACCGACAACGTGTTTCAGGAAACGGCTGGCGGCGCAGTCGTCGGCTTTGCCTGGGACAAGAAGATGTCCGACGAACTGGCGGCGAACGGACAGAACCCCTACCCGCAGCTCACCGTCGAGCGCAATCGGATCTCGTGACCACGCATGCCTCATCAACGCGCCTCGCGTTGGCGGATGTATCAAAACCTTTCATTGATCAATCAGGGCAGGACACTTCCGCTGCGGCTATGTGGGTTCTAGTTTCCCTGCATATCAAGCAAGGGGATCTCTGACATGCTTACGATCTACGGCGTTTATCGTTCGCGCGCCTCGCGCGTCTACTGGATGGCAAAAGAGCTTGGACTGGAGTTCACGTCGGTGCCGGTGCTGCAGGCAAGGCGGATCGATAATCCGCTGGCCGCGGATGCACCGATCAACACGCTGTCGCCCGAATTCGTGGCGATCAATCCGATGTCGATGATCCCGAGCATAAAGGATGGCGACCTCGTGATGCACGAGTCATTGGCCATCACTCTCTACCTCGCGCGCAAGCATGGCGGTGAGTTTGCTGGCAAAACCGTCGAGGAAGACGGTTTGCTGACGATGTGGACGCTGTGGGCGGCGACGGAGGTCGAGCCGCAAACGATCAAGATCGTGACGACCTACGACAACGAGAAGGAAAGCACCGACGAGGGCAAGGCGACGATCGCTGTCTCGACCCGTTCGTTGAAGCGGCAGTTCGCGGTGCTGGAAAAGCACCTCGCGACCACGGACTACCTCGTCGGCAACCGCTTTACCGCTGCCGATCTGAACCTTGCCGAGGTGCTGCGCTATGCGCAAACCGAGCAGGCACTGTTTGCGGCCCATCCGAAGGTCGATGCCTGGATCAAGCGCTGCCAGGCCCGCCCGGCCTATATCGCCATGCAGGCGACGCGCTCGCAGGAGCCGATCTGATCAGGGAAAGAGCTTCAAGGTGCTGGTCATCTCCTCGCGGATCCAGGCCTTGAAGTCCCGCACCTTCTTGGGTTCGCGCGCGCCTTCGGCCGTGATGAAATAATGGCCGAAGCCGGTCTTGGCACGGATCGCGAAAGGCGCGACCAGCTGCCCCTGTTCAAGCGCATAGCCGGCAAGCGTCTGCCACGCCAGCATGACGCCCTGCCCGGCGATCGCCGCATCCAGGCATAGCGACGCATCATTAAAGACGTGGCGCGTTTCGAGCGTTGCGCCGGGCAACCCCGCTTCGCGCATCCAGACCTCCCAGCCAAACATCGCGTGTCCGTCGATGATAGCTGGCAAGGCCAGGAGATCGGCCGGCTGGCTCAGCCTTGCGGCCATCGCCGGCGAGCAGACCGGAAAGACCTCCTGCGCCAGTAGCAGATCGGCATTCACGCCCGGCCAATGACCTTCTCCCACACGGATGCCGATATCGACGTCGCAAAGTGCGGGATCGACAAGCCGGGTGGTCGCGTCCATGCGCAAGTTGACGTCGGGATGGCGTTCTGCGAAGCGGTCGAGCCTGTAGACCAACCAGCGCGCCGCAAAAACCGGCGCCACCGAGATCGTCAGGATGCTGTCGTCCCTGCGCTGTACCGAGGCGACGGCCTGTGACAGGCGTTGAAAGCCCTCCGTCAGGATTGCGAGCAGCCGTGCGCCGGTCTCGGTCGCCACCATCCCCTTCGGCGTGCGCTCGAAGATGACCTGCTGAAGCTGAGCTTCCGCCTTGATCACCTGCTGGCTGACGGCACCGATCGACACGCCCAACTCGTCGCCGGCGGCCTGCAACGACCCTAGCCGCCCAACCGCCTCGAGCGCGCGCAATCCATTCAGGTGAACGGAATTCAGATTCTTCATATAGTTTTTCTAAAGCGATCTCTGATTAATCTCAATTGAATTCCGCATCTGCGCCGATGATAGTCCCTACCTATACGCCAACCGTGCATGCCCACAGCACCAGCGAGGGTGAGGCAGATGATAGATCTGTTGAAGTTTTTCTTAAGTTCTGAAACCGTTGAGACACCTTACGTCGCCAACCCGGCGAAGGATCCGCTTACGCATCCCGATGTCGCCCGCATGTCCCTGACGGAACTCGCCGACCTACCATTCTCGCCGCAACCGCGCGCCCGCCAGTTTGAGCCGCGACTGAGCGATAGATGCGCTTGATGGGCAGGATCTGCTAGTATCACCCGACACGGAGATCGGGTGGAACATGCAGGACAGTGTCGATGCCATCGTCAGCCGACTGTTGCGACTTGTTGCGGAAGCCGGCCTGCCGGGCATCGAGGAAAGCAGATCCTATGGCAATCCAGCGCTCAAGGTCGGAGGAAAGTCGTTCGTAGCCGTGAAGAACGGCGACACAATCGTCCTGTCGGTTCCCATCGACGACAAGGAGTGGCTGATCGAGATGGCACCGGAGATCTACTATCAGACGCCGCATTACATTGGGTGGCCGCACCTGCCGGTCCGCATCGCCGCGATCGGGGACGCGGAACTGAAGGAAAGGCTGATCAACGCCTGGCTTTTTCGTGCACCGAAGAAGCTCGCATCCGCCTTTCGTTCCCAGCTCCGGGATTAGGCGCGCTCACGCGCCAATGCTCGCTGGACCGCCGGACGATGGATCATGCGGGCATGGTGGTCCGATATGTTGGGGAATTGCGCCGGATCGACGCCGTCACCACGCAGCCATCCCGTCATCACGTAGAGATAGCCATCAGCGACGGAATAGTGATCGCCCATCACCCATGGTCCCGCCAGCATCTTTTCCTCGATCAGCGTAAAACTGTCGGCCATCGTTTCAGAGACCTTAGCCTTCATCGCTTCGATGGCCACCGGCTCGTCCGCCCAGCGGCTGGCGCGGCGGCCATGCGCGTGGTTCACATGCACGGTTGAGCAGAGGTAGTTGTTGAAGGACTGCAGGCGGGCAAATTCGAAAGGATCGTAGAGCGGAGCAAGCTTTGCCTCCGGCGCCAGGGCGGCGACGTAGGCCAGGATCGCGGGCGTCTCGGTGATGATACCGCGCTCGGTTACCAGCGCGGGCACGCGCCCCTTGGGATTGATCGCCAGGTACTCGGGAGAACGCTGCTCGGCCTCGCCGAAATTGACCCGCTTCGCCTCGAAGCGAAGGCCGGATTCCTCCAGGGCAATCAGGCTTGCCAGCGAACAACTACCCGGTGAGAAATACAATGTCAGCATGATCGAATCCCTCTTTTTCGGGAAGCATATAACGCTGACGCGCGAATGCAAAAGTGGGGAAGCGAGGCCGGAAAACCGGCCTCGACAATCACGCCGCCTCGGCGCAGCCAGGCACGTCCTCGAGCCGGTGCCAGACCGGAATGCCACGCTCCCGGGCGATGCGAACATCGTTATCAGCGCCCTTGGAGTCGCCTTCCAGACGTAGCACGCCCTCGCAAAGCTGAAGCAAGCGCCCCGCAACGGGGTGAAAAATCTGCTCGTAGAGCTCGTCGCCGACCACCTGGCCGCCGGCGGCATGCCACACCGGCAAGGCGACCCACTCGCCGATCATCGGCACATGGCCCGCGCGAAACAGGGCGTGCGACGGCGCTTCCAGACGCTTCAGATTGGCCGCCATCTTGGCCGGATCGTCACCGGTTCCCGAACGGTAGGGGCCTGCAATCAAAATCAACATCGTTCATCTCCTTCATTCCCGGCGTCATGCACGGGATTGCGCGAAAATGCATGAAATTTCTTGATTGTCGAATCTTTTCGTGCAAACTCGTGATCATTCATTCAACTTCGTGAGCCCGATGCTGACCTCGCAACGCAAATCCCTGATCCTCGACATTCTGCGCCGTGACGGCCAGGTCATTGCCAAGCAAGTCGCCGAGAGCCTTTCGCTGTCGGAAGACACCATCCGGCGGGACCTGCGGGAAATGGCCGCGGAGGGCCTGCTGAAGCGGGTTCACGGCGGCGCAACGCCGATCTCGCCAGAGCTGCCGGATTTTTCGACGCGCAAGGACGTATCGCTGGAGGGCAAGCAGCGGCTTGGCGTCAAGGCGGCGGGCTTGATCAAGCCGGGCCAGATGATCTTTCTCGACGGCGGCACGACAACGGCAGAGATGGTGCGGCACCTGCCGCGCAGCTTCGCCTTCACCATCGTCACGCACAGCCCGACGATTGCGACGGACCTGGAGCACCATCCGACCGCCGAAGTGGTCCTGATCGGCGGACGGCTCTACAAGCATTCCATGGTGGCAACGGGAGCTGTGGCGATGGCTGCGATCTCGCAGCTTCGCCCTGACATCTTCTTCCTCGGCGTGACGGCCGCCCATCCGGTACATGGGCTTACGACCGGCGATTTCGAGGAGGCGGCGATCAAGCGGCATATCTCAGGCTGCGCCGCCGATACCTATGTGCTGCTCACGGAAGACAAGCTCGATCGCGTTTCAGCCTGCCAGATTCTGCCTGTCTCTGGTGTATCCGGCCTGATCGTTCCGTCCGAAGTGAAGGAAGCGCAGCTAGCGCCCTATCGCGATCTCAATGCCGCGATCCTCGAAGCATGAAGGGTGCTGCAAGACGCGCCTTCAGCTCCTCCAAGTTCTGCGGCAACAGGCTCGCGGCAAGGCCAAGCACGAACAAGCCAAGCGCAAGGAATGCCAGCGCTTCACTTTCACGGCCGAGCGTCAGCACATCGCGGAGATGCGGCTGGAAAGCGGCGATCGCTGCCGCCAGCGCAGGATCGCCCAGCAGGCGCCCTGGAATTCTGGCAAAGGCCGGGGCTTGGGCGAAAGCATACAGCGCGCCGTAGCCGGCAGACAAACCTATTGCCACGCGCAACGGGCGCCATGACCCGAGTGGCCGCGCACCGCTCTCCTCGAAGGCAAGGCTGAGATAAAGGCAGAAGGTCACGAGGAAAAGGAAGGCAACGGGGAGCCCCTCGAGCACCGCCTCGGCCTTCAGCTGGCCCGTCCAGCCGTTGGCAAGCAACAGCGGGAACGGCGCCGACGCGACGAACCAGATGGCCATGATCGGCACCCAGATCCAGCTGAGAGAAATGTAGTGAATGCGGGCGAAGGTCACGACGAGAATAATGCCGCCCGTGAGATAGACGCCTGATGGTTTCATCGAGCCGGACATGGTGAGGATGATCGGTCCGCAGGAGCCGGCGACACGCGCGCAACCCGACGACGCGACCGTCGCCCACGTCACGTAGTCGAAACACATCGTAAAGAACAGGAAGACCGCGATTGCGATCAGCATCCACCAAAGATAGCGGCCTGCAAACATATCCTGCCCTCATGGCGTTCGATGTACATAGCCAAGAGTAGCTTAAACCTGCGAAACCGCATCCGTTCTCGCGGGCTGTAGTTTCGCATACATTAGTTGTTTCTGCTTTGCGCCGGTCGGGTGTTCCGTTCCGAAACGCTTTACACTGTCAGCGCATCCACCGCGCGAATGTCGCCCACGTGGATGCCGTTCCAATTGTGCATACTCACCGTCGCCATGGCCACAAGGGCGGCCCGGACGGGTTCATCCTTCACGAAGAATCGGCTGAGTGTGGCCGCGACCATCGCTTCGGCGGCGCGAGAATGTCCGTCATCGCACTTGAGCGCGATCGCAATCCCCTGCTCCGGCACCGCTGCGCAGAACACCCCTTCGGCACCGGTCTTTGCAAAGATCCTGCCCGGCGCGATCTGCATCAACGCCGTGCACGCCCGGCCGGTCCCCGCCACGTAGAAGGGCTCGGCCATGCAAGCTTCCAGCAGGCGCCGCGAGGCCTTGGCGCGAAGTAGTTCGAGGCCCACCCCGGTTGTCATGCGCGCGAAGCCATGAGCGAGGCCACGCAACGGCACCGCGTAAGTCGGGATCGAGCAGCCGTCGGTGCCGCAATTGTCGTGCCCAAGCACGGCGCCCGTCAGGCTTTGCATCGTTGCGCGTATCTCCTGCTGCAGCGGATGATCGTAGCCGACGTAACCCTTGGGATCGATGTCCTTATGGCAGCAGGCACAGACGAAGCCGGCATGCTTGCCCGAGCAGTTGTTATGAAGTGCCGTCGGCTTCTCCATGATGCGCGCCTGATGGATCAGCACCCGCTGGCTGGAGGACCAGTGCGCGCCGCACTCCAGGGTCTCCACGTCCCGACCGGCCCGCGCCAGCATCGCGGCGGCAAGGGCGACATGCTCGTCTTCGCCATTGTGCGAGGAGCAGGCGAGCGCCAGTTCCTTGTTGCCGAAGCCGTAGGCGTCCGCGGCACCGCTTTCGATCAACGGCAGAGCCTGCATGGCCTTGCAGGCGGAACGCGGAAACACGCCCGCGTCGATATCGCCAACTGAAAAGACCACCTTTCCATCACCATCGACGGCAACAATCGCCCCGCGATGCCGGCTCTCCACGAGAGCGCCACGGGTGACTTCGACGGTAACGGGATTGGTCATGGGAAGAATCCGGATTGATTGGACGGTGCTCAGGCATAGCCAATCGCATCGACAATGCAAACGGCATTTCGACAATCGCTGCGACGAGCCGCCGGCACGTGGCGCGACCATTCATCACAGCATTTGACGTGCTCTATCAAAAACTCTGGTTGGGCAAGCTGGCCGCCTCAGTCTAAAGCTTGGACATCGGGAACCACGCCATGCCATCTGCCTTTTCTTCTATCGTCCGCGACGTCCGTATTCGCATTCCAACGCTGACGCTCATTGCGCTAGCCTTCACCTATGCCTCCACGATGCCGTATCAATCGATCATCGGCATCAACGAACTCGGCATGTCGGACCGCTCCTATTCCGGCTTGATCTTTCTTGCGGCGCTGGTCAACGTCGCCACCAGCCTGACGCTCGGCATCTGGTCGGACAAGTTGAGCGACCGCCGGCCGCTGGTTCTGGCACTTTCCGTCAGCGGCATGCTCGGCTTCGGAATGATCTACGAGTTCCGCACGACCGCCGTCTTCATGATCGCCATGCTGGTCTTCATCCCGATCAGCAACTCGACCTATTCGATCCTGTTCGCCAGCATCCGCGCAACGACGAACACGATGGACCGTGGAAGAGGCGCCGCCATCACCTCTACCGTACGGGCCCTGTTTTCCGGCTCCTGGGCGCTGGCGCCGGGGCTGATCGGCCTCTACCTGATGCACTCGCAATCGATGATGCCGGCCTATGGCGTTGCCGGCATAGCAAGCCTGACCTGCTTTTGCCTATACCTGTTTCTTGCAAAGCCGGCTCCAAGGCGCGAGGGACCAGCGACGCAGCATATCGGCTTCTTCTCGTCGCTCGGCAGGGTGTTTTCGCCCCATGTCGCGGTGCGGGTCGGCATGATGGCACTGCTGCTGGGGTTGCAGCGCGTGAACAGCGTGGTCTCGCCGCTCGTCATCACCCATGGAGCGGGCGGAACGGTGGTCGATGTCGGCTTCATGGCCGGGCTCGTCGCTTTTCTGGAAATGCCGTTCATGATGATGTGGGGCGCATTGCAACGGCGGTTTCGCAGCGTTCACGTGCTCGCCGTGGGGGCGGCGATCTATTGCCTGTATTTGACGCTGCTCGGCTTTGTCTGGGCGCCATGGCAGATCTATTCGCTCGTGCTCATCAACGCCTGCGGCGCAGCGGCGATCCTGAGCGTTCCGATCACCTACATGCAGGATCTGATCGCCGATCGCCCCGGCCTCGGCAGTTCGCTGATCTCGGTCAACACCTTCATCGCCAATGGCGTAAGCGCGTCCATTTTCGCGGCAGGTACCGCGTTCACCGATTACTCCGGCACGGCGCTGGTTTCGGCGGGAGTCGGCGTCGCCTCCGTCTGCCTGCTGCTCTTCATCGAGCGCGGTCGGCAGCCGGCCGGGCAACACGCCTAGAGCGGGTTGATTCGATAGGCGCAGCGGCGCGCGCCATGCAAGATATGCTCCTCGCGCTCCACCTTCGCGTCGAGAACTGTGCGAAACACATCGAGTTCCGAGCGGCAAAAGCCGGCGCAGGCGGTCGCTGCGGCACAGATCGGGCAATGGTTTTCCACGAGCAGCAGCGATCCGTCAGCGTCCTGCCAGCTATCGGCCATGTAGCCTTCGCCGGTACGAACCGCCGCAAGCTGCTGCACGCGGCTCGGGAGATCCGGCGCGCGGATCTCTTCGCTATAACGCGTCAGCGTTTCCGTCTCGCGCGCGGCGATGATCGCATCAAGAGCGGGTTGCCCCAGTTGAGCGACCAGTGTCGTCAGAAGGCTGCTGGTGAGTTCGGCATGGCCATCCGGGAAGGTGTTGTTTCCGGCAGCGGTCAGATGCCACAGCTGCGGCGGCCGTCCTCGGCCTGGCGCGGTCTCGCTGATGGCTTCCACCAGCCCCTCTTCCGCCATACGGGTGAGCTGCTGGCGCGCGGCCTCCGACGAAATGCCCAGCGTAGCGCCAATGGCGGAGGCAAGCTGTGGCCCTTCCGTCTTGATCAGCAATAGGATTCTGCTGGCAGGCGACTGGCGCATTTATTTTTCCAAGTTTCTACTTGCTTTAATAACATGCTCGTGCAATTTTTCCAAGCAATAACTTGCAAAAAGAAAATTCCCCGGAAACACCAAGGCATACGCAATGACCTGCATCGAAATCGCACCCGACAAGCCGTCGGTTTTTCGTCTTTTCTCCCGACCCCTCCTGCCTGCCACGCTGATGCTGGGTGGTGGCGTCACGCTCTACGCGGTCGAGACGTACATCACGGCAACCATCGCGCCGTCGATCGTGCGGGATATCGGCGGCCTCTCGCTGCTTTCATGGATGACCACGCTCTACGTTGCCGCAGCCGTCCTCGGCTCGATCTTCGTGGCAATGCGGCCGCGGGGCACCGGCCTGCGCAGCGTCTATGTGGCCGGCGCGCTGGTGTTCGGCGCCGGCAGCCTGATCTGCGCCGCGGCGCCCGCGATGGCGGTCGTCCTCGCCGGTCGTGCGGTTCAGGGGTTCGGCGCGGGCGTGCTTGCCGGCCTTGCCTATGCCTTCATCCGCTTCGCCTACCCCGAACCGCTATGGCGCAAGGCCTCGACGCTCTACGCCGCCATCTGGGGCGTATCGACTCTTCTCGGCCCGACGCTGGGCGGATTGTTTTCCGAGGGCAGCGCCTGGCGCCATGCATTCCTGCTGATCGTGCCGCTCGGCGTGCTGATGGCGGCGCTTGCTCCCTGGCTATTGCCGCCTGCCGATGATGACCGGGCGCACGGCAAGACCCCCATCCTGCAGATCGGCCTTCTGCTGGCTGCCGTGCTCTTGGTCAGCCTTGCCGGCACCATCGACGAGACCCAATCCAAGGCGATGCTGGTCGGTGCCTCGGTCATTGCCATCGTGACGATGATCGTGCTTGAGCGCCGCAGCGCCAATCGCCTGTTACCCTCGGGGGCGTTTACGCTCTCCAAGCCCGTCGCCCGCGTCTATCTCACCATGTTTCTGCTGCTGCTGGTGCTGACGAGCGACATCTACATTCCCTACTTCCTGCAGGTCCTGCATGCCGTCACGCCGCTGATCTCCGGCTACCTGACCGCACTCGTGGCGCTCGGCTGGACGTTTGCCGCCTTCTTCAGCGGCACGCTCTCGGGCAAGCGCGCCAGCAAAGCCATCGTGATCGGCTGCGTGGTCGAAACCGTTGCGGTCGCTTCGCTGACGATCTTTCTCGCCAGAGACAATCAGGCGACCGAGCTATCGCTCCTCGGGCCGGCCGTTGTCGGCATGTTCATGATGGGCTTTGGCGTGGGCCTTGGATGGGCGCATCTGGTTACGAAGGTTCTGCGGCTGGTCGACAGCGCCGAGCAGGACAAGGCTTCGGCGGCGATTTCCACCGTACAGTCACTCGGCAGCGCCTTCGGCGCGGCCATTGCCGGCGTCATCGCCAACAGCACCGGCCTCCTTGATCCCGGTGGCATCGCGGGCAGCATGTCCGCCGCCCACTGGCTCTACATCATCATGGCGCTACCCGGCCTGATCACGATCGCTGCGTCGATGACACTCAAAGACGCAGCATGATCTTGCCGATATGGCTGCTGGTTTCCATCAGCTTGTGAGCCTCGACGACATCGTCGAAGGCAAAGGTCTTGTAGATGACGGGCGCGAGCTTGCCAGAGTCGAGAAGCGGCCAGACCTGCGACAGGAGATCGTCGCGGATGGCGCGCTTCTCTTCTGCCGTGCGCGGGCGCAGCGTCGAGCCGGTCACCGTCAGACGCTTGGTCATGATCGGCCCGAGATTGACCTTCTCCGCCACGGCGCCGCCAAGAAAGGCGATGATGGAAAGGCAGCCATCCCTAGCGAGCGAAGCAAGGTTCTTCTCGAGATAGGCCGCGCCGATCATGTCGAGGATGATATCGACGCCGTGTCCGGTTTCGGCCTTGATCACCTCGGCGAAATTCTCGCGCTTGTAGTTGATCGCGCGCTTGGCGCCGAGCTTCACGCAGGCGTCGCATTTTTCGGTGGTGCCGGCCGTCGCATAGACCTCGGCGCCGAATGCTCGCGCTAGCTGGATCGCGGTGGTGCCAATGCCGCTGGTGCCGCCGTGGATCAGAACCTTTTCACCCTCGGTCAATCCGGCCATCTGGAACATGTTGGCCCAGACCGTGAAGTAATTCTCGGGAAGCGCTGCGGCCTTTACCGCGTCATAGCCCTTCGGATAGCGCAAAGCCTGGCCAGCGGGCAGCACGCAATATTCGGCATAGGCTCCGCCATTCGCAAGACCGCAGACCTTGTCGCCAATGGCATAGCTGCTGACGCCGGGTCCGATCGCCACCACTTCGCCGGCGAGCTCGAGACCCAGGATCGGGCTTGCGTCCTTTGGCGGCGGATATGTGCCCTGGCGCTGGGCAACGTCGGGGCGATTGATGCCGATTGCCTCGGTGCGAACCAGGATCTGCCCCTCACCTGCGACGGGCAGCGGCCCGGTGACAATGTTCATGGCCTCCGGCGGGCCAAAGCTCGGCAGAGCGACAAAGCGCATTTGCGCAGGCAACGACATGATCCCGACTCCTCATTCTGAATCATGAGATAGTTCAGCTTCAGGAGGTTGAGAAGGCCGGATTTGCCAGAGGCGTCAATTCGCCTCGCCTAGCAGATGGAAGACCAATCCTTCGGCGCTTTCCTTTGCTTCCGCCTTGATATGGGCAATGGCGGCACTGACGCGATTGATATCGTCGAGCACCAGTCCTTCCGGCAGTTCCAGCACGCCGATCGAGCAGCGCATCAGCGGAAAGAATGCCTCGGTGCCAGCGCGGTCATGGCCGCGAATCCGACCGGCGGCGCGGTCAAGGTCGGAATAGAGATCGAGTACATCGTCGTGGAAATCGCTGATTAGGCGATCGAGGATTTCCGTGAGTTCCTCCCTCGTCCAGCCGTGCACGCCGATGAAGAAGTCATCGCCGCCGACGTGACCGAGAAAGTGGCGCTCGGCAAAGAAGTAGCGCCGCATCAAGGCAGCAAACAGCGAGATCGCGTGATCGCCGAGATGGAAGCCGTAGGCATCGTTGAACGGCTTGAAGTTGTCGAAGTCGCAATAGCAGAAGTGGCGCGTCTCATCCCCGTCGCGACTGGATTCACGCATGAAGTCGCGGATCGCGTGATTGCCGGGAAGACCGGTCAGCGGGTTCTGGTCCTGCGCGGTCTTGAGCTTCTTCTCGTTCATGACCTTGATGAGCGAGGCGGCGGACACAACGCCGGCATAGCGCATGTTTTCCGTCAGAAGCAGGCAGTTGCTGCCTTCCATGTTGGCGAAGATCGCCATCAGCTGCTCGGCATCCGAATCCAGGCCGACGATCGGCGCCATTTCGACGAAGTGCGAGATCGTACGCTCATAGACCTTATTCTTCAGCAGATCGCGCCCGAACGGCTGGTAGATATATTCCTTGAGGTGGCGCTCGTGGAGAATGCCGCGCGGCTCGCCGTTCGCATTGAGGACGGGGAAATAGGCCTGGTGCGGATTGCGGCGGAACAGTTCGAAGACACTGTCGATCGTATCGTTCTCGTAGACTGTCGGCAGCATCTCGATCTGCTTGCGGATCAGGATTTCATCGAGCGACTGCGTGTTTCGCTTGCTCTTGCCGAGGTCCTGAAGGTGGGGAAAGGATGGCTGCAGCTCGGTAAGGTGCGTCGTCGGCCGGGAAATGAACCAGCCCTGCACGAGATCGACGCCGTATTCGCGGCAGGCAATGAACTCGGCCTCGGTCTCGATGCCTTCCGCAATCACGCGCGTGCCGAGCACGTGGGCGATATGGACGATGTTCTTCAGCAGGTGACGCTTGCGTGGATTGCTGTCCATGTCGGCGATGAAGAAGCGGTCGATCTTCAGATAGTCGACCGGATGGTCGCACAGCAGCTTCATTTCGCCGTGACCGACGCCGAAATCGTCGATCGCCAGCTTGAAGCCACGCCTGCGCAACAGCGAGACGAGCGCTTCGAACTCGGGAACACTGGTGTTGTCGAAGCGCTCGGAGAACTCGAAGCAGATCGATGATGGCGGGATATTGGCGAGCTTCAGGTGCTGCAGCAGATTTTCGACCAGCCGTTCGCCATGGGGTATGAGGCGAACGTCGAGATTGAGGAACAGGGTGGCATTGGCAAAGTTGGGAAGCGCCGCGAATTTCGCCAGCGCGCGGCTCGCGACCATCTGCTCCAGCTGCAGCAGCTGATCGTGCCTGTGGGCTTCGTCCAGAATCTCGAGCGGCGAATTGAAGCCCAGGCGCTCCTGCCCGCGCATGAGCGACTCGTAACCGAACGCGACACCGGTCCCCGCCTCCACGATCGGCTGAAAGGCATTTTCGACGACAAGCTTGGCAAGCGTTACAATCTGATCGCTGGCAAAGCGACGAACAAGAGCCGGTTCGACGGCGGCAGCCAAAGACATGCCGATCTCCACAATGACTTATTATTTTATGCGGGGACCTTGCTGGAGAAGAGTCAACGAACGCTTTCACCAATGTGAAACTTTTGTGAAAGGTGCGTAGGCCGCATCAGCGCAACGCGGCCGTGTCGTATGGACCAAAAATTTGGGATCAGGCGGAGCGGCGATGGGCTGCTTCGTGATCGGCAAACATGTCCGCAACGCACTTGCCTTCGCCGTGCGCATAGTCGTCGTGGGGAAGAACATCGCTCGTCTTCCTGGCGGCATCCCACAGGCGTAATGCTTCACGCACCACTTCGCTGCTCGATGCATAGCTACCATCGTCAACTGCTGCACGAATGTCCGCCGCCTGCAACGGGGAGATGGAAACGGTGACCATAGGCATGACATTCCTCCCTTTACCTCGTCGGACAGAAGACTGCCCAGTCGGGGGATTCTCAATCAGCTTCAGGCAGATGCCACGGACACCGCCGTTTCCGCGGCTGCCTTCAGGTCTTTAATTTTAGACGCCGCTCACATGCTTGTCAAAAAAGAAACAATCCGTGAGACGAGCCTGTGGATTGCGGGCATAAGTCAGCGGCGGATCGCAAGGCCGAAGGCGAGCATCGACCAGCCCTGAATGAGAAGGTCGCAGGCGAGGAAAAGGCCGAGGATCCGAAGGCTGTTCGCGGGCCATCCGAGGTAGATCACGACGCCAGCCAGCGCGGTGATGAGACCGCTTGCCAGCACCCAGCCCCACCCCTTCAGCGGGCGCATGCGCCAGCCGATGAAGACGCGGAAAATGCCGGCGATGAGAAGCGCTATCGACAGGAAGAGCGTCAGGGCCGCCGATGCCAGAATGGGGTTCATCAAGGCGAAAACGCCGGCGAGCACATAGAGCACACCACTCAATGCCCAGAACAGTACCTGCTCCCAACTGCGCACCTGAAACGCGTGAATAAGATAGATGACGCCGCCCGAAAGCATGAGGATGCCGACATAGAAGACCGACACCACGGTCGCCATCGCGACATTCCCGGCGGCGATGATACCGCAGGCCAGCAGAAGCACGCCCAGCACCACGAACCAGATCCATTTCGACCGCAGGGACGAAAAGGGCATTCCATTCGAAACATCGGTCATCATGCACCTCCCGGTTGGTAAGGGAAAATATGCCACAAGCAAGATAGATGAAAAGGGATAAAAGTCGGAAAACCCGACGGTATTTTTATTGATTGATCAGTCAATCAAAATTAAGATGCATCGATCTGGAGCGACTTCATGCCGAAACTTGGAATGGAACCCGTGCGCCGAAAGGCGCTTGTAGATGCAGCATTGCGCGTGATCGGCGATCACGGCTCGCTGAGCGTCACCATGTCCGAAATCGCCCGGCAGGCAGGCGTCTCCCCTGCCCTTGCGCATCATTATTTCGGCAGCAAGGAGCAATTGCTGATCGAGACCGTGCGCTTTCTGCTGAAGCAATTGCGCGACGATGCCGTGGCAGCACTCAAGGCGGCGCATACGCCACGCGAGAAGCTTTCGGCCGTGATCCGCGTGAGCTTCCAGGCCGACCAATTCGCGCCGCAGACCATTGCCGCTTGGCTCGCCTTCTACGCCGAAGCGCAGCGCTCGGAAGAAACGCGCCGCTTCCTGGTCATCTATGCCAGGCGCTTGCGCTCCAACCTGCTTGCCAGCCTGAAGGCGCTCGGACCCGCCGATGCCGCAGAACGCATCGCAGAGGGCGCGGCCGCGATGATCGACGGGCTCTATATCCGCCAAAGTCTGAAATCTGCGCCGATCAGTATCGAGGCGTCGATCTCGCTGACCGAGGACTACATCAATTCGGCGCTCGCCGCCTTTCCGAAAGGACCGAACCAATGACCCTCAGAGCCCAACCGAAGGCGTCGCACTTCATCGATGGCGAATATGTCGAAGACGAAGCAGGCAGCATCATCGAAAGCCTCTATCCGGCAACCGGCGAGGTCATTGCGAGGCTCCACGCGGCAACGCCTGCCATCGTCGAGAAGGCGATCACCGCGGCCAAGCGCGCGCAGCCGGAATGGGCAGCCATGAGCCCGACGGCGCGCGGTCGCATCCTGAAGCGAGCCGCCGACATCATCCGCGAGCGTAACCGTGAACTCTCCGAACTTGAGACGCTCGATACGGGCAAGCCGATCCAGGAAACGATCGTCGCCGACCCGACTTCGGGTGCCGACAGCTTCGAGTTCTTCGGTGGTGTGATCGCGGCCGGTCTCAATGGATCCTACATCCCTCTCGGTGGCGATTTCGCCTATACCAAGCGGGTGCCACTCGGCGTCTGCGTCGGCATCGGCGCCTGGAACTACCCGCAGCAGATCGCCTGCTGGAAGGGCGCACCGGCGCTCGCCGCCGGCAACGCCATGGTCTTCAAGCCTTCGGAAAACACGCCTCTTGGGGCGCTTGCCATCGCCGAGATCCTGCATGAAGCGGGGCTGCCGAAGGGCCTCTACAATGTCATCCAGGGTGACCGCACCACCGGCCCGCTACTGGTCAATCATCCCGATGTCGCCAAGGTGTCGCTCACCGGCTCCGTGCCGACAGGCCGCAAGGTCGCGGCCGCCGCCGCCGGCAGCCTCAAGCATGTCACTATGGAGCTCGGCGGCAAGTCGCCCCTGATCGTGTTCGACGATGCCAATATCGACAGCGCCATCGGAGGCGCCATGCTCGGCAATTTCTACTCGACCGGTCAGGTCTGCTCGAACGGCACCCGCGTCTTCGTCCACAAGGCCATCAAGGGTGAATTCCTGAAGCGGCTGAAGGCGCGCACGGAGGCGATCACCATCGGCGACCCGATGGACGAGGCGACCCAGCTCGGGCCGATGGTCTCCTGGGCGCAGCGCGGCAAGGTGCTTGACTACATCGAGAAGGGCAAAGCCGAGGGAGCGACGCTGGTCACCGGTGGCGGCATTCCGAACAATGTCTCCGGCGAAGGCTACTATGTGCAGCCGACCGTGTTTGCCGACGTCACCGACGACATGACGATCGCGCGCGAGGAAATCTTCGGGCCCGTCATGTGCGTGCTCGACTTCGATGACGAGGCGGATGTGATCGCCCGCGCGAATGCCACCGAATTCGGCCTCTCCGGCGGCGTATTCACCGCCGACATGACCCGCGCGCACCGCGTGGTCGACCAGCTGGAAGCAGGCACGCTTTGGATCAACACCTACAACCTCTGCCCGGTGGAAATCCCCTTCGGCGGCTCGAAGCAATCCGGCTTCGGGCGCGAGAATTCGCTCGCCGCGCTCGAGCACTATTCGGAACTGAAGACGGTCTATGTCGGCATGGGGCCGGTGCAGGCACCTTATTGAGGGGCAAAGCTATGAGACCGCTACCGGCTTGGCCGCTTTCCTTGCCGCTCAAGGATCTCGCGGAGGGGTGTATCGGGGGATTTTCTCTTGGCTGGCTTCAACGCCTTGAGATCGGCAAGCGCAAGCCTGCGATCACAGGCAGCGTCGTCGGCGGCCATAGCTTCAACCGCGATCTTCGCGCCGTGGCGGCCGCGCCGATTAGACTGGGCCTTGAACAGGGGGATGCTCTTTCGCGATGACTTGCTGTTTTCCCCGTAGTCGTTCCGACCATCTCTATCGAGTGACAGCTTTTTGTCGCGCGGTGGCGATCGCTCCTCGCGCGTCTTCTGGTCGCCCACTTCAAGCCCCCTGCCCAGATCAGTTCAATCTGGTTGCAACATACCTTCGTCCGCTCGTTGTGACAAACCAAGCGGTTGACTCTTGGAGAGCCATGTAATGCAGGCAGATTTCGTTATCGTTGGCTCCGGCTCGGCCGGTTCGGCTCTTGCCTACCGGCTGTCGGAGGACGGCAAGAATACTGTTATCGTCATCGAGGCTGGCGGTTCCGATTTCGGGCCGTTCATCCAGATGCCGGCGGCACTTGCCTGGCCGATGAGCATGAAGCGCTACAATTGGGGCTACCTCTCGGAGCCGGAACCCAATCTCAACAACCGGCGCATCACCGCGCCGCGTGGCAAGGTGATCGGCGGCTCGTCGTCGATCAACGGCATGGTCTATGTGCGCGGCCATGCGGAAGACTACAATCGCTGGGAAGAGCTCGGGGCCAATGGCTGGGCCTATGCCGATGTTCTCCCCTATTTCAAGCGGATGGAGCATAGCCACGGCGGCGAAGAGGGATGGCGCGGCACCGACGGCCCCCTGCATGTGCAGCGCGGCGGCGTCAAGAACCCCCTCTTCCACGCCTTCATCGAGGCCGGCAAGCAGGCCGGTTTCGAGGCGACCGAGGACTATAACGGCTCGAAGCAGGAAGGCTTCGGGCTGATGGAGCAGACCATCTTTCAGGGCCGGCGATGGTCGGCGGCCAGCGCCTATCTGAAGCCGGCGCTGAAGCGACCGAACGTGGAGGTCGTCTATGGCCACGCGCAGAAGGTGGTGATCGAGAACGGCCGGGCAACCGGCGTCGAGATCGAGCGCGGCGGCAAGATCGAGGTCGTCAGGGCGAACCGCGAGGTGATCGTTTCGGCCTCATCCTTCAACTCGCCGAAGCTGCTCATGCTATCGGGCATCGGTCCGGGCGCGCACCTCAACGACATGGGGATCGAGGTCAAGGCCGATCGACCGGGGGTCGGCGCCAATCTGCAGGACCACATGGAGTTTTATTTCCAGCAGGTCAGTACCAAGCCGGTTTCGCTCTATTCGTGGCTGCCGTGGTTTTGGCAGGGTGTCGCCGGCGCGCAATGGATGTTCACAAAGTCCGGGCTCGGCACCTCCAACCAGTTCGAGGCCTGCGCCTTCCTGCGCTCGGCCCCGGGCGTGAAGCAACCCGATATCCAGTACCATTTCCTGCCGGTCGCGATCAGCTACGACGGCAAGGCGGCGGCCAAGAGCCACGGCTTCCAGGTGCATGTCGGCTACAATCTGTCGAAATCGCGCGGCAACGTCACGCTGCGATCCTCGGATCCGAAAGCCGATCCGCTCATCCGCTTCAACTATATGAGCCACCCGGAGGACTGGGAGAAATTCCGCCACTGCGTGCGCCTCACCCGCGAGATCTTCGGCCAACAGGCATTCGACCACTACCGCGGACCGGAAATCCAACCGGGCGAAGGGGTGCAGACCGATGACCAGATCGACGCCTTCCTGCGCGAGCATCTGGAGAGCGCCTATCACCCCTGCGGCACCTGCAAGATGGGCGCGAAAGACGATCCCATGGCCGTCGTCGACCCCGAGACACGGGTGATCGGCGTGGATGGCTTGCGCGTCGCCGATTCATCGATCTTCCCGCATGTCACCTATGGCAATCTCAACGGCCCTTCGATCATGACCGGCGAGAAAGCCGCCGATCACATCCTCGGCAAGCAGCCATTGCCGCGCTCCAACCAGGAGCCGTGGATCAATCCGCGCTGGGAGCTGAGTGACCGGTAGGGGCTAGGGAAACTGCCGTTTGGTCAACTAGGACCTTGCGTCTCCTCCCTTACAGGCCGATAAGGCTTTGCTGACGCAAGCATTCCGACCAGATTTTGGTTGCCTCATCGGTCTATCAGTTCATGCTCCCATCCTACCGCAAATCCAAACTGCTCCGCCGCTCACGCGTCTTTTGGGGCTCGTTTTCGCTCTGGCGCCCGAGACTGGTGTTCTGGTGCGGAGCGTTGGCGATCGGGTTGATCAGCGTCGGCTTCGCCAAGCTCGCGGACCTCGCGCAGAAGGCGTTTTTCAGCGTGACCACATCAGGCGAATGGGCATTCCTGCTGCCGCTGCTCATTACGCCTCTGGGGTTTGCCCTTTCGGCCTATCTTGCGGCGACGCTGTTTCCGAATTCGCAGGGGAGCGGCATACCCCAGGCGATCGCGGCGCGGCACCTGCACGACGAGGCGGACCGCTCCCGGCTGCTTTCGCTGAGGATTGCCTTCGGCAAGATCCTGCTGACAGTGCTCGGCCTGTTCTCCGGCGCATCGATCGGGCGCGAAGGCCCGACGGTGCAGGTCGGAGCCTCGATCATGCTTGCCGTGGCGCGCTTCGGGGGAATGGCGCAGGCGCGCGGACTGATCCTCGCAGGCTCGGCGGCAGGCATCGCGGCGGCCTTCAACACACCTCTCGCCGGCATCGTCTTTGCCATCGAGGAAATGAGCCGCACCTACGAATCCAGGTCGAACGGACTCGTCCTGACGGCCGTCATCCTGTCGGGCCTGGCGGCACTCGGCCTTTCCGGCAGCTACAATTATTTCGGCTCGACCTCGATCGCGCCGATGCAGCTTGCGGATTGGGGGCTTGTGCTGATCTGCGGCGTGGGTGGCGGAGCGCTCGGCGCCGGGTTCAGCGGCTTTGCACTGCATGTGGGCCAGCGCGTCCGGCGCTGGGCGCAACCGCAGCCGCTGAAACGCATGCTCCTTCTCGCCAGCGCCTGCGGCTTCGCCATTGCCGTCATCGGCATCGGTTCGGGCGGAACGACGTTCGGCACCGGCTACGAGCAGGCCAGGGGCGCTGTCGAGGGACAGGCCCTGCCGCTGTTCTTCTTCCTGGAAAAACTTCTTGCCAGTTTCCTGTCGATGATCTCGGGCATACCGGGCGGGATCTTCGCGCCGTCGCTTGCCGTCGGCGCCGGTTTCGGCAGCACGGTCGGCACACTGATCGGCAGCAGCATTGCGCTGGCGGCAATTCTCGGCATGGCGGGCTATTTTGCCGGCGTCGTGCAGGCGCCGATGACGGCGTTCGTGATCATTCTCGAAATGACCGGCGACCATCAGGCCGTGATCCCGATCATGGCGGTGTCGATGATCGGCTACATCACGTCACGCATCCTGTCGCGCGAACCGCTCTATCACGGCCTGTCGCGCGTATTCATCGCCGCAACGATCCGCGCGCGACGGGCAGCAGAGCACAAGGCAAACGCCGAGGAAGCGACGGGCTAGCCTAGAGCGCATAAGGTATGCGCACACCCGGCGTGTCCGTCGGGAAACCCTTGCTGTTGCGCGTCACGAGCAGCATCGAGTTCGTGTCGGCGGTTGCCCAGATAATGGCATCCGGCAGTTTGATCCTATATTCCTGCCTGATCTCGACGGCCCTCTCCGCAACGGAGGCTTCCAGCGAAATGATCTGGAAGCCTGCCAAGAAACGACGCGTGGCATCCGCGACATCCGGTCTGGCGCCTGCCAACACTTCCATCCACGTGATAATGCTGATAGCCGCCGTGTCGTACCGATCAAACTCCTGAGCGGCTTGTGGGACAGCATTGAGGTAATCGATGAGGATATTGGTATCGAACAGCGGCTTCACCATTCGCCCCTGATCTCCTCCTGATACGCGAGACCGTCGATCTTCCGCTTCCCCCAAAGCCCAAATGCCTGGCTTCGTTCGTCGATCGAGCTATGTTCGAGGAATGCGCTGACCGCCTCGCGAATGAGAGAGGCACGCGACACGTTTTTCGTCGCGGCGATTTCGTCCAGCGCCTTCAGATGATCGTCGCCGATATCAACAAGCGTCCTCACTACCATGCACTCCGATATATGATATCATCAATGTATATCACATATCGCATGAATACAATTCAGTGGCTCGGATGGAGCCGATGACTGTGGGCGGCTCTAAGCCAGCATCCTCGTCACCTGGGCGACCTTGGCGGGGGCCACCGCGTCGGCGATGGTCGTGGAGAAAAGCACCTTGCGGGTGGCGTCGGCGACCTTGGCGAAGACGTGGCGGATTTCGCAGTTCTGCTCGCCGTCGCAATCATCGCATTTGCGATAGGCGGTGATCGACAGGCAGGGAAGCGGCGCGATCGGGCCGTCGATGATGCGAAGCACTTCGCCGAATGTGATCATGTCGGCAGGTTTCAGGAGTAGATAACCGCCCTGCTTGCCGCGGCGACTGACCACGATACCCTGATGCTTGAGGTCCAGCAGGATCTGCTCGAGAAACTTCTTCGGTATCTTTTGCTGCGCCGCGATATCGGAAATCATCACAGGCTCGCCATTGTCGGCCTGGGCCAGCACGGTGAGCGCTCTCAGCGCGTATTTGGCTTTCTGCGTAATCATTCTGGACCGTCGACACACACAGGGCAGACCGATTCCCGACCCACCGAAATACTGACCATGTCTCTATTGCACTTCCAGCATGAACGGAATTTGAACAGAGAAGCGAAACGCCTGAGACATAAGGTTTTTTGGCCTTGTTTTTTGCCCTCGGCCAATGAATATGACCCTACGCTAAAATTTGGCTGCCGCGCCATCAATTCACATTTCCGGTTGACAGGCAACGTGTAACTCTACTAAATCAATAGACATTGAGGCGCGCAGACGATTTCCATCGTCGGCGCGGCTGCTTTTCTGCATTGCAGCGGCCGGGGAGAGATATTTGCTCCTTTCGCGCCCGCATTCGAAATGCCCGTTTCTGTCCGATCCCTTCCTGACCTGCGATACTCCGGCCAACATCAAGGACAGGATTCCCATGACTGTTGCCCATACAATCGAAGAAGCGGAAACGCTGAACGCGAAACTTGCTACCCTTAGCCTGGCCGAACGCCTGTCGTTCGTATCGGGTCTTGGCGGGCGCGTGGTCTTCACAACCTCTCTCGGCATCGAGGACCAGGTGATCACGGCGGAAATCGGCAACCATCGCCTGCCGATCGACGTGGTGACGCTGCAGACTGGCCGCCTTTTCCCCGAAACGCTCAACCTGGTCGACGAGACGGAAAAGCAGTACGACATACACATCAACCGCTATGAGCCGGAACAGGCCGATATCGACGCCTATGCGGCCAAATACGGGCTGAACGGTTTCTATGAAAGCGTCGAAGCCAGACATGCCTGTTGTGGCGTGCGCAAGCTGAAGCCGCTTGCGCGAGCCCTGGCAGGGGCGACGATCTGGATCACCGGCCTGCGCCGTGGCCAGTCCACCAACCGCGCCGATACGCCGTTTGCCGAGTATGACGCGGAACGCCATCTCCTGAAGGTCAACCCGCTGGCCGACTGGGATATCGACGTGATCAAGGCCTACGTTGCCGACAACAGCGTGCCGATCAATCCGCTGCATGCGCGCGGCTATCCCTCGATCGGCTGCGAACCCTGCACCCGGGCCATCAAGCCGGGCGAGCCCGAACGGGCCGGCCGCTGGTGGTGGGAGCAGGACGAGAAGCGCGAATGCGGTCTGCATGTTGCCGAAGAGGCCTCGGCAATCCCCGCCCGACAGTAACCCGAAGTTCGGGACCGAAGCGCGGCTGTCGTCGCCGCTCCCCGAAGATCAAGCGAAATTGCGTTCCGGCTATCCGGCCTGGAACGACCGAAGTCTGGAGTAAGACATGCCCGATACCCGTCCGGATACGGAACTCAGCAATCCGCAGAGCACCAAGCCACCGCTCGATCCGCATCTGAAGGCGCTCGAAAACGAATCCATCCATATTTTCCGCGAAGTGGCGGCCGAGTTCGAGCGTCCCGTGATGCTCTACTCGATCGGCAAGGATAGCTCCGTGCTGCTGCATCTGGCGCGCAAGGCCTTCTATCCCGGCCGCGTCCCCTTCCCGCTGTTGCACGTCAACACCGGCTGGAAGTTCGCGGAGATGATCACCTTCCGCGACAAAATCGTGAAGGACTATGATCTCGACCTGATCGAGCATATCAATCCGCGCGGTGCGGCCGAAAACATCACGCCGTTCACCTATGGCTCGGCGCGTTACACCGACATCATGAAGACGGAAGCGCTGCGCAACGCGCTCGACGCCGGCAAGTTCGACGCGGCCTTCGGCGGCGCGCGGCGCGACGAGGAAGCATCCCGCGCCAAGGAGCGCATCTATTCCTTCCGCACCCCCGACCACCGCTGGGATCCGCGCAACCAGCGCCCCGAGCTCTGGAACATCTATAACGGCCAGATCCGCAGCGGCGAGAGCGTGCGCGCCTTCCCGCTGTCGAACTGGACCGAGGTCGACATCTGGCGCTACATCCAGGCGGAAAACATTCCGATCGTGCCGCTCTACTTCGCCGCCAAGCGCCCCTACGTCGAGCGCGACGGCATGATGATCTCGGCCTCCGATCCGCGCCTGGAACTGCTGCCCGGCGAAACCAAGCAGGAAGACTTCATCCGCTTCCGCACGCTCGGCTGCTTCCCGTTGACGGGCGCGATCAAGTCCACCGCCACGACGATGGACGACATTATCGCCGAACTTGAAATTGCCACTGTCTCCGAACGCCAGGGCCGCGCCATCGACCGCGACCAGTCCGGCTCCATGGAGAAAAAGAAGCGTGAAGGATATTTCTGAGATGACTGCAGCAGCAACAGCAAGCGCCATCGCCGCCCCCGCCGCCGAGCCCGCCCAGGCCGTGCGCGACACGCGACCGTTGCGCCTCATCACCTGCGGCAGCGTCGATGACGGAAAGTCCACGCTGATCGGTCGCCTGCTCTGGGATACCAAGGCAGTCAAGGAAGACCAGGCCGCGACGCTGCGCCGGGATTCGACCGGCAAGCAGAACGACCTCGGCCTGCCCGACTTCGCGCTGCTTCTCGACGGCCTGCAGGCCGAGCGCGAACAGGGCATCACCATCGACGTCGCCTATCGCTATTTCGCGACGGACAAGCGCTCGTTCATCGTTGCCGACACCCCCGGCCACGAGCAATACACCCGCAACATGGCGACCGGCGCATCCACCGCTGACCTCGCCATCCTCTTGGTCGATGCCCGCGCCGGCATTCTCGAGCAGACGCGCCGTCACGCGACGATCGCCTCGCTGCTCGGCATCAAGCAGTTCGTGCTTGCGGTCAACAAGATCGACCTCACAAACTACGATCGCGCCGGTTTCGAGAAGATCGTTCACGAGTTCCGCGAATTCGCGCTGTCGCTGGGCGTCAAGCAGATCACCGCCATCCCGATGTCGGCGCTGAAGGGCGAGAACGTCGTTTATTCCGGCGAAGCCTCCATGCCGTGGTATGCCGGGCCGACGCTTGTCGAGACGCTGGAGCTTGCCACCGTGCGCTCGTCGCAAACGGTCGGCTTCCGCCTTTCCGTCCAGCGCGTGTCGCGCCCGGGCGAGAGCTTTCGTGGCTATCAGGGCACGGTTGCCGGCGGTTCGGTGAAGCCGGGCGACAGCGTCATGATCCTGCCGTCGGGCATGGTCGCCAACGTTTCCAAGATCGTCACCTTCGACCTCGTGCGCAACGCCGCCGTCGCCGGAGACGCGATCACGCTGGTGCTCGACCGCCAGGTGGACGTGGCGCGCGGCGACATGATCGTTTCGATCGACAGCCAGCCGCAGGTGGGTCTCTCCTTCGACGCGCAGATCGTCGCGCTGCAGCCCGAGGGCATCGAGGCAGGCAAGCGCTACTGGCTGAAGAGCGGCAGCCGCCGACAGCGCGTTCAGGTGCAGCCTGTCGCGCAGCTGCAGCTGAAGACCGGAACATGGACCTCGGCCGAGACGCTCTACATGAACGCCATCGGCAAGGTGCATCTCTCCTTCGACGAAGCGGCGATCTTCGACCCTTACGAGCAGAACCGCTCCTCGGGCGCCTTCATCCTGATCGATCCCGAGACCAACAACACGGTGGCCGGCGGCATGGTGACGGGCAAGCGCTCGGAGCTCGGCGGCATTCACGGCGGCGATGCCCGCGTGATCCTGTCGCTGCCGGCGGATCTTGCCGACCAGATCATGGCAAGCGAGCTCTTCGCCAAGCGCCGTGACGAGGCGGAAGTGCGCCGCATGACGGCCGCGCAGGCCGCCGACCTCTGGTCGAACGCCGCAAGCGATATCTGACGATATGTCTAATCGTGGCCCGCTCCTATCGAGCGGGCCACGATTTCTACATGCTTGCCTGCACCCGATGCAGATTGGCATAGACCCCATCATTCGCCATAAGATCGTCATGGGTGCCGTGCTCGACGATGCCATCGCCCGTCAGGACCAGAATGCGGTCGGCATGGCGAACGGTGGAGAGACGATGGGCTATCACTAACGTAGTCCTCCCCTCTGCCACGGTCAGCAGCGCGCGCTGCACCGCGCGTTCACTCTCGTTGTCCAGCGCACTGGTTGCCTCATCGAAGATCAGGATTGCCGGGTCCTTGAGAAAAACGCGCGCGATCGTGAGACGCTGGCGCTGGCCGCCTGACAGCTTCACACCGCGCTGACCGATATCGGTAGCGTATCCGTTTGGCAGCGCCATGATGAAATCATGGGCGTTCGCGGCACGCGCAGCGGCCACCACTTCGGCATCGGTTGCATCCGGTCGTCCGTAGCGCAGGTTTTCTGCTATCGTGCCCGCAAACAGATAGACATCCTGCTGGACGACACCGATCTGGCGGCGCAACGACGCCAGCGTCACGTCGCGAACATCGACGCCATCGATCCGGATTGACCCGGCCTGGATGTCGTAGAACCGTGGGATCAGTGCGCAAAGCGTACTCTTTCCTACACCTGAAGGCCCGACCAAGGCCACGAATTGACCCGGTGCAATGGTCACGCAAACGTCGTCGAGCACGGTGGCGCCATCATCCGCATAGCCGAACGTGACCCCGGAGAAGCGGATTTCGCCGTTTGGAACGGACAACGGCTGGGCCTCGGGCCGATCCATGATATCGGGCGAGATCTCCAGTATCTCCATGGCCCTGACGAAACCGGTGTAGCCTTCCTGCCAAAGCCGCACGAAGTTGGCCAGCCGCCTCACTGGATCGACCAGCACCGCCACGCAAAGCAGGAAGGTCAGGAGATCGGCAACGGTGAGGTCGGCCGTCAGGATACGGATAGCCCCGACGATGATGACAAGGATGGTGATGAGCTGCGCGAAGGTCTCCGTGCCGACCGAGAACCAGGCTTCGCTGCGGTAGCCGTCCGCTCGGCTTCTGACAAAACCCTGGTTCAGATCGGCGAAACGCTCCTTCTCCCTCCCCTCGTTGGCAAAGGACTGGACCACACGAATGCCCGCCAGAGCATCCTCGACACGCTCGTTAACAGCGGCAATATGCTGCTTGCTGGCGTCGAGTGCTCGGTTCATGCGTCGATTGAAGTGCAACGCATAGGCGATCGCCAGCGGCGTGAGCAGAAGGATGATACCGGCCAAGAGCGGATCGATATAGAGGAGCACGATCATGGCGCCGCCGTATTTGAGCACGGCAATGGAGAGGTCTTCGGGGCCATGATGGAAAAGCTCGCCCAACCACAGTGAATCGTTGGTGATACGGCTCATCAACTGACCGGTGCGCTGTGTATCGTGGAAGCTGAACGAGAGCTTCTGGCAGTGCTCGAAGAGCTCCTGGCGTACCGCGGCCTCGATCCGGGCACCCATCACATGCCCCTGATAGTCGACAAAGAAGATGGCGACGCTCTGGACCGCGAGGATCACGAGCATGGCAGCCCCGATGACTAGGATCTCATTGAGGGCCTGCGGCGTGTCGGTAAGCGTCAGGAGATAGCGCGTGACGTAGTTGGCGCACAGCGGCAAAGCGATTGCGGTGCCGGCAACGAGGATTGCGCAAAACAGGTCCGCCAGCAGCAAAGGCAGGTGCGGCCGATAATAGGAGAGAAACTTGCGCCAGCGCGAGCGCCGGCGTTCGCGGTCGGCGTCGGTCTGGCGGGTCTGGAGGAACCGAAGAGAGGGTTTATGGCGTGGCGTGCTTTTCCTTGCACGCGAGAACCGAGAAATCATGAAGCGACATGTCCTTGTGGTGGATGTTTCCTTTCTGGTTGGACAGGATCGTTTTCATGTTGGTCTCCCGGAGCTTCAGCAATAGAAACCTGAGCATCGCAGACAAGTGCCGCCTTCTCAATATTGAAACGGGAGAAAGGCGAAGGATGTCATTTGCGGGCAACAGTGGGCGTTCCGTGCTGATGAGATGCCTGCTTCGACGAGCCGGTTGAGTTCCTACGACGGATCGGCTTGCCTTCCAGCGCATCGAGCTGGCGCCTCGTTTCACAGCAGGCATTGCCGACCAGCCAGCGGTTCTCGTGATCTCAGGCAGCAACGACCTTGTTGCCAATGGCCGCATCGAGGTGATCAAGCACATCGGAATCGACGCTGTCGCTGAATTTCCTAGCAAACAGCTTAGTTGATGCCAGCAGTTCGGGAATATCCGCACACTTCAATGTCGCGGGATATGGAGGAACCGGCCTGTCCCAGATCGCAAACCTCAGGTCATCGCCCACGATCCTGCCGGCGAACGGCGAATTGCTCAGTATGGTCTGGACAACGAATTCATCGGGAATGAACGTGCCGTGCAGAAAACGATCGAACTTGGGGCTCTTCTGATGGAATACGTCGATGTATTCGAGCGCGGCTCTGGTTAGCGTCCACCACTGGCTGCCACCGTAAGCAACGAGGCCGTAGGGCATGCTCCGCGTTATCGGCGTGTTGTAAACGCGGCCACGAATGCGGAGGTGATATCGAAGCGCCCTGTCCGGTGCCTTATAGAGGCCACCCATCTCGGTCCACCGGTTCGGCTTTTCCATAGCAAAGCTCTCGATGAACTCGTTTCCTTTCGCGCGCGCAAGGAAATCCGCTATCTGTTCATTGGACTTGATAGGATAATCCGCGCCGGACAGCAAAGTCGCATAGTCAAATTCGACGCCACTTTCGATCGCTGCATTGATCAACGAAAACGTTGCGCGCGATATGCCCGGACTGGCCCATCGACTGCGGAAGCGAGGTACGAAATAGGTTTTCGCCCTACGCTTCATCGCCTCCTGCAATTCTTCGTAGAACCGGCCTGCGTTCGTGTCGACATGAATAAAGACAGGCGACTCCTCGGGAAGCGCCGAGATGAGTCGTGTCACTTGCTTCAAATTCGCATGCACCAAAAGCAGGTAGGCAACGATCACGAGGCCCTCCAGGGAAAGATGACACCCCTTCTATTCTCCGGATTGAGACCGCCGGTCACAACAGGAGAAAAAGTCGTAGCCTCCCTGTTCCTTTGGAGCACATGGGCCGCGCAGCCCTAACAAAGGCCTGCTCCGCGCGGTGCTGCGCAGATTCAAGACCTCGCCGTGGGCACTACCAGAGCGACATGTGACGGTTGACATCCTTGTAGAGCAGGTAGCGGAAACGGCCGGGACCACCAGCGTAGCAGGCCTGCGGGCAGAAGGCGCGCAGCCACATGAAGTCGCCGGCTTCGACCTCCACCCAATCGGAGTTCAGGCGATAGACCGCCTTGCCTTCCAGCACATAGAGGCCATGCTCCATGACGTGGGTTTCCATGAACGGGATCACGCCGCCGGGCTCCAGGGTGACGATGGTGACGTGCATGTCGTAGCGAAGATCGGCGGGATCGATGAAGCGGGTCGTCGCCCATGCATCATTGGTATCCGGCATGGACTGCGGCGGATTCTGCTCTTCATGCGTGAAGAGCGCGGGTGGCGGCTCCAGCCCTTCGACCTCCTGGAACGCCTTGCGGATCCAGTGAAACTTCACGGGCGCCCCGCTCTTGTTCCGCAGCGTCCATTTCGAGCCTGCCGGCAGGAAGGCGAATGAACCGGGGCGCATCGGGTGCGTGGCACCTTCAAACTCGACCGTCATCTCGCCGTCGACCACGAAGAGCACGCCTTCGGCCCGCTTTTCAGGCTCCGGCCGATCGCTGCCGCCGCCCGGCTGCACTTCCATGATGTACTGCGAGAACGTCTCGGAAAAACCGGTCATCGGGCGCGAGATCACCCAGGCCCGGGTGCCCGTCCAGTGCGGCAAAAAGCTGGTGACAATATCCGTCATCACCGTGCGGGGGATGACCGCGTAGGCTGTCGTAAAGACAGCCTTGCTGGACAAAAGTTCGGTCTGCGGCGGCAGGCCACCCAAGTTGGAATAGAAGTTGCTGCTCATCGATCCACTTTTCATGAGACGGAATTGCCTACCAGCTTTAGGCGCCGGATATGCGGCAGGCAACATCTAGATTGGCAAGACTCCTTTTCCCGTTCGGCAGGCAGAGGGGACAGCTCAAAAAAAGAAACCCCGCACGCGGGCGGGGCTTCTTCTCTTCGTCGCTAACGCCGTCTCAATAAGGCGATACGCACTGGGCCCGAACGCCGACGCTCGGCGCATAGGTGTTGTCGTATTCGCGGTAGGTCTTGTAGCGGTTGTAGCACCACTGCACATGCGCACTGCCATACGAGTAGCTGGGCTGGGTATAGCTGGGCTGACTAGCGACCGCGCCACCGATGATCAGGCCGGTCCCGAAGGCAGCCAGCGGATACCACCACCCATCGTTGCCGCGACGATAGCCATACCGATAGTCCCTGTAGCCACGATGCCCGTTGTACCAGCCGTTCTGCGGTGGCCGTGGCCTGTGCGAGTTGTGCGGCGGCGGCCTGCTCGGGCGATGCGAATTGTGTGGCGGAGGCCGGCTCGGCCGGTTTGCGTGATGCGGCGGCGGGCGATTGGGTTTGCCGGCATGCGGAGGTCGTTTTGCCGGTTTGCAGTGCGGGCCACTGCAGGTGCGCACCTGCTGCACGTCCCCATCCGTCATCGCGCGGACGGCAACGGCTTCAGGCACGGGAAAAGCAGCTGCCGGCAGGGAATTTCCCACCGCCGTCAACACCGCCACAGCGACAATCGCCAATTTCCTCATTCAAGACCTCCAATGTTGATGCAGAGAATATGGACAACATGATTTCCAAAACCAGTGGTGGTATCAACATATTCTCATCGAGACCACAAGATCCCGTGTCGGCGCGTCGGCGAGCTACTCTCACTGTACGACGAGCTACTTGGACAGCAGACCGGAAGTCCCGAATGCATCAGCTTCCAGACTTCGACGGCGCCAGTGCCTCGATCCTTTTCGGCGGAAAAACATCAATGATTATTGTGAAATCGTGATCGTGCCGTGACGCATCGCGGTCGCCACCAAAGCCGAACCTCCCACCCCTCAATTCTAAGTGTGCCGTCCAAACCACGAGGCCCGGAAACTGTGACGGACTCCAACCGCTGCTATTGCTTGGCGCCGTGACACGCGATAGCGGAGAGATTGATGCAACCATACGACGTGAAACTCAACTGAGTCGCGGAGAATAGGATTGCCGGTTGCTTCAGTGTTTATGAGTGTTGGGAGAATTGAAATGAAGACGTTCTTATCCGCCATTGCCATCGTTGCCGCCACTGCTGGGTCGGCACTGTCCGCGGATCTCACCGCCGACACGGCAGCGAAATCGGCGTTCGACTGGAGCGGCGGCTATGTGGGTCTGGATGCCGGTCACGCCTGGGGCGATTCGAAGATAGACTTCGGCGGCTTTGCGCAGAGCAATCCGGATCCGGACGGCTGGCTCGGCGGCGCCTACATCGGCTACAATTTCCAGGCGCCAAATTCCTTCGTCATCGGCCTGGAGAGTGACATATCGGCCAGCAGCGCGGACGACCGGTCCGCATTCACGGTACCGGGTGTTGCGTTTACAGGGGTAGACGGCCAGGTTGATGTCAACTGGACAGCGGCCTTTCGCGCCCGCGTCGGCTACGCCGTCGACCGCTTCCTGCCCTATGTCGCGGGTGGCGTTGCCATCGCGGATGTCGACACATCAATCGTGGTGCCGGGCCTCAGCCAAAAATTCAGTGACACCTTTGTCGGGTACACCGTCGGTGCCGGTGTCGAGTACGCTGTCACCGACAACATTATCGGTCGCTTCGAATACCGCTACACGGACTTCGGCAGCAAGACCAACACCATTGCCGGTGCGCCTGTCGGTATCGATACCGATCTGAGCACCAATGAGCTTCGGCTCGGCGTCAGCTTCAAGTTCTAAGTCCGCTACGCTCTCGCGCTGCAAGCCCCGTCATTTCGGCGGGGCTTTTCCTTGCCGGTCGCGCCTGCCGAAACCGCCATTTGCGCGCGCTCGGAACATCTCGTCTGGCGCCCAAATCTCCGGGCGCG
The DNA here is from genome assembly GCF_030382195.1 of Rhizobium sp. S96. Lineage (NCBI taxonomy): Bacteria > Pseudomonadati > Pseudomonadota > Alphaproteobacteria > Hyphomicrobiales > Rhizobiaceae > Rhizobium > Rhizobium sp. S96. Next base: position 58,837 of record NZ_JAUDRY010000037.1, read on the forward strand.
ACGTGACTGAAACATGAACATAGGCTTCATCGCCAATTCAGGCCAACTGGAACATTTTCGGATCCATGCAGTTGTCTAACTGATGGAGATGACAATGAAAAAGCTTCTTATCGGCGCAATCGTTGCGCTTGCTTCGCTGACCGCCACCGCTGCTCCCAGCCTTGCAGACGGCGTCTATTTTCAATTCGGAAGCCCCGGGTATCATGACGGATACTACGGCGATTATCCGCGCTACCGGCCGGCCTATCGCAGATATTATGAGCCAGCATATCCTCGCTACTATCGTGAGCAATACCCGCGGCACAAGGCATCCTGCAGAACACAGAACAAGCGATATTACAGCGAACACGCTAATCGCTGGGTCACGCGATCGACCCGAGTCTGCTACCGCTAAAATCTATGCGGGCGCTTCGGACACATTCGAGGCGCCCCTCTTTCGCTGGCATCCCGCACTGCCACATCGTCGCATGAAAGGTGCCACATCGACCTGAACATACGTTGTTCGGGCCACCTTCCCGAATCGCAGCAGCTGCTGTGTTCTCAATCTGGCACTCTGAGTTGCCATGCGGGCACTCGCAATAATTCAAGCGAGCCGTCGACCGCGGTCAAGGCTCGCTCATCGTTCTGCGACAGCTTCGGCGTTTCGGGTGTCAGTGAGACACGTGCTCGGGCTTACCCTTCCTCTTGGTAGAGGCGAAATCTTCCAGCTGCTTTTCGGTCATGGAATCGACCATTTCTCGAGACGCACCCTTCAGCTTGCTTTTGGGGGTCTCGCCGCGCTTGGCGGAAAGCGCTGCACCGGCTGCTTTTTGCTGGGCTTTGGACTTGGCTGGCATGGGACTATCTCCTCTTTTCCAGTCAACTCTACAGCCTTGTCGATGTTCCGCCGCGACGAGCGGCAAATTCCCCAGCCCGCGTGCACGCAGCTGCGAACGGCTACCCGCGTAAGGTAAGAGCAGATTTTTCAGAGGTTCGGGAAATAATTGGACCACATCAAGTGGTCAGACTGGTCGGAGTGGAGTGATTCGAACACTCGACCCCCACGTCCCGAACGTGGTGCGCTACCAGACTGCGCTACACTCCGTGACCAGCGGCGCCTTCATAGACCGGCCCATCTTATTGCGCAAGCACCAAAATTCAAAAGCGGGCGCATTTTTTTACGCTGCCATGACAGGCGCCGAAGTGCGCTTGAGGTGGAGCAAAAAGCCACACCCCGGGCAAATTTTGCATTTGCGAACAGGAGCCGATTTTCTTTTGCCGGGTTACGCGCTAAAGGCCTGATCGGGACACGCAGAACCGCTGCGCAGACAGTGATTCCCGCATTGGATGCGCGCCATTTCAGGGACGATATGATGAAACTCCGCACCTTTGCCGCGGCCGGGCTTACTATTGCGCTGGCCGGCTGCACGACCATTCCGACTGCCGCCGATCCGATCTCCAGCCGCTGGGTTGGCCAGTCGGCCGGCAAATTCTTTGCCGCCTTTGGCCCGCCTCTCACCGATGCCGACACGGGCAACGGTAACGTCTACACTTGGAAGGGCGGCTACAAGACGGTTACGGTTCCGGCGAAGTATGCCGATGGCGCCGACGGCAAGCGCGGCAAGCAGATCTCCCCGGCCCGCAAGCAGTACCTTCGCTGCCAGGCGGAAATCACGACGAATGCGGACTACACGATCCGCACCATCCGCGTTTCCGGCGACGTCCCTGGTGTCAACGGCCCATCCTATTGCGCCGAGTTCCTTGCGCCGGCGCAGTCGTAAGCCAAAAGCACCTGACGACAAAAGGCGGCCTGAGGTCGCCTTTTTTCATTTAGGCCAATGCCCGGGCGTCGCCGTACCAGCCACTGCCCAATCGCTGACGCACGGCGAGCTAAGCTTTCGCGTGCAGTACTGAGCGATCGCCTGCAGCGACGAAATAGCGGCCTCGAAGGAGGTAGGAGACCTCCTTATTAACAGCTTCCAATTCTAATTCGGATCACGCACGCTAGCATCATTTCAGTCAAAATCGCTTGGTCCATGAACGCTCCAACGTCTAAAGAAACTTCGATTGAAGTAGCTTCGGCAGGCGGCAGCACGTCGTCCAACGCCTATGTCATCGCAGTTCCGGCCCCCGCCTACCGGCTCTCCGACAGCTCTTTTGCGATCGAAGGCGCCTTTTCCCATCACCTTAGAGAGCTCAAGTCGCAACTCGGCAACCATGCTGACAAAGTCGTATTGGTTGCACCAGAACTCAGCCGGGAAGATTTCGATAGTAGCCCCTCGCTTGGCATCATCACTGCCGATGAAGGAATTGTGATGGTGCCCACATATCCGGCCAGTGCATCCGCCAAGGAGTTCTGGCTCCGGCATGTGCCTCGACTGGTGGGCGTTCTCAACCGAACCTTCGGCGAAGCGGTCGTCGTTCATTCGGGGTTGTCTCACGACACGTGGCGACCGATGCTACTGTTGGTGAATGTCATCGCGTGGCTCCGCAAGAAGCCCATATTGTTCGTCGTCGATATTGATTTCCGGCACAACAGCCTGCGGTTCCGGCAACTCGGGATGTGGAGCCGAAAAAGCTATCTCACCAATCGGCTGGTGCACGATCCTCTACGGCGGTTTCAGGTCTGGCTGGGGGTCAGACTGTCAAAACTTGTGCTCCTGAAGGGCCCCCAGCTCGTGCGCGATTTTGGCGGCGGCCGGCCTCATGTGAAGAATTTCCTTGATACAGCGCACGCTGCGGAACAGGTTTTTTCCGAAGACGAGTTGAACCAGCGCCTGTCGTGGCTTTCCGACAGGACCCAGCCGCTGCAGCTCACCTACTTTGGCCGACTGGTGTCTTACAAAGGCATAAACCTCGCCATTGAGGCCATCCGTTTGGCGCGTACCAAAGGCAAAGACATCCGGTTGACGATCATAGGGGATGGTCCAGAGCTCTCTTCACTTCGCCGGCAGGTGGACGATGCAGGACTATCGGAGGCTGTGAGCTTCACCCCGGCCGTAAAATACGGTGAGCCACTGTTTCGCCTGCTGGCGAATTTTCATGCCTCTGTCGCGTGCCCGTTGGTGGAGGATACGCCTCGCTCGGCCTTCGATTCCATGGCGAGGGGATTGCCGATCGTGGCGTTCGATCTCGACTATTTCAAAGATCTCGCGGAGATGAGCGGCGCGGTAACCACCGCCGCCTGGCCGTCACCGGAGAAACTCGCAGATGCCTTCGTCGCACTCGACGCAGATAGAACCGCGCTGATGGAACAGACGCGCAAGGCAGTGGCCTTCGCGAAGGCCAATACGCAGCAGATCTGGATGGAAAGACGACAGGCTTGGCTGATGGAATATGTCTTGAACGACGCACCAGCGACCAACGGCGAACAATAGCAACAACATTGATGCTATCGACGGCCGTCGATAAGTCTCGGCTGAGTGAAGCTGGGCCATCAAGATGCAGCTGGATTTAGGTGGCTGGGGCGCCAGGATTCGAACCTGGGAATGCCGGTACCAAAAACCGGTGCCTTACCGCTTGGCGACGCCCCAACAGAGCTTGGCAGCGAAGGCCGCTTGCCAAATCGACGCCTGATTAGCAAAGCTCGCTTGCGGTCACAATCATTAAGTTTCGAGCGCGGCATATTTCTGTGCGCTTTCTTCGTCGCCATGTTAGGTGTTCGGACAGTGACTGCACACCCCGGAGTGACGATGAGCCAATACCGCGCCCGCCCGCCTGCCCTTGCGACCATCCTGCTCGACGACGCGGTGGTGCGGATAACGCGGTGGGATTTCGAGCCGGGCGCCGATACCGGCGTCCACTCGCATGGAATGGGCTATGTCGTCGTGCCGATGACGGATTGTCAGTTCCTGCTCGAGGAAAAGGACGGCAGCCGCAGGGTGGACATCGCGAAAGGCGCCGCCTACCGGCGCGATGCCGGCATGGAACACAATGTCGTCAATGCTGGCGACGCACCCATGTCCTTCATCGAGATCGAATACAAATAAGTATTGCGACCTCACGGCCACATGGACGCGACATGGCGAACCCGGAATTCAACTTTGCCTTCGAACCCGCCTACGGGCAGCCCGTGGCCGTCGCCCCGCATGTCCAGCGCATCACAGCCAACAATCCCAGCCCCTTCACCTTTCACGGGACGAACAGCTACATCGTCGGTGACCGGTCGGTCGCGGTGATCGATCCCGGACCGGAGGACGACGACCATTTTCAGGCGTTGCTAGCGGCGCTCGAGGGGCGCGAGGTCACCCATATTCTCGTCAGCCATACGCATCGGGACCACTCGCCGCTGGCCAGGCGCCTCCAGGCTGCCACCGGAGCCCGGATCGTCGCGGAAGGACCGCATCGGGCGGCACGCCTGCTGCATGAAGGCGAGATCAATCCTTTCGCTGAAAGTTCCGACATCGATTTTCGGCCGGATCTCGCAATCGACGACGGCGAGACCATCGACGGCGATGGCTGGCACCTGACGGCTGTTCACACGCCCGGGCACACGGCAAACCACACGGCTTTCGCGCTGGCTGGAACCGGCGTCCTGTTTTGCGCCGATCACGTCATGGCCTGGGCAACCTCGATTGTCGCTCCGCCGGATGGCTCGATGACGGATTATATGAAGTCCCTCGACAAGCTTATCGAGCGGCATGATCGCCTGCTGCTTCCGGGGCATGGCGGCCCGGTCAAGAAACCGGTGTCATTCATGCGCGCGCTCAAGACCCATCGGCGCATGCGCGAACGCGCCGTGCTCGGGCGTATCCGCGCGGGCGATAGCTCCATTCCCGACATGGTGAAGGTGATCTACCGGGATACCGACCCCCGCCTGCATGGTGCCGCTGCCCTCTCCGTGCTTGCCCATATCGAGGACCTGATCGAGCGCGGCGAAGTCACGACCGACGGTCCCCCTCACCTGCTCGGTCGATACCGACCGATGGCCCGGAGGTAACCCATGGCTGCCGATTACAGCTATCGCGAGGATGCCGCCGTTCCGGCGTTTGCGGACGACAACCCACTGATCGTCTTCGACGGGGAATGCGTATTCTGCTCGGCTTGGGTTCAATTCGCGCTCAAGCATGACAAGGCCGGGCGGTATCGCTTCCTGGCAGCACAGTCGCCGCTGGGTGCCGCGCTTTACCGCCACTACGGGCTGGATGACCGCGACTATGAAACCAATATCCTGATCGAAAACGGTCAGGCGTTCTTCAAGTCGGACGGATCGATCCGGATGATTGCCGGGCTCGGCAGTCCCTGGTCTGCTGTGCGGATCTTTCGCCTCCTGCCGCGCAAGCTGCGCGACAGCCTTTATGAATTCGTGGCGCGCAACCGGCTACGCATTGCAGGACGACGCGCGAGCTGCTTCGTGCCGACGCTCGAGCAGCGGAACCGGTTCCTTGGATAGCCCTGAGCCGCTTGGCTAGCTGCCCGCGATGCCGAGCAGTTCGGAATCGAGCGCCTTCAGGTAGTTCTCCGCAATGTCTGCGCTGAAGCCGAGATCATACGGGCCGTAACGGGAGGCAACGCGAACATCGACGAAGGTGGTCTCTGCCTCCTCGCGCAGACGGATGATGACGTCGAAGCGGAGGCCAAGGACGAGGGTTCGTGTTTCACCCTGCAAGGTCACGCCGTTGGCGCGGCGGATGAGCTGGGCAACGTCGTCGTCATAGGGACGTGGCGTCGGCACGGGCACGGCCTCCGGCGCGTCGGCCACGGCGCCGTCCTCCGCCTGCGGCTTGACCGGCTTGTCCTCAGGATCCCGCGACGGTTCGCTGTCACCCTCGGCGTGGGTGATCCTGATGCCGCTTTGCTTGGCAACCTTTTTCACGGCCTCGAGCACGCGATCGATGGCGCCGTCATAGCGGCGTCCGGTGAGTTCCGGATAGGCCTCGAGTTGCTTTTCGCGATCGTCAGCGGTGATATCGGGACGCGGCAGCCAGATCTGATCGGCCTTGGGCGGCTTCAGCCACTCGGGCTCGGACACCAGATCGGTCGAGACATCGTAGATTGCCGGCAGCGCGAAATAGCGTTCAAGCGCAAGCCCACCAAGCACCAGGGGCAGCGCCGCGAAGATCAGCGCCTTCATGGCATCCTGCCCGCCTTCGGCTCCTGTCAGCCACAGGCTTCGCAGCCCGGTAAAGGCCAGGAACGTTGCCAGCAGCGCCAGACCGGCCGAGACAAGCAGAACCAGTACGAGATAAGGCGTCGCAAGGCCGACAAAACGATGGCCGACCAGGCCTGCCAGGCAAAGTACCAGCGCAAATGCCCCGAAGCGCCGCGAAAAGCGGGCGGCACTGGAAACGGGGCGGTCGAAACGGATTGCCATCAAACTTACCGGTTACTCGCAAGCGGCGCGTCCCGCATGAACACGCAAATCGCCCATGACTCTGTTTAGTGCAAGATTCGCTTAAATTGAAACGGTTGTCTCGAAAGAGCGCCCGCAATCCACGGCGAAGACGACGATGGCATGCTTGAGCATTTTCTGATATTCCCTATCTGTCGCAGTGTGGCGACCTCCGCTTGGCAGGACAAACAGGAGAAGAGCAATGATTGCACCAGAGCTCGCAGCGGACACGCAGGCGCCGATGCTAGGCCCTATCGATCCCGGCGACGCTTTCTTGCCGATGGAACTTCTCGAGCTTGAACTTTCGCTCGAGACCTACAACGGCGATGCGGACTTCTGCGAAGCTGTGCGGGTTGCGTCCACCCGGGCCGGCGGCGAATTTCTCTTCGACCTTCCGGCCGACGGGCTGATGGACAATTGCAAGAGAATTGCCGTTCTGCGCATCCCCTCAGCCGAGGCAGGGACGCGGATCGTTCTTGCCGTGCTCGATCAGAATGGAACGGAAATCCGTATCGAGGCGCCCCCGCCGGAAAGCGGAAACCTCGTTCAATTCGCCGAGGCGTTCATCACCGTTCTCGAGCGGTTCTGATTCAATCGCGGCCGGCCGCGGCCTCTGCCAGGCTCCGGAACGGGAACTTGCGCCCGCATTCGCATTTTATCACGCAGGTTTCCTGGTGGTTCGACGGGCGCTGGATGAACAGGCCGCGCGGCAGATGATCGACGGTGAAGCCCGGATGCTTGCGCTTGGGGTCGTCGATTTCCGACGCTTCGGCAAAACCGCTGTTGCCGCATTGCGGGCAGGTCAGCTTTTTCGAGAATCGATCACGTAATGCCATGCATGCCTTCCACTCGTGCGAAGCAGCCTTCTTACAGGCGATCGGCCCGAGGTGAAAGCAGGAACCAAGCTTTGTGTGCAGCGTTTTAGGTGAAACCACGCGGTCGAAACGGGCCCCGTCTTTGGCGGTTGACGAGCGCAACCGGATGGCTTCATCTAAATTCCACGGATTCACAACTTCGAAGACATGACAATGCGCAAGCTCACCCTCTTTTTCGCCCTTGCCACGACGGCAATCGGCTTGGCTGCCTGCCAGACGATGACGCCAGAGGAACGGCGCGCCGCCGACGAACGGCAGTGCATGAGCTACGGCTTCAAGCGCGGCACGGACGGCTTTGCCGCATGCCTACAGCGGATCGACCTCGATCGCCGCGCGCAGGCCCGCTACAATAGCGACATGGTGATGATGGATATGTCCTACGGTATCGGCGGCCCTTATTATGGCGGGCCGTACTACTATCGCCATCATCACTGATTGTTGCGCAACACAGCCTGCGCGGCCGCCAGCCTCGCGATCGGTACGCGGAACGGCGAGCACGACACATAGTCGAGCCCAATCTCTTCGCAGAAGTGGATCGATGCCGGATCGCCGCCATGTTCGCCGCAGATGCCGAGCTTCATATCGTTGCGCGTGCGCCTGCCACGCTCGGCCGCGATGCGGATCAATTCGCCGACCCCGTCGAAATCCAGCGAGATGAAGGGGTCGTGCTCGATAATGCCCTTGCGCTGATAGGTCGGGATGAATGACGAGGCATCGTCACGTGAGATGCCAAACGTCGTCTGCGTCAGATCGTTCGTTCCGAAGGAGAAGAACTCGGCCGCTTCGGCGATGACGTGGGCGCGCAAAGCCGCGCGCGGCAGCTCGATCATCGTACCAACCAGGTAGTCGATACGCATGCCCGCTTCCGTCATGACATCCCGGGCAATCGCATCGATGCGATCCTTGACGTAGTCGAGCTCGGAGCGAAGGCCGACAAGCGGCACCATGATTTCGGGGACCACGGCCGCGCCCGTCTCGTGGGCGGCAGCGACAGCAGCTTCGAAGATCGCGCGCGCCTGCATCTCGACGATCTCCGGATAGGAGATGGCAAGACGGCAGCCTCGATGACCCAGCATGGGATTGAATTCGTGCAGGGCATCGACACGCTGGCGTAACGCCGCAGGCTCCATGCCCATGGCCGCGGCGACATCGGCGATTTCCTCATCGGTATTCGGCAGGAACTCGTGCAACGGCGGATCGAGCAAGCGGATCGTGACCGGCAATCCGTGCATGACGTTGAAGAGACCGGTGAAATCGAGCCGCTGGATCGGCAACAGTTGGTCCAGCGCGGCGCGGCGCCCCTTCTCGTCCTCGGCCAGGATCATTTCGCGCATGACATGGATGCGCTCGCCTTCGAAGAACATATGCTCGGTGCGGCAGAGGCCAATGCCTTCGGCGCCGAACGAGCGGGCAGCGCGTGCATCCGCCGGCGTATCGGCATTCGTGCGCACGGTCATCCGGCGCGCCCCATCGGCCCACCGCATGATGCGCCCGAAATCACCGGAAAGCTCCGGCTGCACCATCTGCACTTCGCCCTTGAGAACCTGCCCGGCCGAGCCGTCGATGGTGATGACATCGCCTTTCTTGAGCGTCACGCCGACGCCGATCACGCGCTCGTTGCGGGCATCGATACGCATTGTGCCGGCGCCGACGACACAAGGGATCCCCATGCCGCGAGCGACCACGGCCGCGTGACTGGTCATACCGCCACGGGTGGTGAGGATGCCTTCGGCGGCATGCATGCCATGAATATCCTCGGGGCTTGTCTCGACCCTGAGCAGGATGACCTTGCGGCCTTCCTCCGATGCAGCCACCGCTTCCTCTGCCGTGAACACGATTTCGCCTGTCGCCGCACCCGGCGAGGCCGGCAAACCCGTGCCGATCACTTCGCGCGCCACCCGCGGATCGATCGTCGGATGCAGCAACTGGTCGAGCGACGAGGGCTCGATGCGCAGAACGGCTTCAGCCTCGCTGATCACCTTCTCATCCACCATGTCGACGGCGATCTTCATCGCGGCGCGGGTCGAGCGCTTGCCGGCGCGCGTCTGCAGCATCCAGAGCTTTCCGCGCTCGATGGTGAACTCGATATCCTGCATGTCGCGGTAATGGGATTCCAGCTGGCCGCAGATGCGCGACAATTCTTTGAACGCCTCCGGCATCAGCTTTTCCATCGACGGCCGGTCGGAACCAGAGCTGATGCGCCCGTCTTCGGTGATGCTCTGTGGCGTGCGGATACCGGCAACGACATCCTCGCCCTGCGCGTTCACAAGGAATTCGCCATAGAGTGTCTTTTCGCCGGTCGACGGGTTGCGGGTAAAAGCGACACCGGTCGCGGACGCGTTGCCGAGATTGCCGAAAACCATCGCCTGGATGTTGACCGCCGTTCCCCACATCTCGGGGATATTGTGCAGGTGACGATAGGTTACAGCCCGCGCGCTCATCCAGCTGGAAAAGACGGCGCCAACGGCGCCCCAAAGCTGGATCTCCGGATCCTGGGGAAATTCTTCGCCCAATTCCTCTTCTATGATGCCCTTGTAGAGCGCGACGACGTGCTGCCACTCGGCGGCGCTCAATTCCGTATCGAATTCATGGCCGAGACGGGCTTTCTCATCTTCGAGGATTTCCTCAAAGACATCGTTGTCCAGCCCCATGACGACATCGGCATACATCTGGATGAAGCGGCGATAGCTGTCCCAGGCAAAGCGCGCATCGCCAGCATCGTGGCCAAGCGCCTGAACCGTATCGTCGTTCAGGCCGAGGTTCAAAACGGTATCCATCATTCCGGGCATCGATACCCGCGCGCCGGAACGGACCGACAGCAGCAAGGGCTTCTGGCCGGCGCCGAAGCGCCGCCCTGTTATGGCTTCGATGCCCGCAATGCCAACGCGGACCTGCTCCTTGAGCGCTTCGGCAATCCGCCGCCCGTCCTTGTAATAGGCAGCGCAGGCGTCGGCGATGATGGTCAGGCCAGGGGGAACAGGCAGGCCAAGGCTGCACATCTCGGCAAGGTTCGCCCCCTTACCTCCGAGTCGCTCGCGATCGACGGCACGCCCCTCCGCCTTACCGTCGCCGAATGTGTAGACCCACTTGGTCATCTTCCCCCCGAACACCAAATCAGAAAACAACTTAATCCGTTGGTGCTCAAATGAAAATCGACAAATACGGCCGAAATGTTGCAGCGCACAAAATTGGCTCAAATGTGCGTCGATTTGTCGGAGAGAGCGAGAGAACAATAAAGCTTTGCGGGACTGCAACAAAGTCCCGCAAAGCCTTATTTCCGTCCAGCCAGGAAAACCGGACGGGGGGTTCCTAGATGTGCCAGCGGGGCGCGGAGAGCCGCATTTCCCGTGCTGCACATTCATACCGCGATACGTGCTGGCTTGTGAGCCGGTATCTTGGTCGGTGCATGCAGTAATCTCTAATACAAGATTGGTAGGAAGACATCACACTATTGGGTGAGAATGCCTGCTGCATCTGACTTTTTTTGGGGTTTTCTCCCGAAAGGCTCAGGCGATCTCGCGCAGCTGCTCCGCGGTCTGCAGATCGACCGATACGAGCTGGGATACGCCCTGCTCCGCCATCGTCACGCCGAACAGCCTGTTCATGCGCGCCATAGTGATGGGATTGTGCGTGATGATGACGAAGCGCGTCTCGGTCGAGGCCGCCATTTCGTCCATCAGGTTGCAATAGCGCTCGACGTTGTGGTCGTCGAGCGGGGCGTCCACTTCGTCGAGAACGCAGATCGGCGCCGGATTGGTGAGAAACACCGCAAAAATCAGCGCCATGGCCGTCAGCGCCTGCTCGCCGCCCGAAAGCAGCGTCATCGTCTGCGGCTTCTTGCCGGGCGGGCGGGCCAGGATTTCCAGGCCTGCCTCCAGCGGATCATCGGATTCGATCAGCTGTAGCTCGGCCGTACCGCCGCCGAAAAGATGGGTGAAAAGGCGCTGGAACTGGCCGTTCACCACATCGAATGCGGCGATCAGACGCTCACGCCCTTCGCGATTGAGGCTCTGGATGGCGCCGCGCAGCTTGCGGATTGCGTCGATCACATCGTCACGTTCCTTGATCAGCGCCTCGAGCTTTTCGCTGAGTTCCTTCTGCTCTTCCTCGGCGCGCAGGTTGACGGCGCCGAGACGCTCGCGCTCCATCTTCAGGCGCTCCAGCTCGCGCTCCACCTCGCGCGGGTCGGGAACCGCCTGCATGGCCTCCAGACCGGCCAGGCGCAGGGCCTCGTGCGGCGCGACGTTCAACGCCTCGCGAATGCGCGCTTCGCCTTCCTGCCGCTTTTCGCGCGCGGAGACGAGACGCTCTTCGGCGCGGCCGCGGCGCTCGCGGCTTTCGGCGAGTTCCGACAGCGCGGTCGCCGCCCTATGATCGGCATCACGCTGCACGAGTTCGGCTTCGGCAAGCACATCCGCTGCGCGGCGGCGGGCGTCGTCGGCCTTCTGCAGTTCGTTGAGAAGCGCGCGGCGCTTGTCGTCGAACTCATCGGGCGCCATTTCCAGCTCGGCTGCTTCTTCCCGTGTCTCTTCCTCTCGATCGCGAAGCGTCGAGATATGGTCTTCGGCACTGGCTGCGCGCTGGCGCCAGGTGTCGCGCTCCTGGGCGATGGCAAGGAGGCGGCGCTGGCGCGCTTCGTTTTCGCGGTTCAGACTTTCGTGGCGAGCGCGCGCTTCGGCAAGGGCGCCACGATCGGTCGCGACTTCGGCCTGCTGCAAGCGCAGTCGGTCGTCGATACCGGTCAGGTCGGGCGCATCTTCCAGCTCGATGCGGGCGTTTTCCTCCTGAACGGAGATATCCTCCAGCTGGGACTGCAGCTGGCTTACGGCCTCGGCGACAACATCACGCCGACGGATCAGGTCACCCGAGGCGCGTTCGGCGGCGGCGAGCGCCTCGCGCGCTTCCGCAAGCTGTCGCGCCGACAGGCGGCTGACGTCGCGCGCATCGGCCAGGCGACGCTCCTCGCCACGGATCGCCTCGGCGGCGGCGGCAAGCTGCTCCTCTGCTTCGACGAGCACATCGCGGGCAAGCGCTGCTTCGCTTTCCAGCTCGGCCAGACGGTTCTTCTGCGCAAGCCGCAAGGCGGCGGCATTCGGCGCATCCGCGCCGGTGACGTGACCGTCCCAGCGATAGACAGCACCCTCTTTCGTCACCAACCGCTGGCCGGGCTTGAGGGCAGGCATCAGCTTCGGGCCATCCGCATCGGCAATCAGGCCGATCTGCTTCAAGCGGCGGGTCAGGGCCGCAGGGGCGCGAACGTGGTTGAGGAGCGGCGTAGCCCCGTCCGGCAATACAGGATCAGCCGAGCCATCGCCGTTCCCAGACCAATGCGCAGGCGCCTTCGGATCGAGCGGCGATTCCAGATCATCGCCCAGCGCGGCGCCGAGCGCCGTTTCAAAGCCACGATCCACCCGCAGATCTTCGGCAACCGGCGCGAACTCGCCTGCAGCGGCTCCCGCCGCCAGCATCCGCGAAATCGTGCGGGCTTCGGTCTCGACGGCGTTCAATTTAGACCGCGCCTGATCGACCGGCGGGCGCGACAGTAATTCCGTCTGGCGGGCCGACGCGAGCGCCTGTTCAACCGCCTGGATACCGGCTTCCGCCTCAGCAAGGGCGCCCTCGCCGGCCTCGACGATCGCGCGCTTTTCATCCGGATCCGGCAGGGTAGCGATCTTTTCCGCGACAGCGGACAGCTCCCGGCCCGCTTCATCCATCTGGCGCTCGAGACGCATCTTGCGGTCCGCGAGGTCTCGGATGGCGCGTTCGAGCTGGTTGCGCCCGGCGGCAGCTTCTGCGCGCTCCGCGGTCAGCGCCGTGAAGACGCGCTCGCTGTCGGCAAGCTTGATCGCTGCCTCTTCGAAAGCCTCGCGCGTTTCTTCGGCATAGCGGCCAGAGTCAGCCAGAATCTCGGTGATTTCGGCCTCTTCGGCGTCGAGCTTCGCCAGGATCGCCGCATTGTCGGCCACGAGCCGTTCCTCGCGGCGGATGTCCTCGCCAAGCTGGGCAAGCCGGCGCGTCAGCTCATCGCGGCGGCGCAGGATGCGGTTCGCGTCTTCTTCCAGCTGCGTCTTGGCGATCTGCAGGCGCTGCAACGCCGCCGCGGCCCGTGCCTCGTCCTCGCGCAATTCCGGAAGCTTGAGGCTGGCGATCCCTTGTGTCTTTGCCGCTTCCATCTGGATCTGCGCCTTTTCGGCAACGATCGAGGTGGCTTGGTTGAGCGCGCTGTCGGCCTCGGCCTCGGCCTCCTTGGCCTGTACCCAGCGGATATGCAGGAGCATCGCTTCGCGCGCGCGAATATCGGCGGACAGCGTCTTGAAACGGTTGGCCTGACGCGCCTGGCGCTTCAGGCTTTCGATCTGGCTTTCGAGCTGCGAGGTCACGTCATCGAGGCGCTCGAGGTTGGTCTCGGCGGCGCGGAGCCGCAACTCAGCCTCATGGCGGCGCGAATGCAGGCCGGAGATGCCGGCTGCCTCTTCGAGCAGCTGGCGGCGGGCCTGCGGTTTGGCGGAGATCAGCTCGCCGATGCGGCCCTGCCCCACCATGGACGGCGAGCGGGCACCGGTGGATGCATCGGCAAACAGCAGCTGCACATCCTTGGCGCGGCTTTCCTTGCCGTTGATGCGATAGATCGAGCCCTGCTCGCGCTCGATGCGGCGGGTGACCTGGATCTCGTCGCTATCGTTGAAGGCGGCCGGCGCGGTACGCTCGGCATTGTCGAGATAGAGGGCGACTTCGGCCGTGTTGCGGGCCGGGCGATTACCGGACCCCGAGAAGATGACGTCGTCCATGCCGGACGCGCGCATGTTCTTGTAAGAGTTTTCGCCCATGACCCAGCGGAGCGCTTCGACAAGGTTCGACTTGCCACAGCCGTTCGGGCCGACGACGCCGGTCAGTCCGCGCTCGATGATGAATTCGGTGGGCTCGACGAAGGACTTGAAGCCGACGACGCGAAGCTTGTTGAACTTCATGCGGTCGCCTCATGGAGGGCGCAACAAAAAACGGGCGCACGGCTTCCGCCGTCGCCCGTCCATTGGAAACGGCTCAGCTCAGAGCAGGCTGTCGATAAGGGCCGACATGGTGTCAACCGTCATGTCTCCAGAGTAGCGCTTCCCGTTGATGAGGAAGGTCGGCGTGGCGTTGACGCCGAATTCCTTGGAACCCCGTTCCCGCGTCGCGTTCACTTCATCCAGCAGCTTCTGGTTCGTCAAGCACTTCGTGAAGCTATCCTCAGTAAATCCAGCGAGTTTCGACATCTGGAGGAGTGCGCCACGGCCATCGTCGGCGGCAGCCCAGGTCTGCTGCTGCTTGAACAGCATGGCGACCATTGGAAAATACTGCTCGGCGGTGCTCAGATCTTCCGGCTTCGACGGGTTGCAGCGCGCAAGCATGAAAGCAGCGGCGGCGCGCGGGTCGAAAGGGAATTCGCGAATGATGAAGCGCACCTTGCCGGTGTCGACGTACTTCTTCTTGATTTCGTCGAAGGTCGTCGTGTGGAAATGCGCGCAGTGCGGGCAGGTCATCGACATGTATTCGACGATGGTCACCTTGGCGTCTTCTTTGCCCAGCGCCATTTCCGGCAGACCGCCCGGCTTCAGCACGGCAGCCATATCAACGTCGCCATCGGGCTGCGGCACTTCGGCAGCAGCATGCGCGGTGCTGAACACCGCCAGGCTCGCCGTCGCGGCAGCCACGCCGCCCAGAAGCTGGCGTTTCGTCAGTTGCATTTCGGACATTGGCATCAAGTTCCCCATAGATGAGAGTGGCGGCTGTCAGTGCGATATAACGGCGCGAAGCCGCGAACAAGGCTCGCTTCACCAACTTTCTTCAAAGAATTGTGACCTTGATGGGACGACTGGATTAAATCTCGGACAGAATTGACGAACTGCAATACTTCCCGTGCACTAACGTCCCTTTTTTCCGAGCACTGCTGTGCCGAGACGCTTTACCGCTTCGCGCAGCTTGTCGCCTTCAATCCCCTCCATCATGTCCTCAAGCCGTCTCGCCGCCTCGCCTTTCAGCGGCGGCGGCGGGCGAAAGCGCTTCGTCGCCTGCGAGACCGGTTTCTGGACGATGCGGATCTGATGCACGGCGGAAAAGCCGAAGAAGCTGTTGATGCGCTGGATGAGCTCACCCTGGGCATGAGTGAGGAAAAGCGCGCGGGCGCCTTCGCAGGCGATTGTCAGAACGCCGGGACGAAAGCTGCCGTCGTCACTGCCTCTCGCCCAGGCGATTTTCTCCGGCCGGGTGCAATCTGCGAAATCCTCGCCGGCGATCTCGTCCCATGAGCCAAGCAGCGCGGTGTTGATGCCGGCGCGCTTGGCGAGCACGGGGTCGATCAGGCCGTTGGCCAGTTCGGAGATCTGTTTTTCACCTTTGCGTGGATAACTCATCGAAACCTTCATATGCCGCCGCTGTTTAGCGCCGCTGCCTTGATCGGGCGGCATTGCTTCGCCAAGTATAGGGCACTTCCCCACAGCACGGCAAATGATGACCTCAACGACCCTAGACGCGCCTGCCGCAAAGCCCCTTCTAGACTGGTATGACCGCCACCACCGCGACCTGCCGTGGCGCGTCTCGCCGCCGATGGCGGCGCGCGGCATCAAGGCCGATCCCTATCGCGTGTGGCTATCCGAAGTGATGCTGCAGCAGACGACGGTGCCAGCGGTCAAGCCGTATTTCGCCAACTTCCTGGCGCGCTGGCCGACGGTGCACGACCTTGCCGAAGCGCCGAGCGAAGACGTGATGGCTGCCTGGGCCGGGCTCGGATACTACGCCCGCGCCCGCAACCTGAAGAAATGTGCCGAAGCCGTGGCAAGAGACCATGATGGCATCTTTCCCGACACGGAGGATGGGTTGAAATCGCTTCCTGGAATTGGCGATTATACAGCAGCTGCCGTTGCCGCCATTGCCTTCAATCGCCGCGCCGCCGTCATGGACGGAAACGTCGAGCGCGTCATTTCCCGCCTCTACGCTATCGCGACACCGCTGCCGGCGTCCAAACCGCTGATGAAGCAGAAGGTGGCGCTGTTGACGCCGTCTGATCGCCCGGGTGATTTCGCGCAGGCGATGATGGACCTCGGCGCGACCATCTGTACGCCCAAGCGTCCGGCCTGCGCGCTCTGTCCGTTCAACGGATCATGCGAGGCGCTGCGGCTGCATGATCCGGAGCATTTTCCCGTCAAGGCGGCCAAGAAGGACAAGCCGGTTCGATACGGCGCAGCGTTCGCAGCGGTCACGGCGGACGGCGAGATCCTGTTGCGGCGGCGGATCGAAAGCGGCCTCCTGGGCGGGATGACCGAGATACCGACAACGGGCTGGACCGCGCGACAGGACGGCGAGACTTCGGCGGATGCCGCCCCCTTCCCGGCTGCCTGGGAGGCATGCGGGACGGTCACCCACGTGTTCACCCATTTCGAATTACGGCTTTCAATCTACCGCGTCGCAATCCCTGCACAGATTCAAACGGATAACGGTTGGTGGGAACCGGTTACAAATCTTGAATCGCAAGCGCTGCCGACGGTCATGAAAAAAGCGATCACAACGGCTATTCCCCTCGCGTTCACACTCTCCAAGGAATGATAGATGTCTATTGATCATATCGTTTTCGATATCGGAAAAGTCCTTATTCATTACGATCCGAATATTCCGTTCAGCCGTCTCATTCCAGATGAGGCCGAGCGCAAGTGGTTCTTCGACAATGTCTGCACGCACGACTGGAATGTGGAGCAGGACCGCGGGCGGACCTGGGCGGATGCGGAAGCACTGCTGATCGAGGCACATCCCACCCGCGAGGAGCATATCCGGGCATTCCGCAAGCACTGGCACGAGATGGTGTCGCATTCCTACGACGACAGCGTCGCGATCATGGAAGGTCTGATTGCCGACGGTCAGGACGTGACGATGCTGACCAACTTTGCCTCCGACACATTCCGCGAGGCGCAGGTCCGCTTCCCCTTCCTGACGAAGCCGCGTGGCGTCACCGTGTCTGGCGACGTTGGTCTCATAAAGCCTGACATCGCCATCTATGAAACCCACGCAAACAGCTTCGGGCTCACCCCCGCAGCGACGATCTTCATCGACGACTCCCTGCCCAACGTCGAGGGTGCGAAGGCGGCCGGTTGGGATGCCGTGCTGTTTACGGGCGCCGACCAGCTGCGCGCCGATCTCATCGCCCGCGGCGTGAGGGTTTGAGGATGGCTTTCGATCCAATCAAGGAAGTCACGCTGTTTCACGATGCCATCAACAGGCTCGATTACGCGATGATCGAGGACTACTTCGCGGAAAATGCGACCTACACGTCCAACGGTGTCGGCAGCCTTTCCGGCCGCGACGAGATCATGGTCGCTTTCCGCAAATACTTTGATGACTACCCCGACCAGACGGCATTCAACACGCTGGTCGAGCGCGTGAGCCCCAGCGCCGGGCGCGCCGTCTGGTCGGTCCGCGCCACACACAGCAAGACCGGCAAGCCGCTGGTCCGCGAGGGTGAGGAGACGATCACCTTCAACGAGGACGGCCGTATCGCCAACGTCGAAGTGACGGATTACCAAACCTTTTAGGACCCAACTCCGGCGATGAGAGCCCGCAAATCTCTCATCGCATCAGGAACAATCAGTATTCTCGGCTGTTTTGATAGCAGCGGCGCAAATGACGGCCCGTATCAACAACAGACAAGTCAGCCTGGCTGACGGGAGGTTACGATGGGTAGAGGTATCTTGCTTTGGCTTATAGGCGTTCCGATTCCGCTGATCCTGCTGATCCTGTTTTTCTGGCATTAACAGCGGAAGCGGCGGCGCTACGGCACCGGTGTCCAGACATGAAGCTGACAAAGAGGCGCTCAAGGAGCGTCTCTTTATACTAACGGCCTCTGCAAACCCGCAGCGGTGGCGAAGAGGTAGACGGCAAGCACCGCTGCGATCCAGAGGTCCGAGATCATCGGAATGCTCTCCGTTCGGGAATGCTCTCCGTTCGGCTGCGCTCAGGATTGAGCAGGTGCTTCACGCCGGCCAAGCCGAAAAAGAGGCAGCCCACCAGGGCCGCAGGGGTGATCCATTCCCTGACAAGCATGCTTGCCATCGCAAGGAGGCCGATCGACAGGTTTCCGAATCCGATTTCCTGCACGAGTGGGAAGGCCTTGGTGTCGGTGACGCCGAAGATGGTCGCGGCGGTAAAGGACGGCTTGGTAACCTGCCTGACGCCTGCCAGCAGCAGGCGTAGACCGACAGCCCAGAAGACAAACCATTTGCCGATCAGGAAAACGAGATCGGCGTTCGCCATCGTGGCTTCCGCAACTATCGATACGACCGGTAGAACAAGCATCAAAAGCAGAAGGATTGCGAGATACATGGCGGTCCCCCTCGCCCGGTTTCAAGCAGCAGCTGCTACTTCATGGCAGGGAACGTCGATTTCGCAAGGGCCAAAAATGAAAACGCCCGGGGCTGATCCCGGGCGTTTTCTACCTTCTTCCGCAACTGGAG
This sequence comes from Rhizobium sp. S96, assembly GCF_030382195.1. NCBI lineage: Bacteria > Pseudomonadati > Pseudomonadota > Alphaproteobacteria > Hyphomicrobiales > Rhizobiaceae > Rhizobium > Rhizobium sp. S96. The sequence goes on from NZ_JAUDRY010000037.1 coordinate 77,499, forward strand.
GTACAAAAACCGGAAGAAGGCAAACTCGATCTGGTTTGAGCTCGGCTCATTCTGCCTTTGCCAGATCACTGCGGATAACGGACCGCAACTCATCGATCGGGCGCAGGGATTGCCCATCATCGAAGTGCCAGAATGTCCATCCGTTGCATGCATCAAGGCCCTGGACCTTTGCCCCAAGGCGATGAATGGAGCCGGCCTCGCCGCCGGAGGCGACCGTGCCGTCGGCACGAACAATCGCGCTGTAACGACGGCGCGCATCGGTCAGCACCTGGCCGGGCTTGATCAGGCCGCTTTCGACCAGCACATTGAAAGCCACACGGACTTCCTGCTTCTTGCCGGTCATAACGGTGAGTTCAGCCTTGCCGAGCGGCTCGACCGCTTCGATACGAGCGGCTGCCGCGTCGATGTAATCCTGCTCGCGCTCGATGCCGACGAAGTGGCGGCCAAGACGCTTGGCGACGGCGCCCGTCGTGCCCGACCCGAAGAACGGATCGAGGATGATGTCGCCGGGCTTCGAGGAGGCCATGATCACGCGGGCAAGCAGCGCTTCCGGCTTCTGCGTCGGATGCACCTTCTTGCCGTCGTCGCCCTTCAGGCGTTCGCCGCCGCTGCAGATCGGGAACAGCCAGTCGGAGCGCATCTGTACGTCGTCGTTTGCCGCCTTCATGGCGTCGTAGTTGAAGGTGTAGCCCTTGGCCTTGGCGTTCGGGCTCGCCCAGATCATCGTCTCATGCGCGTTCTGGAAGCGACGGCCCTTGAAGTTCGGCATCGGATTGGTCTTGCGCCAGACGATGTCGTTGAGGATCCAGAAGTTCAGGTCCTGCAGCGTGGCGCCGACGCGGAAGATGTTGTGATAGGAGCCGATCACCCAGAGCGTGCCTGTCGGCTTCAGGACGCGACGGCAGGCGAGCAGCCAGGCGCGGGTAAAGGCGTCGTATGCTTCGAAGGATGCGAACTGATCCCATTCGTCATCGACGGCGTCGACAAGCGACTGATCGGGACGATGCAGGTTGCCGCCGAGCTGCAGGTTGTACGGCGGATCAGCGAAAATAACGTCTACGGAGTGGTTTGGCAGGGCTTCAAGGGCAGCAACGCAATCGCCCTTGATGATCGTGTCGATCCAGGAACCCGGCTTTGCGGAGGCCTTGAGATCGGCAAGCGGAAATACTGACGCCATCTTGAAACTCGCTCATACACATTACGCTTTTTACTGTCTGTTATGGTTACCCATCTTGGTTACCAAAGCCTGAATTGCTGATCGATTTCGGGAAAAAAATGCTGTTTGTCTATTTGAAATGGCTCGCATCGCCATGAACGACGACCGCAGGGGTTGCCGTTCATGGCGCACTCGTTCAGGAATTCAGCAGGTCGGTGCCGTAGGAATTATCAATCACGCAGAGCCACTTTCCGTCGGCGTCTCGCCTGAAGACGTAGGTCGCGCGGCGCGTCACTGACGACGGCGAACCCCCCTTGCCGCTGGTCTGGAGCACCGTTTCCATGATGACCAGCGCGGTGTCGGCGCCCTCGATGACCTGCATATCGCCCTGCGTGACAACGATGCTGTGATCGAAGTAGTCGGCAATGGCGACGAAGGCGCGGCGGATTTGCTCCTTGCCGGATGCGATCAGGCCCGGCTTGACGACGAGCGTGGCATCCTCGGCATAGAATTCCATGAGTGCGTCGAAATCCTCCGCGCCGATGGCACGGTCGGCCGCCTCGATCAGCGCCTTGAGCGGATGTGATGACATGGGTGTCTCCTTTGTCGGTAGTGATCCCAGGAGACAGACATGAAAAACCCGCCTCCATGGGCGGGTTGCAGTTCGGAAATCCGGACGCGCGCTAACCCACCGTCGATTGGACGGCGATAATAATCAGCGAAGCGAATGCGGACAGGCTTTCCATAGAAGCCGTTATAAATCGCAGGTGCAACTTGTCCACCGGAAAGGCCACCGTCGACGCGCTACACCGGATCATGCACCAGCCGGCTGTCATCGGGCGCCTGCTCTCTCTCCTTCATGCCATAGTCGCGAACGATATGGCCGATCCGCAAGCGATAGTCCGCGAAGATGCCGTTGCGGCCGGCGGACTGGGCGGCGCGGTGGGCCTCCAGATTGCGCCACTCCTTCACGGCGTCCTCGTCGCGCCAGAAGGACAGCGACAACAGCTTGCCGCGGACGGTGAGGCTCTCGAAGCGCTCGATGGAGATGAAGCCATCGATCTTTTCCAGTTCCGCCCGCAGTTCACCGGCGAGATCGAGATAGGTGTGGCGTTCTCCCAGATAGGGCAGAACCTCGAAGATGACCGCGATCATGGCAGCACCAGCTTTGCGTGAGGGAGGGACACGTTCTTCAGGAAGATACGGTCTTCCTTGAGGATGAAACGCTCGCGCCTGGCGAGTTCGTAGTTCTCCCGGCCCAACGGATCGGCGGCGAGCCTTGCGCGGTAGGCCTCGTAGGCAGCGAGGCTTTCGATGTTGTAGACCCCGTAGGCGGTCGTTGCCGAGCCTTCGTGCGGGGCGAAGTAGCCGATCAGATCGGCGCCGTTGCGCGGTATCGCCTCCCCCCAATTGCGCGAATATTCCTCGAAGCGATCCTTCTTGAACGGATCGATCTCATAGCGGATGAAGCAGGTAATCATGGTCGTCTCCTTGTGCTGTGAGACCTTTTTCGCATGTTGCCCGGCAGCGATGCTTCGGTTACGATCGAAGTATGGAGGAAGGGCGAAGTATGAAGGAAGGCCCCGACATTGCGCAGATCGGTGCGCTCATCGGCGATCCCGCTCGCGCGAACATGCTGACCGCGCTGATGGGCGGCAAGGCGCTGACGGCAACGGAACTTGCGGCCGTTGGCGGCATCACCGTGCAGACGGCGAGCACGCATCTGGCGAAACTCGAAGCCGGCCACCTGCTGGCGCAGCGCAAGCAGGGACGACACCGCTATTTCACGCTTGCGGATGAGAGCGTCGGCAAGCTGCTCGAGAGCATCATGGGGTTTGCCGCGGGGCGCGGGCAGTTGCGGCACAGGCCCGGCCCGAAGGAACCGGCGCTTCGCAAGGCTCGGATCTGCTACGATCACCTTGCGGGCGACTATGGTGTGAGGATGCTAGACAGCCTCGTGGCCAGGGGAGCGATCGACGCCGTTGGCGATGGCCTGGCGCTGACCGACGCCGGTGAAAGCACGTTGAAATGCATCGGCATCGATGTGCACGATCTCAAGTCGTCACGGAGGCCGTTGTGCCGCTCCTGCCTCGACTGGAGCGAGCGGCGAGCGCATCTGGCGGGCAGCCTCGGCAAGGCGTTGCTTGCGAACTTCTTCGAGAAGGGATGGGCGCGGCGAACGGCAGGCAGCCGCTCGGTGATCTTTTCGCCGGAGGGAGAGCGACAGTTCCTGTCGCTCTTTCCGGTCGAGGCCTGAACCTCCTTCCCCGGCGCGGACGACGCCGGATCAATGACGCAAAAACGAGGCAGACCTCTTCCCCTGGCCGTCGCCAGACTTGCCGCGCTTACCGGGAATCCACGATCGGCAGCACCCGCTCAGCGGGCAAACCGGACGCGTTCCAGCACACATTGCAAATTCCGATCGATGGGCTGAGTATGAGCGCGTCGGATTCGGCATGAGCAATAGGGGTGTTGATGTTTCCACTGTCCCACATGATGAAGTCGTTCATACGCAAAGGCCGCCTGACCGTCATCGATGCCGACGGAAAACGCCATGTATTCGAAGGGTCGCCGGGGCCGCATGTCACGATGCGCCTGACCGACAAGAAGCTTTACCGGACACTGGTATTCAATGCCGAGCTTGCTGCGGGCGAAGCGTATATGGACGGGACGATGCGCTTCGAGGAGGGCTCGACGCTTCGCGACTTCCTGACGCTCTTTTCGATCAATCGCCTGTCGCTCGGTTCCTACCCGATCCAGAAGGTGCTGCGCGCGATCAAGATGCGCTTCCGCAAGCGCCAGCAATCGAACCGCAAGGGTGAGGCACAGCAGAATGTCGCCCACCACTACGATCTCGGCAACGAGTTCTACAAACTGTTTCTCGATCAGAACATGCTCTACTCCTGCGCCTATTTCAGGGAGCCCGGCGAGACGCTGGAACAGGCACAGCGCAACAAGCTGCGGCTTCTCGCCAGCAAGCTTGGGCTCAAGCCGGGAATGAAGGTCCTGGATATCGGTTGCGGCTGGGGCGACCTTGCCCTCTATCTTGCCGCGATGGAAGATGTGGAGGTTGTCGGCGTGACGCTCTCCAAGGAGCAACAGGCGCTGGCCTCGCAGCGCGCGCAGGAGGCTGGACTTGCCGACCGCGTGCGGTTCGAACTCAAGGACTACCGCGACGTACAAGGGCCGTTCGATCGGATCGTTTCCGTCGGCATGTTCGAACATGTCGGCGTCCAGCATTACGATGAATTCTTCAAGAAGCTGAACGCTCTGATGCCGGATGACGGCCTCGCGGTGCTGCATTCGATCGGACACATGAGCCCGCCAGGGATGGCGAGCGCGTGGCTGCGGAAGTATATTTTCCCCGGCGCCTATTCACCTGCCCTCTCCGAGGTCTTTTCCGTCGTCGAGCAGAACAGCCTCTGGGTTACGGATCTCGAATTCCTGCGTGTTCACTATGCGACGACGCTTGCTCACTGGGGCGAACGTTTCGAGAAGAACCGCGACAAGGTCATCGCGCTCTATGACGAACGCTTCGCGCGCATGTGGGAATTCTATCTGATCAGCGCCGAGATGATGTTCAGAACGGGCAGCCAGTTGGTCTTCCACATGCAGCTGTCACGCGCACGCGACGCAGCCCCTATTGTCCGGGACTACGTCACCGACAAACAGCGCCTCTATCTGGAAGCAGAGAAAAAGCTCAGTTTGCCTGTGTGAGGCCCGGTTACCGCGCGACGATCAAGACATCCTTGAAGCCGTTGTTCGCAACATGTCCGCAGAGTTCGGCCCACTCGCAATCCTCGCAGGCGCGGCGGATCGTGCCGAATGCGAAGTTGCGGCGCAGCCTTGCGAGCGTCGAACCATCTGGCGTCAGCCGCGTGCCCTCGCCGACCGGCATGCCAAGCAAACGACCGACAGCCTCCGCAGCTGCCTCGTCGCGCATGACGACGCTGGCATTGAGGCAATGCGGGGCACCGCCCGATAACAGCGGCGCGCAGATGTCGTCAGGGCCGGCGACGATTTCGATGTCCTCGCCGGCCGAGAGCCGATCCGCGATGCGCCGGTAGTTCTCGGTGAAGGCAGGCGTATAGCCTTCACCGATGAACGTCAGCATGCAGAGCAGGTGGTGGGTCCTTAGCCGAACCGTCACCTCAGCGGCCGGTATAGACGCGGACAGCCTTGAGTGCTGCGGCGGCAAGGGCCGATTTCAGCACGGCGCCGAGAATGAACGGCGCGACACCGAACAACCAGGCCTTCTCCATCCCCAGCAGATAGGCGAGCCACAAGCCGCCGATCGCAAGGCACAGGATATTGGCCGCGAGGTGGGCGCTGAAGCTCAGCACGATCCGGTCGCCGGTCCATCCGCGTGCGGCAAGCCAACCGGCAAGAGCCGCAATGATCGGGAACGAGACGAGATAGCCTGCCGTCGGCCCCATGAAGGGGGCAAGGCCACCGGCGCCGTTGGCAAGAACCGGAAAGCCGACCATCGCCTCGGCCAGCCATGCCAGCACGGTGAGGCCGCCAAGCCTCCAGCCATAGAGCGCGCCGATCATGGTCAGGGCAAAGGTCTGCATGGTGATCGGAACCGGCACCATCGGCACCGAGATCTGCGATGCGAGCGCGAGGATCAGCGTCCCGGCCAGCACGAACGCCGACTTGACGGCAAGCGGACGCGCCGACAGGCGCAGCGGGTCGAAATCCAGACGGGTCGACGGCTCAAACAGGGACATGCAACTCTCCTTCCAAAATTATAGATAATTATCAACTTCCATCTATTTTTATGAGAGAGAATGGCGCCAAACGCAAGCGGGAGCGATTAAGCAAATCGCTCCCGCACCAAAGAAGGCAAACAAAGGCAACACGAACAGGACAACAACCCGTTGTTATATCTCGTAAAACTTCTTTTTGAAAATTATCTATAATTTCGACATCAACCGACGATCGCGAACGCTTCGCGGACTGTCTTGCCCGATTGAGCACTCTGCGGCGCACGCCCAATCCACTGAACGTGTCGCTCGAGAATCGCCGCAGCCTCGTCCGAGCGCCCCTCGCGCAGCGCAAGCAGGATGGCGCGATGGTCGTGATCCGTGCGCTTTTCCCAGCCTGAACGCCAGGCAGAAAACAGAAAGCGGGCACTTGCCGCATGCAGATCATCAATGGAGGCCAGCAGGCGCCTCATGTTGCAGGGCGCCAGGATAAGGCGGTGGAAGCGCCGATTGGCCTCCTCCCAGGCATGGACATCGGCCGCAGCATCGCCTTCGCGCGCGGCATCTTCGGCCGCATCGAGAATGGCCGGCGTCAGATGCGGAGCCGCGTGACGAAGGGCGAGCACCTCAAGCGCGGCTCGCATCTCTGCCACTTCACGGACTTCCTTGAGGTCGAACGACGCTACCCGCACGCCGCGGCGCGGCTCGCTGATCGCCAGCCCCTGGGCTTCCAGCCGGCGAAAGGCTTCGCGGACAGGCACATGGCTGGTGCCGAATTCCTCCGCGATATGATCCTGACGCAGCCGCGCCCCGGCAGCCAGATCCCCGCGGACGATACGGTCGGCGAGAACACGGCTGATGCGGCTGGCGATTGTATCTTCAGGTTCCTTACCCATATCAATCCCTTAGAGGCCCTGAATCGGCTTGTCGAGGCTAGACGGAACGCGCCCTCGAGACAATTGCGGCGGCAAGGAGACAGAGCCGCCCGTGTCGCGCAATCCAGCCATGCCGCTCAATCGGTTGAGGTTCGGCGGCGCATCGTGTAAAGCGGCATCATCCCAAACAAGGCGTGAGTATATGGACGGCTTCGACCTCATCATCTTCGACTGCGACGGCGTTCTGGTCGATTCCGAAATCATTGCTGCGGACGTTGAGTCCACACTTCTGACCCAAGCGGGCTACCCGATCAGCATCGAGGAAATGGGCGAGCGTTTCGCCGGCATGACCTGGCAGAACATTCTACTGCAGGTCGAGCGCGAAGCGAGCATCCCGATTTCCGCATCGCTGCTCGACAAATCCGAGAAGCTTCTCGACATGCGTCTCGAGAAGGAAGTTCAGGCGATCGCGGGCGTCGAAGCGGCGCTGGCCCGACTGGACCTCAAGCGCTGCATCTGCTCCAACTCCAGCAGCGCACGTCTCGACATGATGCTCGGCAAAGTCGGCCTCGGGCGGCTTTTTGCACCGAACATCTTCTCGGCAAAGGATCTCGGCGCGGATCGCGTCAAGCCGAAGCCCGATATCTTCCTGCATGGCGCCAAGCAGATGGGCGTGCCCACCAACCGCGCCGTCGTGGTCGAAGATTCCGTTCACGGCGTTCATGCGGCGCGTGCCGCCGGCATGCGCGTGATCGGCTTTACCGGCGCGTCGCACACCTATCCGGCCCATGCCGACAAGCTGACGGAAGCAGGCGCTGAAACCGTGATCTCGCGCATGATCGATCTCCCCGGCGTCGTTGCAGCGCTCGCCGAATGGGAAGGCGCTCTCTAATCAGAGCTTGAGCGACAGCGCGCCTGGAAGAACCTCGAAGCGCGCCGGGAGCCTGCCCGGCGCTTCGCCGTCGCTGTCGATCAACGCAACCTCGCTGCCGATTTGCCAGGCTTCGACAAGCTTCGCGCGATGAACGCTGACCAGCGGGTTCTTGAGATGAGCGCCGCTGTATATGCTGTTCATCAACGTCACGACCTTCAGGCGCGGCGCGCCGCGCATCACCACGACATCAAAGAAACCATCGGCAACGTCCGCGGCGGGCGCGACGTTCATGCCGCCGCCAAACCAACCGCCATTGGCAACGGCGACCGCCGTAATCGGCCCTTCATAGACATCCTCCCCATCAAGCCGGAGGCGAATGTTGCAGGGTCGATAGCGCAGGATCTGCAGCACGCTATGGCAAAAGAAGATCATTGCAGCGGGAAGGCGTCTGCCCTTGCGCGCGGCATTGACCGCGCGGACGATCTGGCCTGACACGCCGAAGCTGGCGATATTGGCGAAGTGACGCGTGACCGTCTCTCCATTCCCCTCATCGCACGTCAGCAACCCCGCATCGATCAGCCGCACGGTGGCCGACGTCAAACGCTCGGCGATTGCGGCCGGATCTCGGGAGATCGCAAAGTTGCGTGCGAAGTCACAGCCGGTCCCGGTTGCGATGAAGGAGAAGGCAACATCGGGACGGCCGGATTTCAGAACACCACCGGCCACTTCTCCAATCGTTCCATCGCCACCAACCGCCACGACCAAGTCGGTCTCCACAGCCAGTTCGCGCGCGAACCGCTCCGCATCGCCGAGGCCGCGGGTTTCCCGGACGCTTACATCTGCGCCCTGCTTTTCGATTGCACGCCGCAGTGTCGGCCAGAACGATCGTCGTCCATTCCGTCCGGAGGCGGGATTCAAAACCAATCCGATTTTCACGCAGCAATTCCCCCCGGCCCGGCCGAGACCACGGTGACGTCAGTGAGACAAGGAAGATCCTGGCTTATTTCTTCTTCTTGGTGCCCTTCGGCGCGCCCTGGTCGAAACCGATGTTGACGCGCACGAGCGAGCCCGAACCGACCGGCATCTTGACGCCATCCTTGCGGAACAGGACCTGGGTGGCCGCGTCGGCAGAAACCTGCGCCGGGAAATTCGTGACTTCCGAATAGAGCACATCTTCGCCGTCGAGCACGGTGATGCGGATCGGCAGCGTCACAGTGCCCGCCTTGCCGGCCGGGCCAGCAAGAACGCGCAATTGCGCGACGACGGTCATGTTGAGGTTCGTCTCGCTGAGCGTGCACTGGCGCGTGTAGTCGCCGATCGAAGCCTGATAGGCCAGCTTCTGCGCGTCACCCGTCTTCGCACCGCCTGCATAGCTCCGGAACACCGCCTCGGCATCCTTCATGAAGATCTGAGGGCATGCGCCCTGCACGACCGGCGCGGTATTGCCGGTTGCCGTCTTTGCGGTACCGATGGATGGATCGTTCGAAGAGGGGTTTGCAGGCGCCATCGGCATGATCTGCGCATTTCCCCCGGACTGCGTCGATGTCGAGGTCGCGCTGTCCCCGCCGCCGACGCCGAGCGAATTGCAGCTGACCAAAATAGCGGCGACCGATGCAGAAACGATGAGACGCGAGACCTTGCGAAGCACGATTATTCCACCCTTTTCAGAAAGTTTTTTGGGAGGCCCAACGACTTGCGGACGGGGCCTTTCGTGACAGTTTGCGATGGTCTATATCAGCGGCGCAAACAAAAATCGATTGGGTACGCACTGTTTTGATGCACATTTCGGGACCGCAAGCGGCGATGGGCGACATCGCAAGCCGGATGCGCCACGAGACATGGCTTCCCTCACTCCCGGAATTTTCCCGGCCGGCACATCAAGGATGACGACAGTGGACTATATCTCGACCCGCGGTGAAGCCCCTTCGCTCGGTTTCTGCGATGCATTGCTGGCAGGCCTGGCGCGCGACGGCGGGCTCTATGTGCCACGCGAATGGCCGCAGTTCTCCAAGAAGGAGATCCGGGCGCTTCGCGGCAAAAGCTATCAGGATATCGCCTTCACCATCCTGTCGCCCTTTACCAATGGCGAAATTCCTGACGAAACGTTCCGCGCCATGATCGAAGAGGCCTATGGCACCTTCCGCCATCCGGCGATCGCGCCGCTGGTGCAGACCGGCCCGAACAGCTTCGTGATGGAGCTCTTCCACGGCACCACGCTGGCGTTCAAGGACGTGGCGATGCAGCTGCTCGCACGGCTGATGGACTATGCTCTGGAGAAGCGCGGCGAGCGCGCCACGATCGTCGGCGCAACGTCTGGTGACACCGGTGGCGCGGCGATCGACGCCTTCGCCGGCCGCGAGCGCACCGACATCTTCATTCTCTTCCCGCACGGCAAGGTCTCGCCGGTACAGCAGCGCCAGATGACGACATCGACCGCGTCGAATGTCCATGCGCTCGCCGTCGAAGGCAATTTCGACGATTGCCAGAACCTCGTGAAGGCGATGTTCAACGACGTCGCATTCCGCGACAAGGTCAAGCTTTCCGGCGTCAACTCGATCAACTGGGCGCGCATCATGGCCCAGATCGTCTACTACTTCACCACCGCGATCGCGCTCGGCGGCCCGGACCGCAAGATTTCGTTTACCGTACCCACCGGCAACTTCGGCGATATCTTCGCCGGCTACTGCGCCAAGCGCATGGGCCTGCCGATCGACAAGCTGGTGGTCGCCACCAACGAGAACGACATCCTTGCCCGCACGCTGAAGACCGGCCGCTACGAGATGAAGGACGTCAAGGCGACGACCTCGCCGTCGATGGATATCCAGATCTCCTCAAACTTCGAACGCCTGCTGTTTGAAGCCTACGACCGCGATGCCTCCAAGGTTCGTGCTGCCATGGACAGCCTGAAGCAGTCGAATGGCTTCGAGATCGCGCCGGAAGCGCTTGCCTTCATCAAGAAGGGCTTCCGCGCCGGACGCGCCAGCGAAAAGCAGGTGGCGCAGACCATCAAGAAGACCTTGGCCGAGACCGGCTACCTGCTCGATCCGCATTCGGCGATCGGTGTTTTCGTAGCCGAAAAGAACGAAAGGCCGAACGCACCCATGGTGACGCTCGCCACCGCGCATCCGGCGAAATTCCCCGCAGCCGTAAAATCTGCATCCGGTATTGACCCCGCGCTTCCGACGTGGCTTGCTGATTTGATGGACAAGGAGGAGCGCTACCAGATCGTCAAGCCCGAGCTGAAAGCCGTTGAAACCTTCATCGGCACGAAGACCCGGTCCTAAGAGACGGCAGGCGCAGAAAGATAGCCAATGACAGTTGAGTGCACCCGGCTCAAATCCGGGCTGACAGTAGTCACACAGACCATGCAACACCTGGAAAGTGTTGCGCTGGGAGTGTGGATCAAATCAGGTTCGCGCAATGAGACCACAGATGAGCACGGTATTGCCCACCTGCTCGAACACATGGCCTTCAAGGGAACAGCACGCCGCAGCGCGCGCGAAATCGCAGAAGAGATCGAAGACGTCGGCGGCGAAGTAAACGCCGCAACCTCTACCGAGACCACCTCCTACTACGCTCGCGTCCTCAAGGATCACGTTCCGCTCGCCGTCGACATCCTGGCCGACATCCTGACCGAATCCGCATTCGACGAAGAAGAGCTCGAGCGCGAGAAGCAGGTCATCCTGCAGGAGATCAACGCGGCAAACGACACGCCCGACGATGTCGTCTTCGACAAGTTCTCCGAAACCGCATATCGCGACCAGACGCTCGGCCGCGCCATTCTCGGCACGCCGCAGACGGTCGTTTCCTTCACACCGCAGCAAATCCGCGGCTATCTCGGCCGCAACTACACCACCGATCGGATGTTCGTCGTTGCGACGGGCGCGGTCCAGCACGATGAATTCGTTCGCATGGTCGAGGATCGGTTCGCATCTCTGCCGACGACGCCAAGCGCAACGCCGGTGATGGAGCCCGCCAAGTATATCGGCGGCAACATCCGCGAGACGCGCGACCTGATGGATGCACAGATCCTGCTCGGCTTCGAGGGCAAGGCCTACCACGCCCGGGATTTCTACTGTTCGCAGATTCTCGCCAACATCCTGGGCGGCGGCATGTCGTCCCGCCTGTTCCAGGAAGTGCGCGAGATTCGCGGCCTGTGCTACTCGATCTACGCCTTCCATTGGGGCTTCTCGGATACCGGCATCTTCGGGATCCACGCGGCGACCGGTGGCGAAAACCTGCCGGAGCTTGTTCCCGTCATCATCGACGAACTGCACAAGTCGTCGGCCAAGATCGAGAACAAGGAAATCGAACGCGCCCGCGCCCAGATCCGAGCCCAGCTGCTGATGGGCCAGGAAAGCCCCGCGGCGCGCGCCGGCCAGATCGCCCGCCAGATGATGCTCTACGGCCGCCCGATCTCCAATCCGGAGATGATGGAACGGCTGGAAGGCATCACCGTGGACCGGCTCACCGATCTTGCCGGACGCCTGTTTTTCGACACCGTACCGACCCTTTCGGCAATCGGCCCGCTCGAGCATCTGGCTCCGATGGAGGACATCGCCGCCTCCCTGTCGGCTCCCGCCGCGCAAAGCAAACAGGCGAGCCTCTGAACCGACGTAGTTCCTGCCGGGAGTGATCGATGCCAAAATCGGTTTTTCGGTTCCTGTCGCGGCAGCCGGAAGCAGTCGAGCTTGAGAACGAGCACTATGTGCTGCGCCTGCCGCGTTACCAGGACTTCAACCAGTGGCACAAGCTGCGGGCGGCAAGCCGGCAGTTTCTGGAGCCCTGGGAGCCGACCTGGAGACGCGACGAATTGACGGAGGGCGCCTATCGCGCCCGCGTCATTCGCGGCAAACAGGAATATGCCTCCGGGCAGGCGATCCCCCTCTTCCTGTTTCGCAAGGACACGATGACGCTGCTGGGCGGCATTACCATCGGCTATATCAGGCGCGGCGCCGCACAAAGCTGCATGATCGGTTACTGGATGGGCGAGGCTCATGCGGGCCAGGGTCATATGTTCGCCGCACTTCGGCTGGTTATACCCTACATCTTCGCAGCGCTTGAGTTGCACCGCATCGAAGCAGCCTGTATTCCAGACAACGCTCGGAGCATCCGCCTGCTTGAGAAAGCCGGGTTTAAGCGGGAGGGCTATCTGCGCGGATACTTGAAGATCAACGGTCAGTGGCATGACCATGTGATGTTCTCACTTTTGGCCACCGACGCCGATAAGGCAGGATAACCGACAGCCGATGACGAAAAAACGTATGCTGCCCTCATCACCGGCCGGACGAGTGATCGCGGTGATCGCAGCGCTTATGCTGTCAGCCTTGGCCCTCATGGCAGGTGCCGTGGAGGCCGCCGAACCGGTAAAGATTTCCCGCGACGACACGGCTCTCGATCTCACCGCCACCACCGAAATCTATGCCAACCAGGGTGAGGCCTTCCAGGTCTCCACCGCGGCAGGCGCCGATGGTATTCGGCGCCGTATTGAGGTACGTGCCAGCTCGGACAACCACCAGGGCGACTGGGCGGTCTTTGCGCTCGCCAACGTCTCCGACGAACAGCTCGAGCGCGTCATCGTGGCGCCCCACTTCCGACTGGTGAACTCCAAGCTTTTCTGGCCGGATCTCGGCTCGCAGCGCATCATCGCGATCACGCCGAGCGAAGGCTTCGCGCTGGACCGGCAACCGAGCGATGAAGCCGACGTCTTCCGCATCACGCTCAACCCGGGCGCCGTCATCACCTTCGTTGCCGAGCTGACAAGCCCCGAACTGCCGCAGATCTATCTGTGGGAGCCGGATGCCTACAAGGACACGATCAACGCCTTTACGCTCTATCGCGGCATCGTTCTCGGTATCGCAGGCTTGCTCGCGGTGTTCCTGACGATCCTGTTCGTGGTGAAGGGCACCTCGATGCTGCCCGCGACGGCAGCCCTCGCCTGGGCTGTACTCGGCTACATCTGCGTCGACTTCGGCTTTCTCGGCAAGCTCGTCAGCATCGCTTCGTCCGACCAACGAATATGGCGCGCCTGTACGGAAGTCGCGCTGGCGTCTAGCTTCGTCATCTTCCTGTTCACCTATCTCAACCTCAATCGCTGGCACACGCATCTCGGCTACCTGACGCTTGCCTGGGTACTTGGCCTCGCGCTGCTCTTCGGCGTCGCGATCTACGATCCTGCCATTGCGGCAGGCGTGGCCCGCCTCTCCTTTGCCCTGACCGCGACGGTCGGGCTGCTGCTGATCGTCTATCTCGGCCTCAACCGATATGATCGCGCAATTCTCCTGGTGCCGGCCTGGGCGCTCATCCTCGTCTGGATATTCGGGGCCTGGCTGACGATTACCGGCCGACTCGACAACGACATCATCCAGCCGGCGCTGGGTGGCGGCCTGGTTCTTATCGTGCTCCTGATCGGCTTTACCGTGATGCAGCACGCCTTTGCGGGCGGCGCGTTCCAGCAAGGACTGTTCTCCGATCTCGAGCGGCAGTCGCTGGCTCTGACAGGCTCCGGCGACACGGTCTGGGACTGGGACGTAGCGCGCGACCGTGTCGTCACGATCCCCGATGTTTCGGTGAAGCTTGGCCTCCCCGCCGGTGCCATGCACGGGGCGGCCCGCAACTGGCTGCCGCGTCTGCATCCCGACGATCGCGACCGCTTCCGGGCAACGCTCGATGTGCTGCTGGAGCATCGCCGCGGGCGCCTCAATCACGAGTTCCGAATTCGCGCCGAAGACGGCCACTTCCACTGGCTGCTGATCCGCGCGCGGCCCGTGCTCGGTTCCAATGGCGAGATCATCCGTTGCGTCGGCACGATCGTTGACGTGACGGAACAGAAGAATTCCGTCGAACGCCTGCTGCAGGACGCGCTGCACGACAATCTGACCGGCCTTCCGAACCGGCAACTGTTCCTCGACCGCCTGCAGGGCGTCCTGACCCTGGCGCCGAGCGGCGACGCGTTTCGCCCGACGGTGATGGTCATCGATATCGACCGCTATAAGCTCGTGAACGATACGCTGGGGATCGCCGCGGGCGACAACATCCTGATCGCGCTGACGCGCCGGCTGCGGCGGCTGCTGAAGCCGCAAGATACGTTGGCGCGGCTTGCTGGCGATCAGTTCGGTCTCATCCTGGTTTCGGAGCGAGACCCGGCCAAGGTCGCCGATTTTGCCGATGCCATCAGCAAGGCGATCATGGTGCCGATCAACTTCGCCAACCGCGAGATCATCCTGACGGCATCCATCGGCCTCACCTCCTTTGTCGACCAGCAGGAAAGCGCGTCCGGAATGCTGAGCGATGCGGAGCTTGCCATGTACCGCGCCAAGCGCGCCGGCGGCAACCGCGTCGAGCCGTTCCAACCTGCCTTCCGCGACTTCGGCGCCGATCGGCTGCAGCTCGAAACCGACCTGCGCCGGGCAATCGAGCGCAAGGAACTCTCCATGGTGTACCAGCCGATCGCCGGGCTGGAGGATGTGGAGATCGCCGGTTTCGAAGCGCTGATGCGGTGGGAGCATCCCAAGCGCGGCAGCATTCCGCCTTCGGAATTCATTCCGATCGCGGAAGCGTCCGACATCATCAACACGCTCGGCATCTTCGCGCTGGAACAGGCAACGAACGACCTGATGAGCTGGGAAAGCCAGACCGGCGAATTGCCGATCTTCGTCTCGATCAACCTGTCCAGTGCGCAGCTGCTGAACAATTCACTTTACGAAGACGTTCGCTCGGTCCTTGCAAAGACGCATTGCGAGCCGTCGCGCCTCAAGCTCGAGCTGACGGAATCCATGGTCATGGAAAACCCGGAACAAGCCCGTCTCGTTCTGGAAAAGCTACGCGGCGCCGGCCTCGGACTGGCGCTGGACGATTTCGGCACCGGCTACTCCTCGCTTGCCTATCTCACCCGCTTCCCGTTCGACACGATCAAGCTCGACAAGACTCTGGTGCGCGACGGCAGCGACAAGAAGGCAACCGTGCTTCGCTCCGTCATCTCGATGGCACGAGAGCTCGAGATGAAGGTGGTGGCCGAAGGTATTGAGTCCAACGAGGACGCAATCGAGCTGGCGAAGATGGGTTGCACCTATGGGCAGAGCTATCTTTTCGGACCGCCAATGGCCTCGGAATCGGTGCTGCGCCTGCTGAAAGAGCGCTTCCCGCTGACGAGACGCGCCTAAGAGAACATCGAGCTATGCCGCGGCCTGTCGCGGCGTAGCGGCCCCTGCTATCAGCTGATGCATGTATTCAAGCTTGGCGACCACGGGCGAGGACAGCACGAATGGATAGGAATCGGGCTGCCCCATGCTGCGCTGTATCGAGTTGATCGCAACGCTGAGCGGCACCCACTCGTCGACAAGCTGAGCGGCGCTTGCGGCTCGATAGGGGTCGAAATCCACCTCGGCCGCCATCTCCTCATGGCCGCGGGGCGCGATCGCGATGCCGAAGGCGCGCGCCGTCTCCAAGGTGTCGACGATGTGGAGATAGTGCGCAAAACACTCCGCAAAATCTTCCCAGGGGTGGGCGCTGGCGTAGGCACTGACGAAGCTATCCTGCCAGCCGAGGCGCGCACCATTTTCGTAGTGCTGCTCAAGGGCCGCGTTGTAATCCTGACGCTCATCGCCAAAAACGGCCCGGAACCCATCGAAACTGTTCCTGTCGCGCACGAGCCGGTTCCAGATGAAATGGCCGGTCTCGTGGCGAAAATGGCCGAGCAGTGTTCGGTATGGCTCGTTCATCGAGGTCCGCGCCTGTTCACGCGTGAGATCGTCGGCCTCGGCGGCGCGAATTGCGATCAGGCCTTCCTCGTGTCCCGTCATCGCCGGGACCACACTACCGTCGGGCTGGACGACATCTTCGAGGAAGTCGAAAACAAGGCCGCCAGCGGGATCTTGCATGCGATCCGGATGCGGCAGCCGCCAACGCAAGAGCGAGTAAAAGAGATGTCGTTGGGCCTGACTGATGCGACGCCAGCGGTCGACGCCATCCTGCGTCTCAGAGTTGGGCACGAGCCGGTTATGTCGGCAGGCGACACAGTAGCCACCAGCCTCGCCATCCTCGACGAGCCAGTTGCAGATATCGAGGCCAGCGTTGGCGCAGAACCGCACGAGGTCCGGTTGGGCTACGTATTGCCAGAGATCTCCGTCCTGCTGCTGGACGGCATGCATCCGCAGACCATTTGGCAGGAAGCCGAGGCGATAGCCGCACCTCACGCATTGGCGATTGTCGAAATGAACAACCTGGTCGCAGTTGTCACATACAAAGAGCCTCACCGCGCGCCTCCATCAGAAAAACCCGCTGCGCAAAAACGCAACGGGCCACTTCGAAAAACGAGATCGGCAGATCAGAGCCGGTCTACAGCATTCTTCAGCTTATCCTTGACCTTGCCGGTCGCAACCTGGGCCTTGCCCTTTGCTTCCTGAGCCGTGCCTTCGGCTCGAAGGGAGTTATCGCCGGAAGCCTTTCCGATCGTCTGCTTCGCCTTGCCGGCGATTTCGTTCGTCTTACCGGAAATCTTGTCGGTGGTGCTACCCATCTTGTGTCTCCTTGTTGGCGCGCTTTATGCCCGCCTGCCAGATGGAAACGCCATGATAGCCAAATCGTTCCGGATAGAATTATGCGTGACCGGCTTCGGTCGACAGCATCGCGGCCGTGACGCCCATGCCCGCGAGCGCGCGCTCATATTTGTCGTCAAGATTGCGATCGAAGATCAATTCTTCGTTGGCCGGGCAGTTCAGCCAGCCATTGTTGCCGACCTCGGCCTCCAGCTGACCAGCGCCCCAGCCGGCATAACCAAGCAGCATGGTTGCTCGCTTGGGGCCGGCGCCCTTCGAGATGGCGCGAATGATATCCAGCGTCGCGGTCATGCAGATATCATCACTGACCGGGATACTGGACTCGCAGAGATAATCGTCCGAATGGAGCACGAAGCCGCGGCCGCTTTCGACTGGACCACCCGTCTGGATCAACAGATCGCGGGAATGCGGAGGCAGCATGATCGCCTCTTCGTCCTTGATCATTTCCAGGTGCAGAAGAACATCGGTAAAGGTGAGATCCTGGGGCCTGTTGATGACAAAGCCCATGGCGCCCGCATCCGAGTGGGCACAAATGTAGATGACGGTTCGGGAAAAATTGCTGTCCGCCATCCCTGGCATGGCAATCAGGAACTGACCATCGAAGAAGCCGCGTTCACGTCCGTTTTTCAGCGTTGACAAGGACATCCGTACCTCCTGCTGCCAGACCGCACGAGGCCCCGACACATGAAACATGTGCCAATCTCACAGATCAATCAACTGAAAATGAAAAATAAATTGGCCCGGTCTTCTGGCCGAACTTCCGGGTTTTCAATAAACCTTTGTTCCATGATCATTATTTCCCGCTTTCCTAAACTATTGCAGCGCGCTGTCGTTTCGGCCGGCATATGTTTGTCCGTCATTTCTCCCGTGCGGGCGGAGATGTCCGCCTGGGCCGACAACGAGGGCGGGCGGATGCGACTGGTGGCCTTGCCGCCGGATGTCGATGGAAAGATCCGGGCAGGGCTGCAAATCGAGCCGAAACCCGGCTGGATCACCTATTGGCGGGAGCCCGGAAACAACGGCATTCCGCCGCAGGTGACAATCGCCTCGGACGGTGGTGTGACGCTCGACCGCATGCTTTACCCGATCCCGAAACACATCGCTGACGGACGTGTCGACGAAGTCGCCTACGACGCACCGCTGACCTTTCCGCTCGAACTGTCGGCCACGGGCGGGACGCCAAAGGAAATCAAGGCGAACGCTTTCATCGGCATCTGCAAGGATATCTGCGTGCCATTCCAGGCCGAACTGACGCTGGAGCTTTCGCCAGCCGCGCGCTCACGCCCGGAGGAGGAACAGATCTTGAGCGCGGCAGCAGCACGCCTGCCGGAGGCCCCTTCCCCGGATTTCCAGGTCACGGCGCATGCGCTTTCTGCCGATCGAAAGGAGTTGAGCCTTTCCGTGACCCTGCCTGAAGGCGGCAGCCGCGTTCCGGATGTGATCGTGGCCGGCCCCAGCGGGTACGTCTTCACCAAACAGCTGGACGGCAAGCGCGACAACAGGGATTTCACCACGACGGTCGCCATCGGCAAGCTGCCCAAGAACTACGATATTCACGGAAGGAGCTGGAGCGTCATGGTGATCGATGGCGCCCGCGCAATCGAAACGCCACTTGCCTTTGACTAAGCCATTTCTATAGTCCACCGACCAATCGCGCGGCTACGGCCGCCCTACAGCCAAGACCAGGAGAGTGCCATGACAATCGCAATCGGCGACAAACTTCCCGCGGCAACGTTCAAGGAAAAGACGGCGGACGGCCCGGTCGAGACGACCACGGAAAGCCTGTTCAAGGGCAAGCGTGTCGTGCTCTTCGCCGTGCCCGGCGCCTTTACGCCGACCTGCACCCTCAATCACCTGCCCGGCTATCTCGAAAACCGCGATACCATTCTCGCCAAGGGCGTTGACGAAATTGCCGTCGTCGCAGTCAATGACTGGCATGTCATGGGCGCCTGGGCACAATCGACCGGCGGATTGGGCAAGATCCATTTCCTCCCCGATTGGGATGCCTCCTTCACCAAGGCGCTCGGGCTGGATGCAGATCTTTCCGGCGGCGGTCTCGGCGTGCGGTCGAAGCGCTATTCGATGCTTGTCGAGGATGGCGTCGTAAAGTCGCTGAACGTCGAGGAGAACCCCGGCCAGGCCACGGTTTCCGGCGCCGCGACGATGCTCGAGCAGCTCTGATCGCCCGTCCTGATTGACCAGCGAAAGCGGCCGCCTCGGCCGCTTTTTTTGTTTTTATGCCCTTCGCGTTTCGCCACTATTTTGCCGCATTCGTTATAACATAACACGTAATGTTATTACATTAACGAGGTATCAATGAGCGAGACACGGTTGGATATCAGGACGAGACTGATCGGCTATTC
The DNA here is from genome assembly GCF_030382195.1 of Rhizobium sp. S96. Classification (NCBI taxonomy): domain Bacteria; kingdom Pseudomonadati; phylum Pseudomonadota; class Alphaproteobacteria; order Hyphomicrobiales; family Rhizobiaceae; genus Rhizobium; species Rhizobium sp. S96. The sequence continues at coordinate 97,030 of NZ_JAUDRY010000037.1, forward strand.
CGCCGCCACGCGCGTCCTCGGCGTGCTTCTGCTGGTCGGAATGCTCTGGGGAGCGATCAGCTGGGCCGCGCGGCTGCCATGAGCTCCGACGTGATCCGGTTTGACGACGTCACCATCGCTTACAACAGGCACCCGGCCGTCCATCATATCTCGGGTACGATCACGGCGGGCAGCCTGACTGCCATCGCCGGCCCCAACGGCGCCGGCAAGTCAACGCTGCTGAAGGCGATCGCAGGGGAGCTTCAGCCCGCCGCCGGGACAATCGAACACGGCCTGCGGCGCAACGAATTCGGCTATCTTCCCCAGGCGGCCGATATCGACCGCCGCTTCCCGATCTCCGTGATCGAAACGGTCTTGATCGGCGCCTGGCGGCAAAGCGGCGCGTTCGGGCGCGTCGGCAAAGGCGAGATGACGAACGCTTTGCAAGCCATGTCTACTGTCGGCCTGGAGGGCTTCGAGAGCCGGCAGATCGGCTCGCTGTCGGCCGGCCAGTTGCAGCGCGTTCTGTTTGCCCGGCTGTTGCTGCAGGATGCCAAGGTGATCCTTCTCGACGAGCCGTTCACCGCGATCGACGCGCGAACCACGCGTGACCTGCTCGATATCATCGCACGATGGCATGGCGAACGCCGGACGGTGATTGCCGTACTTCATGATTTCGAGCAGATCCGCGCCCATTTTCCGCAGTCCCTGCTGCTTGCCCGCGAGTCGATCGCGTGGGGGCCGACCGCGGAGGTGATGTCGGCGCAAAACCTGCTGAAAGCGCGCGCCATGGCGGAACGCTGGGATGCCGACGCGGACATCTGCGAGCCGGCCGCATGATGACGCTTCACGATCTGCTTTTTTCGCCCTTTATCGAATACGGCTTCATGCGCCGTGCGCTCGTCGCCTGCCTGTGCCTGGGGCTCGGATCCGGCCCGATCGGCGTGTTTCTGATGCTGCGAAGGATGAGCCTGGTCGGCGATGCGATGAGCCACGCCATCCTGCCGGGTGCCGCCATCGGCTACCTCGTCGCCGGATCGTTGTCTCTGACGGCAATGGGCTTGGGCGGGCTGATCGCCGGGGTCGCGGTGGCGCTCCTGTCGGGCGCCGTCAGCCGCGCGACGGTGCTGCAGGAGGATGCAAGCTTCGCCAGCTTCTATCTCGCTTCGCTGGCGCTCGGCGTGCTGATCGTGTCGCTGCGCGGGTCGAACATTGACCTGCTGCATGTTCTCTTCGGCACAATTCTGGCGATCGACAACCCTGCCCTCTTTCAGATCGGCGCCATCACGACGCTGACGCTCATCGTGCTCGCGGTCATCTACCGGCCATTGGTTGTCGAATGCTTCGATCCGAGCTTCCTTCGGGCGATCGGCGCCCGCGGCTCGGTCTATCACCTGCTCTTCCTGCTGCTCGTCGTCCTCAATCTCGTCGCCAGCTTCCAGGCGCTTGGCACGCTGATGGCCGTGGGCCTGATGATGCTGCCGGCAGCTATAGCCCAGCTCTGGGCGCGCAGCCTGGCATCGATGATGGTCGTTGCCGCCGCAAGTGCCACCGCATCAGGTTACCTCGGCCTCATCGCCTCCTATCACCTCGAGCTCGCCTCAGGGCCGACGGTGATCGTGACTGCGGCGCTACTCTACGGGCTTTCCATCGTTTTCGCACCGTCGGGCATTCTCCGGCGCTATTTTCCCCGCCCGCATCTGACGGGCTGACATCCAGGAGACTTTCATGATGTCCCACAGACTGCTTCTTTCCGCTACGCTTCCTCTCTTGATGAGCCTTTCGGCCAGACCGGCCTCGGCCGAAACCTTGAAGGTGGTCGCGTCGTTCACCGTGCTTGCCGATGTCGTCAGCCAGGTCGGCGGCGAGCATGTGAAGGTCACGAGCCTCGTCGGTCCGAACGGCGACCCCCACGAGTTCGAGCCGTCGCCCGCCGATGCCAGGAACCTCAAGGCAGCGAAAGTCGCCTTTGTCAGTGGCGAGAGGCTGGAAGGCTGGATGGACCGGTTGATCAGCGCCTCGGGCTACAAGGGTCAGCCGATCATGGTATCGGACGGCATCAATACCCGCACCATGGAAGAGGACGGGCAAACGGTAACCGACCCGCACGTGTGGAACAGCCCTGTCAACGTCAAGGTCTGGGTTGCCAATATAGAGAAGGCGCTGTCGGCGGCCGATCCGGCTGATGCCGCCGCGTTCAAGGCCAACGCCGCGGCCTACGGCAAGACGCTCGATGCGCTGGATGCCTATGCGCATTCGAAATTCGACACCATACCTGACGATCGCCGGAAGGTGCTGACGAGCCACGATGCCTTCGGCTATTTCGGCCGGGAGTATAATGTCGGCTTTCTCGCCCCGCTCGGCGTATCGACCGAAAGCGAAGCGTCGGCGGCCGACGTCGCCAGGCTGATCGAGCAGATCAAGGCGGAGCACGTGAAGACGTACTTCTTCGAGAACTCCAACGATCCGCGTCTCGTGAAGCAGATCGCCAAGGCGACGGGCGCGGAACCGGGCGGCGAACTCTACGTCGAGTCACTGTCGGCACCGAAGGGACCGGCGCCGACCTACGAGAAGATGTTCCGCTACAACGTCGACCAGATCGCCGCCGCGATGGCAAAGACGATGTGATCGCCCGCGAAGGCTAGACCTGCAGATCGAATACGATCAGCCCGCCCAGCCCGCCGTCCGTCGACGAGACTATGCGCTCGCCGACGGCGACGTGTTCGGGGTGAACAAGATAGACATCGCGCGCTTCCGGGCTTTCGAAGGTGACCGTGAAGCCATCGACGAACCCTGCGTGCAGGCCCTCCGGCGAAACATTCGGGCCATGCTTGATGTCGAGGATGCCGGGGATCAACTGCTTCAGCGCGACGATCGATTCGAACAAGGATTGCTTCTCTTCGCCCGACATCGCGGCCTTCAGCCGCATCAGCACGCAGTGCAGAATCATATGGTGACCTCCCGAATGATATCGTCGGCACAATAGAGAGAAAACATAACAGGACAACCCACGAAGGCATCTCCTGCGCGATGCGCGGCTCGCCCAAGCGTTTCTTCGGGGTGGCCATTTCAAATGCGGTAACCGTCGTAAACGGAACAACGCCACGCCTGTTCTGCTCTAAGCTCTGCCCTATGTTGCGCAAGGAAGAGGAGCCATGCGCAACCCTGCAGCATTTTCAACGGAGGAGATGAAAATGAGCAAGAACCGTGGCGTCGTCTATATGCGGCCCGGCGTTGTCGAAATCCATGACATCGATGATCCGAAGCTCGAAGCACCCGATGGGCGCCGCATAGAGCATGGCGTTATCCTGAAGGTGATCTCGACCAATATCTGCGGATCGGACCAGCACATGGTGCGCGGCCGTACCACGGCGATGCCGGGGCTGGTTCTCGGCCACGAGATCACCGGCCAGATCATCGAAAAGGGCATCGATGTCGAGATGCTCGAGGTCGGCGATATCGTCTCGGTGCCGTTCAACGTCGCCTGCGGTCGCTGCCGCTGCTGCAAGTCACAGGACACCGGTGTGTGCCTGACCGTCAACCCGTCGCGCGCCGGCGGCGCCTATGGCTATGTCGACATGGGTGGCTGGATTGGCGGCCAGGCCCGCTACGTCACCATCCCCTATGCCGACTTCAACCTCCTGAAATTCCCGGACCGTGACCGGGCGATGGAGAAGATCCGCGACCTCACGATGCTCTCAGACATCCTGCCGACCGGCTTCCACGGCGCGGTGCGTGCGGGCGTCGGTGTCGGCTCGACGGTTTATGTCGCCGGCGCCGGTCCGGTCGGGCTTGCGGCGGCCGCTTCCGCCCGTATCCTGGGTGCCGCCGTGGTGATGATCGGCGACTTCAACAAGGATCGCCTGGCACATGCCGCCAAGGTCGGCTTCGAGCCGATCGATCTGTCGAAGAGCGACCGGCTGGGCGACATGATCGCGCAGGTGACCGGCAGCAACGAGGTGGACAGCGCGATCGACGCCGTCGGCTTCGAGGCACGCGGCCATTCGGGCGGCGAGCAGCCGGCGATCGTCTTGAACCAGATGATGGACATCACCCGTGCGGCGGGCTCGATCGGCATTCCCGGCCTCTACGTTACCGAGGACCCAGGCGCCGTCGACAGTGCGGCCAAGACCGGCAACCTGTCGCTGCGCTTCGGGCTCGGCTGGGCGAAGGCCCAATCCTTCCATACCGGCCAGACACCGGTGCTGAAGTACAACAGACAGCTGATGCAGGCGATCCTCCACGACCGCCTGCCGATCGCCGACATCGTCAACGCCAAGGTGATCCCGCTCGAAGAAGCCGTGCAGGGCTACGAGAGCTTCGACCACGGGGCGGCGACGAAATTCGTGCTCGACCCGCACGGGGATGTCGCGAAGGCCGCTTGAAGTCGTTAGGGCTTGGAGCGGCTGTCACACAGCCGCTCCTCCAGCCAAGCAAATTTCGCTGGAGAAACAGTGCCCATCGGGCACTTTGCAGATGAGGCGCCGGAGCCTGGCAAGACGGGCGCTAGAGAATCCTCACCACCGCTCGATCCAGCGCCGTATCTTCGCGGTAGATCAACCGAACGATAGCCGCTGCGGCAAAACCCGTCAGCGCGCCGCCGACAACGTCCCCGACATAATGCGTGCCGATGAAGACGCGGGATACGGCAACCACAAGCGCCGCCACGAAAAACGCCGCTCCCAGTTTGCGCATGTCATGGAACAGGAGGGCCGCGGCTATCGCGAATGCTGCCGTCGCGTGGTCGGAGGGAAAGGACGGATCGGCGCTGGGCGCAATCAGCAGATGCGTGACACCCGCATCGTAGGGTCGGATCCTGTGCACGACGAGCAGTATGAGTTGGTTGATCGCAAGGCCGAGAAGAAACGACAGGCCGGACGCAACGAGCACATGTCTGACATGGCTGCGATCGTCCCGGCGCCACCATTGTACGGCCACAAGCAGGACAAGGATCGGAACCCCGATCATTGAAACGTAGACCATCGCAAGGTCGGCAAACTGGTTCCGGTTCGAGAGACCGTTGATAGCGTGGGTTACCGCCGCGTCGAACTCGTACATCATTGGCCTCATTGCTGCTTTCGAGCGGCCGGTGTGCCTGAGCTTTCTGACAGGGTCCTGAACTTCCCTCTCGCATGAGAGGGCATACCGAAAGGCGCTGACCGCAACGCGGCAAGGCGCCTAGCGGTTTGGGGGGCGGCGGCATCGCCCGGCGGTGGGCTGCCGGTGTAATTGGTGAACCCTCAGGATGGGCGCGAGCGAAACGTTTGGTCCGAGAGCGATTGACAGAAATCCCGCCTGAGATTTGTGCTAACCTACTTCAAGGCCAATGCGGGAGATTTCGATGGCTGGGATGCGCACAGATGCAATGAGAATGGTCCGGCGCAATAAGCTGGTCGGCATGTGGGCCGCGGACAAGATGGGATTCAGTCGAGAAGAGGCAAAGGCCTATTCTGATGGGCTCGCAAGGGATGCACTCGATGTTGACCGCAACGACATCCTGGCGACGATCCGTCGAGACTTCCATGAAGCCGGCATCCCTCCGTGCGACGAAGAGGTCCAGGAAGTCATGACTGCGTCCTGGCTGCAGGCTGGGAAGCCGACGAAAGGGGCGGACGCCAGCGATGTAGCCGTCGTGCAGATCGCCCGTACTCTGATGAAATAGGCCAGCGCACGAGGCTCTTGCTATGATGTGCGGAGAACATCGCCTATTCGACCATTCTCACCGTGGTTTTCCGACGCTAACGAGCTGGCGCCGTGGGGGCCCAACGACGAGCAATTGGCGCGAGGCGACCGAGCGTCGATGCCACGTCACTTCTCCGCTCAGCCGATAAAGCTGTCCGCCGACGGCTGATAATCATGTCCCGCGATCACGCCTGTCGACACCAGAGTCTCAAAAAACTCCACCTTGAGATCGAAGGACTTCAGCAGTTTCTGCGTGCTCGGCTTCACGACGGCGTCATCGAACTCACCCTTGATGAAGTGCGCCGCGGATTCCATGTCTTCCCAGAGGCTGACAACGACGAGTTCATTGTCGTGGCCCTTCACCTTGCGGGCGAGCGTTGCACCAAGATGTCCCGGCAACTCCGCCATCTCCACGAAGGTGGTCGTCTTCAGATGATGTGCATAGGCTTCGAGGACCGCCTCTGACCCGGCAACGGCCCGCCATGAGCGAATGATCATGTCCAATTCTCCAATGGTGCATTTTCAAACTGCCATTGGCGTTGGGGAATGTCCACGAGGGCTCCCGGTCGGAAAAGGAAGCCCCTGCTCCTAGTCGCGGCCATCCGGGTGAGTCAGAGAGCCATGGAGCGACTTCGCGACCTCGAACAGCTGCGGAACCGCCGGATTGTTCGAGGTAGCGGAGGCGCAGAGCACGATGTCGAATTCAGGGGCGTTTGCGATTGGTCTGGACACCAGTCCCTCGGCAAGGTCCGTACACAGTGATTGCGGGATCAGCGCGATGCCGAGGCCTTCGGCGACAAGCCGGATGATGGTGTGCTGCAGGCGCGGTTCGAGCGCGAAATGCGGGACGACGCCTGCGGCCACGCAGTAGTTTCTGATGGCATCGCGCAGCGTCGGCGTGACGCTTGCGGGCGCGGCGATCAGTCGTTCGCCTTCCAGATGCTTAGGCTCGGCCTGGTCGACCCGCGCCAGGGGATGATGATCCGGCAGGATCAGGCGCAGGCGATCGCGGGCGAGAAGCGCGGTGCGCAGGTGCGGCGCGGGACTGCCGCCGAAGGTGACGGCAGCGTCGAGGCGGCCTTCGATCAGCATTTCCTCGATATCGGTCGGTATGCGCTCCTCGAGCACGAGGCGCACTTCGGGCCGTGTCTCCGAGTACATTCGCACCAGGGACGGCACGACGCTGTAGGCGGCGTTCATCATGAAGCCGAGCTTCAGTTCGCCCTTTGCACCTGATGCCACCAGCTGCACGTCGCGGCAGGCAGCGTCGAAATGGGCGAGCACCGCGCGGCACTCTTCGAGGAAATGCTTGCCCGCCGCCGTCAGCGCGACGTTGCGGGAGTTGCGTTCGAACAGCCGGGCGCCGAGGGTCCGCTCGATCGCGGCGATCTGGCGGCTGAAGGGCGGCTGGCTCATGTTCATGCGCGCGGCGGCGTGGCCGAAGTGCAGCGTCTCGGCGAGCGCCACGAAATAGCGCATGTGGCGCGTATCCATTCAATACCTCCACAGCATCAATCAGCCACCAAACTGACATTGGATTATCTTGATGTCAGGCGGTAGACAATGGTCTTTGCAATCCGAGTGCCTCCCATGCTGACCAATCTCCTGATCGTCCTGCCGATCTTCGCCCTGATCCTGACCGGATGGATTGCGCGGAAATCAGGCGCGCTCGGCCCGAACGCGACGCGGGAGGTGAACCGGCTGGTGGTCTATCTGGCGCTGCCTGCCCTGCTCTTTGACATCATGGCCAATGCCAAGGTTGGGCAGATCTGGCAGCCCGGCTTCATCCTGGCGTTTACGTCGGGCTGCGCCATCATCTTCGGTGCGACGCTGTGGTGGCGGATGGCCAAGGGACGGCAGCTGGCCGATGCGGCGATCGACAGCCTCAATGCCAGCTATGCCAACACGGGCTTCGTCGGTTTTCCGCTGGTGCTGTCGCTGGTCGGCGATTCCGGCATGGCGCCGACGCTGATCTCGACGATCCTGACAGTCTGCGTGCTCTTCGCGGTCGCGATCGTGCTGATCGAAGGCGGCCTGCAATCGGAGACGCGGCGGCGGGATATCGCGACGAAGACCTTCGTCTCGCTGGCCAAGAACCCGTTGCTGATCGCGCCTGTTATCGGCGCGCTGTTCATGCTCTCCGGCGTGCCGCTACCGGCGCCGATGCATTCCTTCCTGAAGCTTCTCGGTGGTGCGGCGTCGCCCTGCGCGCTGATCGCACTCGGCCTGTTCCTGGCCGGATCGAAGGCGGGGGCTGCCACCGAACGGGCGGCGACGACAGGCATCCTCGTCGGGCTCAAGTTGATCGCGCAACCCGCCGTGACCTGGATCATCGCCGGTCCGCTGCTCAAGCTGCCGCCGGTTGCCGTGCACACCGCCGTCCTGCTTGCGGCGCTGCCGACCGGCACCGGGCCTTTCATGCTGGCGGAATTCTATGGCCGGGAAGCGAGCCTGACGGGGCGCGTCGTGCTTGCCTCGACGGTGCTGTCGATCGCGACGATCTCTGCCTATCTCGCCATTGCCGGGCAGTGATGCCCTATTCGATCTCCAACAGTAGCGCGCGGTGATCGGACACCTCGGGCTGTGCGACCGGGTCGAAGATCGCCACATCAACATCCGGCGTCACCAGCATGTAGTCGGCGTAGCGGCCCTCCTTGGTGTAGTGCGAGGTCCGGGTATCGGTATGGCCTCGGGAGGTGACCAGATCGGTGAGGCCGAGTTCGGCCAGCGCCGTGAAGGTCGCGCTATCGGGCAGGAGGTTGAGATCGCCGCAGACGACGAGCCGTTCGCCGGTGCGCCAAAGGCGACGGATCAGCGAAACCAGCGACTGCGCCTGGGCGTGGCGGGCCGGTGTGTCGCCCTTGCCGGCGAGGTCGCGCAGGCCGTGCAGCTGAGCGATGGTGATGGGCCTGTTACTGGCGTAGTCGAAGAGCCTGATGCAATCAGCATTGCGCGGGCGCGGATGCTCGCCGTAGCCGTCAGCGGAAAAATCGCCGTGGACAAAATCCATCGCGCGGCCGATGACCGGATAGCGGTTGAGTACGAAGGTCGCGAGGCCGAATTCGGACCAGACCAGCGTCTCACCGTCGAAGAGCGTGCCGCGCGCCGTCGGCGCGAAGACGGCGTCGTGATCGGGAAGGATCGCCTTGATCTCGTCGAAGAGATTGGCGCGCTGCGGCAGGATGTGGCTGCCGTCTCGATACTCCAGCCAGTCGGAGGCGACGCCGACCGAGCGGGTCACTTCCTGCAGGCAGAGAACATCAGGATTGGCATCGCGAAGATAGCGGATCAGCGGCTCATGGAGCTTGCCGCCCCAGGCGTTCAACGAGATCACACGCACCGCAGCTCTCCTCAAGCGTTGATTCAAGCGCCTGCCGGATCGATGCAGGAAAGCGCCTCATGTGGCTGTTTTTACGCGGGTTGAGCCGCCGCTCTACCGCTTCTTGAACGGCTCCATGCCCTTGCGGGCAAGCTCGTCGGCCCGCTCGTTTTCCGGGTGCCCGGCGTGGCCCTTCACCCAGTGCCATGTGACCTTGTGGCGCTGGTTGGCGGCGTCGAGCGCCTGCCAGAGTTCGCCGTTCTTCACCGGCTTTTTGTCGGCGGTCTTCCAGCCGTTCTTCTTCCAGCCGAAGATCCACTTGGAGATGCCGTCCATGACGTATTTGCTGTCGGTGTGGAGGTCGACCTCACAGGCGCTCTTCAGTGCCGTCAGCGCCGAAATGGCGGCAAGCAGCTCCATGCGGTTGTTGGTGGTTTCAGCCTCGCCGCCGCAGAGTTCCTTCTCGACCTCGCCATAGCGCAGCACTGCGCCCCAGCCGCCGGGGCCGGGATTTCCGGAGCAGGCGCCGTCAGTGTAAATATCGACGTGCTTCATGCGGAGAGCCCGTATTCGGCAGCGTTTTCTATCTGCCGGTGGAAGCGCAGCTTGCGCAGATATTCGAGCGGATCCTTCTTGGTGACCATCGCGCCCTCCGGCGTCGTCAGCCAGTCGTAAAGCCGGGTCAGGAAGAACCGCAGCGCCGAGCCGCGCGCCAGGATCGGCAGCGCCGCAAGTTCTGCTTCGCTCAGCGGGCGCACGCTCTGGTACCCCTCAAGCATCGCCATGCCCTTGGTGATGTTGTAGGCGCCATCCTTCTCGAAGCACCAGGCGTTCAGAATGATCGAGACGTCGTAGGCCAGCAGGTCGTTGCAGGCAAAATAGAAATCGATCAGGCCAGACAGGTCGTCGCCGAGGAAGAAGACGTTGTCGGGGAAGAGGTCGGCGTGGATGACGCCCGAGGGGAGATCCTTCGGCCAGTGAGCGGCGAGGAAATCGAGCTCGGTGCGGACCTCGTTCTGCAGGCCCTTTTCCACCTCGTCGGCGCGCGCTTCGGACTTGTCCCAGAGCACCTTCCAACCATCGACGGAGAGCGCGTTCGGCCGCTTGAGCTCGAAGCCTTCACCGGCGACGTGCATTTGTGCCAGCGCCTTGCCGACCTCGCGGCAATGCTTGGCTTCAGGCTTGCGCAGCCACATGCCTTCGAGGAAGGAGATCAGCGCGGCGGGGCGGCCCGACAGGGTGCCGAGCAATTCGCCGTCCTTGCGCGGCAGCGGCAATGGGCAGGACAGGCCGCCGGCGGCCAGATGCTGCATCAGCCCGAGGAAGAAGGGCAGATCGTTCTTCTCGACGCGCTTCTCGTAAAGCGTGAGGATCAACGGGTCCTTGCTGGTATGCAGCAGGAAGTTCGAGTTCTCGACGCCCTCGGCAATGCCCTTGTAGGACAGCAGCGTGCCTGTCTCGTACTCCGTCAGGAACCACTTCAAATCGTCTTCTGAAATATCGGTGTAGACTGCCAAGGCGGGCTCTCAATCTGGGTTCAAAAAAATACAGGCGCGGAGATGACACCCCCTCTGCCCTGCCGGGCATCTCCCCCACAAGGGGGGAGAACGGATAGGAGCATCGTCTTCCCCAAACAAATACGGTCGCGACGGACCGAGAAGTACACCGCTTGCTATCTCCCCCCTTGTGGGGGAGATGTCCGGCAGGACAGAGGGGGTATTCCCCACGCCCGCCAGCCATCCGCCGTCAGCCGTTCACGAATGCCATGTCGGCCGTTGTCAGTTCGATATTGCGCAGTTCGCGGTTGACGAGGAAATGCTCGTTTTCCTGAACGGTTTCAGCAAGTTCCACCTTCGCGTCAAAGCGGCTGCGGAAAGCTTCGATGATCTCGTTGACAATCACTTCCGGCGCCGAAGCACCGGCAGAGAGGCCGAGTGTCGAGATCGGGCCGATCTCGTCCCAGTTCAATTCGGAAGCGCGCTGAACGAGCAGCGACTTCGTCGCCCCTGCCCTGAGCGCCACTTCGACCAGACGTCTCGAATTCGAGGAATTCGGCGCCCCGACGATGATGAAGAGATCGCAGCCGGGCGCGGCCTGCTTCACGACCTCCTGGCGGTTGGTCGTGGCGTAGCAGATCGAATCGGCAGAGGGCGCGGTCAGATTGGGAAAACGCTCCTGCAGACGGGCGATGACGCCGGCGGTGTCATCCACCGAAAGCGTGGTCTGCGTGACATAGCCGAGATTGTCGGGATCAGCAGGCACATAGACGTCCGCATCCTCGATCGTCTCGATCAGCGAAACCGAGCCTTCCGGCAGCTGCCCCATCGTGCCGATCACCTCCGGATGGCCGGCGTGGCCGATCAGGACCACGTGGCGACCGAGCTTGTTGTGTCGCATCGCCTGCTTGTGCACCTTGGAGACCAGTGGGCATGTGGCGTCGAGATAGAAGAGATTGCGGGCGCTGGCGTCTTCGGGAACCGACTTCGGCACGCCATGAGCGGAGAAGACAACCGGCTGGGCGCGATGCTCTTCGGGGATCTCGTTGAGTTCCTCGACGAAGACGGCACCCTTGGCTTCCAGACCTTCCACGACATAGCGGTTATGGACGATCTCATGGCGGACATAAACCGGTGCGCCATAGGACTTCAACGCCAGCACGACGATCTGGATGGCGCGGTCGACGCCGGCGCAGAAGCCGCGCGGCCCGCAAAGCCTGATCATCAAGGGAGGTTTGGCCGCAATATTCATGTCTGTTCCGGTGTGTGAAGATAGCGCTCTCTAACCCAATATAGGCGAGAATTGAAGCGATACTATTGCGCTGCCCCCTGCTTGCGGAACCGCGCAACCACGACGATCACCACCAGCGTGGCGGCAAGCCCGTACCAGGTGAAGGCATATTGCAGGTGATTGTTCGGAAGATCGATCTCGGTCACGCCGCCGATCGGCAGGCCCTTGGGATTGGGCGTATCGTCCGCATCGATGAAGAAGGGCACGACGCTCGCCGTGTCGAGGCCGACGCTCGACGCCATCACGTCGAGGTCTTTCCAGTAGAAGATGTTCTTGGCGATGTCGTTGTCAGGCACCACCCAGGACGGCTTGCCTGGAAGCTTGGCCCGCGCGAGGCCGTTGACGGTCTGCTGATCCGTCAGCTGGCCCTGCATGCGCATCTCCGGTTCCTTGTTGTCGTAAGGAACGAAGCCTCGGTTCACGAACAGATAGCGCCCGTCGGCGAGCTGCAGCGGCGTGTAGATGTAGTAGCCCGTCTGGCCGCGCCAGGTGGCAAAGAAGTGGCGTTCGCGACTGTTGTCGTAGACGCCGCTCGCCATCATCTGGCGATACTCGATATCTTCGCCTTTCGCCGCCATCGCCTCGATGGCGTCCAGCGGGACGGGTGCAGCGGCACGGCGCTCGGCAATATCGGCCAGCAGCTTTTCTTTCCACTGCAGGCGCTCGACCTGCCAGGTGCCGAGCGAGACCAGGATGGCGAATGCGACCAGCACCGCAGCGCCGGTGAAGATCGGCAGCTTGCGGCGCGGCGCCGGGCTTTGAATGTCAGTCACGGGAAAGGCGTCCTTCGCGGGCATTGTGGCGGTATTGCATGGCGATGAGAATGCCCTTGCACCAGCGCAGGGAGATCAACGACAGGATGATGGTCAGCGGCGCGAAGAGAAGGATGTGCAGCCAGATCGGCGGCGCATAGTTCACCTCCAGCCAGAGCACCGAGCCGATGACGATGAAGCCGACGATCAGGATGACGAAGACCGCCGGGCCATCGCCAGCATCCGCGAAATCAAAATCCAGACCACAAGCCGCACAGCGCGGCTTCAGCGACAGCAGGCCGTCGAAAAGCTTCCCCTGGCCGCAGCGCGGGCAGCAGCCCCTGATGCCAGTTTTCACGGGATCGACCGGTGGGAAATGCGCATCGTCTTCGTTCATGCTATCCTTCCAATCAGCTGTGGTTCACCGGGAACCCGCCTTAACTCACCCATAAAGTATTCGCAGAACGAAAGGAAATGCCTGCGCGCTTTCGCCTCACTGATTCGCGCCAAACAGAAGAAGAAAACTGATGACCAATGACAGCTCGGCCGGACAGATCATCATCCTGAACGGTGCACCGCGTAGCGGGAAATCCTCGATTGCCAAGGCGATCCAGGAGCAATTCGAAGGCCCGTGGATGAACCTCGGCGTCGATACCTACAACGGCATGACGCCGGAACGCTACCTGCCGGGCATCGGGCTGCGGCCGGGAGGCGAGCGTCCGGATCTCGAGGAAATTGTGCCGTTCCTCTATGCGGCGCTCTATGAGTCGATCGCCATCCATGCGGGGCTCGGCCTCAACGTCGTTGCCGATCTCGGCCATCATGACGCCTACTCGCAGCCGCTGGGGATTCTGGTGGATTGTGCGCGGCGGCTCGAAGGTTTTCCGGTGCTTTTCGTCGGTGTGAAATGTCCGATCGAGGTCATCATGCAACGTCGCGAGATCGTGGTTCCCGGCCGCGAAGCCCTCTATGTAAAAGCGGACGGCAACGGCGCCATTCCAGCGCCTGTCCAGCTTTGGCAAGAGAAGGCGCATATCCCTGGTATCTACGATCTGGAGGTCGACACCTCCGTCCTGACACCGGCGGAATGCGCAGAGGCGATCCGACATCAACTCGACCTCGGCATTCCCGTGCCATCGGCCTTCGAGCGGATCGCCGAGGCCCGGTAACGAGGCAAAGAAAAAGGCGGGTGCCGTGGCACCCGCCTTTTCAATTCGATGCTGTTTTCGTCAGCCCGCTGCCAGCGGCGCACCCCAGCCGCCCCAGACGTAGATGCTGAAGAACAGGAACAGCCAGACCACGTCAACGAAGTGCCAGTACCAGGCTGCCGCTTCGAAACCGAAGTGCTGCTTCGGCGTGAAGTCGCCGCGGAGCGCGCGGATCAGGCAGACGACCAGGAAGATCGTACCGACCAGAACGTGGAAACCATGGAAGCCGGTCGCCATGAAGAAGGTCGCGCCGTAGATCGAGTTCTTGAACGCGAACGGAGCGTGCGCGTATTCGTAGGCCTGGACGCTCGAGAACAGAAGGCCGAGCAGAACCGTCAGGGTCAGACCCTGGATGAGGCCCTTGCGATCGTTGTGCAGCAGCGCATGGTGCGCCCAGGTGACCGTCGTGCCCGACAGGAGCAGGATCACGGTGTTGTAGATCGGCAGGTGCCAAGGATCGAGAACCTCGATGCCCTTCGGCGGCCACTGACCACCGGTGAAGGCAAGGCGCGATGCCTGGATGGCTTCATGCGGATAGAGGCTTGCATCGAAGTAGGCCCAGAACCAGGCAACGAAGAACATCACTTCCGAAGCGATGAACATGATCATGCCGTAGCGCAGATGCAGCGAGACAACGCGGGTATGCGCGCCCTCGTGTGCTTCCTTCACGGTATCCGACCACCAGCCGAACATGACGTAGAGCACCAGTGCGAGACCGATGAAGAACAGCCACGGATGGGCCCATTCGATGCCGAAGATGTGCAGCGAACCGCCGTTGACGTAGCGCATGAGGCCCACGCCGCCGAACGCCATGATGAAGGCGCCGATCGAGGCCAGCAGCGGCCACGGGCTTGGATCAATAATGTGGTAGTCGTGGTTTTTCTGATGCGCTTCGGCCATCTAAGCTATCCCCGGATCTCTTCCTCTTCGTCCCGGCTTAGCCGGAAACGAACCCTCAATCAAAGTTTCTTTTCAAGCGTCACCGTTCCACCCTCGTTCGAAGCAACAGGCTTCGGACCCTCTTTCGGATAGAACGTATAGGACAAGGTAACCGTATGAATGTCCTTCGATTCAACGGCCTTGGTAATATCCGGGTCGATGTAGAACACGACCGGCATTTCAAGCTTCTCCCCAGGCTTCAACACTGTCTCGTTGAAGCAGAAGCACTGCACCTTGTTGAAATAGGCACCCGCCTCGCCCGGCGTCACGTTGAAGACGGCCTGGCCATAGGCTGGCTTGTCGGACTTGTTCACCGCAACGAAGTTGACCTGGATGGTTTCGCCGATGCGCGGGTTGACCTCACGCTCCACCGGCTTGAATTCCCACTCCAGGCCGGGCGCGACATTGGCGTCGAAGGTGACGCGCATCGTGCGGTCCAGCACGACGTTGGACGCCTGCTCGACGCGCTGGGTCGTGCCGTTATAGCCGGTGACCTGGCAGAAGATGCGATAGAGCGGAACAGCGGCATAGCTCGCAGCACCCATGCCGACCACGAAGGCCAGGCACATGAAAACGACAGCGCCATTATTGCGCGGCTTTCCTGGAGTGCGCTGCGTCTCGCTCATCTTACATGTGCCCCGACGTAAACTTCACGATGGTGATCGCATAGAACAGCACGACGAGACCGGCGAGCACCAATCCCAACGCGACATTGCGGTTGCGGCGCGACTTGCGCTGCGCGTCCGTAAGCTTGACAGTATCGATCAAAGGAAACCTCCCGTGTGCGACACCAACACGGCTGCCAGCCGGTCGAACATCAGCGCGGAGAAAATGGCGAACAGGTAGAAGATCGAGAAAGCAAAGAGCTTTTTCGCGGGCACCATCTTCTCATCGCCATCCGGCATCCGCCAGACGGCGGTGGAACAGTAGATGAAGATGGCGCCAAGGGCGGCAGCGACGAGGCCATAGCCGATGCTTGCAAAGCCGAGAACGGTCGGCAGCACGCCGCAGATGGCTGTCAGGACAGCATAGACGACGATCTGGTTCTTCGTGGTGCGTTCGCCCGATACGTTCGGCAGCATGGGCACGCCAACCGCTTCGTAGTCACCCATCTTGAAGAGCGCGAGCGCCCAGAAATGCGCCGGCGTCCAGAGGAAGATGATCATGAAGAGGACGATGCTTTCGATGGTGACGGTACCGGTGACGCAGGCCCAGCCGATCATCGGAGGAAAGGCGCCGGCAGCGCCGCCGATGACGATGTTCTGCGGCGTCGAGCGCTTCAGCCACATCGTGTAGATCACGGCATAAAAGAAGATCGTGAAAGCGAGGATCGAGGCTGCGAGCCAATTGACGGCGAGCCCGAGGATCGTGACGGCGAAACAGGAAAGAACTAGGCCGAAGGCAAGCGCTTCGCCCGGTGCGATGCGGCCAGCGGGGATCGGACGCTTGGCCGTGCGGGTCATGATGGCGTCGATGTCGGCATCGTACCACATGTTGAGCGCACCAGAGGCGCCGGCGCCGACGGCGATGCAGAGAATAGCGATCAGGCCGATAACCGGATTGATGTGACCGGGTGCTACCACCAGGCCTGCAAATGCCGTGAAGACCACAAGCGACATCACGCGTGGCTTCAGAAGCTCGAAATAATCGCGCGCGCTTGCTTCCGACAGGCGTAAGTCGCTGTCGTGCGCAAGAGCTTTGCGATTGCCGATTACTGTCATTATCTCGTCCTGCAAACTTGAAGGCGACCGCCGCATTCTAACATGCGGCGGTCGCAATTTCTCGCATCTTACTTGATGCGCGGGAGCTGCTCCCACTGGTGGTATGGCGGCGGCGAAGACAGCTGCCATTCGAGCGTCGTGGCGCCCTGGCCCCAGGGATTGTCACCTGCAACGCGCTTCTTAGCCAAGGCTTCGAAAACGCAAACCAGGAAGATCAACACGCCGAAAGCCGAGATGTAGGAGCCGACGGAGGAAACGTAGTTCCAGCCAGCAAACGCATCCGGATAGTCGATGTAGCGACGCGGCATGCCTGCGAGGCCGAGGAAGTGCTGCGGGAAGAACACCAGGTTGACGCCGATGAACATGACCCAGAAATGCAGCTTGCCCAGGAACTCGTTGTACATGTAGCCGGTCATCTTCGGGAACCAGTAGTACCAGCCGGCGAAGATGGCGAACACGGCGCCGAGCGACAGAACGTAGTGGAAGTGAGCCACGACGTAGTAGGTGTCATGCAGCGAGCGGTCGAGGCCGGCGTTTGCGAGCTGAACGCCCGTGACGCCGCCAACGGTGAACAGGAAGATGAAGCCAATCGCCCAGATCATCGGCGTGCGGAAGCTGATCGAGCCACCCCACATTGTCGCGATCCAGGAGAAGATCTTCACGCCCGTCGGAACGGCGATGACCATCGTTGCGAACACGAAGTAGCGCTGTGCGTCGAGCGACAGACCGACCGTGTACATGTGGTGAGCCCAGACGACGAAGCCGACGGCACCGATCGCGACCATGGCGTAAGCCATGCCGAGGTAGCCGAAGATCGGCTTGCGCGAGAACGTCGAGATGATGTGGCTGACGATGCCAAAGCCGGGCAGGATCAGGATGTACACTTCAGGGTGACCGAAGAACCAGAACAGGTGCTGGTAGAGGATCGGGTCGCCGCCGCCTTCCGGCACGAAGAAGGACGTACCGAAGTTGCGGTCGGTCAGCATCATGGTGATGGCGCCGGCGAGAACCGGGAGCGACAGCAGGAGCAGGAAGGCGGTGATCAGAACCGACCAGGCAAACAGCGGCATCTTGTGCAGCGTCATGCCAGGAGCGCGCATGTTCAGGATCGTGGTGATGAAGTTGATCGCACCGAGGATCGAGGACGCACCCGCAATGTGGAGCGCGAAGATCGCAAGGTCGACAGCCGGGCCTGGCGTACCGGAACTCGACAGCGGCGGATACATCGTCCAGCCGCCACCTGCGCCGTAAGCACCGGCAGGACCTTCGACGAACATCGACATGATGAGCAGAAGGAAGGCCGGAACGATCAGCCAGAAGGAAATGTTGTTCAGACGCGGGAACGCCATGTCAGGCGCACCGATCATGATCGGCACCATCCAGTTGGCGAAGCCACCGATCATCGCCGGCATGACCATGAAGAAGATCATGATCAGCGCGTGCGCTGTGGTGAACATGTTGAACATCTGCTTGGCGCCGTCGATGGCGGCGTCGCCTTCATAGCCGTAAACCATGGCTGCCAGACCGTGGAAGATCTGGATGCCCGGCTCCTGCAGCTCCATGCGCATGGCAACGGAGAGCGCGCCGCCGATGATGCCGGCGATGATCGCGAAGATCAGGTAGAGCGTGCCGATATCCTTGTGGTTCGTCGAAAAGAACCAGCGATTGATGAAGCTCGGCTTGTGCGAGTGGTCGTGGTGATGATCGTCATGGGCGTGTGCGCCGTGATCGTGATCATGCGAATGATCGTGTGCGGAAGGTCCAGCCATAGTCCCGTTCCCTCTTCCCTTACTGTGCGACGTTTTCGGCAACATCAACGGTCTTTGCAGGACCATCGGTTGCGGCCATGAGTGCCTTGTAGGCTCCGGGTAGATCAGCGGCGGCTGCTGTCAGCCACTGCTTGTACTTGTCCTCGGAGACGACGCGGATGGCGATCGGCATGAACGCATGATCCTTGCCGCAGAGTTCGGAACACTGGCCGTAGAACAGGCCTTCGCGCTCTGCCTTGAACCAGGTTTCGTTCAGACGGCCGGGGACGGCGTCGATCTTCACGCCGAAGGACGGCATGGCGAATGCGTGGATAACGTCGGTCGGAGCCGCGGTCACGAGGACGCGGACCGTCTTGTTGACAGGCAGAACCAGTTCGTTGTCGACAGTCAGGAGGCGCGGATAGATCGCCTTGTCTTCCTTGCCGGCGGCTGCGCGGTCGGCATCCTTGAGCAGGAAGGAATCGAATGCCAGCGGGTTTTCGCCCGTTCCTTCGTATTCGTAGTTCCACTGCCACTGCGTCGCGGTCGCCTTGATCGTGACGTCAGGATTTTCCGGCAGCGTCAGCTGCGCGGTGAGCAGGTTGAACGACGGCACGGCGAGAAACAGCAATACGAGGACCGGTCCCACGGTCCATGCAATTTCGATCAGCGTGTTGTGGCTCGTCTTGGAAGGTACCGGGTTCGCGCTAGCGCGAAACTTCAGACAGACGACGATAAGAAGGAGCAAAACAAAGAGCGTGATCGGAACGATAAACCACAGGGTATATTGCTCAAACCAATGAATGTCCCGCATGATGGGCGTGGCCGCCGGCTGCAATGTTGCCTGCCACGGCTGTGGCTGGTCGGCATAACTGCCGGAAGCAAAAAGCAGACAGACCAGCGCGGTCAGAGCTGCATAAGCCTTCTTAATCACGTTAATATCTCCCTCGAGCGCTGATCTGCGCAAAATACGCGCAGAATCCTTGCCATCTTCTGCGCTTCAAACCACAGTTTGGCATCCGCCGCAACAGGCCAAAGCATTTGTCTATGCGGCATTTTTGCCTGAAGACGAATTCCCCCAAGCATACCGAAACGTTCCATCTTTTTGGCAATGATACGGAAAATGCTGTGACAGACCATCCAGCGGCACCAACATTCTTCGACAAACGTCCCATTTCCGCCGTAGTCCCCGGCTTTTCAGCGGGTGGGGCTTTTCATTTTGCATGGCGGGCCCCAACTTAGCGGCACTGATTCGAATTGCAGAGGTTTTCATGGGTTTCCGTTCCCTCGCACGGCCGGTTGTGCTGACAGCGTGCATTGCGGCAGCAGCGATTGCTCCCGCTTTCGCCCAACAGCAACCTGCGCCCGCGCAGCCTGCCCCCGCCGCACCTGCGACGCAGGCCGCACCCGGGCAGACGCAACCGCAGGCGCCTGGCACTGTGAAGTCCAACCACGGTGCATGGTCTGTCGTGTGCGACAAGCCGGCCGGCGCTTCGACCGAGCAGTGCGCGCTGATGCAGAACGTGATCGCCGAAGACCGGCCGGAAGTCGGCCTTTCCGTCGTCGTGCTAAAGACCGCCGACCGCAAGTCGAAGATCCTGCGCGTGCTCGCACCCCTCGGAGTGCTGTTGCCGAACGGCCTAGGCCTCAATGTCGATGGCAAGGATATCGGTCGCGCCTATTTCGTCCGCTGCTTCGCTGACGGCTGCTATGCCGAAGTCGTGCTCGAGGACGAACTGCTGAAAACCTTCCGCAGCGGCGCCAGCGCCACCTTCATCGTCTTCCAGACGCCCGAAGAAGGAATCGGCATCCCCGTCGATCTCAAGGGTTTTGCCGAAGGCTACGACGCCCTCCCCTGATCCTCTCGATTTCGGGACTTGCTCGAACCGTCCACCGGACCTACATCGGCTGAAAGCATTCCTGCTGCAGCGGAGCATAAAGACATGAATACCGATCTCCTGACGCTTTTCGACGCCGACGAAGCGAAGATGCGTTCGCTCGTGGCCGAAGCATTGTCCGGCGCTGACGACGGGGAACTCTTCATCGAGCATGCCCAAGCGGAATCGCTGATGTTCGACAACGGTCGCCTCAAGGGCGGCAGCTTCAACACCGAGCAGGGTTTTGGCCTGCGCGCGGTGGCCGGCGAAGCGGTCGGCTACGCGCATGCGGGCGATCTTTCCGTTTCGGCGCTGAAGCGCGCAGCCGACGCGGTCGGCGCGGTGACGCGCGGCTATTCCGGCAGCTATGCCGCGGCACCGCAAGGCACAAACAAGAAGCTCTACAGCGACGAGAACCCGATCGGCTCCCCGACCTTCGAGGAGAAGGTCAAGGTCCTGCAGGACATCGACGCATACCTGCGCGGCAAGGACGACAAGGTGCGGCAGGTCACGGCCTCGGTCGCCGCCAGCTGGCAGGTCGTCGACATCCTGCGCGCCGATGGTCATCGCGTCCGCGATATCCGCCCAATGACGCGCATCAACATCTCCGTCATGGTTGGCGAAGGCGATCGGCAGGAAACCGGCTCCTATGGCAGCGGCGGTCGCATCGGTTTCGGTGATTTCATCGCCGAGGGCAGCTGGCAGTACGGCGCCGACGAGGCGCTGCGCCAGGCGCTCGTGAACCTCGAGGCCATCGAAGCCCCGGCCGGCACGATGGACGTTGTGCTTGGCTCGGGCTGGCCCGGCGTCATGCTGCACGAAGCGGTCGGCCACGGCCTGGAAGGTGACTTCAATCGCAAGAAGACGTCGGCTTTTGCCGGCCTGCTCGGCCAGATGGTTGCGGCTCCTGGAGTGACCGTCGTTGACGACGGCACGATCGACAATCGCCGCGGCTCCATCACCATCGATGATGAAGGCACGCCCTCGGCCTACAACGTGCTGATCGAGGACGGCAAGCTGGTCGGCTACATGCAGGACCGGCAGAATGCGCGCCTGATGGGTATGAGACCAACCGGCAACGGTCGTCGCCAGGGCTACGCCCACGTCCCGATGCCACGCATGACGAACACCTACATGCTCGGCGGCGACAAATCGCCGGACGAAATCATCTCGTCGGTGAAGAAGGGCATCTATGCCGTTTCCTTCGGCGGCGGCCAGGTCGACATTACGTCCGGCAAGTTCGTGTTCGGCTGCACCGAGGCCTATCTGATCGAAAATGGCAAGATCGGCCCCGCGGTCAAGGGCGCGATGCTTATCGGCAACGGCCCGGACGCGATGAAGCGCATTTCCATGATCGGCAACGATACCAAGCTCGACACCGGCATCGGCAATTGCGGCAAGGCCGGCCAGTGGGTTCCTGTCGGCGTCGGACAGCCGCACCTCAGGATGGATCAGGTCACCGTCGGTGGTACTAAGGCGTAAGACGGCCCTCCCCTGATGACAGATATTCGCGTTCGCCCCTTCGTGCCGTCAGACAAGGACGGCGTGATCTCGACAATTCTTCCGATCCAGAGCGAGGAGTTCGGGATCGCGATCACGGCCGCCGACCAGCCGGACCTCGCGGCCATTCCTGATTTCTACCAGTCGGGCAAGGGCCAGTTCTGGGTGGCGACCTCAGGCGAGACCGTGGTCGGCACGATCGGCCTCAAGGATATCGGCAACGACCAGGCAGCACTTCGCAAGATGTTCGTGGCGGCGGATTTTCGCGGCCGCGAACGCGGGGTGGCCACGGCGCTCTTGGCCGCGCTGGTGCGGCACGCCGAGACGCAGGGGCTTGCCGACATCTATCTCGGGACGACAGACAAGTTTCTCGCCGCGCATCGCTTCTACGAGAAGAACGGCTTCGTAGAAGTCGAGAAGAGCGCACTGCCGCCAAGCTTCCCTATCATGGCCGTCGACAGCAAATTCTACAGGCTGCGCATCCGCTCCACCTGAAGATCAGAGAGATTCATCCAGGGAAAACCGCCACTTGCGCTTGATCGCCGCGGCGAGATCGAGATCGTTGCGGTGCGCGAAGAGCAGGATATGGCCGAGCACATCGGCGGCTTCATCTTCGAGGTCGCGGGCCATGTCCTCGCCGGAACGCCCCTTGGGCCGCCCTCGTCCTCTTACCCGGTTCCAGGCCTGGGTCAGTTCCCCCATCTCTTCCTGAAGCTTCAGCAGGAACCAGTCGGCATCGCGGGTGATGCCGTTTTCTCCGGCATAGGCACTCGAGGCCCGTTCGAACTTTAGGGTAAGATCATCCAGCATCATGTTCTCCTTTCGTTTACGTAGGAGAACCCTGATTCAGCGGCAATGTCCAGTCGGATGGGTTAGCGGTTCAGCCGTGGTCGGGCAGCAGCATGCAGTCGTAGGAGCGCTTCTTCAGTGCATCGCAGGCCGAGGTCGCCGCGTCGCGGCTCGGGAAGCCGATAAAGCGGGCGCGATAAACCTTGTTGGCGCCCTTGCCGACGGCTTCCGTGAAGGGGTTGGCCGACTTCAGCGCGGCGCCGCCTTCGGACTTGGCCTGGGCAAGAAGCGCGCGGGCGGCTTCGTCGCTCGGGGCGGCGGAGATCTGGATCTGCCAGTC
The DNA here is from genome assembly GCF_030382195.1 of Rhizobium sp. S96. Taxonomy (NCBI): domain Bacteria; kingdom Pseudomonadati; phylum Pseudomonadota; class Alphaproteobacteria; order Hyphomicrobiales; family Rhizobiaceae; genus Rhizobium; species Rhizobium sp. S96. Next base: position 119,671 of record NZ_JAUDRY010000037.1, read on the forward strand.
GCCGGTCGATGCGACTGATCCGAGCGACTTTGCGGAGGGGGCACGCTTGGCAGACGGTGTCACGGCGTCAAGTGCCGACGGACGCTCCTGCGGAACGGTGTCGCCGAGATAGCCGAGCGCCTGCGGTGCAAGCTCGCTGCGGGCAATCTCCGGCGCGGCCGGGGCGACATTCGCGACGCGCGGCGCCGTGGCAGGCAACGGCAAATCGCTGTCATCAGCGGCGGATGCGACTTCCACCGGCTGGCGCGCATTGACGCTGGCCACCAGCTTGGCGCTGCCGGCAGAGGAAGCGCGGCCGAGATACTTGTCGAGAAGGCCAGCCATCTTGTCGTCGCGGCTGCGGGCGGTGCGACCGCCGAGCACTACGCCGACGACACGCCGGTTGCCGTCCTTGACGGCGCTGACCAGATTGAAGCCGGAGGCGTTGGTATAGCCGGTCTTGATGCCGTCCATGCCCTGGTAGCGATACATGAGATTGTTGTGGCCCCGGATCGTCCGACCACGGAAATTGAAGCTCACGGTCGAGAAGAGACGGTATTCGTTCGGGTAGTTCTTCATCAATGCAACGGCGAGCGTGGACATGTCACGGGCCGTCGTGATCTGCCGGTTGTCAGGCAGGCCGGAGGCGTTGACGAAGACGGTGCGGCTCATTCCGAGCTGGCGTGCCTTCGCGGTCATCATGCGTGCGAAATTGCTTTCCGATCCACCAAGCTTCTCGCCCATCGCCGCGGCCGCATCGTTGGCGGACTTGGTGATCATGCCGAGGATCGCTTCACGCACGGTGATCGACGTGCCTGCCCGCGCGCCGAGCTTGGTCGGCGGCCGTGAAGCGGCATACTTCGACATGACGATCGGTGTATCCCAGGTCATCTTTCCGCGGTTGATCGCTTCGAAGGCCATGTAGATTGTCATCATCTTCGTCAGCGACGCAGGATGGTTCAGCACGTCGGCATTTTCAGCGGAGAGAACCTTGCCGGTTCTGGCATCGAGGATCAGGGAGGCGCTGCCTGCCATCGCCGACAGAGGCGCCACGACGACGAGCGTCGCGGTCATAATCGCGGCCAACAGCTTATTCATGCACTTCCCCTCAAAGATCGAACGACCGGCGCCATTCGGATTGTCCCGTTCCGCTACAGAAGGCGCCTATTTGGAGCGACTTTGCGGCAACTGATACCATTTTTGTCAAGTTTTATCCTTCATGGTGAAAAAACCGTAAAGCCCACACACGAAATATCGGCGTTCAGTAAGACTTAACCTGGGGATTGGTAGTTTCGCCCTCAAAACGGGAGGCAGGCGACAAAGATGAGAGCGAGCGCGGGAATGCTTGCCAAACGAATCGCCATTACAGGCGGGCTCGAGGCAGCCAACCTGTTGCGTGCGGCGGGGCTGATGCGCGACGCGCGTGGCCGTGGCGCCATCTTCACGCTGCACCATGTCCGCCCGTGCGAAGACCATGCGTTTGCGCCGAACGCGCATCTGGAAATCACCCCTGCCTTCCTCGATGCCGTGTTGCGGCAGCTGAAGAGCGAAGGCTATCGGTTCGTCGCGCTGGACGACGTGCCTGCGTTGTTGGCTGACGCAAAACCGGGCCAGCCATTCGCGGCCTTTACGCTTGATGACGGCTATCGCAACAATCTCGTCTATGCCCTACCCGTCTTCGAGCGACATCAGGCGCCTTTTACCATCTTTGTCGCGAAAGGCCTGGCCGAGCGAACCCACACGATCTGGTGGGAAACCCTGGCAGCACTGCTGCGCAAGGAAGACAAGCTTCCCTTCGACTTCGGCAATGGCAGCGAGATGATCGATCTCGCCACGTCGGTGGCGAAGGCCAGCGCCTTTGCGCGCTTTGCGGAGTATCTGCATCGCAATGATGAAGCGGCAGTGGTCACCGCGATCGATGCACTGGCCGAGAGACACGAGATCGATGCCCGCGAGATCGTCGACGACCTCGTGATGGGACCACCCGAACTCAATCTGCTGGAGGCGAGCCCGCTTGCCTCGCTCGGCGCCCACACCGTCAGCCACAGGGCGGTCTCGCGTCTGTCCGATGCTGATGTTCGGGACGAGATGGCGGTTTCGTGCGACTACGTCGAAACGATCACCGGCAAGCGGCCACTGTCACTGGCCTATCCCTATGGCACCCGCGAGGCCGTCGGCGAGCGCCAGGCCATGATCGCCCGCGACCTCGGCTTCGCGGTCGCCGTCACGACACAGCCCGGTGTCGTGACGCAGCGATCGCTGCAAAACATCGCCTACCTTCCGAGGCTGTCCATCAACGGTCTTTATCAGAAGACGCGTTATATCTCCGGCCTTGCCTCGGGCATCCCGCTGAAGCTCATGGGCAATCGGGGATAGAGGCCAGGTGGTCGGCTATGCGTCGACCTTAAGGATACATCCGCACCTTTGCCCAATCGCCATCCGGCGAGGAGCGACGAAATTCGATGCGGTCGTGCAGACGGAACTTCTGGTCCTTCCAGAATTCGATGGAGACCGGCCGGATCCGGAAGCCGGACCAGTGCGCCGGGCGGGGAATCTCGCCGATCGCATATCGGGCGGTGTATTCGGCTACCGCCTTCTCCAAAGCGAATCGACTTTCGAGCGGTCGCGACTGCTTCGAGGCCCATGCGCCGATGCGGCTGCCGCGCGCGCGGGTCTTGAAATAGGCATCGGCTTCGTCGTCCGTTACGATTTCCACAGGGCCACGCAGCCTTACCTGCCGGCGTAACGTCTTCCAGTGGAAGCACATGGCGGCTTTCTTCTGTCCGAGAATTTCCTGGCCTTTCTGGCTCTCGAAATTCGTGTAAAAGACAAAACCGTCCTGATCGAATCCCTTAAGGAGAACCATGCGGACATTGGGAAGGCCGTCGTTATCGACCGTCGCAAGCGCAACCGCATTCGGGTCATTGATCTCCGATGCTTCCGCCTCTTTCAGCCAGTCGGCAAAAAGATCGAACGGTTCGTTTCGTTCCGTGAAGTCACTGCTTATTAACTCATTTGCCGACATATTAGCTCAAATGCCCCGGGTTTATTCGAGATTTGCCCAGATCTTTACAACTGGACAGGACGCAGGGTGGAAGTCATAGCAAAGTCAGTTCGTCATACAAAGGGCTTGCTGCGTAGAAGCGCGGCCTTCTGCATTGTCGGCATGACGGTGCTCTCTCTCTGCGGCTGCGTGTCGAGCGGGTTCGACATGTTCAGCAGCGCCAAGGTCGACCGTTCGGTCGCCACCGGAACGGTGCCGCAGCCTGCACCCACGAGCGATTCGATTTCCGACGAAATGACCGTCGGAAACGCCGTGACCTCCGCGGACATCCAACGCCTGGAAGGCCGCCCGCTCGCCTGGGCCAACGCCTCGACCGGCAGCGCCGGCGTGATCGACACGATCGTCGAGAACAATGATGCCGGTCAGGTTTGCCGGCAGTTTCGCACCACGCGACATTCCTATGTCGGAATTGCCAAGTTCTACGGCAAGACATGCCTCGTCGGCGGCGGCAACTGGCAGCTCCTGAGCTTCCAGCCGGAAAGCTGATTTCCCGCGTCCTGCGGGACGGGCGCAGGCGCCACTTTGCTTCAAGATTTAGCAAAAGGCTAACCATTCGGCGCAAATCCGTCGAACGGCAATCGGCGAAATAAGGACTGATTAGCAACTTTACCCGACGATCATCTCAATTGGCGCGTTCATTTTCTGCTGGGAAAGCAGGAGGTGGCACACCAGATGAGTTGTATAGGCTTCGGGTGCCCGGCAAGAACAGGGCGCACCGTATCGGACACCGGCGGTTTAAACATGCGCGATCCTTATAAGATCTTGGGCGTCAGGCGCGACGCGGGACAGGATGAAATCAAGGCGGCCTGGCGCAACATGGCCAAGGCGGTTCATCCCGACCACAATCAGGGTGACCCGACGGCGGGCGCGCGCTTTGCCGAAATCGGCCGCGCCTACGACACCTTGAAGGATCCCAAGAAGCGGAGCCTCTTCGACAATGCCGCGCGCATGGCCGAAGCCAAGAGCAACGAAAACACCATCATGCAGCAGCGGCAGGCCGCTCGCGAAGCTGCGGCTCGCGCCAAGGCGGCGCAGGAAAACGCCGAGCGCGTGATGGAAGAGCTTGCCCGCGCTGCCGCCCAGAAGGCTGCAGCCGATGCGGCGAAGCAACAACAGCAGGCCGGCGCTGCCGAACCTGCCGAAGAGATGATCGAACGAATTTTCGGAACGCAGGCTCGCGCCGCAGGTGGCGGTGCTCGAGCCCAGGGCTTCACCGCAGGAAAGCGCCCGGAGCCCGGGACGACAACCACCGAGAAGCCTGCCGATGCCGCGAAGCCAACCGAGGCCGAACAGACGGCGGAAGAGGCAGCAGCCGCCACTTCGGCAATTCTGCAGCCGCTCAGCCTGCTGACATCATTGGTTCGCCGCTTCACCGGCAGCAGCGGCGCCGCCCCTGCCCCCGAAAAGGCGCCCGATCAGATCGTGACCGCGACGGTGACCATCGACGACATCCTGAAAGGCAACTGGGTGAATGTCGACCTCGGCGAAGGCCGGGAAGCCGGTTTCTCGCTGGCGGCGGGTACGACCGAAGGACACCAGGTGCGGCTCAAGGGCCACGGCCACAAGCTCGTCGGCATGCAACGCGGCGACGCGGTGGTGAACATCCATATCGCCACCGACCCCCGCTTTACGGTGGACGGCTTCGACCTTCACACGGTCCTGCCGGTCACGATAGAGAACGCGGTGCTCGGCACCGAAGCTCGCATCGACGGCCCGAATGGTGCGTTGACCGTCACCGTGCCCGCATGGTCGGGATCGGATAAAACGATTAGAATCACCGGTCAGGGGCTCGCAAATGGCGAAGGCGGCAAGGGTGATCTCGTCGTCGAGTTGCGCATAATCCTGTGGGAAAAGCCGGACGACAAGGTCACCGATCTCATGCGCAGCATGAAGAACGGGCTGTTTTTATGAAATTTCGGTGACAAGAGCACCCTTTATTACGCTCCCTAACAGTTGATGATTGCGGCCAATCTTGAACCGCTTAGCAGCCTATGCCATAGGCAGGATCGATCAATTTCCTTAGGGGGCAAAATATGGCTCAGGCATCAGGCCTCATGTCAGGCAAACGCGGCGTCATCATGGGCGTTGCCAACAATCGCTCGATTGCGTGGGGTATTGCCAAAGCTATTCATGCGCAGGGCGGCGAAGTTGCCTTTACATACCAGGGCGACGCCCTGAAGAAGCGCGTCGAGCCGCTTGCAGCAGAGCTTGGCGGCATTCTCGCAGGCCACTGTGATGTCAGCGATGAAGCATCGATCGACGCCGTTTTCGACAATATCGAAAAGGTATGGGGCAAGATCGACTTCATCGTGCACGCCATCGGCTTCTCCGACAAGGACGAACTGACCGGCCGTTACATCGATACGTCGGCGGACAACTTCGCCAAGACCATGCAGATCTCCGTCTTCTCCTTCACCTCGGTTGCACGTCGCGCCGAGAAGCTGATGACGGACGGCGGCTCGATGCTGACGCTGACCTATTACGGTGCCGAGAAGGTCATGCCGAACTACAACGTCATGGGTGTCGCCAAGGCAGCGCTCGAGGCGAGCGTCAAGTATCTGGCCGTCGACCTCGGACCGAAGAACATTCGCGTCAACGCCATTTCGGCAGGCCCGATCAAGACGCTTGCTGCGTCCGGCATCGGCGATTTCCGCTATATCCTGAAGTGGAACGAGTACAACGCGCCGCTGCGCCGTACCGTGACCATCGAAGAAGTGGGCGATGTCGGCCTTTACATGCTCTCGGATCTCTCGCGCTCGGTTACCGGTGAAGTGCACCACGCCGACAGCGGTTATCATGTTATCGGCATGAAGGCGGTGGACGCGCCGGATATTTCCGTCATAAAGGATTGATCGCACTCCTTTACTGCGTCGTGCTCGCGGCCCCTTCTGTTTCGCGCTAGCGATCAGGGGCCGTGCGCAATACGGAGCCGATCTTTGCTTATCTACGTTATTCGACATGGCCAGACCGATTGGAACGCGGAACGCCGCCTCCAGGGGCAGAAGGACATTCCGCTCAATGCCATCGGTCGCGAACAGGCCCGACAGAACGGCATCGACCTTGCCGAAATCCTGAAGGTCGAAGCAATTCCCTTCGATTTCGTTGCCAGCCCGCTCGGGCGCACGCGCACCACCATGGAAATCATGCGCGGCGCGATGAACCTAGCGCCCGCGGACTACCGCACCGACGAACGACTGGTGGAGGTCTCCTTCGGGGACTGGGAAGGCCACACGATCAAGGAATTGAAGGCCACGTCGCGCGACCGGATCACGGAGCGCAATCTCAACAAGTGGGATTTCATTCCGCCCGGAGACGATGCCGAAAGCTACGAAATCATGTCGTGGCGCGTTGCGTCCTGGCTGAATTCCGTCGACCGTCCGACGGTGTGCGTGACGCATGGCGGCGTCATTCGCAGTCTCTTCCGCACGATTGCCGATGTCCCGAAGGACGAAGCGGCGGAAGGCGAAATCCCGCAGGACCGTATCCTGAAGATAGAGACAGCCGACAAGCTGATCGGCTGGATCTGAGCGGCAGTTATTGAACGATATCGAGGTCGTTGATGACGCGCTTGCCGTCGACCTCGGTGTAGAAGACGATGACCTTCACGCCTGCCTTCAACCCCTCGAAATTGAACTCCTCGGGCGCCTGGTAGGTCTTCCCGTCGTCCAGCGTCAGGCTGAGATTGGTCATGTCGACCGTCTTGATCGTCGCCTCGACATCGGCGCTCTCGGCAAAGGAACTGATCGGCGACAGAAAACTCGCTGTGGCCAAAAGCGTAGCAACTACAAACCGCATGACAGCATTCCTCGAAAGCACGACTCAAACATCCAACGGCTCACAGATAATCTCCCGAATATGGCGAAAGTTGCCCTGAAGAGTGACCTTCAACGCCTCATTGGTGAATCGCATTTTAACAATATTCAATAGCAATGCTTAACCACCCCAAAATGCGTCGGCGCAAAGCCAAAGTCATTTTCAACGAAATCGTAAATTAACTCCTTCTACCTAAAGTCTCTTCAGCAAATGGGAGACTGTGTTTTGTTATTCCGCCAGGCCGACGGCAACATGTTGCGGAGCATGTTCAGGAAAACTCGCATATCCCTTCTGGTTTCGGGCATCGTGGCGGCCATCGTCGTCATTGTCGGCATTGCTCTCGACCGAGCCAATACTGAGGCGCATTTGCGCGAACTGAGTATCCGTACAGAAAGCGAAACAAGTCTGATTCGCGCCCGTATCTCCGCGCAGATCAACATGGACGTTACTGTCGTGCGCGACCTCGCCAATATGGTGGCGATCAATTCCGGCGTGAATCTCGAGGAACTGGAGCGCCAGACAAACTGGCTACTCATCCAGAACCCCCATTTCCTGCAGATCGCCATCGCACCGGACTTCACAGTCAGCTCGGTCTTTCCCGCCACGTTCGCGAAAGCGCGCGTTGGAAAGGACGTGCGTGAATTCATGTTCGCCCGCCAATCGGTGGCGCGCAATACCGGCGACCAGCAGGCACGGTTCTACGGTCCTTTCAAGGATTCGGAAGGCACGGATGCCTTTGCGATATTCTTCCCGGTCTTCGTCAAGGAAAACGGCACTCGCCGCGTCTGGGGAGCCGTCGAGGTCGTGATCGACCAGAACATGTTCTACGAGAACACCGGTCTCCGACCGGCACGCAACAGCGAGAACCAGGAAAAGTATCCGCATCTCGACCATCTTTCTCTCGCCGTACGGGACCTCGGGCTTCCATACGCGGGGCAAGCGCCATTCTTCGGCTCGCCGGATATCTTCGCGAAGCAGCCGATGACCCGCAAGATCAGCTTTGCCGGCGGGCGCTGGGAGATCGCCGCGGTGCCGAAGGACGGCTGGAACGCGGTACCCGACAACCAGTTTTCGCTCCGCGTGATCATCCTTGTCGCCGGTTGCGCCACCATAATTCCGGTCTTCTTCGCGACATTGCTGCTGGGTGAGCGCAATCGCAACATCAGGCAGCTCGAGACCCGAGAGGCAACCTTGCTGGAGCTGTCACAGCGGCTCAACCTGGCGCTGGAAACGTCGAACATCGGCATCTGGGAGCTGCACGACCAGGGTCGCGCCCTCTACTGGGATGCCCAGGCTTCCGCCCTTCACGGCAAGGCGCCGCAGGATGGGAGCCACTCGTTGCAGGAATGGCTCGACGCGATCTCACCGGAAGATCGGAGCATTGCGGAAGTTCACCTGCTCAACGACTACGCCAACGGCTCCTCCTACACGGCGCAATACCGCGTCGTCCTCGAGGATGGCAGCGTCCGCCACCTGCGCTCGGTCGGCTCGTCCTATACCGACGGCGACGGCGCCGGCAAAACGATCGGCATCGTGTGGGATGTCACTGTTGACGCCGAGGCCGCAGAGATCCTGCGCCGCGCCAAGGACACCAGCGACATCAAGAACGCTGAGCTGGAACTTGCGCTGGACGAGCTTTCGCACCGCGAGGCGGAGTTGGCGGAGCTGTCGGGCAAGCTCGATCTCGCGCTGGATTCCTATCAATGCGGCATCTGGGAAGCCACGCTTGGCGAGGAAGGCTCCCTCTGGGATGAGCGCATGCATGAGCTGTATGGCCTGGAGCCGCGCACCGGCTTCATGCTCGAACCGACGTGGCTTTCGTGCATCCTGCCCGAAGATCGGGAACTGGCGATCGAGAGTGCGCGTCACTTCCGGCAACTGGGCGATACCCACACGCTTATCTGCCGCGTGCCGACAGAAGATGGCGGTGTCCGCTACGTCCGCTCCACCGGCAAGGTCCACCAGACGCCGAGCGGGCAGCTGAAGATCATCGGCGTCGCCTTCGACGTGACCGAAGACGCCTTGATGACGGCACAGCTGAAGGCGGCGAAAGACGACGCCATCGCCAAAAACCGGGAACTGGAGCTCGCCAAGAGCCGGATCGAGCACAATTCGCTTCACGATCCCCTGACCGCGCTGGCCAATCGTCGCAAGCTCGATATCGCGCTCGAAGGGCTGACCGCCGATGGCCGGGGCACGCGCCAGAAGTTCGCCATCCTTCACATCGACCTGGATCGCTTCAAGGAGATCAACGATACCCTTGGCCACGCAGCGGGCGATGCGATGCTTATTCACGCATCCAGGGTTCTATCGAGAAACCTGAGGGCAGACGACATCGTTGCCCGTATCGGCGGCGACGAGTTCGTCATCCTTGCGCAGAACACCAGCGACATGGAAATGGCCGCACTCGCGGGACGGATCATCGAGGAGATGCGCCAGCCGATCGATTTCCAGGGCTTCGCCTGCCGTTGCGGCGTTTCGATCGGTATCGCGCTCGCCAACGGCCTCCATGTCGATGCGCGCAAGGTGCTCATCAATGCCGACATCGCGCTCTATCGAGCCAAGAGCCAGGGCAGGAACCGCTACGAGTTCTTCAACCACAATCTCCAGGCCGATATCATCAACAACAAGCGGATGGCCGACGAGATCCTGTCCGGTATCGAGAATCACGAATTCACGGCCTGGTACCAGCCGCAGTTCTGCGCACGCACGATGCGCCTGACCGGCGTCGAGGCGCTGGTACGCTGGCACCATCCGACCAAGGGCATCCTGACGCCCGACAAGTTCCTGAAGATCGCCGACGAGATCAATGTCGTGCAGGCGCTTGACCGCATCGTGCTGGAGAAGGCGCTTCACGACAAGATGCTGTGGGCCGCACGCGGCATCGTCATTCCTAAGGTATCGGTCAACGTCTCGGCGCGGCGGCTGCACGACGAGAACCTCGTACACTCCCTGCGAAGCCTGCAGATCCAGCCCGGCGAGATTTCCTTCGAACTCGTGGAATCGATCTTCCTCGACGAGAGCGAGGACGTCGCTGCCGACAATCTCGAACGCATCAAGGCGCTGGGCATCGATATCGAGATCGACGATTTCGGCACCGGCCATACCTCGATCGTCAGCCTTCTGAAACTGAAGCCGAAGCGGCTGAAGATCGACCGGCAGCTCGTACAGCCGATCATGAGTTCCCCGCAGGAGCGCGCCCTCGTCAGTTCCATCATCGACATCGCCCGTTCGCTCGGCGTTGAAACGATTGCCGAAGGGGTCGAGACGGCGGGACATGCGAACCTGCTGCTTGAGCTCGGCTGCGACCTGCTGCAGGGTTATGCATTCTCGCGGCCCTTGTCCTTCGAAGACTTCACGGCCGCGGCCACCGCAACCTCCTGGCGGCTTGCGTCGTAACCCGTCGTTCGCAATCCGAGGAGACAGCATTTCCCCCGGACAGCCGTTTTGCGCAAAGAAAGCCGTTTGCCGTCGCGGCTTTTTGGCCTATGAGTGTCGCGCTTTTCAAAGAAAGGCGCGCCCGGTGACGGCCGGCGCGCGATCCGGTCGGAACATATGTCGCACAATACATTCGGTCACCTTTTCCGCGTAACCACCTGGGGCGAAAGCCACGGCCCTGCCCTCGGCTGCGTTGTCGACGGCTGCCCTCCCGGACTCCGTTTCAAGCTCGAAGAGCTGCAGGTATGGCTGGACAAGCGCAAGCCCGGCCAGTCCCGTTTCGTGACGCAGCGGCGCGAGGACGATCTCGTCAAGGTTCTCTCCGGCGTGATGCTGGATGCAAACGGCGAGACGATGATCACGACCGGCACACCGATCTCGATGATGATCGAGAACACGGACCAGCGCTCCAAGGATTACGGCGAAATCGCCCGCCAGTACCGCCCCGGCCATGCCGACTATACGTACGACGTAAAGTACGGCATCCGCGACTATCGTGGTGGCGGTCGCTCGTCCGCCCGCGAGACGGCCGCCCGCGTCGCCGCCGGCGGTATTGCCCGCCTGGTCGTGCCCGGAGTGACAGTGCGCGGCGCGCTGGTACAGATCGGCAAGCACAAGATCAATCGCCAGAACTGGGATTGGGAACAGGTCGGCAAGAACCCGTTCTTCGCGCCGGATGCCGACATCGTTCCGGTCTGGGAAGAGTATCTCGATGGTATCCGCAAGAACGGCTCCTCGATCGGCGCCGTCGTCGAGGTTGTGGCCGAAGGCGTTCCCGCAGGTCTCGGCGCGCCGATCTACGGCAAGCTCGACCAGGATATCGCCTCGCTTCTGATGTCGATCAACGCCGTCAAGGGCGTGGAAATCGGCAACGGCTTTGAAGCCGCCGAAATCACCGGCGAGGAAAATGCCGACGAAATGCGCATGGGCAACGACGGCAAGCCGTTGTTCCTGTCCAACCATGCCGGCGGCATTCTCGGAGGCATTTCGACCGGGCAGCCGGTCATTGCCCGTTTTGCCATCAAGCCGACATCATCGATCCTGACGGAACGCCAGTCGATCGATGCGGACGGCAAGAACGTCGATATTCGCACCAAGGGTCGTCATGACCCGTGCGTCGGCATTCGCGCCGTGCCGATCGGCGAGGCCATGGTCGCCTGCGCCATCGCCGACCACTACCTTCGTGACCGCGGCCAGACCGGCCGCTTGAAATAGGAACCGATCAATGTCCTACGATCAGAAGCGCGTCGTGGACGCGATCAGAGCCTTCGAAGCCGGTGAGATCGTCGTTGTCATGGACGATAATGATCGTGAAAACGAAGGCGACCTCATCGTCGCGGCGGTGCATTGCACGCCTGAGAAGATGGCTTTCATCGTTCGCCACACCTCCGGTATCGTCTGCACGCCGATGCCGAAGGAAGAGGCAAAGCGCCTGAACCTCAATGCCATGGTGGCGGAGAACGACTCCGCGCACACCACGGCATTCACCGTCAGCGTCGATTTCAAGCATGGAACGACGACCGGCATCTCCGCCGATGATCGGACGCTTACGGTTCGCAACCTCGCCAACCCGAATGTCGGCGCCGCCGATTTTGTCCGCCCCGGGCACATCTTCCCGCTCGTGTCCCGCGAAGGCGGTGTTCTCATGCGCTCCGGCCACACCGAGGCCGCCGTCGATCTCTGCCGGCTGGCCGGTCTGCCCCCGGTCGGCGTCATCAGCGAGCTGGTCAACGACGACGGTACGGTCACGCGTGGCCCGCAAGTCGTCGATTTCGCCGCACAGCACGGGCTGAAGCTCGTTTCGGTTGCCGACCTCATCGCCTATCGCCAGCGCAAGGAGACGCTGATCGAACTCGGAACGAGCTTCGACATCGAAACCCCGTTCGGCAAGGCCAAGGCACATACCTATTCCCTGCCCTGGGATCCGATGCAGCATCTCGCCGTCGTCTTCGGCGACATCCGGGACGGGATCGACATTCCCGTGCGCCTGCATCCTGAAAGCGTTGCCGAAGACATCTTCGGCAACCGTCGTCCTGTCGATCACTACATGAAGCGAATTGCCGAGGAAGGTCGCGGCATCATCGTCTATCTCCGCGAAGGCTCGGTTGGCGTCGGTCACCACGACAACGGCCGGAAGGCGCGCTCGCAGGGTCGCGAAGAGCACGCCGAAGCCCAGAGCCGCGAAAGCGAATGGCTGGAAATCGGTCTCGGCGCACAGATCCTCAAGGATCTTGGCGTCTCGTCGATCAAGCTGCTCACCAGCCGCGAACGCCACTACGTCGGCCTCGAAGGCTTTGGCATCAAGATCGCCAAGACCGAGATTTATTGAGGCGAGACACTCGGACCGGCGGTGCCGACAAGCAGCCGGCTCCGGTCTATCAGGCCGCGATTCGCTTGAAGCGTCCGCGGACGTTTTCGAGGTAGTATTGCCCCGGCGATTGCGAGGTGACCATGGCGATCACCTCGGATTCGGCAACGCCTTCGAACTGCCGCTCCTGGCCATTGCTCAGGCAGACGCGAAGCCGGCCATCCTCCTGGCTGAAATAGACGGCGTCGATCAGCGTCGATTTCACCGTCAACGGCTCCATCTTTGCCTCACGTCCAGCGCGGGTGATGATCGTGGCGGCGCGCGCATCGCGCCGCTTGCGCAGCAAGGCCCTCACTTCACGGCGAAGGCTGTTTAGCGCCGTCCGAACGGCGAATTTGATGGCTCGTGTGTTCATGACGCCATCGTACGCAGCCGGGCCTTAAGAAGTTCAAGACAAGCATAGTAAACCCGTCTCAACGTTAACGCTCTGTAATTGCGTTGATATTTCGTAAAATGCCGTCTAGCTTCAGGCCTCGATCAGCCCTGCCAGCCGTCCATCAGCACGACCTCATTGACGCCGGCGAACCTGGCCAATCGGTCGAGCTCGGCATGCAGCTTTTCGATACGGCCTGTCGACGGCCGCACGCCCGGTTCCAGCCACAACCGCTTGACGTCTAGGACGCCGCGCTTGCGGTCCGCCTTCATGTCGATGCGGCCAATCAGACGATCGCCTTCCAGCAGCGGAAAGACGTAGTAGCCGTATTCGCGCTTCGGCTCCGGTACGAAAATCTCGATACGGTAAAAGAAGCCGAAGAGGCGCTCGGTGCGATTGCGGTCGCGGATCATCGGATCGAACGGGCTGAGGACGCGGATACGCGGCGGTGCGGCTGGCGCAGCCTCCAGCTCCGCATGCAGGTCTGTGAATGCCCAGGATGGCCGCGGCTTGCCGCCCAAGGCAGGCTCGATCAGCACCTCCGTCAATTCGTCGCGATGTGCCGCGACCCAGGCTTTCGCTTCGTCAGAGGAGAGCAGATCCCAGAAGGCCGCGATCTCGCCATGCGTTGCAAAGCCCAGCCGCGCCAACGCGCTCCGACAAGCCCAATCGATGAACTCCTCGCTGCTCACCTCTGGCTCATGGAATTCGGCCGGTATGACGCGCTCGACGAGGTCGTAGATCTTTTGGAAGTTCGACCGACCGGCGATCGCGAACTTACCGGTGTGCCAGTAATATTCGAGCGCGGTCTTGTTGGGATGCCAGTTCCACCAACCGCCGGAAACGTGTCCGTCCGCCTTGATGTCGCGGGCAAGGATGGCGCCGTTTGCGACAACGCGCTCGTAGGTTTCGTCGAACGCGTGCTCGAAGCCTTCACCCTGCCATTTGCGCCAGCGCTCGATCAGCACCTTCTCCTGTCGCCGGAACTTGTGCTTCCAATACTTGAAGAATGCGCTCGGCAGGATCGAGGCGTCGTGCGTCCAGTGCTCGAACAGCGCGCCGTCCTTTTCCAGAAGCGCCGTCAGATGCTCGCGCTTGTAGGTCTGATTGCGGGAAAACAGGATCTGGTGGTGCGCGCGTTCGACCGTCTGGATACTGTCGACCTGCACGAAACCGATATCCTCGATCAGTTTCAACAGCCCTGGTTTGGTCAAGGCCGTCTTCGGTGGCGCGCTCAATCCCTGTTTGGCGAGAAAGACACGGCGGGCATCGGAATTCGAAATGAGTTTCGTCATACCAAGCACATTAATCCGGAAAATGTTCCTAGCCACCCGTTATGTACGATGGCCGTTGCGAGAGGAAAGATGGATCAGGTGCTGCCGTCAACCGCATTTTTCGGCTTTCAATGCGCCCCTTTCATTTATAGAACGGCCTTGAATGTAAGGGGGCAGGCTTGAATATCCGCTTCGAAGGCGCTGGCGTCACCTATGGCGCGCGCGTTGCACTGCATCCGCTGACGCTTGAATTGACCGAAAGCCGCATTGGCATCATCGGGCTCAACGGCTCCGGCAAGACGACGTTTGCGCGTCTCGTCAATGGCCTGACCAAGCCGACTGCCGGGCGCGTCTGCGTCAACGGGCGCTATACGGCGGATGAAAAAGCCGTCCTCACCGATGTCGGCTTCATCTTCCAGTCACCCCAGAACCAGATCATTCTGCCGATCGTGCGTGATGACATCGCGTTCGGGCTGAAAAGCCGTGGCTTCCCGAAAGCCGAGATCGAGGCCAGGGTCGAAAGCGTGCTGCAGCGTTTCAGCGCGACGCACCTTGCCGATCGGCGCGCGCACGAGCTGTCCGGCGGCGAACTGCAGATCGCCGCGCTCTGCTCCGTCCTGGCAACCGGCCCTGAGATCCTCATTCTCGACGAACCCACCAATCAGCTCGATCTCAGGAATCGCGGTCTGGTGCAAAACCTGATCGACAGCCTGCCCGAGAGCGCGATTGTCATCACCCACGATCTCGATCTCGTGGCGACCTATCCACGCGTGCTGGTGTTCCACGAGGCAAGGCTCGTGGCCGACGAGCCGGCTGCCGCCGCGATCCGCCGGTACAGGGAGATCGTCGGCTGATGCAATCGCTTTTCGTCGAAGGCAGCAGCGTCATGCATCGGCTTCCAGCACGATTGAAGCTGATTGTGCTTGCAGCCCTTGGCGTCGTTCTCTTTACGACGACGAGCATTCCGCCGCTCGTTCTCGCGGTCATCGCGACGGCTGCGATCTACTTCAGTGCCGGCGGCCCGCTTCGCCAGGCGCTTGCACGGTTGAAGCCGGTGTTCCTGACGATCCTCATCGTCGCGGTCTTCAGCCTTGCCTTCAACCCATGGCACGCCGCGATCGTTTCCCTGTTGCGGCTGACGTCGCTGATGCTCTTTGCGGCCAGCGTGACCGCAACCACGACCATCACCCAGTTCATCGACGAGATCACCGCGCTCGCCCGTCCTCTCGAGCGTGTGCGTCTGGTCCGCGCCGATGACGTGGGTCTGGCCGTCGGCCTAGTTGTCCGGTTCGTGCCCGATATCGTCAACCGCTACCAGGCGATCCGCGAGGCGCATGCAGCGCGCGGCATCAAGATGAAGCCGACAACCATACTGGTCCCGCTGATCATTCTGACGCTGCGAGATGCGGATAACATCGCGGCGGCGATTGACGCCCGCGGCGTTCGGCGGCATGTCAATTAGCAGTTCGTCAATTTGGAGTCGTTCATGAGCACTCGCGACCTCGTCCTCAGCGCCCTCTTCGCCGCGATCATCGTGGCTCTCGGCATGTTGCCGCCGATCACGCTCGGCTTCATTCCCGTACCGATCACCGCCCAATCGCTCGGCGTGATGATGGCCGGCGTGGTGCTGGGCGCGCGCCGGGGTACGATCGCCGTGCTGATCGTGCTGGTTCTGGTGGCGATCGGGCTGCCCGTTCTGTCCGGCGGTCGCGGCGGTCTGGCCGCCTTTGCCGCGCCGACGACCGGCTTCCTGATCGGATGGGTCCTGGCGGCTTTCACCACCGGCTACCTCAGCGAACGGCTCGTGCAGGCCGAACAGGGTGCGACGCGCCAGACTGTCGGCTTCTTCCTGGCCGCAATGATCGGCGGCATCGTCGTTCTCTATGCCTGCGGCATCATCTATCTCGCGCTTGTGGCAAAGATCGGCTTCAGCGCCGCCTTCTTCGGCTCGATGGCCTTCATCCCGGGTGACGTCCTCAAGGCCTTCGTCGCCGCCCTCGTCGGTCGCGCGGTATTGGCAGGCTATCCACTGCTGCCGGTCAGAAGCTAATCGATGAAGCTATAAAGCCAGTCGCGCGTCTCCTCGGGAATAGGAACCGGGGAGCGATCTTCCGGCGCCTGCGCCTGCCAGATGATTTCGACCTCGGCGGCGCGCTCGCCGCCTGCATCGGCCGCGATCTTGAAGCCGGCGGAACGGACGCCGATCTTGTCGACGGAGGCGGTGAAGACGACCTTTTCGTCATAGTGCAGTGGACGGTGAAGGATACAGGTCACCTTGCTGGCAACGTAGAGCGGCTCGTCCGCCAGCTTGGGGCGGGACAACCAGAAAATCGCCAGCACAGACTCCGCATGCGAGATATAGGACCCCAGAAACATCTGGCCGTTCATATCCACATCGCGAAACGGAACATGCATGTGCACGGTATTCGAGCGCGTCGTCGAGTTCATGTTGCCGAAATCTCCCCCTGCCGCGACAGTAATGCCGGGATAAGGTGAAGTAAACGCGACGATACGAGGTAGGCGGGATCGCGCGACTGTTGAAATCCTGCGGTGCCGCGCCATCTGCTGTAGAACGCGACGGGACCGATCGATACAGTAGAAATATGAGCACCCGCCTTTACGAGCACTCTATCTTCCTCGATCACATCACGCCCGACGGTCATCCGGAGCGGTCCGACCGTTTGCGCGCGATCAACGTCGCGCTTGAACATCCGAATTTCGCGCCGCTCGATCGCAAGCAGGCCCCGCAGGCGAACGAGGATGCCGTTCTCCTCGCGCACCCGGAGGAGCATCTGCTGGCGGTCATGCGTCAGATTCCCGAGGAAGACGGCGAGATCAATCAGCTCGAAGCCGATACCTATGCCAGCCCGAAGAGCCTGCAGGCGGCCTTGACGGGCGTCGGTGCGGCGATGGCCGCGGTGGATGACGTCTTCACCGGAAAAGCCGACAACGTCTTCGTCGCATCGCGACCGCCCGGCCACCACGCCGAGAAATCGAAGGCGATGGGCTTCTGCTTCTTCAACAATGCCGCGATCGCCGCCCGCCATGCGCAAAAAGTGTACGGGGCCGAGCGTGTCGCCATCGTTGACTGGGACGTACACCACGGCAACGGCACGCAGGACATCTTCTGGGACGACCCCTCGGTTCTCTTCTGCTCGACGCACCAGATGCCGCTTTATCCCGGCAGCGGGGCGAAGGACGAAAGCGGCAAGCACGGAACGATCGTCAATGCGCCGCTCTCGCCCAATGTCGGCAGCGATCATTTTCGCGAGGCGTTCAAGTCGCGGGTACTGCCGGCGCTTTTCGACTTCAGGCCCGACCTGATCATCATCTCGGCAGGCTTCGATGCGCATCACCGCGACCCGCTGGCGCAGATCAATCTCGTCGGCGAGGATTTCGACTGGGCGACCGGGCGATTGCTCGAGGTCGCAGACAAAAGTGCCGGAAACCGGGTCGTCAGCCTGCTGGAAGGTGGCTATGATCTCGAAGGCCTCGCCGAATCGGCTGGCCTGCATATTCTCAGAATGATGAAGGGTTGAGTATGACTGACAGCGTCAAGCCGGAGGTTTCCGGTCTTTCCTTCGAGAAGGCGGTTGCCGAACTTGAAAGCATCGTGGCCCGCCTGGAACGCGGCGACGTGGCGCTGGATGAATCCATCGAGATCTACGAGCGTGGCGAAGCGCTGAAGAAGCATTGCGAAACATTGCTTTCGGCCGCCGAAAACCGCATCGAAAAGATTCGCCTCGACCGCGCTGGCAAGCCGCAGGGCGTCGATCCACTGGACGGCGCGTAAGCCATTTCCCTGCACCGGATGTGACGACGTCGCTGCGGTGAACGCAGCGTCCTTTCCCGCGCGACAAGTTTTCCTAGTTCGACGCGATCATTAGGGTTAGCGTAAGCGCAACGCTCATCGGAGACCTGCGATGTCTTTCTTCCCTGGTAAAGACCCCCTGCCCGGCGACGCCTTCGCGTGTGACGCCATCGAAAACCTCATCATTCCCCGTACCAGCGACCTTGGCGGCTTCCAGGTGCGCCGAGCGCTGCCCACGCGCGATCGCCGTCTGGTCGGGCCATTCATCTTCTTCGACCGCATGGGGCCGGCGATCCTGAAGCCGAACGAGGCGCTCGACGTGCGGCCGCATCCGCATATCGGGCTTTCGACGGTCACCTATCTCTTCGACGGCGAAATCCGCCACCTCGACAGCCTGGGCACCGAGAAGGTCATCCGTCCCGGCGATATCAACCTGATGACGGCTGGACGCGGCATCGTGCATTCGGAGCGGACACCCGATAACCTGCGCGGTCACCCACTGCTGATGTCCGGCCTGCAGACATGGCTGGCGCTGCCCGACGACAAGGAAGAGATCGATCCTTCCTTCACGCATACCGAAAAAAGCGACATGCCTGTCATCGACGAACGCGGGATCCGCGGGCGCGTCGTGATCGGCGACTTCGAGGGGATGAAATCTCCGGTGAAGGTGTTTTCGGATACGCTCTATGCGGACATCAGCCTCGAGGCCGGCGTGAAGTTTCCTTTCGGCGCCGGACATGAAGAGCGGGCTGCCTATGTCCTGTCAGGCGACCTCATCGTCGCCGGCGACAAGTTTGCCGCCGATCAGTTGCTCGTCTTCCGTCCCGGCGACCAGATCACGCTCGAAGCCGGCAGTCAGGGCTGTCACCTGATGCTGTTCGGGGGTGCCGCCCTGAACTCGAAGCGGTACATCTGGTGGAACTTCGTTTCCTCCTCGAAGGAGCGCATCGAGAAGGCGAAGGAAGAGTGGCGGACCGGCAAGTTCGACATCGTTCCAGGGGATGAGGAAGAATTCATACCTTTGCCCGAAGGCTGATCTCCTTTAGAAAGGGAGTCTGCGGTTCTTGAAATCGACTTTTTTCACCGCAATTTATGCCTTAAAGGCTTCCTGCCCAAGAATGACAAGAAAGAGCACCCACCCGTGACACAACCGCCGAAGACGCCGCTGTTGGATAAGGTTACCTATCCAGCCGACCTCCGAAAGCTGGAGGATCGCGATCTGCCGCAGCTGGCGCGCGAAGTCCGGGATGAAATGATCGACGCGGTATCCAAGACCGGCGGACATCTGGGGGCCGGCCTCGGCGTCGTCGAACTGACGATCGCCATCCACAACGTCTTCAACACGCCCGAAGACCGGCTGATCTTCGACGTCGGGCATCAGTGCTATCCGCACAAGATCCTCACCGGTCGTCGCGACCGTATCCGCACGCTGCGCCAGGAAGACGGCCTCTCGGGCTTCACCCGTCGCGCCGAAAGCGAATACGACCCCTTCGGCGCTGCTCACTCCTCGACGTCGATCTCCGCCGGCCTCGGCATGGCCGTTGCCTCCGATCTCGACAAGACCGACCGCCGCGTGATCGCCGTGATCGGCGATGGCGCGATGTCGGCAGGCATGGCGTATGAGGCGCTGAACAATGCTGGCGCGCTCGACGCCCGGCTGATCGTCATCCTCAACGACAACGACATGTCGATCGCGCCTCCGACCGGCGCGATGAGCGCCTATCTGGCACGTCTTGCCTCCGGGCGCACCTACATGGGCTTCCGCGATTTCGGCAAGAAACTGACGGCCTATCTCGGCAAGAAAGTCGACCGTGCCATCACCCGCGCCGTCGAGCATGCACGGGGCTATGTGACCGGCGGCACCATGTTCGAGGAGATGGGTTTTTACCACATCGGCCCGATCGACGGTCACTCCTTCGAACACCTGCTGCCGGTGCTGCGCAATGTGCGCGACCATGCGGAAGGCCCTGTGCTGATCCATGTCGTGACGCAGAAGGGCAAAGGCTATGCGCCGGCGGAAGCCGCAGCCGACAAGTATCACGGCGTCAACAAGTTCGACGTCATCACCGGCGCGCAGGCGAAGGTGAAGCCGAATGCACCGAGCTACACGAGCGTCTTCGCCGAAGCACTGGTGCAGGAAGCCGAGCTTGACGACAAGATCGTCGGCATCACCGCCGCCATGCCGAATGGTACCGGGCTCGACAAGCTCGCCAGCATCTTCCCATCCCGTTGCTTCGATGTCGGCATTGCCGAGCAGCATGCGGTGACGTTCGCGGCCGGCCTTGCCGCCGAGGGCTTCAAGCCGTTTGCCGCGCTTTACTCGACCTTCCTGCAGCGCGCCTACGACCAGGTTGTCCACGATGTGGCGATCCAGGGCCTGCCGGTTCGCTTCCCGATCGATCGCGCCGGTTTCGTCGGTGCCGATGGTCCGACGCATGCGGGCTCGTTCGATACGGCGTTCCTCGCCACCCTGCCCGGCTTCGTCGTCATGGCGGCATCCGATGAGGCCGAGCTGAAGCACATGGTGCGCACTGCCGCCGCTTATGATGCCGGCCCGATCTCGTTCCGCTATCCACGCGGTGAAGGTGTCGGCATCGAAATGCCCGTTCGCGGCGAGATCCTGCAGATCGGCAAGGGCCGCGTCGTCAAGGAAGGCGCAAAGGTGGCGCTGCTGTCGTTCGGCACCCGCCTTGCCGACTGTTTGCTTGCCGCCGAGGATCTGGATGCGGCCGGTCTTTCCACGACGGTTGCCGATGCGCGCTTCGCCAAGCCGCTCGATCACGACCTGATCCGCCAGCTTGCCCGCCACCACGAAATCCTGATCACCGTCGAGGAAGGATCTGTCGGCGGCTTCGGCAGCCAGGTCATGCAGTTCCTGTCGGCTGACGGGCTGCTCGACAACGGCCTGAAAATCCGCTCGCTTGTGATGCCCGACATCTGGATGGAGCAGGCAAAGCCCGAGGTGATGAACGCCCATGCCGGTCTCGACCGCGCCGGGATCGTCTCGACCGTCTTCCGGGTGCTTGGACGCCCTGCAGCGTTCGGCGTCGGCGCCGCCGGCTAGTCCGGCGTCGTCATCAACCGGAGAAAAGCTCCCGCTGCCCTTTGACCTTTCTTGCGGCTAGTCAGGAGAATTGAAAACGGCTTCGATATGGTGACCATCCGGGTCGACCACGAAGGCCGCAAAGTAATGTGGTCCGTAATGGGCACGAAGACCAGGCGACCCGTTATCGATGCCTCCATGTGCGATCGCGGCCTCATGAAAATCGGCGACCGCTCGTCTGCTCGTGGAGGCGAAGGCCAGATGAAAGCCGGGCCCCGGCGGGCGCTGGCCCTCCGGACGAAATTTGATCGCGAACTTATCGCCGCCGCCACCAATTCCGTAACCGACGGCCTGATCCGCTTCTCCGGGCCTCAGATCCTCCCAGACACGAATATAGCCGAGAGGCGCTAGAGCGGCGTCGTAGAACGCCGCTGAGCGTTCGATGTCCGAGACGCCGAAAGAGATGTGATGAAGCATGCGTCCGCAATCTCCTATTCCGTAGGTTTCTCCATCACACCGTAGAACAGGTTTCGGAAAACGAAAACGCTCGCAGCGGCTTGCTGCGAGCGTTTCCCGTTTCTCGTAGGTACAGATTTCCGCGTTCAAGTCACTGGCGAATTAGAGAAGGTGGCTTCTCTTTCTCAGTCACTGCTTTTCAGCTCAGAACTCCGTCCAGTCTTCT
Organism: Rhizobium sp. S96; assembly: GCF_030382195.1. Lineage (NCBI taxonomy): Bacteria > Pseudomonadati > Pseudomonadota > Alphaproteobacteria > Hyphomicrobiales > Rhizobiaceae > Rhizobium > Rhizobium sp. S96. The sequence goes on from NZ_JAUDRY010000037.1 coordinate 141,516, forward strand.
TGAACCGCGGCTGCCGTTGCAGCCCTGCCGCCGCCGAAGGCCTTGGCGACCGTGCGGGTCAGTGCGCGGGCCGGCGATGCGACCGGGCGGGACGCGGGGCTGGCGACCGCCGCCCTTGGCGCTTCAGCGCGGGCATGACCGAGATTGAACTGACCGAGCAGATCGTCGAGAGCGCCTGCTTCCTGTGCCAGCGAATGGCTCGCCGCCGTCTGCTCCTCGACCATGGCGGCATTCTGCTGCGTGCCCTGGTCCATGTTGTTGACGGCGGTGTTGATCTCCTGCAGGCCGACCGACTGCTCGCGCGTTGCGGTGACGATGGCGCTGACGTGCTTGTTGATCTCCTGGACCGCACCGACGATTTCGGCAAGCGCCTTGCCGGTTTCGTCAACCAGCGAGACGCCGGCATTAACCTGCGTGCCCGAGGTGTTGATCAGCGCCTTGATCTCCTTGGCGGCATTTGCCGAGCGCTGCGCGAGCTCGCGCACTTCCTGCGCGACGACGGCAAAGCCCTTGCCTGCTTCGCCCGCACGCGCGGCTTCGACGCCGGCGTTCAAGGCGAGAAGGTTGGTCTGGAACGCGATGTCGTCGATCACGCCGATGATGTTGCTGATCGCGTCTGACGACTTCTCGATTTCCTGCATGGCGGCAACGGCCTTGCGGACGACATCGCCGGACTTTTCGGCACCGAGGCGCGTGCGCTCGACGAGTTGGCCGACATCCTCGGCACGCTTGGCGGAGTCGCGAACGGTGGTGGTGACTTCCTCGAGCGCGGCTGCTGTTTCCTCGACGGCCGCAGCCTGCTGCTCGGTGCGGCGGGCGAGATCATCGGCAGCGGAACGGATTTCACCGGCGCCGGCGTTGATGGCGGACGCATTGCGGCCGACCGACTGAAGAGCAGCCTGCAGCTTCTCGACGGCGTTGTTGAAGTCGTTGCGGAGACGATCGAACTGCGATGCGAAAGGCGTCGTGATGCGGACGGCGACATTGCCGTTGGCAAGATCGGACAGACCGCCGGCAAGGCCTTCGATGGCGAAGCGGAGCTCCGCTTCCTCGCGTGCCTTCTGCTCGTCGCTCATCTGGCGCTGGCGCTCGGCATCGCTGCGCATGCGATCGGCTTCGCCCGAAAGGCGCAACTTCTCGATCGCCGCATCCTTGAAGACTAGAACCGACTGGGCCATGCGGCCGACTTCGTCCTGACGATCAAGCGCCGGAACGTCGATGTCGTGCTGGCCACCAGCAAGACGGCCCATGGCGGAGGTCATGCCGACGATCGGGCGAACGATGCTGCGCGACAGCATCCAGGCAAGCAGGACGGCAGCAGCGGCAGCGGCGATACCGCCGGTGAGCAGGCTGATGTTCAGCGCCCGGCTCGCCTGCGCCTTGCTGTCGGCAAGCGCATTCGATTCGTCGCGGGCTGCGGCTTTGATCTTGGCGGAAGCCTGACGGAAGCCGTCGAGCTGACCCTTGGTCTCGTTGACGCCGATCTTGACGATCTGGTCGATCGGCATGTCGGTTTCCTTGCGCGCCTTCGACTGCGGCTCGGCAAGCTGGTGGAAATAGAGATCTGCGGCCTTCTGCATGGCGTCGATCTGGCCGACGAAATCACCGTTGCCGGCAGCCGTCGTCCGTGCGGCATCGATCGCCTTCAGCATGCGCTCGCGGTTCGCGAAAATATCGCCATAGGTGCTGTCACTGCGAAACAGCAGGAAGCCGCGCAGGTTGACGGCCTGCTCGAGCATCGCCTGCAGCGCATCGTCGATCTGGTTGACGAGCAGTTCCGACTTCTTCTGCTGAACGGCAGCTTCGGCAACCACATTCGCCTTGAAGTAAACAAAGCTGGAAACGGATAGAAAGATAAGGATCAGCGCAGCGAAAGTCGCGGCGAGCTTACCGTTCAGGGACATGTTCTTGGCCAACATCAGTCAATCTCTCTTGAAGCGCACAGGCATGGCAAAGCCAGAGCATGCGAAGGCATACTTTGGTAATTCGGCGAACATGATCGGCAGATCTGATTGAGGGCCATCATGGCAAAAGCGGCCACGGACCGCTGCAATCAGCCAAACCATAGGTGGCAAGGCTTTCGATTTATTTAAAAAATTGTGCGGTGCAACACGCCGGGTGATCAGGCACGGCCGCGGGTGGCGACCGCGCCAGTCACTATTGCGTTATCGTGAGACTTCGCTGTTTTTGGGTTTGGCCAGCGGTCCGCGGATGCCGATGCAGTTGCCCCAGGGATCGCGGACCTGACACATCCAGAGCTCTCCATCGATCTTCATGGGACCTCGATAGAGAATGGCGCCGACGCTCTGCAGATGCGCGAGGACCTGATCGAAATCATCCACCCACCAGTAGACGACAGAGCCGGCTGCGCCGCTGGCGACCTTTTCGTCAGCCGGCACGATCTCCAGCTGCGTCTGGCCGATCTTCAGGAATTCGAAGCCGGATGGCTCGCTGATCTCGACGACCGCCTCAGGAAACGCCCGCCGATACCACGCCATGCCTTCGGACATCGAGGCGACATGAACGAGGACGGCCGTTACAAAACTCATGACAACGCTCTTTTCGGTGAATCAGGAGCCTGTGGCGCTAGTGTGGTCGCTATAGGCCACTTCAACTCAGCAGTGAAGAATCTCTCTTCCGGCTTCACTCGATGAATGTATATTAGCGATCCATAAATCACGGAGGGGATCGGCATGCGTGTCGTCATCGGGGTTCTGGCTGCCACTTTGCTTATCGGCGGAGCCGCAGCCGCAGCTGAAAAGCAGAAGATGACCGGCCAGGAGCTGACGGCCCTGCTCGGCCAAGACAAAGAGCTGATCCTCGGCGGTCCCGGAAAGGGATATGCCGGCACCCTCTCGCTTGGCGCGGACGGCAAGGGAAAGGGCCAGGTGAAGCTCGACAACGGGCAGGTCATCCCGATAGAAGGCGTGTGGGCCATCAAGAAGGACAAGTTCTGCCGCACGTGGAAGGGCGGCCGGGACGCCGGAAAGGAAATCTGCGAGACCTGGGTGAAGACCGGCGACAAATCGGTCGAAGTCATGGTTGGCAAAAAGGACCTCGGAACGAATTCCTGGAGCTGATAGCGACGTCCGCGTGGTGTGAGAACCAACAAAAGGCTTGCAACTGACGGCTTTGACCGTCATGGACAGCCGATGTCAGAACAGAACACACAACGTCTCGACCAGCTTCTCGTCAGCCTCGGCCTTTTCGCGAGCCGCTCGCGTGCGCGCGATGCCGTGCAACGCGGCACGGTAAAGGTGGGCGGCAAGGTCGTCGTCAAGGCCGGCGCGCTTTTCTCCAATGATGCGGTCATCGAAATCGACGATCCGGCGCAGGATTACGTCTCGCGCGCCGCTCTGAAGCTGACGGCCGCCCTCGACCATTTCAAGCTCGATCCCGCGGGTCAGCACTGTCTTGACGTCGGCGCCTCGACCGGCGGCTTCACGGAGGTTCTGCTGGAGCGCGGTGCCACGCATGTGACGGCGATCGACGTCGGCCATGGCCAGATGCATCCTCGCCTGACCGCCGATCCGCGCGTGACGAATATCGAGGGCCTTAATGCCCGCAACCTCGTCGCGGACGATATCGGCCATGCGGTCTCGTTCATCGTCTCCGACGTTTCCTTCATTTCGCTGAAGCTGGCGCTTGCGCCGGCGCTCGATCTCGCCGAGGCCGGCACCGCTGCCGTGCTGCTGGTCAAGCCGCAGTTCGAGGCCGGGCGCGATGCGATCGGCAAGGGCGGACTGCTCAAGGACCCCTCCTCCGCTCCCGCTGTCGCTGCCGAGCTGGAACGCTGGTTCGTCGAAGACATGGGCTGGAAGAGCCTTGGCCTCATCCCCTCGCCGATCGCCGGTGGCGACGGCAATCTGGAATTTCTTCTCGCAGGAACGAAGCCGTGAGCGCAGAAACCGTTACGATCCAGAAGCTCGGCGCCTTGGGCGATGGCATCGCCAACAGCCCAGATGGCCCGATCTATGTCCCCTTCGCTCTGCCTGGCGAGACGGTCGCGATCGCGCGCGTCAAAAGCCATGGCACCATCATGTCGATTGCGACGGCATCGCCCGATCGGCAGGAACCGTCCTGCCGCCATTTCGGCCCCGATGGGGTGAACGGCACCTGTGGCGGCTGTACGCTGCAACATCTGACGGATGCCCCGTACCGCGCTTTCAAGCGCCAACTCGTCATAGATGCCCTGAAGTCGAAGGGCCTGACGCCTGACGTCGGCGAACTCGTGGCGGCCCGTCCCGGCGAGCGCCGGCGTGTCGTTTTCGCCGCCCGGCGGACCGAAAAGGACATGCTGATCGGCTTCAACCAGGCTGAAAGCCACCATATTGTCGCGATCGAGGAATGTCCCATCTCGTCGGCAGCGGTTATCGCCAGGCTGCCGGCGATCAAGGCCATCGGTGCGGCGCTGGCGACCAGCGCCGAAGCCTTCCGCATTTCCGTTCTCGAAACACTGTCCGGTCTTGACCTTGCGGTCGATGGCGTCAAGAAGCTTTCCGACCAGCAGCGTCGCAAGGCGATTGAAACGATCCTGACCCTTCGCGGCATCGCTCGCGTTTCGCTGAATGGCGAGATCCTCGTCGAACCGGTGAAGCCGATCGTCGAATTCGGCGGCGTCAATGTCTCGCCGCCACCCGGCGGTTTCACGCAGGCGACGAAGCAGGCCGAAGACGCGATGGCGGAGCTTGTCGTTGCTCACGTCGGCAAGGCGAAGCGGATCGCTGATCTCTTTGCCGGCGCCGGCACGTTCTCGCTCCGGCTCGCGCGCATCGGGCGCGTGCATGCCGCGGAATCAGACGACAAGGCGATCGCCGCGCTCGACCACGCGGCGCGCAACGCGCAGGGCCTGAAGCCAGTTACCGCCGAAAAACGCGATCTCTTCCGCCGGCCGTTGATGACATCCGAGCTCAAGGTCTACGACGCTGTCGTCTTCGATCCGCCGCGCGCCGGCGCCGAGTTCCAGTGCAAGGAGCTAGCCCGCTCCAGCGTCAAGAAGGTCGTGGCGGTCAGCTGCAACCCGCTGACGCTCGCCCGTGACCTCGCGATTCTGGTCGAGGGTGGCTATCGCATCACCAGCGTCACGCCGATCGATCAGTTTCTCTGGACATCGCATGTTGAGGTCGTGGCGACGCTGGAGAAATAAGGCCTGAACGCGAAAACGCCCGCGACGAGCGCGGGCGTTTCGATTGTTCGGTCTCTGCCTCGATCAGGCGGCGTAGCGGCCGTATGATCCCGTGCCGTAGGATGCGGCCTGCAGATTGAACTGGCTCAGCAGCTGCATCAGCTTGGCGGCTTCCTGCGCCAGCCCGTGGCTGGCAGCTGTCTGCTCTTCGACCATCGCGGCGTTCTGCTGCGTACCCTGATCCATCGTGTTCACTGCCGTATTGATCTCGGCCAACCCGGTCGACTGCTCTCGGGTTGCTGTCACGATCGCGTCGACGTGGCGGCTGATTTCCTGGACCTGCCCGACGATCGCTTCCAATGCCTTGCCGGTGTCGCCGACGAGCATCACGCCGGAGCGAACCTGGCTGTTCGAGGCGGTGATCAGGCTTTCGATTTCCTTGGCGGCGTGCGCGGAGCGCTGCGCCAGTTCGCGGACTTCCTGGGCGACAACGGCAAAGCCCTTGCCGGCCTCACCCGCGCGGGCCGCCTCGACGCCGGCGTTCAGCGCCAGAAGGTTGGTCTGGAAGGCGATGTCGTCGATGACGCTGATGATGTTGGAGATCTTTTCGGACGAGCTCTCGATCTCCGTCATCGCCGAAACCGCCTTGCGGACGATGTTGCCGGATTCTTCCGCGCCGTTGCGCGTCCGGGTGACCAGCGTGCCGGCTTCCTCGGCGCGACGCGCGGTGTCCTTGACGGTCGTGGTGATCTCCTCGAGCGCTGCCGCCGTTTCCTCGATGGAGGCGGCCTGCTGCTCGGTGCGGCGTGCGAGGCCATCGGCAGCGGTGCGGATTTCTCCGGCACCGGCGTCGATCGCGTGCGCGTTCTCACCAACTTCTTGAAGAACAGCCCGCAGTTTCGCGACGGAAGCGTTGAAATCGCTACGCAGGCGATCGAGGTGATCGGCAAACGGCGTCTCGATCGTCCGCGTCAGGTCGCCTTCCGAGAGTGCGCCCAAGGCGTCGGCAAGGGCTGCGACGGCGTGCTGGATTTCGGCGGCTTCGCGGGCCTTCGAGGCTTCGTTGCGCGACCGTTCCTCCTGCGCCTGTTCGCGGGTGTGCTCGGCGTTGCGTTCGAGATCGAGGCGCGCGAAGGAGTTGTCGCGGAAGACCGCGACGGCTGCGGCCATATCGCCGATCTCATCCTTGCGACCGGCATAGGGAACAGCAGCGTCGAGATCGCCATCCGCGAGACGGGCCATGCGGGCGGCAATCGTCGAGATCGGCTGCGAAATCCGCTTCCATGCCAGGAAGGCGGCAGCGACGGCAACGGCCAGGGCGACCGCAAGACCACCGACGATCGACAGGATGCCTGCACTATAGTTGCCAGCGGCTGCAGAAAGCGCGGCGTCGGTCGACTGCCGATCCTTGGCGAGCATTCCGTCGACGAGGGTCTGGATGTTGTTGGCGGACATCGAGAGTTCGCCGCGATACAGGCTGTTCGCCAGACTGCGCTTGTTGTCGAGCGCGAGCGCAATGATCTTGTCGGCAAGCGCCGCATCGTTGGCGAGCGCCTTTTGCAGGCGGCCGAAATTCTGGCTCATGTAATCGCTCTTCGGCTGCTTGTCGAAAGCGTCGATTGCGGTGTTGAGACGCTGGCGGCGGGTCTTCAGGGTCGTCTCGGCATTACGGAAGTCCGTCTTGCCGGTCGCGAGCAGATAGTCGGCATAGCTGCGGCGAACGTCGTTCAGCGTCGTGACGATCGCATAGAGCCGCTCGGTGTTCGGAATGTTCTGCGCGCCGATCTGCCGGGTGTTGGCTTCGAGATTGGTCAGCGAGAAGGCCGCGATCGCACCCTGCACCAGCGCAATGGCAACGAGCGACAGGAAGAGAAGCGGAAGGAGCGTTTTGATCTTCAGTTTGGACATGCGGCGGTCTCATACTGCGGAGGATCTCGCACAGCCGATCGCGATCGATCGTCCGTACGGTCACTCGTTCTGATGGGGTTGCGGGGGTATCCGGATGACATCCGGCCTGCGTCATGCATTGCATGTCACTAAAGCCAAATATCTGTAAGATTTGATTAAAAGTATGACTTTTTAATCAGCGTCGGCCAACCGCGGACGATGCGCTCCCCGCAAAGCAAAACGCCCGCGACGAGCGCGGGCGTTTCGATTGTTCGATCTCTGCTTCGATCAGGCGGCGTGGCGGCTATATGCCATGCTCTGATGCGAAGCCTGCAGGTTGAACTGGCCGAGAAGCTGCATGAGCTTGGCCGCTTCCTGCGCCAGTCCGTGGCTGGCAGCCGTCTGCTCCTCGACCATGGCAGCGTTCTGCTGTGTCCCCTGGTCCATGGTGTTGACGGCCGTGTTGATTTCGGCGAGGCCCGTCGACTGCTCGCGGGTTGCGGTCACGATCGCGTCGACGTGGCGGCTGATCTCCTGCACCTGGCCGACGATGGCTTCGAGTGCCTTGCCGGTATCGCCCACCAGCGTCACGCCGGAGCGGACCTGAGCGTTCGAGGCGGTGATCAGGCTCTCGATTTCCTTGGCGGCATTGGCCGAGCGCTGAGCCAGTTCACGAACTTCCTGCGCGACGACGGCGAAGCCCTTGCCGGCTTCACCGGCACGCGCAGCTTCGACACCGGCGTTGAGTGCGAGAAGGTTTGTCTGGAAGGCGATATCGTCGATCACGCTGATGATATTGCCGATCTTCTGCGAGGACTGCTCGATTTCCGTCATCGCAGAAACAGCCTTGCTGACGATGTTGCCGGATTCCTCGGCGCCCGCGCGGGTCCGCGAGACGAGCTTGCCGGCATCCTCCGCACGACGGGCGGTATCCTTGACCGTCGTCGTGATTTCCTCGAGCGCTGCCGCCGTCTGTTCGACGGAAGCGGCCTGCTGTTCGGTGCGGCGTGCCAGACCGTCGGCAGCGGTGCGGATTTCCGTGGCACCGGCATCGATGGCATGGGCGTTGTTGCCGACCATCTGCAGCGCGCCATGAAGCTTGCCGACGGCCGAGTTGTAGTCGGTGCGCAGGCGGTCGAGGTGCGACGCGAAGGGCGTGTCGATGCGGTGGGCGAGGTTACCGTCGGAGAGCGCACCCAGGGCGCCGGCGAGCGCATCCACCGCATGGCGGATTTCGGTTGCCTCGCGGTTCTTCTGGACCTCACGGTCCTGACGCTCGCGCTCGGTCAGCGCGCGGCCGGATTCGGCTTCGCCTTCCAGCCGCTCGCGGTCGACGGCGTTCTTCTTGAAGACGGCAACGGCCTCGGCCATCGAACCGATCTGGTCGCGGCGCTCTTCGCCGGGAATGGCAACAGAAAGGTCGCCGGCAGCAAGCCTCTGCATGGCGGCCGTCATGTCGGTGACCGGGCGAATAATGAGGCCGTGCAGCAGCCAGGCCATCGCAGCGATCATCAGGCCAACGGCCAGGATCGTGGCAATGGTCGCGGCAATCCGGAACTCGTTCAGCGAGGCAAATGCCGCATCGCTATCGACGACGAAGCCGAGGTACCATTCAACGGTCGGGAGGCCGGCAACCGGCATGAAGCTGACGAGGACGTCCTTGCCCGCAAACTCGGTCTCGACGAGGCCGCTGGCGATCGACGGGGTGGCCGTCGGGAATGCGTCGGTGAGCGTCTTCGTCACCAGCTTTGCATCCGGGTGAATGAGGATTTGGCCGCTCTTGTTGACGAGGAACGCCGTTCCCTTGCCGCCAAGATCGATTTCCTTGATCATGTCGACCATCGATTTCAGCGAAAAGTCGCTGCCGACGACGCCTGCAAGCTTGCCATCGTGGCTGACCGGGACGGCAGCGCTGATGATAAGGTCGCCGCTCGATGCGTCGGTATAGGGTTCGGTCATGATGCTGGCGTTGGCCTTCACGGCATCCTGATACCATGGACGCTTGCGCGGATCATAACCGTCCGGCATCGGCAGCTTCGGCCACATGGTGAAGACGCCCTGCTCATCGCCGAAATAGGTGCTAACGAACTGGCTGGTGAGAACGTCGTTCTGAAGAACGCCCTCGACGCCCTTCTGGTCTGCGGCGCGGCCGATGGCGTTCGCGGCCATGGCGGTCAGCGTGACGCGGCCGTTCATCCAGTTGGCAAGGCTATGCGCGGCCTGCTCGCCCGAGGAGCGGATGTTCGCCTCGATCGCGGTGGTCGCGGAATCCCGTTCGACTGAGTTGATGTAGTAGGAGAAAGCGGCAAAAGCCGCGAGAACAACGGCAGACGCGGCAAACAGGATGCGCGTCATCAGGTTCGTCTTCTTCTTCAAGGAAATTTCCTTTCGGGAACGGTCCGCGTCGCTCAAGGCGGAACGCGGGCCACTCAATGCGGCAGAATGCTGGGGCAAAGCGAAGCAAGGCGCCTCATGCGCCCGGACGGCTGCGGCAAATGCAAGCCGTCACATCCTCATATTAGAATGAAATTTAAGACACGCTTAAAATTTGACGAAAATCAGATTTTTCTAACCTTAACGCCGCATGAAGGCCTCGAACGCGGCCCGCGCTTCGGCGCTGTGTAGCCGCGCCGAGAACTGGCGGGCCTCTTCGTCGATGCGGGCGATGATTTCCGCCTGATCGCCGCGAATGAGTTCGCGGGCGATGCGCAGTGCCTCCGGCGGCTTGGCCGCGAGTTTCGCGGCTGCCGACAGCGTTGCGGCCTCGACTTCGTCGGGCGCGCAGACCTTCCAGACCAGCCCGGCGTCCCTTGCCTCCTCAGCCGAGAACGGCTCGCCGGCGGCAAGCAAGGCAAAGGCACGCTGATGGCCCATGATACGCGGCGCGATCAGGCTGGATGCGGCTTCCGGCACCAGCGCGAGATCGACGAATGGCGTCCGGAACTGGCTGCGGGTTGAAGCGATCGTGAGATCGCAATGCAGGTTCATCGTCGTGCCGATGCCGATGGCCAGGCCGTCGACACCGGAGACCAACGGCTTCTCGGAGCGGACAAGCGCGTAGAGAAAATCGATGATCTCGCGCGGCATTCCGCCACCCATGGCAACGGCCACGAAGTCACCAAGGTCGTTGCCGGCGGAGAAGCAGCCTTCGGTGCCGAGGAATGCCGTTACCCGGATCGTGGCGTCGTCGTTGGCGGCGGTCAGGGCCTCCGCCATCGTCAAATACATAGCGCGGGTGATCGCGTTCTTCTTTTCCGGCCGATTGAAGCGAATGATCTGGACATCGGGATGGCTGGCATGCCGTTCGATGAGAATGTGCTCGGTCATCTGCATTCCTCAGGCAAGAGCAATTCTGGCGGCGGCCAGGCTCGGCGCGCCGCTTATCACGGCATCCTTCAGGGCCGTCACCTCGGGCAAGAGGTTCTCGGCGGCAAAGCGGCAGAGGGCCACGCGCGCTTCCGCGCCGCTATCAACGGCGGCAAGGCCTCCCTTGGCGAGGTAGCAGCCCGTGAGCACGAGACCGAAGAGACGCTGATATGGCGTGGCGCCGCTCAGGGCGGCCGCGGTGTTGCCGTCGGCCAGCTGTGTCAGCAGCCAGTCGGTTGCCTCGCCCAGATCGGTGATGGCAGCGTCCAAACGGTTTGCCGTCGAAGCGAAGCCCGGCAGATTGACGGCTCGCACTGTGTCAGCGATGCCCTTCAGCTCATCGATGAAGCCATGCACCTGCGCGCCACCCGACAATGGCAGCTTCCGCGTGACGAGGTCGATCGCCTGTATGCCGTTGGTGCCTTCGTAGATGGGAGCGATACGTGCGTCGCGCAGATAACGCGCGGCACCGGTCTCCTCGATGAAGCCCATGCCGCCATGGACCTGGATGCCGAGCGACGCGACATCGACGCCGACATCGGTGGAGAAGGACTTTGCGATCGGTGTCAGAAGCGCTGCCCGCTCCTGCCAATGCTGGGTATTGTCGTCGGCGCGATGTGCCATGTCGGTGGCGTGGGCGCAGCTGTAGGAGATGGCGCGCGCGCCTTGCGTCAGCGCCTTCATCGTCAGCAGCATGCGTGCGATATCGGGATGCTCGATGATCGGGCTCATGCCGGTTCCGGTCCAGCCCGGCGCCTTGCCCTGCGTGCGCTCTCTGGCGTAGGCGATCGCCTTCTGGGTGGCGGCTTCCGCAATCGCCACGCCTTCCATGCCGACAGCCAGGCGGGCATTGTTCATCATCGTGAACATGCAGGCGAGGCCCTTGTTTTCCTCGCCGACAAGCCATGCGACCGCGCCCTTGTCTTCGCCGAACCGACCGTCGCCGTAGATCATGGTGCAGGTCGGGGAACCGTGGATGCCGAGCTTGTGCTCCAGCGAGTGGGCAAAGAGATCGTTGCGGGCGCCGAGCGAGCCATCCGCATTCACGAGGAACTTCGGGACGAGGAACAGGGAGATCCCGCGGGTTCCGGCCGGAGCGTCCGGCAGGCGGGCGAGCACGAGGTGGATGATATTCTCGGCGGCGTCGTGTTCGCCCCAGGTGATGAAGATCTTCTGTCCGAAGATGCGGTAGGTGCCGTCGTTGCGACGTTCGGCGCGTGTCTTGAGTGCGCCGAGATCGGAGCCTGCGTGCGGCTCGGTCAGGTTCATCGTGCCGGTCCACTCACCGGAGACGAGCTTGGCGAGATAGAGGTTCTTCAGGGCGTCGGAACCATGCGTATAAATGGCCTCGACGGACCCCATGGTGAGTGTCGGGCAGAGCGCGAAGGCGGTCGAGCCGGAGTTCCACATTTCAAGAGCCGCAACATTGAGCATGTGCGGCAGCGCCTGCCCCCCGAACTCCTCGGGCGCGGTGAGCCCGTTCCAGCCGCCGGCGATCCAGTTCTTGTAGAGATCGCGCCAACCGTCCGGTGTCGTCACCTCGCCGTTTATTAGACGGGCGCCCTGCCGATCGCCAATCTCCGCGAGCGGGGCAACCTCGTCCGTCGCAAAGCGCCCGGCTTCAGCGAGAATGGCATCGACCAGGTCTTCACCGAGATCACCGAGCAGGCCGCTTTCGATCGCCTGTCCCATCCCGGCAACGTGCTTCAGCGTAAATGCGATGTCTTCGACAGGTGCCTTGTACATGGTAGTCTCCTCGCATGACCGCCTGGAGTGCGCGTCGCCTCAGGCTTCCTCCAGTGGCAGGGCTAATTGATTTTTACGTAAACGTCAATTTTAAACTCTTCGCTCTTGGCCTTGCGGCATGATGACATTTGCATTCGCTCTTGCGCCGCCGCACAAACTATCGTCATGGAAATTATCTAAAGACACATGCCGCCATCACAAGGGGACCGGCGAATATGGATACACTGCCCGCCAAAATACCGGGACTTGTCTGGGCCTACCGGTTCTCGCCGGAGGAAGGCAAGGCGGTGCGGCTACCGAACAGTGCGATGCAAGCGGACCTGACGGCGGAAGGCGGTTTCTACTGGCTGCATCTCAATCTCGCCGATGCCCGTGTCCCCGCATTGCTCGACACGATCGACGGCCTCAACGACGACGCCAAGGCGGCGCTGACAACCCGCGACACGCACGCCGCTATCACCGTCGACGAACAGATGCTGTACGGCACGCTCGTCGACTGCCAGCGCGAGTTCGATCAGGAGACTGCCGATCTCGGGTGGCTGCATTTTGCGATCTCCGACCGCTTCATCATCACGACGCGTCTGCAACCCCTGCGTAGCGTCGAGCGGGCGCGCGCGCTCGTGGAGAAGAACCCGGGGAAGTTCGAACGGCCTGTGGACCTGTTCGAGACGCTGGTCATCGAATTCCAGCGCACACTGATCGCGATCGTCATGGAAATGACGGAAGAGCTGAATGTGATCGAGGACTACGTCTACGACAACACGCCACGCGACGAGCGCCGCCGGCTGGCTCCGGTGCGCCGCACCGTTGTCAGGCTCCATCGGCACCTGAGAACGGTCCTTGCGCATATGCGGCGCGCTGCGGCCTCCCATGATGACGAGATGCCATTCGGCTTCGAGGACGTCGCCGGGCGCCTGACCAGCCGCCTCGAAACTGTCGATCACGACATCTACGCCCTGCAGGACCGGGCGCGGCTACTGCACGAAGAAATCGACTCCAAGCTGTCATCGGAGACGAACCGCCACCTCTACATTCTGTCGATCATGACGGCCTTCCTGCTGCCGCCGACGCTGGTAACCGGCTTCTTCGGTATGAACACGGCAAACCTGCCCTTCGCGCAGGGCTCTGGCGGCACCGAGTATGCCGTCGGCCTGATCATCGCCTCCATCGTGCTTGCCTGGTGGCTGCTCAAGCGGGTCGACATCCTTTAAAACAAAAGCCCGGCATCACTGCCGGGCTCGCGTTGTGACAAAAGGCCGGATCAATACGGCGAGACGCACTGCCTGCGCGGACCACTGTTCGGCTGGTAGGTGTTGTCATAGGCACGATACGAGCGATAGCGGCCGTAGCACCAATCGACATGGCCAGAGCCTGCAGGCGGCGCAGCGTAACGCGGCTCGGAGGCAATTGCACCGCCGATCACTGCGCCGGCACCAAAGGCTGCAAGCGGGAACCAGTAGCCGTTATAGTAGCGGTACCCGCTGCGATAATAGGGATAGCCTTGATACCCGCCATACCAACCGGGGCGATAGGCGGGACGGTATCCGGGATAGTAGCCTGGACGGTAACCTGGATAGTAGCCCGGACGGTAGCCGGGGTAACCGGGACGATAAGAGCAGCGACCGTAGCGGCAATATTGCACATTCTGGACATCGCCGGCCTTCTCGGCCTGCACTGCGGTGGGCATTGGCATCGCCTGTGACGGCGTAAAGCCCGCCACGAGCATGATGGACGAGATAATGCCAATAGCAGCCTTCTTAAATGAGCTGAGCATAAGACCTCCGATTCAGAACCTACGCGTAGCGTAACGCGCGCCGCGCAAACATGTTCCCGGCTGTCCCGCCTTCGCATTTCGCCGGCATTTTCTTTATAAGAGACATCGGATTAACCGAACATTAACCAGTTTTCACCACGCTCGTTCCATGAAGCGCTCCGGTGGAAATTTCCTTCTCCGCATCCTGCTTCTGGCGCTCGCGGCCGGAGCCCCGCAGCGCGCCGCCGCCGACGACACGCTGCCGTGGACCTCCACATCGAATTCGATCGTCGTCGATGCCTACGAGCTCAACACAATCGACTGGGAAACGCTGCTGTCAGACAAGCGTGTCGCGGCCTTCATCTCGAAAGCCTCCGATGGATTGCCCGAAAGCTTCTCCTGCACGGGCGATCACGCCGGCGATACCGTCGCCCACTGCAAGACGATGTGGCGCAAGTATGCGGTGAGCCGCGAGCTTTTCCAGACCCGACGGCTGGTCGCGCGGGCTGCCGGGCTGCTCTGGGGCGCCTATCACCTGGCCCGCCCCGGCAATCCGATCGAGCAGGCCAACCACTTCCTCGACTATGCCGATCCGAAACCGGACGAGATGATGATCCTCGACCTGGAGGGTATCGACCCGCAGAAATTCATGTCGCTGGAAGATGCGCAGATCTTTGTCGGCCATATCAAAGCGAGGACGGGGCGTTATCCCGTGCTCTACACCAATCACGACACGGCCAGCTACATCGCCGCCTACCGCAACGACTATCCTGTCCTGGCGCGGCTGCCGCTGTGGTATGCCCGCTACAAGCCGGAGATCAAAGGCGTGTTTCCGATGGGAAACTGGGACAACTACCTCCTCTGGCAGTTCTCGTCCGGCCTCAACTGCAGCAAACGCCGCTGTCCCTATCGCATTCCCGGGACGCTGACCGATATCGACGTCAACGTCGCGCCGATGGCCAAGGCCGATCTGGCGAAGGTCTGGGCACAAGGAAACCTGCTGCCCGCCCGAGAGCCCGATCCGCCGCTGATTCTCGCGAAGATTGAGTTCATGTCGCGCGAAGAGCCAGAACCAGTGGTTGCGGCCACCGCCCCGCCGGTCACCACAACCGACCCGATCGCTACGTCGTCGGTGCAAAAACCGGAAGTTAATGCATTGAATTATCAGGATTTCTAAATTAACGTCGATAGCCGATAGCATCGGGACGACCACCTACAGCCACTACGCAGCATTGTAAGACCGACGCCGCCGCAAGCGGATGTCTGGCCAAAATCGACTATACCTGTGATGCCCTCGGTCGCCTGCCTGCCCTTCGGGAAGGCGGAAGTATTCCGCCAATATGCGCAATAGAGGCAAGTATGCAGAATAAACGCATCGGCAAACTGAGAAAATTGGAGCCAGGTGACTTTTTCGGGGGGACCCGACCGAGCGGGGCGCTATTAATGTGTTTGGTAACGTCCGTTTCCCGCACGTTCATCAAGGCTAGGCGGATAACGACCCAAGAAAACTGCGTATTTGATCGCGATACAGGAGTAGAACTACTGAATGGCAAACCAACAGGAGGCTTCATCTGTTCGGTAGAACCATTTCCGGTTGAAATCCATAATGTCCTCCTTGGTCTTGATAGACGATATCGTTTGGGCACTGGGCCCGACGTCGCCAAGTTGACTGAAGCCGAACAGCAAACAATGCTGCTACTGGGCAATCATTTTGACAATAATCCGATAACCGACTAGCACCGACGCCCTAACGTCAAGTCGACACGACTGCTCCCGCGCCAGAACTTGGCGCGACGGCGGCTCCGCTGGAGAGCGGAGCCGGTCCCGGCGTTTCGTCAGGCGACGACCGACAGTTTTGCCTGATCGCCCTGCAGGCGATTGATCATGAAGTTCCCATACCATTCGAGGAACTGCATGACGCCGCCTTCGTGCAGCATCGAGTAAGGGCCAGGCTCGTATGCTGGCGAGTGGATGCCGAAGGCATTCTCTTCCACGATGCGGCGGTCCTGGTCGTTGGTTTCCGTCCAGACGTGAGTCAGTTCTTCGAGGTTGTAGTCGACGCCTTCGACCGCATCCTTGTGGACCAGCCACTTGGTCGTGACCGCCGTCTCGTTGGCGCTCAGCGGCAGGACGCGGAAGGAGATCGCGTGATCGCCGAGAATATGGTTCCACGTCGTCGGGTAGTGGAAGAGCAGCATGGTGCCGATCCGGTCAATCGTGACGTCCTCCGACAGCGGACGGCTGACGGCGCGCTTGCCCGACATGGTGTAGCTTTCGGCATCCTCGATCAGCGGCATGCGGGCTGTACGGAACTGGCCGTCGGGCGAGATCTGGAACTTGCTCGGCAGGCCCGCCGCCTCGCAACGCGCCCAGTGGCCGGCGATTTCAGGATCATCGGCACCACCGTCCGTACCCGTAACGCTCGGCGCCTCGGGATAGGTGCGGCAGAGTTCCGGGTGGTTGGCGGCGCAGTGATAGCACTCGCGGTTGTTTTCCCAGACCAACTTCCAGTTGCCCTTTTCGATGATCGTGCTCTGGAACGCGATCTTCGCGTCCTTGAGATGATGCGGCAGCATGTAGGGGGCGACCATGTCGCGGACCGGCTGGAAGTCCGGCGCCTTTTCGGCGAGACAGATGAAGATGTAGCCCGCGAAGTTTTCGCAGTGGACGGGCTTCAGACCGTAGCCGGTCTTGTCGAAGTCGTCGCCCATGTGCCGGGCAAAGGCGAGCGTGCCATCCAGGTCGTAGGTCCACTGGTGATAGGGGCAGACGAGACGGACAGACGAGCCGTGCTCCTTGGTGCAGACGCGCGAACCGCGATGACGACAGCTGTTGTGGAAAGCGCGAATGACGTTGTCGCGACCGCGAACGATCACCACCGGATACTGACCGATCTGCACCGTGAAATAGGCGCCAGGCTTCGGCAGCTCGCAATCATGGCCCATGAACAGCCAGTCGCGGTAGTAGATCATCTCCATATCGAGCTTGAAGTAGTCTTCGTCGATATAGAAAGGCTGCTCCAGGCTGAAACCTTCGCGCCGGTTCTTGAGCTGCCGCAACGCGTTGCTGCGAATATCCATCTGCATATCCTCGTCTGGTCGAACTGTTCCTGTCGAGGACGAAGAGGCAGGAAGCACGTCCTCCCTCTCCGCCAGGAGACCTTCTTCATGAGTTACATTTAATCATCGCGTATGCCGGGCTCGTGGCTGTAAAGCGACATCGGCTTCGAAAATGACGACAGGCAGCAAGGTATCGCGGGATCGCCACGCAGATCCGGCATCCACGCGGAGAATAAAGCAGTTATTGGCAATTGCGACATGGCAAAACCACTGAGCTTGATGGCGAAGCGTCGGCTGCTCAGCATAGGGCATCCTGTTTGCGACATGGTGTACTGTGATTTCTTACTCCGGGACAGGCACACGGGGCGCTTAACAGGCCGTTAAGCATGATTGCCTATCCTTGCCGCCATAGCAGCAGCATGCGGAATGCGGACCATGGCGAAACTTCGTTACTTCGACGTCAACAACGATACGACCGAGCAGGACAAATCGCCTGTTGTCGCGCATTCCGAATTCCTGCGCACAGGCAAGATCACGCGACACCGGGCACACTGGCTCGCCGCCGAGCGCCGCTATCTCACGCATGACGAAGTGGCGGAGGCAACCGGCCGCAAGCTGCAGACCGCCGGCGTGAAGACGCACCAGAACATCAACGGCTTTCACCGTTCGATCCAGTTTCCAAAGATGGTGTTCCATCGCACACTGAAGGACAGTCCGCATCTCGGCTACTGTCACGTAACGGCGGCGCGGACGAAGTTTGCCCAATACGAAGATGTCAGCTGGGCATTCTACATCGCCAATTTCTATGCCGACATCGGCGACAACGACAACTTCTTCGAGCGTATCGATGTCCAGTATTCCCGCATGTACTTCGCCGTCGCCATCCGGCCGGGCGAGCACACCGCGGAGAAGATGACGATCGATCGCACGGTGCGCGGCAACGGCCTGCTTTTCCGCACCCACGATCCGCAGATCGCCATCAAGAACGTGCTGCTGCTCGGTGCCCGCAACGAACAGCTCCGCGAGATCATTCGCCAGCTCTGACCGGGATCATTCGCCCGCTCTGATCGGGATCATTCGCCCGCTCTGATCGGGATCATCCGCCAGCTCTGATATTGATCGCAGCGCGCGGAAGGCCTATGGACTGCCGGATGGAAATCCGGGCGGCACATGGCTGATATCATCGACATCACAACAGACAGGCAGCAGGCCATTGATGCCGGCTGCGCGGTGCTCGGCGAAGGCTTCCCGATCGCGATCCCGACGGAGACCGTCTACGGCCTTGCCGCCGACGCCACCAATCCCGCCGCCATCACCCGGATCTACGAGACCAAGGGCCGCCCGCGCTTCAACCCGCTGATCTGCCACATGTCCGATCTCGCGATGGCCGAAGAGCATGCGGTGTTCGACCCTGTCTCTCGCGCGCTTGCGGAAGCGTTCTGGCCTGGCCCGCTGACAATCGTTCTGCCGCTGAAGGCCGAGAGCCACATTCACGCGCTGGCAACAGCCGGCCTCGATACCGTCGGCATCCGCGTACCCAAGGGCTTTGCTGGCGAGCTCATCCGCGCCTTCGGCCGACCGCTCGCCGCGCCAAGCGCCAATACCTCGGGCAAGATCAGCGCCACCAGCGCCGATCATGTCGAGGCGGACCTCGGCGGCAGGATCAAGCTCATCCTCGATGCAGGCGCAAGCGCCGTGGGCGTCGAGTCGACGATCGTAAAGGTCGAGGATGGCAAGCTCAGGCTGCTGCGTCCCGGCGGGCTGCCGGCCTCCGAGATCGAACGCGTCGCCGGACAGAAGCTGCTGCGCTCGAAGAAGGCGTCCGCCGCAATCGAGGCGCCCGGAATGCTCGCCTCGCATTATGCACCGGGTGCGGCCGTCCGCCTCGACGCAACGCAGATTGTGGCTGGAGAAGCCCTCATCGCTTTCGGCACGACCAAGGTGCCGGGCTCCGACGACGCCAGGATCGTCCTCAACCTCAGTCGTGACGGCGACCTTGCGGAAGCGGCCGCCAACCTGTTCGACTACATGAAGAAGGCCGACGCCAGCGGCGCGGCGACCATTGCGTTTTCCACCATCCCCGATGAAGGGCTGGGCGAGGCCATTAATGACCGGCTGCGGCGTGCCGCGGCTCCGAGAGAATAACCAAGAGGATCAAGGCTCGATGAGCGCAACCGTTACCCCCGAACTTCTCGACCGTTTCACGGCCATCGTCGGTGACAAATACGCATTGCGCAGCGAGGCAGATCTGGCCCCGCACCTGATCGAGAACCGCGGTCTCTACCACGGCTCCTCCCCTCTCCTGCTGAAACCGGCCAACGTCGAGGAAGTATCGGCGATCCTCAAGCTCGCCACCGAAACGGGCACCGCGGTCGTGCCGCAGACCGGCAACACCGGCCTCGTCGGCGGTCAAACGCCACGCGAAGGCAAGGCGGACATCATCATCTCGCTCGAGCGCATGAACAAGGTGCGCGATGTCGATCCGGTCGCGAACGTTCTGGTCGCCGATGGCGGCGCGATCCTTGCTGACGTACAGAAGGCCGCCGAGGTGCATGGTCGGCTTTTCCCGCTGTCGCTCGGTTCGGAAGGCTCATGCCGCATCGGCGGCAATCTCTCGACCAATGCCGGCGGTACCGCAGTGCTCGCCTATGGCAACATGCGTCATCTCTGCCTCGGGCTGGAAGTCGTGCTGCCGACGGGCGAGATCTGGAACGGGCTGCGCCGTCTGAAGAAAGACAACACCGGCTATGATCTGCGCGATCTCTTCGTCGGCGCGGAAGGCACGCTCGGCATCATCACCGGCGCGGTGCTCAAGCTCTTCCCGCAGCCGCTCGGCAAGCAGGTGGCCTTCACCGGCCTGAGTTCCGTCGGGGACGCATTGGCGCTGTTCAATCTCGCCTCCAGTCTCTGCGGCACCTCTCTGACCGGCTTCGAGCTGATGCCCCGCTTCGGCGTCGAGATCACCGCCCGCCACATCGACGGCGTGCGCGATCCGCTGGAATCCGTGCATCCATGGTATGTGCTGATCGACATCTCGACATCCGATTCAGCAGAAACCGCCGAACGCATGATGAACGCGCTGCTCGAGCAGGGTTTCGAAGCTGGCCTCGTCCAGGATGCGACGATCGCCGCATCGGTCGCGCAGCAGAAAGCCCTTTGGCACATGCGCGAGAGCATGTCGGATGCCCAGAAGCCGGAAGGCGGATCGATCAAGCACGATGTTTCGGTGCCCGTCTCGACCATCCCCCTGTTCATGCGAGAAGCCGGCGAAGCCGTCATGGCGGCGATGCCCGGCGCCCGGATCTGCGCCTTTGGCCATATGGGCGACGGCAATATCCACTACAACATTTCCCAGCCGATCGGAGCCGACAAGGCGGCGTTCCTCGCACGCTGGCGCGAGATGAACCATATCGTGCACGGGCTGGTGCTGACCCACGGCGGCTCGATTTCGGCAGAGCACGGCATCGGCCAGCTGAAGCGTGACGAACTTGCGTCGATCCGGCCCGGCATCGAGATCGATCTCATGCGCAGGATCAAGCGTGCCTTCGACCCGGCCAATATCATGAACCCGGGCAAGGTCATCAATATCGACTGATCACACGACGATCCGCCCGGCGCGCGGATCTCGGCCTGCCCGGCTTAGCCCAACAGGCCCTTGCTGGTCGTCGTGCCGCCATTGGTGAGGATGGTCAGAGCCGGAGACGAACTCGTGTTGTTTGCGAGATCGTACATCGCGGTGAAGCGCTTCATCAGCTTGTCGACCTTCTTGGGGTCCTGGAGATCGTCGAGATTGACGAACTTCTTCAGCATGGTTGCCTGCTTGTCGACGTCCATGCTGGAGATCTGGCTCGGCAGGCTGAAGGTCGTCGTGATCACCTGGAACAGCGCCTTGTCGCCCAGCAGGGTGTAAAGCGAGGTGATATCCGGCGCCTTGCGGGCGAAATAGAGCGCCAGACGGACGCCGTCGTTCGTTTCGCCTTCCTGCGTTTCAAGCGTCTGCTGCACATAGCTTTGCTGTGTGCGATCTTCCGCGCCGGTGTTCTGGATCTTGCCGATCTTCGCGCGCGTCAGGTTGCCATCGGTATCGAAGTTGAAGTCCGATACGATCTCCTTGAAGATGGATGCCGCCTTGGTGTTGAGGTAGCTCTTCGGATCGGTGGGATCGGACGTGAAGATCTTCTTCAGCGTATCCTTGTCGTACTTTTTTGGGTCGAGGCCGTTTGCCTTCAGAACAAGGCTGGTGAGCTTGTCGTTGGACAGGAAGTCATCGAGCGATCGCACCTCGGCCATGCCGTTGCCGAAATCGTTGACCGCCGTCGTGGCATCCTTCGAGGCCTTGTCCTTCAGCGCGCCATCACTCATGCCCATGAGCGCGCGAGACTTGTAGTCGGTCGCGTACTTGGCCATCACGGCTGGCGACAGCGCCTGGACTTCCGGCGCAATCTTGCCGTCGGTGCCGAAGTTAAAGGCGCGCACCATGTTGGTGATGCGATCATCCTTCAGCGATGCGACATAGCCCTTGGGATCGTACGGGTCGCTCGCCAGCAGCTTGCGCATCATCGTGCGCGACACATCATTCTCTGTCAGACCGTAGGCGCGGAGCGCCATCTGATAGGGATCGGGAAGGCTGTCGTTCGACTTGTCCTGATCGGCCGTTGCGTTGGTACGCATGAAGTCGTCGATCTTGTTGACCTTGCCGTCGGCCAGCCGCTCCTTGTAGTTGGAGACAGCATCATCAATCGCCTGCTGCTGAACGTTCTCGTAACGGGCGTTATAGAATGTGGTGATGGTCGCCAGCTGTCCGATGCTCTGCGGCCCGGACGAGGCGGCCGCCGATCCGTCAGCCGCAAAGCTGAATGCCGCGTTGAGGCTGTCGAGGCCGTTGCTCGCCGCAAAATCCGGGTCGGTGAGAACGCTCTTGAGATCCGCATCGCTCAGGCTGGACGGCACCTGATAGGTGGCCCTGATGAAGCTCGTCATCTTCTGGTCGGCGAGCAGGCTATCGACATTGGCGATCGTGCTGATCTTGCCCTTGTAGTAGTCCTCGTTGTCGCTGACCCGCGTCACAGTCTGGCGAGCCTGGCTGGTCGTTTGCGCCCACGTGTTGTCCGCTACGCTGCCATCGGCGTTGAAATTGAACGCCGCGCGTACGGCATCGTATCCGTGTGCAGTGGCATAGGTGGAATCCGTCAGGATGCTTTTCAGATCCGCATCGCTCAGCGACTGTGAGAGCCCGTAGGCATTCTTGATGTAACTCGTCAGCCGGGTGTCGGAGATCAGGTCATCGACATTGGTGACCTTCGCGATATTCGTCTGGTAATAGCTAGCGTTGCTATCAGCCTTGCTCTGCATGGCCGATAGCTGCTCGGAGCTCTGCGGCGTGTAGGTCGACGTGCCGGTTGCGATCGTGCCGTCCGAGTTAAAATTGAACGCCTGATTGACCGCATCGAAGTTGAGCGAATGCGCGTAGCTGGGGCTGATGAGGACCTGTTTGAGCGCCGCATTGCTGAAGCTGCTGCCCATGCCGAAGGCTGTCTTGATGTAGGACGTCAGCCGGCTATCGGCCAAAAGATCGGTCACATTGGTGATCGTCCCGATCTTGGACAGATAGTAGGCCTTGTTGTAATCGGCAGCGGCGGGCGTCACGATCGACGGCGCGGTCAGGTTATACTGTTCCATGACGGCGTTCTTCTGGGTGTCTGTCTGGGCCGTGCCGTTGACCGTGCCATCAGCATTGAAGCTGAACTGCGCCGCCAGCGCCTTGTATTTGGCATTGCCGTTGACGTTCACAAAGCTCGTCGGATCGCTGACGTCGCTGGTCAGCACCTGCTTCAGGAAGTCCGTTGAAACATAGGTCGGATCAATGCCGTAGGCCTTGAGAACATAGTTGCGCAGTCGACTGTCGCCGACGAGACCGGAGACGGTCTGCACCTTGTCGATCGCATTGCTGTAGTAGGTCGTCTCGGTCGACGCTGCCTTGCTCTCGTCTGCGAAAGACTGCGTGTAGAGACCGATCAGGTCATCTTCCTGCGCACTGCTCTGCGCGTCCGACGTCGTATCGCTGAAGTTGAAGGCAGCAGCGAAGTCCTTGTAGCGGGTGTCGGTCAGCTTGTTCGCGAAGCTCTTGGCATCCGTCAGGTCGCTTTCGAGCACCTTCTTCATGAAGCCCTTGGCGTAGGTCATGTCCTCCAGACCATAGGCCTTCATTGCATAGCTATAAAGACGGTAATTGCCGAGAAAATCGTCTACGTCTTTGACTTTATTGATGTTCTCTTTGTAGTAATCGGCATCCCGCTTGACCGTCGCCTGCGAGGCAACACGGTCGAGGCTCTTCTGCATGTCGCCTGACAGAATATTGTAGGCCATCGAAGCGGAAATCATGGGACGCCCTTTTTCGGCAAAGTCTTCAAAGAATGACGCATAGGTTCTGCCTCATTTTGCTATGAAAACCTTACCCGAGACTTACCCCCGGCCCGTCGCAAAACGGCACAGGCCGCGTTCACCCTCCGGAAACCTTGCCACGTTCGGTTTTGATAACCATCCAAGGAGGCAAAGTTTTCTTAACCGCGATTTTTAAGCTGTCTCGAACAGGCGGCGCCTATTGTTCAGCCATAGAGGGCGAAAAGCCCCGAGGAGAAGACCGGAAACCGGCTCTCAGGTAAGACAAGGGTAGAAATGAACATGAACAACACCGTTATGAAGCCCGCATGGGCTGGAACGACACTGCGTCTCGATCCGTCGCGCTTTCCTCAGCAGGTGAGCTACGCCATTCACGACTCCACAAGTGACGTCAGCATAACGATCGACGAACGCGGCGCCATCCTGCGCAAGATCCTTCCCTCGAGCGGACTGCCGCTTTCGATCGCCCTGCCGAAGCGCGCCTTCAAGGGTGTTGCCGCCCGCGCCATCGATCATGGCAACGGCGAAGTGACCGTGACGCTTGAACTGCACCATGAAGACCCGGAACTCTGCGTTCCGCTGCTGGTCGCCCACGACCTTTCGGATATCGCCGCCGACTGGCGCGGCTGGTCCGAGGCCTTCCGCATCCCGATGCTGATGGTCGAAGCCGATGGCGTTGCCCGCCCGCTGGAAGAACACCTCGGCGACCTGCGCACCAACACGCTGAAGCCACGCCGCCGCCACTCCTACTTCGCCAACCGCCGCCCCCGCTTCCTTGTGCGCCGCACGACCGGCAAGCTCGGCGTCGCGATGAAGATCGAAGGCAAGGAAATCATCGCCCGCAGCTAGGCGGTACCGATCGGATCAAAAAGCCCGGCCATCGCGCCGGGCTTTTGCGTTCGTGGCCTACGGCAGAACGAACAACAACGACAGGAACAGACCAGCGAAGATGATCAGACCGACGCGATTGTTCGACTTGAACAGAGCCAGGCACTGATCGGCATCGTTGATATCAAGCGTGACGATCTGCCAGGCGAACATGCCGGCGGCGATCAGCAGGCCGAGATAGGCAATGACGCCGACGCCTGCGAGCACGAAGGCCGCGAAGGTGAGGATCAACATCAGGCCATAAAGCCCGACCAGCCACTGCTTGGTCTTGTCACCGAACAGTCGAGCGGTGGAGCGTACGCCAATCAGCTCGTCGTCTTCCTTGTCCTGATGGGCGTAGATCGTGTCGTAACCGATCGTCCAGACCACCGCGCCGATGTAAAGCAGGATGGGTGCAAGCGAGAGGCTGCCGAAAATGGCGGCCCACCCCATCAGCGCGCCCCAGGAAAAGGCGAGCCCGAGGAAAAATTGCGGCCAGTCGGTGAAGCGCTTGGCGAAGGGATAGAGCGCGACGATCGCCAGCGACGCGATGCCGAGAATGACGGAAAACCAGTTGAGCTGCAGGACGACCAGTAACCCGACCAATGCCTGCAGCACGATGAACAGCTTGGCCTGCGCGCGCGTCACGCGGCCCGACGGCAAGGGTCGCGAGCGGGTGCGCGCCACTTCCATATCGATCTTGTGATCGACGAGATCGTTGTAGGTGCAGCCGGCGCCGCGCATGGCAACGGAGCCGATGAAATAGAGGATCAGATGGAAAATCAGCTGGCCACCGGAAAACAGGCCGACATGAGCAGCGGCATTTGCCGCCATCGCCGCCGACCAGAAGCAAGGCCACATCAGCAGCTGCCAGCCGATCGGCCTGTCCCAGCGCGCGAGCTGCGCATAGGGCCAGAGCCACGGGGGCAAAACCCTGTAAACCCAGTTGTTGGAAGGCGCGTCCGCAACGCGCCCGTTGATTCCGCCGATCTGTTGCATGCGGCCATCTAGCGACGCGCGAAGCGGATGGTCAAGGTATAGCCCGACGGTCCGCGACAATACGCGCGCCCGGCAGAAAGCCGCGAAAGCTTTATCGCTGGTTCCACCGTCTGATGACCGGCTCGGTCAAATCATGTTCGTAGCCGAGGATGCTGATGCTGGTGGTGTCGAGGATGAAGCGCGAGCCATCCTGCGCGGGCAGCCCGAGCCAACGGGCCGCGAGCACACGCAGGAAATGCGAACTCGAGAAGATCAGAATCGGGGCGTTGGCCTGGCGGAGCTCGGCAATGATCTTGTCCGCCCTTGCGCCGACATCGGCTACGGTCTCGCCATTCGGGCAGCCGTCGCGGAACAGCTGCCAGCCGGGCCGTCCGGCAAGGATTTCCTTGGTAGTGATTCCCTCATAGGCGCCGTAGTCCCATTCAGCGAGATCCGGCTTGATGACGGCATCGGTATCGTACCCCGCAAGCCGGCAGGTGTTTCTTGCCCGTTGCGACGGGCTCGACCACACCGCCGAGACGGAGAGGCCTTCAAGGCGCGCGGCGAGCTTGCGCGCAGCCTCCTCGCCATTGGCCGTGAGGGGAATATCGCTTCGTCCGGTATGTCTTCCCGAAAGGCTCCATTCCGTTTCGCCATGCCGGACGAGATGGATCTCGGGAAATGCGCTGCTCATGCGTTCGCCCTTTCCAAGAAGAAAAGGCGCGGTCGTGCCGCGCCTTCCCGGTGGCTTACAGTATCACCTTTTCCAAAGGCGGGCGCGTTGCCTCGAACTCCTTCAGCTTCGTCTCGTTCTCCGCGATGTAGTTGCGGTTATCGGGGGTGGAGAACTGGTTCTTGGAGATCTGGATCTGCATGATGAACAGTTCGTCCCAGCGGAAGCCGATCTCGGACCCCGCCAGATAGAACTCCCACATGCGGAAGAAGCGTTCGTCATAGAGTGCGACCGCGTCGGCCTTGCGGGCCACGAAGCGCTCGCGCCAATGGCGCAGCGTGTAGGCGTAGTGCAACGGCAGGACTTCGACGTCCCTGACCAGCAGGCCAGCACTCTCGATCGGCGGCAACGTCTCGCCGATCGACGGAACGTAGCCTTGCGGGAAGATGTACTTTTCGATGAAGGCGTTGGTTCCAAAGCTCGGTTTCGGGCGGGCGATCGAATGCAGGACCATCACGCCATCATCGGCAAGCAGCTCATGTACCTTCTTGAAGAACCTGCCGAAGTTACCGATGCCGACATGCTCGAACATGCCGACCGAGACGATACGGTCGAACTTCTGGCCGGTCATCGTCCGGTAGTCCTGCAGTTCGAAGCGAACGCGATCGGCAAGGCCCCGCTTTTCCGAACGCTGCCGGGAGATCTTCAGCTGCTCTTCACTGAGCGTGATACCGGTGAGATCGAGACCGGGGGTCGCTTCGGCAAGGTACATGCCCATGCCACCCCAGCCTGAACCGATCTCCAGGACGCGCTGGTTGGGCTCCAGAAGCAGCTTGGCCGCGATGTGGCGCTTCTTGGCGACTTGCGCCTCCTCGAGGCTGATACCCGGAGGGTTGAAGTAGGCACAGGAATACTGCCAGTCCTCGTCGAGAAACAGTTCGAACAGACGCTCTGACAGGTCGTAGTGGTGGGCAACGTTGCGCTTATTGTGATTGATCGGCAACCGGCTCTTCAGTTGCTGCAGGGCGATGCGGCCGATCAGCAGGGCCGCCATCGGGATATCGAAGATTTCGTTGGTGGTGTTCTGTTTCACCATCTCCAGAAAGTCATAGATATTGCCCTGTTCGAGAATGAACCGGCCGTCCATGTACATTTCGCCGAGTTTGAGGGTCGGGTCGCGGCGGATCAGTTTTTCCGCTTCCTCGTCGGCGATGCGGACGATCACCAGTTCACCGGTTCCGTCCCCTACCTTGTGCGTCTCGCCATTGGCGAGAGTGAGCTTCAAATTACCCTTGCGGATGAGTTTTTGGACAATCGATAAGAATGCCGACGCCATGAATAAGGCCTCGCAATGTGACAGGATAGTCCCCTCAACTTAGTACCTCTCTCCCGCCTTACAAGCGCCGTATTTCGCACCTCGGCAACATGGTCGCCGAAGTGTGACATTTTTGCAAATCTGCCTGCTAAGCGCTTATTTCCGCTTCATGGCCTCGGCCAGGGCGGCACCGAATGCACCCTGGCTCTCCTGCTTCGAAGGCGCCGAACGGCGGTCATTCTGGCCGCGAACCGGCGGATTTCCGCGCGACTCGCCGCGTGGCGCCGGAGCCTGTGAGCCATCGTCCTTGCGCATCGACAGACCAATGCGCTTGCGCTTCGCATCGACCTCGACGACCCGAACCTTGACGACATCTCCCGCTTTCACAACTTCGTGAGGATCCTTGATGAAACGATCGGCAAGCTGGGAGACGTGAACCAAACCGTCCTGATGGACGCCAATATCGACGAAGGCGCCGAAGGCAGCGACGTTTGTTACGGTGCCTTCGAGCATCATCCCCGGCTTCAGGTCCGAGATCTCGTTGACGCCTTCGGCGAACGTCGCCGTCTTGAAGCTTGGGCGTGGGTCGCGGCCGGGCTTTTCGAGTTCCGCCAGAATGTCCTTCACCGTCGGCAAGCCGAACTTCTCGTCGATGAACTGGCGCGGATCAACCGACTTCAAAGCCGCGCTATCACCCATCAGCGAGCGCAGGTCACGGCCGCAGGCAGCCACGATCTTCTTGGCAACGCCATAGGCTTCCGGGTGAACCGAAGAGGCATCGAGCGGCTCCTTGCCGTCGCGAATGCGCAGGAAGCCGGCGCATTGTTCGAACGTCCGCTGGCCGAGGCGGGCAACCTTGAGCAGGTCGCGACGGGTCTCGAAGCGGCCTTCGCTATCGCGGTGCTTGACGATCGCGTCGGCAATCGAGGCACCCAGGCCGGAAACGCGCGAGAGCAATGGCGCGGAGGCGGTGTTAAGATCGACGCCAACGGCATTCACCGCATCTTCGACAACGGCATCAAGCGAACGCGACAGCTTCTGCTGGTCGACGTCGTGCTGATACTGTCCGACGCCGATCGACTTCGGCTCGATCTTGACGAGTTCGGCCAGCGGATCCTGCAGGCGGCGGGCGATGGAGACGGCACCGCGCAGCGACACGTCGAGATTTGGGAACTCAAGCGCGGCGGTCTCTGATGCGGAATAGACAGATGCTCCTGCTTCCGAGACGATGACCTTCGTCGGCTTCGGCGCCGGAAGGTCGGCCAGCATGTCGGCAACCAGCTTCTCCGTCTCGCGGCTGCCGGTGCCGTTGCCAATCGAGATCAGCTCGACATTGTGCTTGCGGATCAGCGAAGCGAGCTCGATCTGGGCGCCGCGCACGTCGTTTCTCGGTTGAAACGGATAGACGGTGGATGTCGCAATCACCTTGCCGGTGGCGTCGGTGACGGCAACCTTGACGCCGGTGCGGATGCCCGGATCAAGACCCATGGTGGGGCGCGAGCCGGCAGGGGCCGCCAGCAGCAAATCTTTGAGATTGCGGGCGAAGACGTGGATGGCCTCTTCCTCCGCGCGTTCGCGAAGCTCGCGCATCAGGTCGAGCGACAGCGACATGGATAGCTTCACGCGCCAGGTCCAGCTGGCGACCTCCATCAGCCAGCGATCAGCAGGGCGGCTGTTGCCGATCTCGTAGGCAGCGGCGATCATCCGCTCGACCGGCTTGTTTGGCGATACGGTCTCGGCGTCGGCCTCGATCGTCAGCGTCAGCAATTCCTCGTTCCAGCCGCGCAACATGGCCAGCGCGCGGTGGCCGGGCGCGGTTGCCCAGCGCTCGGAATGGTCGAAATAGTCGGAGAATTTCTCGCCCGTGGCCTGCTTGCCATCGACGACCTTGGCCTTCAGTAAGGCGGCGCTGCGCATGTGGGCGCGCAGCTTGCCAAGCAGTTCGGCATTTTCGGCGATGCCTTCGGCAACGATGTCGCGCGCTCCTTCGAGCGCGGTCTTCACGTCGGGCACATCGGCGGTGATGTAGCTCTCCGCCAGCGTCGCGGGTTCCTTGGAGCGATCGGCAAGGATGGCTTCGGCCAAGGGACCGAGGCCGCGCTCGCGGGCGATCTCGGCGCGGGTGCGGCGCTTCGGTTTGTAGGGGAGATAGAGATCCTCGAGCTCCGCCTTGGTGGCCGCGCCGGCGATCTTGCCGGAGAGCTCGTCTGTCATCTTGCCCTGGCCGGTGATCGACTCCACGATCGTGTCGCGGCGCGCTTCCAGCTCGCGCAGATAGACCAGTCGTTCCGCCAGATTGCGCAGCTGCGTATCATCAAGCCCACCGGTCACTTCCTTGCGGTAGCGCGCGATGAAAGGCACCGTCGCGCCTTCGTCCAGCAGCTCGATCGCCGCCTTGGCCTGATCCGGCCGGGCGTTGATTTCAGAGGAGATGACAGCGGCAAGCGAACGAAGATCAGCGGCCATGAGAGTTCCTGCGTTTCACGAAAGTTGCGGGACCATAGCGGCGAAAAGCGGCAAGGCAATGCCCTAGTCGGGTTTCCACAGCGGAAGAGTAGCGATCGGGTTATAGGCGGTCTAGCGCCGGAACGTTGCACTCCGCCCCTCTGTCGACCTTTCCTACCTCGCTAGGCGATCATCGCGCGGTCGCTCGGCAAGGGCTTCGGCGCCGACGTCGCCTTGATTGCGCTCCGAGTTCGATTTCGCCCCGCGCTCTTGGCTTCGTACAGCAGCTTGTCGGCCCGTTCATAGAGTGTCACGAAGTCCTCGCTACCGAAAAGACCCGTCACGCCCATGCTGGCGGTTACGGGCCGCCCGAGGCCCGACACCGTACGGGCGACAATCGCGGGAATCGCCTGGCGCCGAAGCTCGGCTTGGGTGTCCGCATCATCGCCGCGCAGAAGAAGCACGAATTCTTCGCCGCCAAGGCGATAAGCGCGAACACTTGGGCCGGCTTGGAGCGCGTCGGCCACGGCCTTCAGCACCTCGTCTCCGACGCTGTGCCCGTTTACGTCGTTGATCGTTTTGAAATGATCAATATCGATGACAGCCAATGCGGCGAAGCCATCGGTTCGAAGCTGCTCGAATTGCCGCTCGATCGCCCGCCGGTTCAGCAATCCGGTCAACGGGTCTGTTTCGGACAGTCGTTCGAGCAATTCGGCTTCGTTGCGTGCGCCGTCTCGTTCGCGCTTGATGGTGACGAAGCGCTCTGCCACGCCAAGCGTCGTGAAAACGACTTCACAGACACAACCGATATAGAACAACAGGGTGGCGTCGGTGCTGTGCAACCAGGGAACGACGCCCGTCACCAGACGGATCAATCCGACCAGAACCATCGGCGTGTAACCGACTGCCTGGTACCTCGCGGCGCGGCTGCCGCGACGCAATGCATCGATCACCGACACCATGAAGACGATAAGCACCGGCGCGAATGCCGCCGTGTACGCGCTCGACTGGATGGGGCGCGCAACAAAGGGAAAGGCGGCGTGAAACGCGCTCAGGAATATTGCCCATGCCGCGCAATAGGGCAGCAGGCGGCGCAGCAGCGGATGCATCAATCCCGATTCAACGAAGCTATGGGTGAACATTGCACCCGATGCGACCGTCATCCCGAAGATCGCCGTCGTCATCCAGCTCAGCGTCATCGCTGGAGGATCGAACAGCATGACCGACAGGCCGGATGACACCAGAATGGTCATCAGCAGCGACAATGTGAGAGCCGAGTGCCAGAGGACGAAGGGTTCGCGGAGCGCCCGATAGAAGGCTGCGTTGAAGATGAGAGGCATGACGAGCATGCCGGCAAGTCCCGCCAGAACGAGCAGGAACCGCATATCACCGATGCTGTCGGCTGCGTCTTCGTCTTCGGGTGCGACATAGGCCCTCTCCAGCGTCATTCGGTGGCTCGGCAGGTCAATTGCGACGACGACCTGCCGGGTCTCGCTGGTCACATCCGGCAGGGAAGCCTTGAAGTAGCCGCCGGCCATCGAACTCGACAACGCGGCGGCGGGAATGGTGTTTTCGCGCACCGTGCCGTCCCGATCGATTGCAAGCAGATGCACTGCCTCAAGTGCGCTACGCCTCGAGAGGAGATATCTGGGAAGGGTATCGCCGGAAATGTCGAAGCGAAGAAACACGCGTTCGGCGTCGATGGAGAATTCCCCGGTGCCGCAGGACCATCGCTCTTCGTTCCGGGCGATCGCGACCACGTCTTCCGACAGACTGCCGGATGCCCAGCAAGAACTGCGAATCTTAGACGAATCCGCCGGGCCAGCCGATGCGGCGCTGAATTGCACCAGCATCACCAGTAATAGGAAGGCCGCCGAAAGCGTTTTTCGAAGTCCGCTCGAAGTCATCGCTCCCCGTTACGGCAAAATGCTTTTGATGCCGTTAATCACGGGGAGGGAGCGCCGGTTTCGGCTTGCCGAGCAGCCGACCAAGTTAGGCGGAGCGCAAATTGCTCATCAGCGAGAGGAGTTCCACATGGCGGCACTGGGCCGACAACCGGCACCGTTGGGAGCGTGCCGTCGCCTTTACTCAGCGTTTCGCGATCGGATTCAGGTTCGCGGTGACGCCAGTTCGTAGGCAGATGACAATCTTTCACCAACGACGCCATCAAGCTGCCTCCGACAAATCAGGCTTCGTGGCGATATTCCCACTTGCCTTCCGAGCTTAGTCGTCGCCACGTCTTGCCGCTCGTCGGTGTCCACGTGCCATCAATCGTCTTTACGGGGGCCGATGTGTAGCATCGTCGCCAGTGTTGTGGCTGATCGAGGCCCCAGAAACTGCGCAGAAAGTTGAAGAGCAAATTTAGCATGGCAACAATTATGTCCGTCTAGTCGGGCTCTGTCGCGTGACATCGGCGTGACGCCTACGCCTCCACCGCCCCGTCATCGGTTGTCCGCTTCCGGCCGATAGCCGACATCGACGGTCGGCTGCTTTGCGCTATTGGTGGTTACTGAATTCGAAGATTGAGGGCAGCGTCGGGATAGACACAGCGGTGTCGAGCAGACCATCCACCGTTTGCTATCGCACTGACAGGAAACGGGTGGCGGCGAATGGGAGGGAGCAATAGCCATCTCCTGCATCACAATCAGGAGGTAGAGATGGAACTGACAAACAAGACAATCATCGTCACCGGAGCGAGCAGCGGGATTGGAGCTGCCGCTGCGAGACTATTCGCATCCGAGGGTGCGAACGTCGTCTTGGCGGCCAGACGGTCAGACGAACTCCGCTCAGTGGCGGAGGATATCACCAGAAGCGGCGGTCGAGCGGTCTGGCGCTCAGGCGATGTGCTTGATGGAGCTTATCTTGCCATGTTGACCGAATTGGCTCTTCAGAGCTTCGGCGGCCTGAATGGCGCGTTCAACAATGTCGGGATCGTCGGCGATATGGTCGCGGTGCCTGAGATGTCCATCGACAACTGGAATGCGGTAATCGCGACAAATCTGACCAGCGCGTTCTGGGCTGCGAAAGCACAAGTTCCAGCCCTGAAGGAACAGGGCGGCGGTTCCATTGTCTTCACCTCCTCCTTCGTCGGGTTCAGTAACGGTGGGCTGCCCGGCATGGGAGCCTACGCCGCCTCCAAGGCGGGGCTGAACGGGCTCGTGCAATCGCTTGCTTCCGAGCACGCTGCTGACGGCATCCGGATCAACGCACTCTTGCCCGGAGGCACCGTCACCCCTGCAGGTGGCGAAGGCAATCCTGATGCTTTGACCTTCGTTTCTGGCCTGCACCCGATGAAGAGGATGGCTTCCGCCTCGGAGATTGCTCAGGCCGCGGTTTTCCTGCTCTCCGATCGGTCCCAGTTCATGACCGGCAGTCCTATGATCGTCGATGGGGGTATGTCCGTACGTCTGCTCTAACTGGAGAATTGGTGTCGCACTCGGCGGAGTTCGTTGCGACACCTCTCGTCACAGATAGCCGCTGTTAATCGCTCCGCTGCTTTCAAATGACGGCATTGGCCCGATAGCCAACATCGACATTCGGCTGTGCGGTAAGAGCCTATTTCCAAACAAGAAAGGCGGCGGCACGGCACACTGGCTGCCAAAATCCCGTTCCCGCCTCCCTCATCCCTTTTTTGCGGTTGTGCAGATGCGCCATTCTTTGCTAGCAGAGGCGACCGTTTTTAGCCCCGCCTTGTGGCGCCTTCCCCCGAGAAGGCAAGGAAAGTGACATGCCCGATCTGCTCCTAGAACTCCGCTCCGAAGAGATCCCGGCCCGCCTGCAGCGCAAGGCCGCCGGCGACCTGAAGAAGCTCGTGACCGATGCACTCGTCGAAGCAGGCCTTTCCTACGAAGGTGCGCGTGAATACTGGACGCCGCGCCGGCTGACACTCGACATCCGCGGGCTGACGGCCCGCTCCGCCGACGTGCGCGAAGAGCGCAAAGGCCCACGCACCGACGCCAACGAAAAGGCGATCGAAGGCTTCCTGCGCGGTGCCGGCCTTGCCTCGATTTCCGAGGCGCAGGTTCAGAGCGACCCGAAGAAGGGCGATTTCTACATCGCCGTGATCTCCAAGCCGGGCCGCAACGCGGAAGAAATCATCGCCGGCATCATGCCTGCCATCATCCGCGATTTCCCATGGCCGAAGCCTATGCGCTGGGGCAAGGCGTCCGCGCAGCCGGGTTCGCTGCGGTGGGTTCGCCCGCTGCAATCGATCATCTGCCTATTCGGCACCGAGCATGAGGAAACGACGGTCATCCCGTTCGAGGTCGGCGGCATCGTCGCCTCCAACGTGACCTACGGGCACCGTTTCCACGCGCCGGACGCGATTACCGTCAAGCGCTTCGACGATTATGTTGCGAGCCTGGAGAAGGCCAAGGTGATCCTCGACGGCGAGCGCCGCAAGGACATCATTCTGCACGACGCCCGGGATGTCGCCTTCGCGAACGGCCTGGAACTGGTGGAAGATGAGGGCCTGCTCGAAGAGGTGTCCGGCCTCGTCGAATGGCCGCAGGTGCTCATGGGCAGTTTCGAGGAGGATTACCTCTCGATCCCGTCCGAGATCATCCGCCTGACGATCAAGACGAACCAGAAGTGCTTCGTGACGCGCCCCGTCGGCGGCGACACGCTGTCGAACAAGTTCATCCTCGTTTCCAACATCGAGGCGAGCGACGGCGGCAAGGAAATCATTCACGGCAACGGCAAGGTCGTGCGCGCCCGTCTTTCCGACGCGCTGCATTTCTGGAAACGCGACCAGGGCAACCTACCGGATCTGGAAACGCTTGAGGCCTCGGCCAAGAAGTTCAGCCTCGACCTTAAGAAGCCGCTCGACCAGCGCATGGCGAAGCTCGATTCGCTCAACGTCACCTTCCATGCCAAGCTCGGCACCCAGGGCGAGCGCGTCGAGCGCATCCGCGCCATGGCGGCGAAGGTCGCCTTCCCTGCTGGCGCCGATTACAAGCTGGTCGATCGCGCGGTCGTGCTGGCAAAGGCAGACCTTCGCACCGAAGCCGTCGGCGAGTTTCCGGAACTGCAGGGCGTGATGGGCCGGAAATATGCCGCCCTCCAGGGCGAAGACGCCGTCGTCTCGACCGCCATCGAAGAGCACTACAAGCCGCAAGGTCCGTCCGACCAGTTGCCGCAGGACAAGGTTGCGATCACTGTCGCGCTGGCCGACAAGCTGGACACGCTGATCGGTTTCTGGGCTGTCGACGAAAAGCCGACCGGCTCGAAGGATCCCTTTGCACTGCGCCGCGCCGCGCTTGGCGTCATCCGCATCATCCTGGAGCGTGGCGTCCACCTGACGCTGCTGCCGCGGATCGTCAGCCACATGGGCCGGATCGACATGGATATCGGCAACACCGTTGACGCCGACGACATGTCGCGACAGCTGGATCTGCTGTCCTTCTTCCACGATCGCCTGAAGGTCTACCTGCGTGACCAGGGTGCCCGCCACGATCTCATCGATGCGGTGCTGACGCCCGAGACCGATGACCTGCGCATGGTTGCCCGTCGTGTCGAGGCGCTGACTGCGTTCATCACCTCCGAAGACGGCAAGAACCTGCTTGCAGGCACGAAGCGCGCCGTGCAGCTGCTGGCCGCCGAGGAGAAGAAGGGCACCGTCGTTACTGATGGCGTTTCCGAAGCATTGCTCAAGCTCGATGCCGAGCGTGAGCTCTTCGCGGCGATCACCACCGCTTCCGCAGAAGCGACAGAGGCTGTTTCGAAGGAAGACTTCCGCTCGGCGATGGCGGCACTCTCCAAGCTGCGCGAACCCGTCGATCGCTTCTTCGACGACGTGCTCGTGAACGACCCGGACGCGGCGATCCGTGCCAACCGACTTGCCTTGCTCCGCCTCATCCGCGAAGCGACAGGCACGGTTGCCGACTTCTCGAAGATCGCCGGCTAATCGGCGTCAGCCCATAACGCCCGCCGTTGCAGCAGCCAGAACCGCGTAGCGCGCGGTTTTGGCGATCGTCACGAGCGCCAGAAATGTCGGCAACGGCTCCTTGAGAACACCGGCGACGACAGTGATGGGGTCGCCGACAACAGGCAGCCAGCTGGCAAGCAGCGACCACTTGCCGTAGCGACGATACCAGCCCTGAGCCCTGTCGAGCGCAGCCCCGCCGACGGGAAACCAACGCCTGTCGCGGAAACGCTCTATCCCGCGTCCGAGCAGCCAGTTCAGCAGCGAGCCAAGCACATTTCCCGCGCTGGCAATGGCGACGAGCAGGACAATCGAGTACTCCCCTGCCAGAATGAGGGCGACCAGCCCGGCTTCGGATTGCATCGGGAAGATCGTCGCCGCCGCAAACGACATTGCGAACAACCCTGCATAGATCGCAAGGCCAGTCATGGCATGTCCGACGGCAGCGCCGCCATACGGCTGGACGGTCTCGGAATGACGAAATCCTCTTCGTGATGACTTTTGGCGATGGCGGCGGCCAGGGGACAAAGGCTGGAACTAT
This sequence comes from Rhizobium sp. S96, assembly GCF_030382195.1. Classification (NCBI taxonomy): domain Bacteria; kingdom Pseudomonadati; phylum Pseudomonadota; class Alphaproteobacteria; order Hyphomicrobiales; family Rhizobiaceae; genus Rhizobium; species Rhizobium sp. S96. Next base: position 177,593 of record NZ_JAUDRY010000037.1, read on the forward strand.
CATGTCCGCTGCGTTATGCCCAACGCCATGCAGAAGATTCTCGTCAGCGCCTGCCTCATGGGTCACGCGGTCCGTTATGACGGCCGGTCGAAACCGCTTCTCCATCCAGCCATCGAGCGCTGGCGTGCGGAGGGCCGGCTGGTGACGATCTGTCCGGAGATGTCCGCAGGCATGCCGGTACCGCGACCGCCGGCGGAAATCGAGAATGGCGCCACCGGCGCGGATGTCCTGGCGGGAACGGCCCGGGTCGTCGAGATCACCGGCGGTGACGTCACCGCGCAATTTTGGCAGGCGGCGGAGAACGCGTTGCGACTTGCCACGGAGGAAGGTTGCCGCCTTGCGCTGCTGATCGACGGAAGCCCCTCCTGCGGCTCGGGCTTCATCTATGACGGGTCATTTGCGGGCACGAGGCTGAGTGGCAGCGGCGTCACCGCAGCGCTGCTGCAGCAGGCAGGCGTCGAGGTCTATTCCGACCGGGATATCGAGGCGCTGCTGACGCGACTGGCCGAGATCGAAAAGCCTACAACGTAAACAGCCGCCGGATTTCTCCAGCGGCTGTAAAAGTTCGACAAGGGATGACAGCTGATTACGCGGCGCGGCGGACCTGCTGCGTGAGTTCGCTGCCGTTGCTGATGCGGAAGCCGCGAATGAGGTTCAGCAGTTCGTCGGTGTCGTTGGCGAGCGATTCCGCCGAAGCCGTCGTTTCCTCCGCCATCGCGGCGTTCTGCTGGGTCGCGGCGTCGAGCTGGTTCATCGAGGACGAGATCGAGCGCAGCGTCGTATCCTGTTCGGAGGCGCTGTGGGCGATCTTGGCGACGATTTCGTTGGCAGCCTTGATCTGATCGGAAATGCGCTTCAGGGCTTCACCGGCTTCGCCGACCAGCTTGACGCCTTGGTCGACCTGGCCAGACGACCGTGCGATCTGGTCCTTGATCTCCTTGGCGGCAGCAGCCGAACGCTGCGCGAGCTCACGCACTTCCTGCGCCACGACCGCGAAGCCCTTGCCGGATTCGCCGGCGCGGGCCGCTTCGACACCGGCGTTCAGCGCCAGCAGGTTGGTCTGGAAGGCGATGTCGTCGATGACGCCGATGATCTTGCCGATTTCGTCGGATGACTTCTCGATACCGCTCATGGCAGCGATGGCTTCCGTCACGACCGCATCGCTGCGGGTTGCTTCGGTGCTGACCGCATGGACGCGCTTGCTTGCTTCGTGCGCGCCTTCGGCAGTCTGGCGAACGGCGACGGTGAGCTGATCCAGCGCGGCAGACGTCTCTTCGAGGCTTGCGGCCTGGCGCTCGGTGCGCTGCGAGAGGTCGTTGGAGGCGCGGCGGATCTCTTCCTTGCTGACACTGATGTCGCCGCCCTTGGCGTTGACCCGAGCCATGGCTGCCTCAAGATGCGAGAGAGCATCGTTGAAGTTGTCACGGAGGGCCTCGTACTTGCCGCCGAGGTCGGCACAGCGAACCGTCAGATCGCCACGCGCAATCTGCTCGAGGGCTTGGCCGATCGTCGCGACGACGCGCGTCTGAGCCGCCGCTTCATCGCGCTGCAGACGCTGGCTGTTCTCACGCTCGCCATCCAGTGCCATCTGCTGCGCGGTTTCGCGCTCGGACATCACGTGCCGTTCCTTGACCTTCTGCTGCAGCGACTGGGTCGCCCGTGCCATCATGCCGATCTCGTTGTTCATTTCGGCATGCGGGATCGCGAGCGTGACGTTTTCGTCGGCGACCGCTTCCAGTGCCTGGTGAACATCCTGCAGCGGCTTGGAGATGCCGCGAATGAAGTAGTAGGCGGCAGCGATGCCGGCAACCGCGATGATCGCGCAGGCAATCAGCGCCTTCCAGATCGCAGCATTGATCTGCGCCTGCAAGTCATCGAGATAGACGCCGCTGGACACGACGAGCTGCCACGGTTCGAAGGAGGCCGAGTATGAGCCCTTCTCGAACAGCTGGTCAGCAGGCTGGCCCGGCTTGCTCCAGTAATAGATCGTCCGACCGCCACCGGCGCGGCCCTTGGCAACCATGTCCTTGCTGAAATAGGTGCCGTTCTGATCCACCTGGCTGCTCATGTCCTTGCCGATGTTGACGGGGCTCGGATGGAAGCGCTGAACCACGCTGTAGTCGTAACCGAACAGATAGCCAGCCGGCTCGAACTTGACCTTGGAGAGAATCTTGAAGGCCTCAGCCTGGGCGGCTTCATGCGTCATCTCGCCCGACTTCTCGCGCTGATAATAGGCATCCAGTACGGAGATGCCTGATTCCACCTGCGTGCGCAGAAGATCGAAGCGATCGTCGTAGATCGCCTGCGATGTGGTACGGATCTGGAAGAAAGTGGCAATGGCGAAGGCGGCCATCAGCACGCCGACAAGGGCGAAAAGCTGGTGCGCAATCTTGAGCTTTTTCATGAATGTCTCGCGAATATGGATGAACGGGAAATTCCGGACCGGTCAACTCCCGACCTTCGCGCAGCAGCACGCATGGCGAGCGCAATCATGCGCCCTCCGGCATATCGATAAAATTAGAGTGAATGGTTGAATTATCGTTTAAGATCAGACCCCATAGCGGCATGCGGCCTATGCGAGATCTAACCCGTATCTTTTTGCAGGCGAACGCAATCTGCGCCCGGCACGATATGGCAGGCAGATACAGAAAATGCGCCCCTGCTTCTCTTCAGGAGCGCATTTATCCACCGCAGGGGTGGAACCCCATTCAATCGAAACCTTGATCGGAGGGGCAGGGAACTTTGAATTAGGGCCGCAGCTCGAAAGATGAAACGTCGAGCGGGGCGATTTGTTCCCGCGCTCCCGCAACGCCGGCAGCGACGGGCTTGGTATTGGTGCCGATGACGGCTGCGGTGGTTGCCGTCTCATCAATGCCGTCTGGCGCGGAGACAATCGCGGTCGTCGTGGGCGCCTTGGTGACGAAGACGACGGGCGAACCGCCCATCCAGCCTTCCGTGCGATAAAGCTTCTTCTCGCCGTCGATGTCGCGGATCTGCGAATGCTCGAGCGCGCCATCGGCCAACGTAGGGACGATGTAGTCCTTTTTCATCTGCTTTGGCTGGAGCGGCGGACACGTGGTGCACACCTTCGTGAGGATGCTGCTGCTACCGCTGCCGGCACCGGTCCCGACGACCTCGATCGAGGAGGCAAAGGCAGAGCCGGCCGCAAACACAGCTATCGCACCCAAAATGACCTGACGCATGGAACTCTCCGTCTCACGTTGAGAAGAGACTAGCGCGGCTTTGTTTCCATCCCGTCAGGGGAAAGGGTAAAAATTTAGAGAACTGACCCGATTTCGGGTTTGCTCACGCTTTTTCGCGCTTGATTGCCTGCCAGCCGATATCGCGGCGACAGAAACCATTGTCCCACTCCACCTTGTCGAGCAGGGCATAGGCGCGAGACTGGGCTTCGCCGACGGTCTTGCCTGATGCTGTGACGTTCAACACGCGGCCCCCGGTGGCGACCAGGGCGCCATCCTTCAGGGCTGTGCCGGCATGGAACACCTTGGCGCCCTCGCCCGCTTCGGGAATGGAGTTGATCGGCGTGTTCTTGTCGTAGCTTCCAGGATAGCCCTTCGATGCCATGACGACCGTCAGCGCCGGATCGTCGCTCCACTCGGCCGTGACCTTATCCAGCGTGCCGGTTGCCGTCGCATAGAGGATCGGCAGCAGGTCGCTCTTCAGGCGCATCATCAGCACCTGGCATTCGGGATCGCCGAAGCGGACGTTGTATTCGATCAGCTCCGGGCCCTTCTTGGTGATCATCAGGCCGGCGAAGAAGACGCCGGAGAAGGGATAGCCGCTTTCGGCCATGCCCCGCATCGTGGGCTCGATGATCTCCTTCATCGTGCGCTCGACCATCTCAGCCGTCATCACGGGCGCCGGCGAATAAGCGCCCATGCCGCCGGTGTTCGGGCCCGTATCGCCCTCGCCCACCCGCTTGTGGTCCTGGGCGGTGGCCAGCGCCAGCGCGTGCTTGCCATCGCTGAGGCAGAAGAAGCTTGCCTCTTCGCCATCGAGATAGGCCTCCACCACGACTTCGGCGCCGGCGGCGCCAAACGCGCCTTCGAAGCAATCGTCGACAGCGGCGAGCGCTTCATCGATAGTCATGGCGACGGTCACACCCTTGCCGGCGGCGAGGCCATCGGCCTTGACGACGATCGGGGCGCCCTGCTCGCGAATATAGGCCTTGGCCTTGGGGGCGTTGTTGAAGCGCTGGTAGGCGCCGGTTGGAATGTCGTAGCGGGCGCAGATGTCCTTGGTGAACCCCTTGGAGCCTTCGAGCTGGGCAGCAGCAGCCGAGGGGCCGAAGACGGCAAAGCCTGCGGCGCGCAGCTTGTCGGCAATGCCCGCGACCAGCGGCGCTTCCGGGCCGACGACGATAAGGTCAATTGCCTTTTCCTTGCAGAAGGCAATGACCGCGGCGTGGTCGTCGACATCGACGGCAACCAGGGTCGCATGATCGGCGATACCGGGATTGCCGGGTGCGGCGTAGAATTCCGTCATGAGAGGCGATTGCGCCAGCTTCCAGGCCAATGCGTGCTCGCGTCCGCCCGATCCGATCAACAGAACCTTCATGCCCGTCCCTTTCGCGTTTCCGTCTGGCGGTTAAGGGGAGTGGGCCCAAAGGTCAAGCGAGAATGCTTGCCGGGGTCAAGCGAGAATGCTTGCCGGGGTCAAGCGAGAATGCTTGCCCGGGGTCAAGCAGCATGCTCCACCGGTCAAGCGGAAAGCTGCCTTAGAGGATGGATGAAGGCTTACCAGCCCCCGCCGCCACCGCCGCCGCCACCGCCACCGGAGAAACCACCGCCGCCACCGCTGCCGCCGGAGAAGGCCGACGAGGAGCTGGGTGGCGGGCTCGGTAGCGTGGAAGCAATGGTCGAAGCCATCGACGACGAGAAGCCGCCGATCCGATCGGAAAAATTACCGCTGCTGAAATTGCCGGAATACCAGCCGGGATGATAGGCGGCAGCGCCAGCCACCCCTGCGGCGGCGGCCGCGAGCCAGAGTTCGAAGGTCCGGCTCCACGGCTTCTCGACGCCAAGCGCGACGGCATAGGGCAACAGCTTTTCGAAATGTTGCGGCGACATCTCGGGCGCGCCTGCCATGTTCATGCGGTCTCTTTCGGCAAGCGTCAGATACTGGCGCAATCCGTCGATGCCATCCATCAGCTTCGCGCCGAGCGGCGTCGGCGCTCCCATGATGAAGACATAGAGCACGTTCAACAACACGATGCCGCCGATCGCAAACAGCATCGGCGTCTCGTGGAGTTCCATTAGCGACGAGAACAGGGCGAGCCCCAGGCTCGAAAGAATGCTGAAGCCGATGAAGGCTACGATGGCAATCGAGATCACCGCCACGATCTTGCCGCCCAGCGAACGGCCCGGGCGAAAGGACTTGGCGATATTGCCGATGAAGATCGAGACGAAAACGGTGACGATGATGGGGATCACCATTAGGGCGATCGCATCGGGCTCCAGCGTGCCGAAGACGAAGAGAGCGACCAGCGCCGCCGCACTGAGGATAATGCCGCCCGCGGTGTAGCCGGCGTTGGAGTTGTAGTATTGGCCGCGATGCTCACGCTCTATGGCCGAGCGGAAGCTCTCGCCGACCGATTTCACGCGCTGGCCGTTCGCCTTGTCGATGGTGAGCGATCCCCTGCTGCCGACGGCGTTCAGCAGGCTCGCCTCGCCCGCTTCCAACTTTTCCTTGCCGACGGGCTTGTCGGTGCGGCGGATGATAATCGAGTTCTTCAGGTCCTCGAGCACGACATAGCCGCGCACCGCGAGATTGAGCGCCGTTGCCGAAAGCGCCGTCCAGCCCTGACCGGAGAAGCCACGATTGTCGATATAGTTCACCAGCGCCGGCGAGATGCCATCCGGCGGATCCCAGCGCGGCACGATGATACCGCGCGCCGGATCGCGGCCGACCTTCAGCCAGGAGCGCGTGTAGTAGAGAAAGACCAGGATCAAGCCGCCGAAGCCGATGAGATAGTCGCGATTGTCGCTCAACCACCAGCGCTTGGTGTCCGCGTCGCTCGGAGGATCGATCGATCCCTTCGGCATCTTGACCGCGATCGTTAAACCTTCACCGGCATCCAGCGGCTGGCTGGCTGTAAACACCAGGCGATCGCCGCTTGTGGAGACACGCGCGTTCCGGTCCGTGGAGCCAAGCGGGCCGGTAAAGAAGGCCGTGTCGATCGAACGCACGCCCTCGGGCAGCTTCACGGAGGCCGTCGCCGCCATGATCGGAAAGATCCACCCGTTTCCGGTGACGTTCCAATAGAGCTCGTCGTGATCGGGGAAATAGCGGATCTGCCGGTTGGTGCGGTAGGTGATGTCGTACTGATGCCGGCCATAGTTCAGCATGACGTCTTCCGACCCGGCGTAGATACGAATGCCGCCGGTGATGGCTTCGGTGTGCCAGGGTTCATCGCGCCCGTCACGCTTCACCGAGACGACGTCGAAATCGACGCGGATGGTGCGCCCATCGGCATTCTTCATGGTCAGCGGAAAGTCGCGAAAGATGCCGCGCCGGATGCGATTGCCCTCGGCATTGACGAATATGGATTCCGTCACCGTCATCGAGCCGCTCTTGTCGAGCACGATGTCGGAGGCAAACGAATTGATCACCTCCTTGGCAAGAGAGGGGCCAGCGGCAAGCATCAGGAGCAGTGCAAAGCAAAAACCGAGAAGCCGCCGGATCATTCCATTCCCCCGCCCGCGGCTTCCCGCCGCCTCAGATAGTGTCAGTCCTCATCCGCATAGGTCACGCCAAGCCCCGCCAGCATTCGCCAGTAGGACGGGAAGGTCTTGCCGACGCAATCCGGATCCAGAATGGTGATGCCGTCGATCTTCAGGCCGGCCAGCGCGAAGCTCATGGCGATGCGGTGATCGGCGAAGGTGTCGATATCGGCCGGCAGATGCTGGCCTGATAGTGCCGGGTCGGATGCGACGATCAGGTCGTCACCGTCCTCGGTGGCAAGCCCCGCGCGGATATTGTTGAGGCCGGTCGAGACGGCATGGATGCGATCGCATTCCTTGACGCGCAGGTTGGCGATGCCGACGAAGCGCACCGGCGTTTCGTTGAAGGCGGCCAGCACGGCAATGGTCGGCACCGCATCCTGCATCTGCGAGCCGTCGATTTCGGCCGGCAAGTTCGGGAACTGCTTGATGACGTCGTATGCCTTGGCGTCCGGCTGAGTGAAATCCTCATTGGCGACGCCGAGGTCGATCGCACCCTTGGTCAGCACTTCGGCGGCCCAGAGATAGGTGGCGGCGGAGGCGTCCGGCTCGATGACAAAGTCGGTGGCGGTGTAGCCGGTCGGCTCGATCACCCACAAGGACGGCGTCGGCTGCGTGACCTTGGCGCCGAAGGCGCGCATGACAGCGAGCGTCAGATCGATATAGCCACGCGCGCCGATATCGGCGCCGGCAAGCTCGATCGTGAACGGCTCGGAACCGCAGGCGGCCGCCATCTGCAGGGCGGACACATACTGGCTGGAGAGGCCGGCATCGATGACGACCTTGTTGCTGGCGAAGCGGCCGTTGGCGTCGATCGTGACGGGCGGGCAACCGGTGGGTGCCTCGATCGCGACACCGAGCGCCTTCAGGGCATCGACCAGCGGCTTGATCGGCCGCTTGCGCATGTGCTCGTCGCCATCGACGACATAACGGCCATGGCCGAGCGCCAGCGCTGCCGTCAGGAAGCGTGTCGCGGTGCCGGCATTGCCGAGAAAGAGCGGCGCCGAGGGAGACTTGAGCTCGCCGGAACTGGTGACGACGAAGGTCGTCGCATCGGGCTCATCCACCGTCACGCCCATGGCGCGCAGAGCTTCGGCCATATAGCGCGTGTCGTCGCTCTTCAGCGCGCCGGTCAGCCGGCTGGTGCCCTTGGCGAGACCGGCCAGAAGCAGCGCGCGATTGGTGATCGACTTCGAGCCGGGAGGTACGGCGCGACCGGACAGCGGCTTGGCCGCCGGGATGATGGTGAGCTTGTCTTTACTCATTACCTTGTCTTTTCCGTCTTTGCGCAACGGCCTTGTCGGGCCACGATCATGCCCTGCTCATAGCAGCTTTTACGCAAAGGCAAATGGCGGATATCAGAACTTTACGGTCGGGACAGCGCGATCGGCCTCGTTGGTGATCTCGAAATACTCCCGCTTGCTGAAACCGAACTGACCGGCGACCAGATTGGACGGGAAGCTTTCGACCTTGACGTTGAGATCGCGGGCAGCGCCGTTGTAATAGCGCCGCGCCATCTGGATTTCGCTTTCCATCGTCTCGAGCGAAGACTGGAGCTCGCGAAAATTCTCGTTGGCCTTCAGATCAGGATAGGCTTCGGCCAGCGCCATGACACGACCAAGCGCAGCACCAAGCAAGCCTTCCGCCTGGGCGCGGCCGGCGACATCGCCCGTGGGCACGGCCTGCGCCTGGTTTCGGAGCTTGACCACCTCTTCCAGCGTCGTCTTTTCGTGCGTGGCGTAGCCTTTGACGGTCTCGATCAGATTGGGGATCAGGTCGGCTCGGCGTTTCAACTGTACGTCGATGCCGGACCAAGCTTCCTCTGCCATCTGCCGGGCGCGAACAAGACCATTGTAGATGAAGACGGCATAGAGCGCGATCAGGACGATGACGCCGAGAGCTATTAACATCGAGAATCCCCCGCAACGACGTAAAGTTGCCCGCGAGACTATGCGGCTTGCCTCGGCTTGTCATCCGGCATTTGCAGGCGTAGTTGATGAAGAAGCAGGGTACCAGATACCACGCGACTGCCACTCCGTCCTTCAGCTATGTGGCAGCGTAGTGTTCGAGCTTCGGACGATCCCGCAACCCGAACGCATCCTGCTGTGTGCTCCACACATGCTTCACCATCGCGAGTGTCGCGAATAACGACGCTATGCCGAGGCCTTCAGCAACCATCGTGAACTTGCTGGAAAATACCAAATCATCGATGACTTCGGATGTGGCCGCATAGCGAAACGCGGCCTTTGAAACAAAAATATCCGCAATCCAGAGCACCCACCACAGAATAACAAAGTTGAGCGTTTCGGGTTGCTGATCTGCTTCCTTGCTTGAATTAAATCCATGTAGCGACAGGGTCGCCAGATAAATTTCCTTCACTGCAAAATAGGGTCGAACTAGATTCATGATCGGCACGAAGAACCAACCAACGGACCAACCCGGAGAGTAGCGCATATTGGTCGCGCCTAACGCTCTTGCCAGCTTGTTACTCTTGAATACCCAGAGGAGCAGCAAGACAAAGCTCGCAATAGACACGACTATCTGCAGCGCCGTTATTATGTTCTGATTGTGATCACTGGCAGCCGCCTCGGCCACGATCGCTGTTGCGTCTGCAAACGAATGATCCCGCAGAGAAACAAGTATACGGAATGCCAGAAACTCAAAAATGAGAGCGATCAGCGCCAACGCTACACAAATATGGAGAGAATGCTTTAGGGCGCTGCTGACTTTCTTTACTGCCTCGTAACGAAACTCGACTTCTGTTCGCATGTGACCCCCACGTGAAAACTACCACCTCAACGGCATCTGCCATCAAGGGTTGCTTTTCAATAGGACGCCACACCCAGCCGTGACAACGGGTGCGCTGGGTTAAGTCACAGTATTATGCGGCTGCCTTGCCGAGGTTGACGCCGCCGGCGTCCGTCAGCAGGAAGGCTTCGCCGCAGGCCTTGGCGAGCGTACGCACGCGCAGGATATAGCTCTGGCGCTCCGTCACCGAGATCACGCCGCGCGCGTCCAGCAGGTTGAAGACGTGCGACGCCTTGATGCACTGGTCGTAGGCCGGGAAAACGCACCTGTGCAGCTTCTGGTTATCGTTGTCGCCGGGTGCGCCGGCGGCGAGAAGCGCCTGGCATTCCTTTTCGGCATCGATGAAGTGGCGATGCAGCATCTCGGTGTTGGCGTATTCGAAGTTGTGGCGCGAGTATTCCTGTTCGGCCTGCAGAAAGACGTCGCCGTAGCTGATCTTCTCGGCACCTTCGCGGCCGTTGAAGTTCAGGTCGTAGACGTTGTCGACGCCCTGGACATACATCGCGAGGCGCTCGAGGCCGTAGGTCAGTTCGCCCGCGACAGGCGAGCATTCGAGGCCGCAGACCTGCTGGAAATAGGTGAACTGCGAGACTTCCATGCCGTCGCACCAGCACTCCCAGCCGAGCCCCCAGGCGCCGAGCGTCGGGCTTTCCCAGTCGTCCTCGACGAAACGGATGTCGTGCAGCAGCGGATCGAGGCCGATGGCGGCGAGCGAACCGAGATAGAGTTCCTGCAGATTCGGCGGGTTCGGCTTCAGGATGACCTGGTACTGGTAATAGTGCTGCAGGCGGTTGGGGTTTTCACCATAGCGACCATCGGACGGGCGGCGCGACGGCTGCACATAGGCAGCCTTCCATGGCTTGGGACCAAGCGCACGCAGCGTGGTCGCCGGGTGGAAGGTACCGGCGCCGACTTCCATGTCGTAAGGCTGCAGCACCGCGCAACCCTTGTCCGCCCAGTAGCTGTGCAGCGTCAGGATCAGCGCCTGAAAGGAGCGCTTGGGGTTCATGTGGTCGGGAATGCTGGATGCAGACATGAGGTTAGTCGCCATTTCAATTGGTTCGGTCGGGGACAGGTGCCACGAGCGGCGGTGAGGGTCAAGCATTTCGCACGGATGGGTGGGGGCGAGCGTGATTACAGAAAGGGATTAATGACGGTCATCCGCCCATCTATGATCAGACCGTGCTGCAAATCCTCGGAATAATAACGTGTGCAGCCCATCGCCAGCGCTGCGGACAGCATCGTGGCGTCGTAAAACGCCAAATTATAGCGCTTGGCCAGATCAATTGCGCCTTTGGTCGTGCTCAGGTTCAAACTGCTTATGGTTGCCGCCATGGTCGTCAAAGCGTCGACCGCACTCTCTATTTCAGGCCATGAGAGATTGAGCTTCTTTCGTCCGACATTTGCGAATTCATTCAATGCCTGAACGCTCATCGCGAACGGCTCTAGCAACAGACTTTGCGCCACCAGTGCCTTGCTATCCTCTGATAGAGCATAGACGATGATGTTGGTGTCGAGGAAATTGACAACCTCCGCCATTATCGCCTGTTCGCGTCTTCTCGGTCGAACTTCCAGTCCGACGGAAGCTGCAGTTTGAACGCCTTGATGCGTTCAAATGCTCTCTCTCGCACGTCGTTGCGCGCAATCTCAAACGCCATGTCTTCGGCGACGCGGATTGTCACGTCGTCGCCTTCTTTCAGCTCAAGCGCGTCGACGACGACACTGGGGATGCGGACGGCAAGGCTATTGCCCCATTTGGCAACCTGCATGGCACACCTCATGATATACACTGCCCTCCTGTATATCATGAAAAAGGAGAAGCATCAAACCTGCCGCAATTCGCTCGCCGCACAAGGAAGCCGACATGAGGCTACTCGTCATCGTCCTTCTTCAGGTGATACTCCCCGGTCACCGGGTCCTTGACCAGCGTACCGATCGCGCCGGTCTGCCGCTCCTTCTGGGCGCGGCGCGATCGTTCGGAAAGCCTCTGGGCTTCCGCGACGAAGCGGCGGTAGAGAAGCCAGGCGCCCGCGACCAGCAGGCCCATGATTATCAGTTGCGGCATATCGCCTGTTTTTCACTCCCTCAGAAGCCGTAGCGGCTCCACAATGCCCTTTCCTCGGCGGTCTCCACAAGTCCAGTTGCGAATCCTGAGGCAGCACCTTCGAGCGAGCCCGATGATATGCCCGGAATACGGCGGCCGAAAAGCCCCCTCGCCGGCGTTACCAGTTCAAGCTTCGTTTTCGTGCCATAGCGCCGCTTCATTTCCTGCCGCATGTCGCCCAGTCCGTCGACCAGGCCGAGCTCCAGACCACGGGTGCCCGTCCAGAAGAGACCGGAAAATACCGTCTCGTCATCCTTGAGCTTGCCGGCGCGCCGCTCCCGGACCATGGAAATGAAGACCTGGTGGATCTCGAGCTGCAGGGTTTTCAGATATTCGATGTCCTTTTCCTTTTCCGGCTGGAACGGGTCGAGGATCACCTTGTTTTCGCCGGCGGTATAGACGCGACGCTCGATGCCGATCTTTTTCAGCAGCTCCGGGAAACCGAAACCGCCGGACACCACGCCAATCGAGCCAACGATCGATGTCGGATCGGCGATGATCTCATCGCCTGCGAGCGCGATCATGTAGCCGCCGGACGCGGCGACATCCTCGACGAACACGAGCACCTTCTTCTGCTTTTCACGCGCGAGCTCGCGAATGCGGCTGAAGATCAGGCGCGACTGGACAGGGGAGCCGCCCGGCGAATTGATGGAGATGGCGACGGCGGGCGCGCTCTTGTAGCTGAAGGCCTTCTCGAGAACCTGTGCGGTCGAGGCGAGATTGAGGGCCGGTCGGAACTGGCTGCCTCCGCTCATGATCGCGCCCTGAAGCCGGACCACGGGAATGACGATACCCTCCTTGCGGAACCGCTTGGGCATCAGCTTTCTCAAAAATCCGGCCATTTCCAATCCTTTGCATCGATTTGAGCGAACGCATTCCATGTATGCAACACTACGCCAAACGCAATGGGCCGCACACAAAACATCTGCCGATCGCATTTCTTGTTGCGAATGACTTGCATTATCATTCTAATCGGCCATATTGATTTCAACAATCAAGAGGCAGGCTTTTCATGGACATCGTAAATCCGAAGGCGAAGAGTGGCTGGCGGCATGAGCGCGGCGAAGCTTCGCTGTCGGATGTCTACCGCTCCGTCGGCAGTTCGCAGCATGCATCGCGCTGGCGCCGGATGGCTGCGTTCCTTGGTCCGGGCTATATGGTCGCCGTCGGCTACATGGACCCCGGCAACTGGGCGACCTCGCTCGCCGGCGGCTCCAAGTTCGGCTATGCGCTGCTGACGGTCGCCCTGCTTTCGAACCTGATGGCCATTGTGCTGCAATCGCTGTGCGCTCGGCTGGCGATCGCGTCCGGACGCGACCTGGCGCAAGCCTGCCGCGATGCCTTCCCTCGCTATGTGTCGGTGCCGCTCTGGGCTTTCGCCGAGATCGCCATCATCGCGACCGATATCGCCGAGGTCATCGGCACCGCGATCGGTCTCAACCTGCTGTTCGGCATTCCACTGGAACTTGGCGTCCTGATCACCGCGCTCGACGTCTTCCTTATTCTCTACCTGCAGAAAGTCGGTTTCCGCTGGGTCGAGGCCTTCGTCATCGTCCTGCTCGGCGTGATCGCGGTCTGCTTCGGGGTCCAGATCCTGCTTGCGGATCCGCAATGGGGCGCGGTGCTGAAGGGCTTCTTCCCGACCACCGAGATCGTGTCCAACCCGGAGATGCTCTACCTGGCGCTCGGCATTCTCGGGGCGACCGTGATGCCGCATAATCTCTACCTGCACTCCGGCATCGTGCAGACGCGTGCCTATGGCCATACACTGCCGGAAAAGCGCGAGGCGCTGACCTACGCGACGATCGACTCGACTGTCGCGCTCTGCTTTGCCCTGCTGATCAATGCGTCCATCCTGATCCTTGCCGCAGCCGCCTTCCATGCGAACGGCAAGACCGATGTCGTGGAACTCGGCGAAGCTTCCGCTCTGCTTGAACCGCTGCTCGGGCTGGCGATCGCTCCCACGCTTTTCGGCATCGCGCTGCTCTGCTGCGGCCTGAATTCGACGGTTACGGCCACGCTTGCCGGCCAGATCGTGATGGAAGGCTTCCTGAAGATGAAGCTTCAGCCATGGGTGCGGCGCCTCATCACCCGTGCTCTCGCCATCATTCCGGCGGCCGGTGTGACCATCTGGTTCGGGGATAGCGGAACGGCCGAGCTTCTGATCCTGACACAGGTGGTGCTCAGCCTGCAGCTTTCCTTCGCCGTATTCCCGCTTGTCATGTTCACAGCGAACAAAGCGAAGATGGGCGAACTGGTCGCGCCCCGCTGGCTGAGCGGCGTCGCCTACCTGATCGCAGTGCTGATCGCCGGACTGAACGTCAAGCTGCTTTTCGATTTCGTCGCGGGTTAGCGACGGGCGTAGGCCTTACGGCCATTGTTCAGATCGTCCACGAAGGGGCTGAATTTGTGCGTCCCCTCCCCGTGCATGATGAGTGGCGCGCGCAGCGAAAGCCGCGCGCGCGATCCCTTTATCGCCGTCACCAGAATGCGGACCGCATTCTCGCCCTCCCGCGGATGAATGGCCGTTATCTCCAGGCCGCCGAACCGCCGCCCGCAGGCATCGATGATCTCGGCGATGGATTGAGGTCTGGCAATCAACGACAGCTGCCCGCCGGGGATCATGATCGCGCCCGCGGTGCGGACCCAGGCCTCGAACAACCCATCGGTCATCGCGTGAGCCTCGGCCTTCAATGCGTCGGGTGTCCGGCGGTCGCCGGCATCGTTGAAGGGCGGGTTCATGATGACGTGATGAAAGCTTTCATCGACAAGGCCGGCATCGTTGCGGGCCTTCGCCGTCAGGGTGACATCCGCCTCCACGACGGAAACCCTGCCAGAAACATGTGCATTATCAGTTAGTTGAACGCTGCGCCGGGCATAATCGGCCATCTCGGGCGAGCGTTCGAAAAGCACGACATCGGCGTTCGCCAGCCGCGAAGCGACGGCCAGACCCGCAGCACCGGCGCCGGCGCCGAGATCGGCAACCTTGATCGCGCGATCATCGTCGACAAGAGCCGCAAGCAGCATCGCATCCATGCCGGATCGATGTCCCCTGCCCTTCGGCTGCAGGACATGGAACAGGCCGCGATGAAAGGCGTCGACCGTTTCGGCCACTGATGCGCTCGTCGTGTCGCTCATTTCTGCGTCCGCAGTTCGTTGCCGAGGCCGGCATCGATCAGAATGCGGCGCGCCTGTTCGGCGCGGTCGTCGTCGACCAGAAGACGGCGCGGCAACATGCCGAGCGAGCCTTCCAATACGCTCATGCCCTGGTCGGCGATGAGGCAGTGAATGCCGGCGTCTTTCATCAGGCTCTCGGCAAAAGACAGCAACACAGGATCATTGGCGCGGATAAGTTCATGCATTTGCCGTGGAATCCCTTTCAAATTTCCGCTACGCGACGATTTCACCCCTTGCCGCGCCTATCGCCCCTTTCTATTGTCAAACTCAATGAGTGAACAGGAGTCCGGGTCGTTGGGCGTGGTCATACCGCTTGAAGAAAGCAAAAACAAACTGGCATCCGTCAAGCCATTGGTGGATCTGACCAAGGCGGATATGGAGCGGGTGAACCAGCTTATCCTTTCGAAAGCAGGCTCCGACGTCCAGATGATTCCGGAGGTGGCGAACCACCTTATCTCATCCGGCGGCAAGCGCCTGCGTCCGATGCTGACGCTCGCATCCGCGGCACTCTTCGGCTACACCGGCGAAAACCACATCAAGCTCGCGACATCGGTCGAATTCATGCACACCGCAACGCTGCTGCATGACGACGTTGTCGACGAAAGCGATCTGCGCCGCGGCAAATCGACCGCCCGCGTGATCTGGGGCAACCAGGCAAGCGTCCTGGTCGGCGACTTCCTGCTCGGCCAGGCCTTCCGCATGATGGTCGATGTCGGCTCGCTCGATGCGCTCGACGTGCTCTCCTCTGCCGCTTGCGTCATTGCCGAAGGCGAGGTGCTGCAGCTTTCCGTCGCCAAGAACATGGAAACGACGGAAGACGATTATCTCGCGGTCATCCGCGCCAAGACGGCCGCGCTTTTTGCCGCTGCCGCCGAAGTCGGCCCGATCGTTGCCGATGCCGGCAAGTCCGGCCGCAACGCGCTGAAGTCCTACGGCATGAACCTCGGCCTCGCCTTCCAGCTCGTCGACGATGCGCTGGACTATGGCGGCAAGGCTGCGGATCTCGGCAAGAATGTCGGCGACGACTTCCGTGAAGGAAAGATCACGCTTCCTGTCATTCTCGCCTACCGGCGCGGCACCGAGGACGAGCGTGCGTTCTGGCGCGACGCGATCGAAAACGGCAACAGCAGCGACCAGAATCTCGAAAAGGCGCTCGGTTTGATCACGAAGTATGGTACTCTTACCGACACGATCGGCCGGGCCATTCACTATGGAACGATAGCGCGGGACGCGCTCGCCCCACTTCCGGACACGGCATGGAAATCAGCCCTGATGGAAGTCATCGATTTCTGCATCGAGCGCGTCAACTAATCGACCGCCATTGATCGCGGGCTGAATTTCTTGCGGGGCCGCTTCAAAAAAGCCATCCTGACGTGAATCAGTCTTTGCAACTGATTTTGCAGCCGGACGAGGCCGGTTGCCCTGGAAGAAAGGTTTTCTAATGCGGCAGAAGTTTGCCATTCGTCTTCTTTCGAGCGCGGCCTTGGCAGCGATGCTGTCACTTGGCGCGTTCGGCGGCGCGAATGCCGAAGACGCGGCCAAAGTTGATGCAGCCAGCAGCAGTGCAATCTTTGACCCCGACAGCGTGAATACCTTCGCGGGCGCCCTGCTTGCTGCCCGTACCGCTGACGTCGATCACGACTATGAAACCGCTATCGCCCTTTACAAGAAGGCGCTGCAGATCGAGCCAGGCAATCCCGAAATCCGGCAGCGCCTGATGATCTCTCTGCTGTTGAACGGCGACCTCAAGGACAGCGTCAAATACGCGAACGACCTGAAGAACGACCCGAGCATCGAGCGTCTGGCGACGATCGTGCGAGGCGTCGATGCGATCCGCCGCGGCGAATACAAGACGGCTGAATCAACGCTCAAGACGACCGGGCCGACCGATCTCGACCGCGTGATGAACGACCTGCTGGCCGCCTGGGCGCGCCAGGGCGCCGGAAAAGGCAAGGAAGCCCTGGCTCTCGTCGAAAAGATGAAGGGACCGGACTGGCTTAACATCTTCCAGGCCTACAACGCCGGCACGATCGCGATCGTCAACGGTGACGTCCGGTCGGCGCGCAAGCATCTGAATGATGCGATCCTCGACAAGGATGGCGCAGCAACGGCACCTGATACGTTCGTTCGCGCCGTCATTGCACTGGCGCGGCTCGAAGCCTCGCAGGGCAACAAGCAGAAGGCCCTCGACACGGTTTCGGTCGGCGACAACCTGCTTCCCAACTACGCGCCGCTCAATGCGCTTCGCCAGAGCATCAACAACGGCGAAAAGCAGACCCAGCAGATCACGACTGCCAAGGAGGGCGCGGCAGGCGTCCTGTTCTCCTTCGCCGGAGCGCTCAACCGTGACGGTGCCGAAGACATCGTTTCGCTCTATCTGCAGATCGCCCGGAACCTCGACCCCGTGAGCGCGGATGCATTGGTGATGCTGGGCGGCATTGCCGAAAAGCAGAACCAGATGGACCGGGCCATCGCGCTCTACAAGGAAGTGCCGGACAATTCGCCGATGAGCCGCATTTCCGAGCTGCAGCTCGGGCTGGCGCTTGCCGAAAGCGGCAAGGTTGATGAAGCCAAGACGCACCTGCAGGGCCTGATCGGATCTGATCCGAAGGACATTCGCAGCTACCTCGCCTATGGCAGCGTGCTTTCCGACGCCAAGGACTATGCGGCCATGGCGGACAACTACGACAAGGCCGTCGAAGCCATTGGTCCCCTGCCCGGAAAGCAAACCTGGACCGTGTTCTTCCAGCGCGGCATCGCTTACGAGCGCCTGAAGAAATGGGATCAGGCCGAGCCCAACTTCCGCAAGGCACTGGAACTTAATCCGGACCAGCCGCAGGTGCTGAACTATCTCGGCTACTCCTGGATCGACATGAACAAGAACCTCGACGAGGGCTTGGCCATGATCAAGAAGGCTGTCGAGCTTCGTCCTGACGACGGTTACATCATCGATTCGCTCGGCTGGGCTTATTTCCGTCTCAACCGCTTTGACGATGCCGTGGAAGAGCTTGAGCGCGCAGCATCCATCAAGGCTGGCGACTCGACGATCAACGACCATCTCGGCGACGCTTACTGGCGCGTCGGGCGCAAGCTCGAAGCCGTCTTCCAGTGGAACCGCGCACTGATCTTCGAACCGGAAGCCGATCAGATCCCGAAGATCAAGGACAAGATCGCCAACGGCCTGCCGCAGGACGGCGAGGACCCGAAGGCCGCGGACAAGAAGCAGCCTGACCCGGCGCCGGTTGTTGCCAAGCCGGTCGACAAGAAGTCCTGACGATCCATGTCTGAGAACGGTGGCGAGAGCGACGCGATCGTCAGCGAAGACGCTTTTGCGAAAATCAATCTGGCCCTGCATGTGACGGGCCAGAGAGCCGATGGCTACCACCTTCTCGATATGCTGGTGACCTTTGCCGAGCATGGCGACCGGCTGGAATTTTCGCCAGCGCAATCCGACGAATTCGCGCTGTCGGGACGCTTCGGTGACGCCTTGGGTAGCGAGAGCGGGACGAACCTCGTGCTGAAGGCGCGCGACCTGCTGCGCCAGGCAGTCGTTGACGCAGGCGGCGCGGCGCCGCCGGTTCGGATCTCCCTACAGAAGAACCTGCCGATTGCTTCGGGCATAGGCGGGGGCTCCGCCGACGCTGCAGCGACGGTTCGCGGCCTGCTGCGTCTCTGGAACGCTGCCCTGCCGGAAAACGTGATCGACCAGATTGCCCTCAGGCTCGGCGCGGACGTTCCCATGTGCCTCGTCAGCAAGCCGCTGATTGCGCGCGGCATCGGCGAGACGATCGTCCGGGTTGGCGACCTGCCCTCCTTTGCCATGGTCCTTGCCAATCCGCTGCAGGCCGTTTCGACGCCAGAAGTCTTCCGCAAGCTCGCAACCAAGGACAACACCCCGCTCGACATCGGCTCACGGAGATCCTGGCTCGCCGCGATCGGGTCGATGCGCAACGACCTCGAGCAGCCTGCGACTGCCATATTGCCCGTTATTGCCGAAGTGTCCGCCATGCTGAAGGACAGCGGCGCGACGTTCGTGCGCATGTCGGGCTCGGGTGCTACGTGCTTTGGGATTTTCGATAGCGCGGCCGAGGCAGAGGCGGCGGCACGCGCGCTTCACAGCAGGCGACCGGACTGGTACTTCCAGGCAACGACGACACGTGTTGGAGAGCAGTGATGGCAGGACTTGATGAAACCCGCCCATTTCTTCCCGTCGGCATTGCGGTCCTTACCGTTTC
This sequence comes from Rhizobium sp. S96, assembly GCF_030382195.1. Taxonomy (NCBI): domain Bacteria; kingdom Pseudomonadati; phylum Pseudomonadota; class Alphaproteobacteria; order Hyphomicrobiales; family Rhizobiaceae; genus Rhizobium; species Rhizobium sp. S96. The sequence goes on from NZ_JAUDRY010000037.1 coordinate 196,660, forward strand.
CGATACGCGGACCTTGGCCGACGACCGGTCGGGTGACACGCTTGTCGCGCGGATCGCGGACGCAGGCCACACGCTTATCGACCGCGCGATCGTCCCGGACGATGTCGCGGCGATCGCAGCACAAGTGACGGCCTGGACCAATCGTGACGATATCGACGTGGTGATCACCACCGGTGGGACCGGCTTTACCGGCCGGGACGTCACGCCAGAGGCGCTGGAACCGCTGTTCGAAAAGAAGATGGACGGGTTTTCGCAAGTCTTCCACCGCATATCCTACGAGAAGATCGGCACCTCGACGATCCAGTCGCGCGCCACCGCCGGCGTCGCCAACGCGACCTTCATCTTCGCGCTGCCCGGCTCGCCCGGCGCCTGCAAGGATGCATGGGACGGCATTTTGAAGTCTCAGCTCGACTATCGCCACATGCCCTGCAACTTCGTGGAGATCATGCCGCGCCTTGATGAGCACCTGAAACGCGGCGCGCCGAAGAAATAGCTTCGGGCACCCGGCTTCTATCGCGCGGCGCGGGCCACCCAGGACGGAATCATCTCGCTGCTCAGCTTGCGCAGCTTCTGCCCTTTCGCGAACTCGGAGAGGCGCATCCCGCTTCTTGCCGCCGTGATCGCAAGCTTCTTCGGAACGAGAAAACCAAACTCCAGCGGAGATGAGGCGCGGCCGATGCGCTGCAGCAACGGACGCCTGTAACCACGCGACGCCGTAAACCGCGCCGGCAGCTTGTTCAGCGCCATGTACTCCGCGATTTCGTCGATCCACCCGGTCTGCGGCCGCGCACCGGGCTCCACGAACAACAGCCACTCGCCGCGGGCCGAGTCCAGTATATCCTTGATATCCCACTGGGAATGGAACCGGCAGCCGGCCGCATCGGCCACCCTCGACGTGCCGTCCCGCGAGTCGTGATCAAGCACCACGACGTCACTGACGAGCCCCTCCACTGCGCCTGCAACCAACACCGATAACGTCTGCGCCAGTTCAGGCTCCTGATCCTGGCATTCAAGTACAACAGTCAGCATTGCCTATTCTTAAAGCGCCGCACAAAAAATTGCCAGCGGCACTTTCCCTATTTTGTTCTTGCATTGTTCTCATTTTGCCGATAGGAATTTAATCATCAAAACGGGCGGAAGCAAAGTCTTCCGTCGACGGAGAATCCGATGAACGAACAGTCCCTTGCAGGGCAGGCCGCGTTTGCGCCTGCCAATACGGCAGACGTTGCCGACGCAATGCTCGTTGCCTCCGGTCTGCGGATCGAGGTGGACCGTCGTCGCGGGCGGGCAGCGGGCTTGAACCCAGGCGGACGCTTCGAACCCCAGCGTCGGGAAACGTTCGACGATGGCTGGGAGACGTTGGAAGATCTTCCACCCTTCAAGACCGAGGTACAGATCGAAAAGCCGCGCACGGCAATCACGCGCAACGAGTCGCCGGACATTCCATTCGATCGTTCGATCAATCCCTATCGTGGCTGCGAACACGGCTGCATCTACTGTTTCGCGCGGCCGACCCACGCCTATATGGGGCTGTCTGCCGGTCTCGACTTCGAGGCGAAGCTGTTTGCCAAGCCGGATGCTGCCAAGCTTCTCGAACGCGAACTGGCAAAGCCCGGATACAAGCCGCGTGTCATCGCCATCGGCACCAATACCGATCCTTATCAGCCGATCGAAAAGGAATGGCGTATCATGCGGCAGATCCTTGATGTGCTTGAGAAGGCCAACCATCCGGTTTCGATCGTCACCAAGTCGGCGCTGATCCTGCGAGACATCGACATTCTCAAAAAGATGGCCGAGAAGAACCTCGTGCGTGTGTCGCTGTCGATCACGACGCTCGACCGCAAGCTGGCGCGGACGATGGAGCCGCGCGCTTCGACGCCGTCACGGCGACTGGAGGCAGTGAAGCTTCTCAGCGAGGCTGGCATTCCGACCTCGGTGATGGCCGCGCCAATGATCCCGGCGCTCAACGATCACGAACTGGAGCGCATTCTCGAAGCTTCAAGGGCAGCGGGCGCACTGGAAGCGGGCTATGTCATCCTGCGTCTGCCGCTGGAGGTCTCGCCGCTCTTTCGGGATTGGCTGCTGCAGAACTATCCGGACCGCTACCGCCATGTCATGTCCCTGGTGCGGTCGATGCGCGGGGGCAAGGATTACGACGCGGAGTTCGGCAAACGTATGAAGGGCGCGGGCCCGTACGCCTGGCAGATCGCTCGCCGTTTCGAGATGGCGACGAAGCGGCTCGGCATGACGAGGCGAAGCATGCCGCTGCGTGACGATCTCTTTGTCCCGCCGGATGGCAGCGGAGTTCAGTTGTCGCTGCTCTGATGAATTCAGCTCTGCGGATGGCTCCCCTGCCCGTCCGCATCCAGGTCCCCGGCCCGCCGCCCTGATCCGGGGACTTGCAGGAAGTCGGGTTGGCGTGCGAAGTTCTGCCGCATGAAACGTCGCACGCCACCCGATTCTCCTATGCTTTTCGAAGACGTCCCGCTCGTGCCGGATTTCCGGCTGGAGCAGAAGGCGCGCAAGGCTGGGCATTGGCCGGTTGCCGGTGCGGACGAGGCCGGACGTGGACCTCTGGCCGGGCCTGTCGTCGCCGCCGCGGTGATCCTCGATCCGAAACGAATTCCAGATGGACTGAACGATTCGAAGCAGCTGTCCGCCCAGAAGCGGGAAGAGCTTTTCGAGCAGATTCTGGCAACGGCCACTGTTTCAATTGCCTCGTCGAGCGCGACGCGGATCGATGCGACAGATATCCGCAAGGCCAGCCTGGATGCGATGCGACGCGCCATCCTCGGGCTGGCGGTCCCGGCAAGCTATGTGCTGACCGACGGTCTCGATGTGCCACTTGGCCTCGACTGTCCCGGCCAGGCTGTCGTCAAAGGTGATGCCCGCTCCGTTTCCATCGCAGCAGCATCGATCGTCGCCAAGGTGACGCGCGACCGGATGATGGCCCGGGCCCATATCATTTTCCCCGCTTATGGCTTCGCCGCCCACGCGGGCTACGGTACAGCCCAGCATCGCGCCGGCATCGAGACCCACGGCCCGTGCTCGCTGCATCGTATGACCTTTCGGCCGCTAAGGCGCACCGAGCTCGTCGGCGAATAGGCCTTGCTCAGCAGATCGCAGCGATAATCGCCGCTCTCCGGCGCCTGATATAGGCGATATCCGCGCGATAAAGCTCGTCGTGCCCGGCCTTGATATGAGCGCGGTACTTTTCTGATCCGCCCGCAGCCTCCCGTTCCATGAAAGCGACCAGCGCTTCCAGTCGTTCGATTGCCATATCGATGACGCCGGCTCGCAGACCGTTGGCCAATCCATAGGCGTCGAGAAAGCGTCGGGCGCGCCCGATCTGGATGTCGGTTGCCGACAACTCGCCCGGAGCGATCAGCGAGAGCGGCGCCCAGCGATAGACGGCATAGGCGAGGTCCCACTGCCGCGGCCCCGGATGGGCGGTCTCGAAATCGATGATACCGCTCACCTCCTGGCCGGCGAAGAGGACATTGTAGGGCGCGAAATCGCCGTGGCAGATGATCTCGAATGGTATTTGAGCGGGCAGCTGCCAAACCGCGCCGGCGTGCGCGGCGGCAAAGTCCACGGTGCAATCGTGATAGCGGCGCAGGAGGCGCGCTGCCGACGTCAGGGCGCGGTCGCTGCGCGCATCCTGGTCCAGATCCAGGTCTGCTGTCCTGCCGTCCAGAAATGTGACGCGCTCCCATTCGCGATCGCAACCTGCAGGGCGAGGCGCAGCATCAAAGCCGTTTGCATGCAGATGCGCGAGCAGGAGATGTATATTTGCGCTCCATGGGCGCGCACGGCGCCAGACCAGTCCGTCGCGGATAAATGGCCCATCGCCGGCTTCCTCGATCATCCACGCCTCCCCTGCACGCATCTTCTGCACAAACAAAAAAGCCCCGCAATGCGGGGCCTTTCGAAAGCTGTCCGCTCAACTTAGTTGAGGCGGCTCTTTGCCTGGCTGATGGCGTCGCTGAAGAGTTCGGACTGAACCTTCGCATCGGCCTTCTTGGAGAGGACGGTCTCGGCAGCCGCGATCGCGAGGTCAACGGCAGCGGAACGAACCGCCTTCATTGCATCGGCTTCGGCCTGCTTGATCTTCTGCTCGGAAACCGCGGTGCGGTTTGCGACGAATTCTTCCGTCTTCTTCTTGGCTTCGGCAGTCAGCATGTCGGCTTCGCGCTCGGCAGCAGCCACGATGTGTGCGGCTTCCGCTTCGGCTTCCTTACGCTTGCGCTGGTATTCGGCCAGCAGGTGCTGTGCCTCTTCGCGCAGACGCTTGGCTTCCGCCAGCTCATTGCGGATCTGATCGGCGCGGTCGTCGAGCGACTTTGCCATCATTCCCGGAACCTTCAGATATACGACCAGCGCCAGGAAGAGGACGAGACCGACAAAGGCGAAGAATGTTGCGTCCAATGCAAATTCCACGATCAAGCCTCCTTCTTGGCAGCGGCAACGGCAGCGGCGACGTCAGTCTTGGCGGCGGTGCCACCAATCAGCTGCTCGACAACGGCTGTTGCGGTTTCTTCGGCGATCGTGCCGACGTCAGCGAAAGCCTTCGCCTTGATGTCAGCGATGCGGCCTTCGGCAGCCTTCAGCTTTTCAGCAAGGCTTGCTTCAACTGCACGGCGATCAGCCTCGGCCTTTGCCTTGGCAGCGTCACGAGCGGCCGAGCCGATCGTGTTTGCCTTCGCGCGGGCTGCTGCGAGTTCGGCTTCATAGGCTGCCACGTCGGCGTCGGCTTCTGCCTTCAGACGGCCAGCTTCATCGAGATCCTGCGCGATGCGCGTGTGGCGCTGCTCCAGGATAGCGCCAATGCGCGGCGCGATGACCTTTTGCATGAGCACGAAGAAGACAACAAACGTGATCGCCAGCCACAGGAGCTGTGATGCGTAAGTCGTCGAATCGAAAGGCGGAAACACACCGCCATGGTGTTCGGCTGGCACGCCGGTCTCGGTATGGACCTCGCCTGCGGCCGGGGCAGCATGCGCGTCTGTACCGGTCGCTGCACCAGTTTCTGCGGTTCCCGCCGGGGCTTCTTCAGCGTAAGCCGGGGTCACAAAAAACATGCTCACCTCCAGGTGTACTGCAAATACAAAGGATCACGGCTCGCTGTTCGCAGGCCGTGATCCCTCAGTGCGCCGAAATTAAACGGCGAACAGCAGAAGGAGAGCGACGAGCAGCGAGAAGATGCCCAGAGCTTCCGTAACGGCGAAGCCGAATACCAGACGGCCGAACTGGCTGTCAGCGGCAGACGGGTTGCGCAGAGCGCCCGAAAGATAGCTGCCGAAGATGTTGCCAAGGCCAAGAGCCGTACCGGCCATACCGAAGCAAGCGAGGCCTGCACCGATGAACTTTGCTGCTTCCGCGTCCATGTTGAACTCCTTTGAAATGGTGTTGCGGCGAATTGACTGACGCCCGCGGGCGTCAACGTCGGTATCCCTTAGTGGCCACCCGGATGGATCGCGTCGTTGAGGTACATGCAAGTCAGCACCGCAAAGACGTAAGCCTGGAGGAAGGCGACGAGGAACTCTAGACCGGTCAGGGCGACCGTCATGATGAGTGGGAGAATGGCGCCACCGATACCGACCGCACCCAGCGCTCCGAGCGAGGCAACGAAGCCTGCGAACACTTTAAGGGTGATGTGACCAGCCAGCATGTTGGCGAAGAGACGAACGGAGAGCGAAATCGGACGCGACAGGAACGAGATGATTTCAATCGCCACGACCAGCGGCAGAAGAATGCCGGGAACGCCTTGCGGGACGAACACATTCAGGAAGTGGAAGCCGTGCTTGTAGAAACCGTAGACCAGAACCGTACCGATGACGAGCAAAGCAAGAGCAAAGGTGACGATGATCTGGCTGGTGATGGTGAAGAAGTATGGGAACATGCCGAGCAGGTTGGCCGTCAGCACGAACATGAAGAGCGAGAAGACCAGCGGGAAGAACTTCATCCCCTTGGTGCCGGCGCCTTCCTGAAGCATCTTTGCGATGAATTCATAAGACATCTCGGCGACGGACTGCGAGCGGCCGGGAACGATGGCGCGGTTGGACGTCGAGAAATACAGAAAGCCTGCGGCAACGGCTGCGGATGCAACCATGAAAAGCGATGCGTTCGTGAACGAGAAATCAATCCCGCCGACTTCGATCGGCACAATCTTCTGGATCAGGAACTGATGGGTCGGATCGTTGGACACCGCTTGTTCTCTCTATCTTTGGCCCGCGTAACACGGGATCATTGCACTGGATCGAACGCCTGCGCGCTCTGCCCTATTTATTGTCTCGCCCACGATCAGCAGGGTCGGGTCTTGAAACCTTTCCAGCCGCCCTCAGGACGTTCAACACGCCAGCACCGAATCCAAGAAGAAGAAGAATCATCAATCCCCAAGGCGCCGTGCCGACAAAACGGTCGACGAGGTAGCCAAGAACGGCACCGACAACGATGGCGGAAATGAACTCGCTCGAAAGCTTCATCGCCTGGGCATAGCCCTTGCGACTCACTTCGGCGCGGGCCTCATCGGCCTCGTCCTTCCCCGCCTCGATACGCTTGGTTGCGAGCTTTGCCCCCAACTGCGCCCGGCGCTCTTCCAGACCTTCCTCGCGGTCATCCGTCATGGTGCTCTCCTCCGCTTGCCGCTGTCCGCGATCCCGCTACCCCGGTTTCAGGACAACGACCCCAAGGGTTCGAGAACCTTTCGGCCCGTTCTGAAGTCGCGCGCAACATAGTTTTAGCAAAAAGCATAGTCAAGGCGTGGGGGACTTATGTCCAGCCTTAAAATAATCACTGAAAAACATATACTTAGATTGATTTGGCAGACTGGAGCCAAAATCGACCGAAAGAATCCGCTTTGAGGCGAGGCGATCCGGCGCAAAAACGCGCCTGGATCGGCTTTTTTGTCAGCTCCAACCGCCGCCATAGGTGCGATAGAAGACGTGCAGGCCGATGCGCCCGACCTTTTCCATCGTTTTCGCCCATTTCGGACGAACGTAGACAGCGTGATAGTGAGTCGCGGAGCCGACCTGCGGCAGCCAGATCTTGCCCGCCGTCACCGCCATGGCGACATCGCGGGCGATCCTCCAATGATACTGCGAGTTCACACGGTCCTTGATGTTGTCGCAGGCAAACGAGAACTGGCAGCGGTTGCGCCAATCCTCGTTCTGATAGACGACTCCGCAAATGGTCTTCGGATAGGCGGGATTGCGGACGCGGTTGAGGATGACCTGGGCGACGGCCGCCTGTCCCTTGACGGTTTCGCCGCGGGCTTCGAAGTAGATGCCGGAGGCAAGGCACTGCTGCTCGGCTGCGGAGAAGACGCTCGGCGGCAGGACGCTTGCGGCCCAGGCGTGGTCGCGCGGACCGATCTGCGGAACGAAACGACCATCGTCCGCCTTTTCGGTGAGGATCGAGTCGAACGGCGACTGCCGGGCGTAGTCGGGAGCGGCGGGAGCGAAAGCGGTTGCGAGCACGTCGGCCTTATCGTTCGTAACTAGGCCGGCCAGCATCGGCGAAACGCCGCGATCCGGCTTCGGCGGCTCCTTCTTATAGAAGTTGGTAGCGATCTGGATTTCCTTGCCCTTGATCTTCGGCTTCACGAAGGCCGACTTATCCTTGAGATCGAAGGTCGGCTGGAAAAGGAGCTTGGTCCGGTGGAGGATGGAACCGGCGGAGAAATCCTTGGGCGGCTGCATCTGCTCGACGGCGACCACCCTGCCCTTCTTGGACTGGCGGTTGACGCGATCCTCGTCGGGGGTTGCCTCGTGGCCCTTGTCCTTGGCCATGAAGGCGACCTTACGACCGTCGGAGAGTACCATGCCGGCACCGGAGGCAATCGTGCCCGTCACCAGCGGGTCTGCAAAGGCCAGCTCTGCCTGGTGGATCGACCCCGCCGGCGAGTTGGTCAGCACCATGCGCCAGTTTTCCCGACCCTGATCCAGACCGGCAAGCAGTGCGGCCAGATCGGCATGCGATGCCATGGTGGGAAACATCAGCCAGCCGCAGACACCGAAGAGAGCGGGTGAACTCCAGTTTTGAAGCAAGAGACGCAGCTTGCCACGGGAACGGATATTTCGACGCAACACCAGACTCCGGCATGGACGCATGAACATGCCGATGAAAATGTCTCATTAACCTTGATGCTTGGTTAATGCGGCCGACCTAATTTACCCAAAGACGTACAGCCCAAGGCAAAACGCAAAAGCCCGGCACGATGGCCGGGCTCTTTGCTTGGCGGCAGCGCCATCAGATGATGACGTGCGAGCCCAGTTCCACCACGCGGTTTGCCGGCAGTCGGAAGTAGTCCGAAGGATTGGCGGCGGCGTTGGCCAGCGCAATATAAAGACGGTCCTGCCAATAGGGCATGCCCGACTTTGCGTCAGGAACCAGCTTGCGACGGCCGAGGTAGAAGGACGTCGACATGATATCGAACTTCAGGCCTGTCTTGCGGAGCGTCGCGAGCGCCTGCGAGACGTTCTGCGATTCCATGAAGCCGAACAGCAGCTCGACGCGCGAGAAACGCTCGGAGATCTGCTCGACCTTATAGCGATCGGCGCTCGGAACGCGCGGCTTGTTGACCGTGCGGATCGTCAGGATCACGTTTTTGTCGTGCAGGACGTGATTGTGCTTCAGGTTATGCAGCAGCGCGGCCGGTGCGGATTCGGGGTCGCTCGTCAGGAAGATCGCCGTTCCCGGCACGTGCGCCGGCGAATGATCGCTCTTGCGCTCGATCGAACTGACGAAGGAGGCCAGCGGAATGTCGGTATGACGCGTCTTTTCCATAAGGAGCGCCGAACCGCGCCGCCATGTCCACATGATGATCGTGAACGCGGTTGCGATCAGGACCGGGATGTAGCCGCCGTCGTGGATCTTCAGGAGGTTTGCTCCGAGGAAGATCAGTTCAAGCGCAAGCAACGGTGCCAGCACCAACGTTGCAACCGGGATCGACCAGTTCCAGCGAACACGAACGAATTCGAAGGCCATGATCGAGGTCACCACCATCGCGCCGGTGACCGAAATCCCGTAGGCGGTTGCCAGCGCATCCGACGTCTTGAAGCTCAGCACCAGGAAGATAACGCCGAAGAAGAGCACGGCGTTGACCGACGGGAGGAAGATCTGCCCGGTATTCGTTTCGGACGTGAACAGAATTTCCATGCGCGGCAGGAAGCCGAGGTTGATCCCCTGCCGGACGAGCGAGAAGGCGCCGGTGATCACGGCCTGGCTGGCAATGATCGTGGCAGCGGTCGCCAGGATGACAACCGGCAAAATAGCCCATTGCGGATACATCAGATAGAAGGGATCCGACATCGCCTGCGGATTACCGAGCACCAGCGCGCCCTGGCCGAGATAGTTGAGCGTGAGCGCCGGAAAGACCAGCGCGAACCAGGCCCACTGGATCGGACGGCGGCCGAAGTGACCGAGGTCGGCATAGAGCGCTTCGGCGCCTGTCACGGTCAGGAAGACCGCACCCAGGACGACGACACCATAGAAGCCTTCATGCAGCAGGAAGCTGACGGCGTAATATGGGTTGAAGGCGGCAAGAATGCCGAAATCGTCGGAAATATGCGAAATGCCGGCGACCGCCATGACGATGAACCAGAGAGCGGTGATCGGCCCGAAGAAGCGGGCCATAGCGCCGGTTCCTCGCGATTGCACGGCAAAGAGCAGCGCCAGGATGAAGACCGAGATCGGCACGATATAGCTCGTCATGCTTGGCGCCACGAGCTTCAGACCTTCGACAGCCGACAGCACCGATAGCGCCGGCGTGATCATCGCGTCGCCAAGGAACAGCGCCGCGCCGACCAGACCCAGCAGCATCAGGAGCGCCGTGTGCCCGTTGGCCGTCTTCATAAGCAGCGCCAGCAGCGAAAGCGTACCGCCCTCGCCTTCGTTGTCGGCGCGCAGCAGAAACAGCACGTATTTGATGGTGACGATGATCGTCAGCGCCCAGATCATCAGCGAGATCAGGCTGATGACTTCAAAACGGGTCAGGCCGTCGATCGCGACGGGCTTCAGCGCTTCGCGAAACGCGTAAAGCGGGCTGGTACCGATATCGCCGTAGACGACACCGACAGAGCCGAGCGCAAGATAGAACAGCTTGCGCGGGCTCATTTTTTCATCCTGTGAATGGCTGTCTTCGGACATAAAATGAAAACAGGCTCTTCAGAGCCAGCCTTTCCATCGGAAAAAGAAAAAGGGGATGATGGCGGATATCACCATGAGCCCGAGCGAATAGGGATAGCCTTGCACCCAGTGCAGTTCCGGCATCGACTCGAAATTCATGCCATAGATGGAGGCGACCAGCGTCGGCGGCAAGAAGACCACGGACGCGATCGAGAAAATCTTGATGATCGAGTTCTGTTCGATGTTGATCAACCCGAGCGACGCATCAAGAAGAAAGGTGATGTTGCCCGCGACGAACGACGAGTGTTCGGACAACGACTGGATGTCCCGGGAAACCGTGCGGCAGAGTTCTTTCGTCTCGCGGTCCTGCTGAACGGCTGGAACGTTGTAGAAGAAAGTCATCAAGCGGGACAGCGATGCCAGACTATCGCGCACCTTGCTGACAAGACGATGATAGCCGGCGATATCGCGCAGCTTCATTTCGAGGTAGTTCGACGGCTTGCGGACTTTCTTAGCGCGGTCGCCGAACACATGCGTCGAGAGAATGTCGATGCGCGCGACCGACAGCTCAAGGATCTCGGCGGTGCGGTCGATGATCGTCTCGAACAGCTTGGCAAGCAATGCGGCGCCTGTGCGCCACTGTTGTGGCAGACGATGAAGTGCCGCGATGAAAAGCGTGAAGGACTTCGGGCGGGCATAGCGGATGGTGACCAGACGCTTGCCGGCAAGAACGAAAGCGACGTCAGCCAACATGGGCGCCTCGGTCTCGGCCTTGCAAAGCAGGGAAGCGGTCATGAAGACCGCATCGTTTTCGACATAGAGGCGCGCGGACGGTTCGATGTCCTTGAGATCGTCGCGGGTCGGCACCTCGATGCCGAGGACCTTTTCCGCGTAGATCTCTTCCTCATGCGTCGGCTCGATCATGTCGATCCATACGACATCGTCGCGCAGCGCGGCGACTTGCGACAGGTCGGTGAGTTCGATTGACTCGCAGTTGGAGCAGTAGGCCGTGATCACCGGAGGTGTCTCCGGCACGCAGGGCAACGTGCAGCTGTCGCCTGTCCCATCAGAAAACCTTCCGCAGCGCGCCGGCAGCCATGGCAATGCGACGCTCGCTGTTCTTAGATCCTAACGAAAGCGATTGATCAATGTCCATAAAGCTCCTGACATATCCGAGCGAAGTCGGAATATGCGCCATGCTCGACCGCACCGCAGCCATCAAACCTTCGACCGACAAGAGAACTCCGAACATGCAACGGTGACCCCGCGAGGAACCAGCCGCCATCAAGCATTGCCTATTGCCGCCCTCATGGCGACGGCGCGCCATATGACGGAAACCCACGGAAGAATCAAGACATCTTACGTGAACTGCGCCTTTTGATCACATTTCGCCCGCAATTTCGAGTCTAGCGCCGGCGAAGCAGTTATTCAAAGACGATGGCCGGAGCCGGTCTTGGCTGCTGCCCTCCAAGCTGCTGCCAGACCCGCGATGCGATATCGCGGTAGATGCCGGCAACGATCCCGTTGGGCTCAGAGGCGACCAGCGGCGTTCCCGCGTCAGAGGTCTCCCGGATGTTCATGGTCAAGGGCACCTCGCCGAGGAAAGGAACGCCGATGCGCTCGGCTTCCTTGCGCGCGCCGCCGTGGCCGAATATGTCATAGCGCGCACCGGTGTCGGGAGCGATGAAATAGCTCATGTTCTCGACGATCCCCAGAACGGGAACCTCGACCTTCTTGAACATGTTCAAGCCCTTGCGCGCATCGATAAGCGCCAGGTCCTGCGGCGTCGACACGATGACGGCACCGGCGAGCGGCACCTGCTGTGCCATCGTCAGCTGCGCGTCGCCGGTACCGGGCGGCATATCGACGACCAGCACGTCGAGTTCGCCCCAGGCGACTTCGCGCAGCATCTGCATCAGCGCCGACTGCACCATCGGACCGCGCCAGATCATCGCCGTTTCCTCATCGACGAGGAAGCCCATGGACATGACCTTGAGGCCGTAGTTTTCCATGGGATTGATGATGCGGCCGTCGATCTGGGTGGGGCGACCGGAAATCTTCAGCAGCCGGGGCATGGACGGACCATAGATATCCGCGTCGAGGATCCCGACTCGAAGGCCGTTCGCCTGCAGGCCGAGGGCCAGATTGACCGCCGTGGTCGACTTTCCAACGCCGCCCTTGCCCGACGCAACGGCGATGATCGCGCCGATACCGGGAACGCCGATCTTGCCGGCACGCGGCGGCTGCGCCTGCGGAGCGTGCGAGTGACCGTGCGAACCGTGAGCGCCGTGCGGGGTAGCAGCGGGCGCCTGCGGCTGGGTCGAGCCGGCCTTCTTGTCGGCCGTCAGCGCGACAAGCGCGCCCTGCACGCCGGGGATTTCCTTGATGACGCGTTCGGCGGCAAGCCGCAGCGGCTCCAGCTCCTTGGCGCGATCGGCCGGAACGGTAATCGAGAAATAGACCTTGCCATCGGAAATGAAGACATCGGAGACCATGCCGAGCTCAACGATGTTATGCTCGAGATCGGGGCCTCGAACCGTCTTGAGCGTTTCGAGAACCTGTTCCTTGGTGACGGCCGCCATTGCATCCTCATTGCCTGTTTCGGCTCTTAGATAGAGGAGAGCCGCAGCTTCGCCAAACGAAATCAGCGAACAGGCCCGCCAGCACGCGGAATCGTGCCGCTCAGATTGGGAAGGAGCCGTTGCGCCTCCAAGTCCGCCGGGCTTTCGCCCTGGTGACGCAACGGTCTTCTGCCAAGAACATGTAAGGGTTAGCGCACATATGCCAAAAGACCAGCGGTAAAGAGCGGAAAAAGCGCCCGGGCAATATCGATGCCACCGCAGCGTAGCTCAAAAACAACAAACCGCCGCCCAATGCCGCACGCCAAAAAGGCGCCCCGGCATCGGACGGCGGATTGTAGGTCGCGCCATTGATCCGGCGTCGTTACCAGGCCCCCTCTGGACCGCTGGATATACAGAAGCAGAAAACGTGCCAGTTAGCCAGGACACTGGAAACAAGGATCAATCCGAAAACCTCGCCCGAGGCGGGGAGCGCGATTGCCGCCAAATTAGGCTAATTCGCGCGACCCGCCCATAATCTGAGCAAGGTTCACTTGATGAGGCCGATCCGCAGAGCCTTGGCAACAGCCTGCGCCCGGTTGACCGTATCGAGCTTCTTGGTGGCACGATTGAGGTAGTGATTGACCGTGTGTTCCGACAACCCAAGGATGTCGGCGATCTCCACGCTCGTCTTACCTGCGGCGGTCCAGTTCAGGCAGTCGATTTCGCGATCAGTCAACGTGTCGGTCATTCGGCTATCGATCGTGCGGATCTCTGCCAGCCTGTCGTAGACATGAATGGCGATATAGTGGAGTTCCCGCATTTCCTCGGTGGTGAAGGCCTCACGATCGCCGGAGAACGAGACCGCGCCGCGCGCGCCGGAAGGCTCATGCGTCGGGAAATAAGCACACCGCATCATCCGGAAGCGCTCGAAGAGGGCTGAGACGATGTTCGACTTGCCGTCCGGCCGCTCGAGTTTTGCTGTGGATACGTCGTTGAAGAATGGCGTTGTCGATGCCCGCAGCCGACGCATGACCGGGCTGTTCGACACCAGCCGTTCGCTATCGTAGGCCGACAGCAGCTCCACTGGCCAGTTTGTGATGACGGTATTGCTTTGAAGATCACTCGCTGTCGAGTGCGGCAGGTTGAAGACCATAAAGGCACGCGCCCGGTACGCTTCCGTCACCTTTTTCAGGAAGCGGAAGATGTCAAACTGCGTATGCAGCTTGGCTATTTCGCTTACGTAGACGTCTACGGAAGCAGCTGGCGACGATGATGTCATGATTTCATTCAACTCAAATTTCAGCGTTTTCTAGGGGTAACCAAGTCGTCCGCGACGTCTTGTGGCGTATCGCCGACCATGGCATGGAAGCTGATACACCCCAAGACGGGGGATTGACAGACAACAATTGTGACGATTCGTCAGAAAATCACAATACGCCGATGAATATATGAGTTCCGGCCAATTTAGCGGAAACGCCGGGGCCCCAGGGCGATGCGCATATCGGTCATGATTGCCGTAGCCGCCTCGCGAACCGGCAGGGACCATTCCGCCAGCCGCTCGAGTGTCAGGCGGTAAGCCGGGCCGGTGACCGAGACGCCGCCAACGAAGGAAAGATCGTCGGACCAGAGAGGCGCGGCGACGCATCGAATTCCGACCTCGTGCTCCTCTCGATCGTAGCCGTACCCGTCGGCCCTGATGTCTTCGATCTCGGACAGAAGCGTGTCGCGTGTGTGCGTGCTTGGGGTAAAGCGCTCGAATGTCAGCTCCGCGACGACGGCGTTAAGCCGCTCTTCGGGAAGGACCGACAGCGCGACCTTGCCGACACCGGTGCAGTACACCGGCGATGCGTTGCCGATCTGCGAATACATGCGGACCGACTGACGTCCCTCAACCTTATCGAGGTAGATGACGGATGAACCGCGAAGGACACCGAGATGCACTGTCTCTCCCGTCAGTTGTTGCAGCGCGGACAAATGCGGCTCCGCGATCGCGCGAAACTCGTTTCGAGCCCAGCTGCGCGAGGCGAGGTCCAGCAGGCGAAGCCCGACGCGATAGCGCCCCTCCCCGTCGAATTCGAGCAGGCCCTCTTCGACAAGATGACCGAGCTGGCGATGCAGCGTGCCACGCGGCTGGCCGCTAGCGGCCAAGATCTCGGTGAAGCGCAAGGGGCCGTCAGCCTGGGCGATGAGATCCAGCAGCACCATCAGCTTGCCAAGGGTGCCGGTCTCCTGCCGCTGCGGGCCATCGTTGCCTGCTTTCATCATCATTCCTATGCCTTGACAGAGGCATCAACGTAATTGGATAATTCCACATAGTCAAATTAAGTTCCAAATAATGGAACATCGGGAGGAGATGATGGCACATGCTGGGGCGCAGTTTCCCGAGTTCAGGGATCGCAGCGTACTGATAACCGGCGGCGGCTCGGGCATAGGCGCGGCGATCGTCGAAGGGTTTGCGCGACAGGGCGCAAAGGTTTCGTTCATCGACATCGCCGATGCCGACGGACGCGAACTGGCGGAACGCCTCTCACGCGACAGCCTGCATCCCGTTCGTTTCCATCATGCCGACCTTCGCGACATCGCGGCCATCCGCAGCACGGTCGATGCCATCGTCGCGCACTCCGGCCCGATCGGCGTGCTGGTCAACAACGCGGCACGCGACGACCGGCATGACCTGGAAGCCGTGACCGAGGAATACTGGGACAACAATCAGGCGACCAATCTTCGCCATGTGTTCTTCACCACCCAGGCGGTTGTTCCGTCCATGCGCGCGGCTGGCGGTGGCGCCATCATCAACATGTCGTCGATCGCGTTCCTGCTGAACATGCCGGAATTCCCGGCCTACTCGACCGCCAAGGCCGGCGTTATCGGACTGACGAAGAGCCTTGCCGGCAAGCTCGGTCCGGACAATATCCGCGTCAATTGCATTCTGCCCGGCATGATCGTCACCGACCGCCAGATGAAGCTCTGGCTGACGGAAGAAGGGATCGCCCAGACCGTGCAGCGCCAGTGTATCAAAAAGATCTTGCATGCCGACGCAATCGTCGGCCCGTGTCTGTTTCTAGCATCCGACTGCGCCGCCGCCGTGAGCGCGCAGTCCCTTATTGTCGATGGAGGCATTTTCTGATGACAAACCCCGCTTACGTTGCCGTTGACTGGGGCACCAGCAGCTTTCGGCTCTGGCTGATCGGCAAGGACGGCAGCGTTCTCGGCGAAAGCCGAAGCGACGAAGGCATGACGACCGCCGCCAAGACCGGCTTTGCCGCCGTGCTTGCCGCGCACCTCGCCAAGGTCGGCGCGCCCGAAGATGTTCCGGTGATCGTCTGCGGCATGGCCGGCGCGAAGCAAGGCTGGGTGGAAGCGGGCTACATCGACGTCCCGACCTCGCTTTCGGCAATCCTCACCGGCGCCGTCTCGGTTCCCGGCCAAGATAGGGATGTGCGCATTCTGCCGGGCCTCGCCCAACGCGACAAGGCAATGCCGGATGTCATGCGCGGCGAGGAAACTCAGCTGCTCGGCGCACTCGGACCCGAAAGCAAAGGATCTCAGGCGGTCTGCATGCCGGGCACGCATTCGAAATGGGTGCATGTCCGCGACGGCCATGTCACGGGGTTCTCGAGCTTCATGACCGGCGAGCTGTTCGACGCGATCAGCAAGCATACGATCCTCGCGCATGCGGTCGCCGGCGCCGACCAGATGCCGGCCGACACGGCTGCGTTCGAGGCCGCCGTCAAGGCCGCCTTCGAGCGCCCCGCGATGGCGACCAACCTGTTCTTCACGGCGCGTTCCGGGCAGTTGCTGCACGGCCTGACGGCTGCCGGCGCGCAGGCGAAGATTTCAGGCACGCTGATCGGCATGGAGATCGCCGGCGGCCTTTCGGATGCAGGAAGCGCCGTCAACATCAGCTTGGTTGCCTCGGGCAGGCTGCAGGGTCTTTATGAAACTGCCTTCAAGACACTATCTCTATCCTACACCACCATCGATGCCGACACCGCCGTGCGCGGCGGTCTCGCGGCGGCCGCCAAGGCCATCTGGCCGAACTGAGAAAGCAAAAGAGCGATGAACCGTATTCCTTTCCCCTCCATGAAACGCCCGCTGATCGCCATTCTTCGCGGCATCAAGCCGGAAGAAACCGAAAGCGTCGTTGGCGCGCTGATCGAGAACGGCCTGACAGCGATCGAGATTCCGCTGAACTCGCCGGAACCCTTCAAGTCGATCGAGATCGCCGCCAAGATGGCGCCGGCAGATTGCCTGATCGGCGCCGGTACAGTGCTGACGACCGAAGCGGTCGACAGTCTGCATTCGGCAGGCGGCAAGCTGCTGGTGACGCCGAACGTCGAACCCGAGGTCATCATCCGCGCCCGCGAATACGGCATGGTCACCATGCCCGGCGTCTTCACCCCGACCGAGGCCCTTGCTGCCGCGCGCGCCGGCGCAACCGGGTTGAAATTCTTCCCGGCCAGCGTTCTTGGCCCATCCGGGATCACGGCGATCCGCGCCATTCTGCCGCCTGATCTCGTGATCGCCGCCGTCGGCGGTGTTTCTGACAAGAATTTCAGCGACTACACCAAGGCGGGCATCCTCGCATTCGGCCTCGGCACGAGCCTCTACAAGCCGGGCATGAGCGCGTCAGAGGTTGCCGAGCGCGCCAAGGCGACCATTTATGCCTACGACGCCGCGGTAGGAGCTTGATTGCATGACTGATATCCATGAGTTCGAAGGCAAGTCGCTTTCCAACACGAATTCGGTGTTGGGCGAAGGCCCGACCTACGACCCTGACACCAACACCGTGTGGTGGTTCAACATCCTGGGCAAGGAACTGCACGAACTGAACCTCTCCACCGAGGAGAAGAAGGTGCATACCCTGCCGATGATGGCGAGCGTGCTTGCCCGCATCGACGCCGGCCGGCAGTTGCTGGCGACCGAGCAGGGACTGTTCATCCGTGACGTGAAGACCGGTGAACTGACATTCCATGCCGACCTCGAGAGCGACAATCACGAGAACCGTTCGAACGACGGCCGCACGCATCCGTCAGGCGCTCTGTGGATCGGCACGATGAGCAAGCGCGCCGAAATGCAGGCGGGCGCGATCTATCACGTCGCAGGCGGCAAGGTGACGAAGATTTTCAGCGGGATCAGCATCCCGAATTCGATCTGCTTCTCGCCTGACGGGACGATCGGCTATTTCACCGATACCCGCCTCAGCCGGCTCATGCGCGTCATGGTCGACCCGCGGACGGGCCTTCCGACCGGCGAGCCGATTGTCCTCGTGGACACGATGGACGAGCAGGGCGGCATCGACGGTTCCGTGGTGGACGCAGACGGCTACATCTGGAATGCGCGCTGGGGCGCCGGCGTGGTCGATCGCTACAGCCCGGACGGCCTGCGCATCGCGCGCTACAAGGTTCCCGCCGCCCAACCCTCCTGCCCTGCCTTCATCGGCCCCAATGCCGACCGGCTTGCCGTGACGACCGCATGGGAAGGATTGGACGAGGACACGCGCGCGGCACAACCGCAAGCTGGTTCCCTTCTCGAGCTGGGCGTCACCGTCAAGGGCATTTTCGACCCAGCCTACGTGGTGTAAAACAGCTCGAAAAACAGCGTTGTCACAGGGCGTCCACCACGGGCGCCCTATTTCTTTTCCGGCCGCCGCGACATGGATCCGAGGCCGCAATCGCCGGAAAGTTCCGTAAAAAACATGAAATTTTTGCGCGTCTTTTTCGGGAACCAATAGCCAACCCATTCATTTCAATAGGGAACCGGCCAGGCAGAAGCACCACATAAGAATGGCGCTGTCAGGCTAGAGATCACTCAACGAATGAAAAAAGGTAGGTTCGAAATGACACGCAAACTTCTGACGACCGTTGCCGCTGGCGCCCTGTTTGCCACGGCTTTCGCACCGGTAGCATTCTCCCAGACTGCGACCCAGCCGGCGACGCCGGGGGCGCCTGCCACACAATCAGCGCCTGTAGATCCGGCCGCACCGCCGAAGGCACCGGATGCCATGACGCCATCGGGTAGCGCGGCTCAGACAACGGCTCCCGCAGCAACAACCGATACCGCGCAGGCTGGCGGCGATGCATATCTGACCGAGCAGGCTCAGGACCAGGTGAGCGCCAACACGTATATTGGTCAGCCGGTCTATAACGGCCAGAACGAAAGCATCGGCAACGTCAACGACCTGATCATGAAGAAGGATGGCGGCCTCGTTGCCGCGGTGATCGGTGTCGGCGGATTCCTCGGGATCGGCGAGAAGAATGTCGCCGTTCCGATGGACAAGGTCACCGTGGCCCAAAACACCGACGACGGCAGCGTCAAGCTGACAACATCGGAAACCGCGGAGTCCCTGAAGGCTGCGCCTGAATTCAAGACGCTGAAGATGCTGTCAGCCGAAAAGGCTCCGGCCCCGGGTGCAACAGACACTACGGCAACCGGTTCGACAACGAACAACTAAGATACTGCGCAGTGAGTACAGCGTAACCGGTGGCGTCCGAAAGGGCGCCATCGGTCTTTATGCGCTGACGCGCTCGGCGTCGTAGTAGTTCTCGTGCAGGAAGCGCAAGGTGGCGATACTGTCCGCCGGCTTTCCGAAGTGGTAGCCCTGCCCCATGCCGCAGCCGAGCAATCGCAGCTTTGCGGCCTCGGAATAGTCCTCGATTCCTTCCGCCACGACCTCCAGGTCGAGCCCTTCGCACATGGTCAGGATCGCCTTGATGATGTGTTCGGACGCGCGATCGGAATTGATGCGCGATACGAAGGCGCGATCGATCTTGATCTTGTCGAACATGAAGTCGCGCAGACGCCCCAGGCTCGACTGACCGGTTCCGAAGTCGTCCAGCGAGATGCGCACGCCGGCCTGTCGCAGGTCGGCAATGATCCGATTGGCAGTGTCGGCAGAGCCCATCACCGCGGTCTCGGTGATCTCGAGCTCGAGCCGATGCGGGTCAAGACCGACGCGGCCGAGAATGGAAAGCACGCTGCTGCTCGTGCCCGGATCCATAAGCTGTGCCGAGGAAAGGTTGAAGGACAGAAACAGCTCGCGCGGCCAGGAGAGCGCTGCTTCCGCCGCCTTTCTCAACAGGGCCTCGGACAGCGCATCGATAAAGCCGCGCTCTTCGGCCAGCGGGACGAAAACGGCAGGCGAGACGAAACCGAGATCCGGGTCGTTCCAGCGCGCCAGTGCCTCGAAACCAACGACCTGGCTGTTCGCCAGCGACACGATCGGCTGGAAATGCACGTCGATCGCATCGGAGATGATGGCATTGCGCAGCGCCTGTTCGAGCTGCGTCGTGCGCTTCATTTCCTGCGCGATCTCGCGCGAGTAGACGGTGATCTGGCCGCGACCGCGGCGCTTCGAGCGGTAGAGCGCCGTCTCGGCACTGAGCAGCAGCTCTTCATAGGCTTCGCCCGCGAAGGGATAGATGGCAAACCCAAAGGACGCCGAGAGACGGACGTTGCGGTCACCAAGATCATAAGGGGCCGACAGCACCTCCCGGATCATTTGCCCGAACTTCTCGGCACTTGCCCGTTCGAAGATGAGCGGCAGGACGAAGGCGAACTCGTCGCCATCATGACGCGTCACCAAGGCGCCATCGGGAATGCAGGCCTTCAGGCGGTGTGCAACCTGGCACAGGATTTCGTCGCCGGCGCTGGAGCCGAACAGGTCGTTGATCGGTTTGAAAGAGTCGAGATTGGCGATGCCGATGGTAAAGGGCGCGGGGTCACTGGCGCGCTCGGCCGAGATCTGCGCGATACGGTCGCGCATGCGATAGCGGTTTCCAAGGCCGGTCAGCGAATCCGTATACGCCATCGTCTGAAGTTCGTTCTGGCTTACGGGCACCAAAGGCATATCAGCCAGCATCATCATTCCGACCCAGGACCTTGCAATACCACGGAGAATGGCGAGCAAGTCTTAAAAATTCGATATTAGGACAACCTCATCCAGCCCCTCCCTTATCCCCAGATTTTGGGAGTTGACCGGGATCGGGCTACCCGCTGGCCTGCGTAAACGCCTTTGCCAGATGATTTTGGAAAACCGTCTCCAGAATATCGGGGCTGACCGGCTTCATGATCACATCATTCATGCCCGCCTTCGTGCACTCGGCACGATCGCGCTCGAAGGCTTGCGTCAACACGCCGACTATCGGAGTGGTGGAGCCTGTTCCTTCTTCCATCTGCCGGATCATCCGGGCCGCCTCGAAGCCATTGAGCCCAGGCAGCGAGATGTCCATCAGGACAATCTTCGGCTTATGCTCGGTCCACAACCGCACGGCCTCGTCGCCGCTGGCGGCGATCAGGTAGCGATAGCCAAGACCTTCGAGGATCTGGGAGAAGACGATCTGATTGATATCATTGTCTTCGGCAACAAGGACGTCGAGCGAGCGCACCTCCTCGACGGTGGTGATTTCCCAGTCTGTGTCGATCGGGTCGAGCTGCACACCGCGCTTGTTGCGGTTGAAGTGCCGCGCGATCTGGAACGTCAGTTCATTGGCGAGCTGAAAGCCGTCCATGACAAGCGACGGGATACCGTGCTGATCGGCCAGTTCCAGGCATCGCATGCCCATCTGGTTGTCGATGATGAGCAGGTCGAGGGCGATACCCTCCTGCCCCGCAAGCTCCAGGAAATGCTCTTGCTCGTCCTCGCCGCGCACCGAGCAGGCTTCGAAGCCGTATTTCGCCAGCATCCGCAGCGCCGCCGTTTCGGCAGCGATATCGGCCGTAACCACCAGGATCTTGCGGCCGGAAAAGTTCTCCGGGACGATCGCCTCCATCGCCGCGGGCTCGCGACGCTCGGTGCTCGCCGTCATCGGTACATAGGCTCTGCGATAGGAATTCTTGCTCGATGTGGTTACCGCGGAGGCGAGCTCGAACTCATCAAGATCGGCGCCGTCCCGCGGCAGATCCTGCATCGTCGCCACCAGGAAATAGCGACCCGGCTTTCCGATGCGATGCTTGCGCGTGACGATATCGCGCTCGGCGCCGTCGCGGGAAACCTGCCGCTGGCGCGAGATCGACATCTCGCCCGTTTCGAGCACATGCCGGTCACTTTCCTCGAAGCGCTCGGCGATCTCGGGCGAAAACAGATCCGAGCTCTTGCGCCCCAGCACTTCGTCGACGCTCGACTGATACTTCTCGCAGAACGCGATGTTGACCGCGACGTAGTTGAGATTGCGATCCTTGACGAAGAGCGGGAACGGCAGATTGTCGAGAATATCCTCGGTCAGCTGCACCCGTTCGAGATCGAGCCGCCACTGCTCTTCGCGCTTCTTGTCTTCCGAGATGTCCGAGATGACGCAGACACCAAAGCCGCTCGCCAGGCGCCGCTTCTGGAAGCGGATCCAGCAATCGCTGGCCTGTTCGACGGACTCGAAGCGTTCGCGCCAATGCGAGGCGATCTTCTGGGACAGCCAGTCTTCGCGGTTGAGCGCGCTCTTCTTTCCGGCGGATTGGTTGCGGATGCCGGTGTCGTAGATCGCGCCGAGAAAATCGCGAAGCCGCGTGCCGGGCTTCAGCATCGTCGCTGCAATCGGAAAGAAATCCAGCACCTGACGGCTGGCGAAGACCAGGTGGTCTGTCTTGTCGTAGACAATGAACGCGGAGGAAAGGCTCTCGCAAACCGCGTCGAATAGCGCTGTCTGCAGGCTGGCTTCAGCCGGCCCTTCGCCATTCATAGATGATGTGTCCGCTTTTTCGAAGCCGGCACCCATTCTTACGCGTCCCACATCTGTCCGATTGCAAGTATTCTTCGGAGGCAAGTGGCAAAATGCCAGCTTTGTCTTAAGGTGCGCTTAACATTAAGCAGTGGAATATTAGGGGCCGTACAAGCATTGCCGGCTGCGCTTTCGCCCTTCCCTAAGGCCTGCGAATCCGCGAAAATAAGCGCATGGCCATCAGACAGCTTTCCGAGACGCTCATCAACCAGATCGCCGCCGGCGAAGTCATCGAACGACCGGCAAGTGCTGCGAAGGAACTGATCGAGAATGCGCTCGATGCGGGCGCGACGCGCATCGAAATCGCAACCTCCGGCGGCGGCAAGAGCCTGCTGCGGGTGTCCGACAACGGCTCCGGCATGGATGTCACCGATCTCGAGCTTGCCGTCCGGCGGCATTGCACCTCGAAGATCTCGGACACGCTCGACGATATCCGCACGCTCGGCTTCCGCGGCGAGGCCTTGCCTTCGATTGGATCGGTGGCGCGCCTCAGCATTTCCAGCCGCCGCAAGGATAGCGCCGGCGGCAGCGAGATCGCGGTTGCCGGCGGCAAGCTCCTGCATCTGCGCCCGTCCGCATCGAACCCCGGCACCATCGTCGAGGTCCGCGATCTGTTCTTCGCGACGCCTGCAAGACTGAAGTTCCTGAAGACGGAAAAGGCCGAGGCGGCCGCGATCACCGAGATCGTCAAGCGGATGGCAATCGCCTTCCCCGGCGTACGCTTCGTGCTCTCCGGCACGGACCGGACGACGCTGGAATTCCCGGCGACGGGCGACGACCATCTTGCGCGCATGGCGCAGATCCTCGGCAAGGAATTCCGCGACAACGCCATCGAGATCGATGCCGAGCGCGAAGATGTGACGCTGACCGGTTTTGCCGGCGTACCGACATTCAATCGCGGAAACTCGGCGCATCAATACGCCTTCGTCAACGGCCGCCCGGTTCAGGACAAGCTCATCCTCTCGGCCATCCGGGGTGCCTATGCGGAAACCATTCCGTCGGGGCGGTATCCGGTCGCGGTCCTTTCCATCACGATCGATCCCGCATTGGTCGACGTCAACGTTCACCCCGCCAAGTCTGATGTGCGCTTCCGCGATCCGCAACTGGTGCGCGGCCTGATCGTCGGCGCCATCCGCGAGGCCCTTGCCCGCGACGGTAGCCGGGCAGCGACGACCGGCGCAGACGGGATGCTTCGATCCTTCCGGCCCGGTTTCCAGCCGAATGGCTATCGGCCCCAGCCGTGGACGCCGGAGACCTCCCCTTCCCGACCTTACCAGCCACCGGCCAGCGATAGCCGTTTCAGCGAACGGCCGCAGGCCTCGTTCGACGGTCTGGTATCGCCCACCGCACGTGCCGAAGCACCGGCACCCATTTCACAGCCCCCAACACCGATTGAAGCCGAGGCACCGTCCCGCTTCCCGCTGGGTGCCGCCCGCGCGCAGATCCACGAGAACTACATTGTCGCGCAGACCGACGACGGCCTGGTGATCGTCGACCAGCACGCGGCGCACGAACGGCTGGTATTCGAGGCGATGCGCAAGGCGCTGCATTCGAAGCGGCTCGCTTCCCAGGTTCTGCTCATCCCTGAAATCATCGACCTGCCGGAAGAGGATTGCGATCGGCTCATGCAGTTTTCCGCCGAGCTGGGCGAGCTTGGGCTGGCAATTGAGCGTTTCGGTCCCGGTGCGATCGCTGTTCGCGAGACGCCGGCGATGCTCGGCGAAGTGGATGCCACCGGCCTCATTCGCCAGCTCGCCGACGAGATCGCGGAATGGGACACGGCTTCCGGCCTTTCTGCAAAGCTCGAATATGTTGCGGCGACCATGGCCTGCCACGGGTCCGTGCGCTCGGGCCGGCGCCTGCGGCCGGAGGAAATGAACGCCTTGCTGCGTCAAATGGAAGTGACCCCCGGCTCCGGCCAGTGCAATCACGGACGCCCGACCTATATCGAACTGAAGCTGTCCGATATCGAGCGCCTGTTCGGCAGGAGCTGAAAAATGCTGGCAATGCCGGCGGCGGCGGAGTATGGCAGGGAAACAACCAGCCGCAAGGAACGGAGCGTATGAATTTGTTTGAAGGACATGGAAACCGCGAGGCGCAGATACGGTATCTCGATGCGGATTTTCAGATCCTGTCGCCAGGTTCCTATGTCGTCTGTGCCATATCGGGCAAGCAGATCCCGCTTGACGAGTTGCGCTATTGGAGTGTTGCCCGGCAGGAGCCCTATGCCGATGCCATGACGTCCCTGGAAGCGGATAAGCGCGCCGGCGTCCTGCCGAACCAGAAGCGCTGAGCCTCAGCTTTTCGTCTTTTCCCTGAGCCGCCGCGTACGGCAGGCTTCGAGCGCGCGCTCGATGATGAGATCAGGCGCCCGATGATCGGCAAAGGCCATCTCGACCTCGATGACCCTGCATCGCGCGGCCAATTGCTCGGCCTTGCCGTGATGGCCGGCCAGCCGCACGAAATCCTTCGACGTCGTCACGATCAGAAGATCCTCGCGATCGGCGGTTGACAGGATATCGTCAATCTCGTCGTCCGTCAGGTGCTCGTGATCTCCGAAGGAGCGCCGCACCACGATCTCGGCACTCACGGATTCCACTGTCCTGAAGAACTTGGCGGGATCGGCAATACCGGCGAAGGCAAGAACGCGGCGCCCGGCCAGATCAGCGCCGTCAGACACCTTCAAGGCAGCCGTAAAGTAAGGCTTGGCGGCGCGGGCCGCGATGCGGACGATGGTATCGGCAGCCGTGCCGGTGCCGACCTTGAGCAGCGCGGTCGCGTAGCTCAATTGCTGGCGGATCGGCGCGCGCACCGGGCCGCCCGGCACGATATGGCCGTTGCCAAGGCCACGCGTTGCATCGATCACCAGTAGGGCATAGTCGATCGCCAGCCGCGCGCTCTGAAAGCCGTCATCCATGATGATCAGGTCCGCGCCCTCCTTGACGAGGCGCTGCGCACCTTCGACGCGGCGGCGGGAAATGACCGTCATCGCCTCGCGAGCGAGAAGCAGCGGCTCATCGCCGACGGCAACGGCGCGGTGATGCGCGGGATCGACCACGGTGGTCACGTCGAGCGAGCCGCCATAGCCCCTGCTGAGAAAGCCGGGCTTCAGGCCCTTTGCCTTCGCAGCACGAGCGATCGTCAGCGCCGTTGGCGTCTTTCCGGCGCCGCCGACGGTGAAATTGCCAACGCAAATGACCGGGATCGGTACGGAGGCGCGCTTGGCATGCGCCATGCGATAACCGGCGATGCGACCGTAAAGGAAGGAAACAGGATAGAGTGTCCAGGCGCGCCAATCGGCCTTCGTCCACCAAAACGGCGGCGCTTCGGATACCATTCTTCCCGTCCTGCCTTTCGGACCGCAGGCCGGTAGCCGGCGGCTCTCATCCTCAACCGGGCGAAAAGAGAAGGCAATTTTCAAGAAAAAGCAAGCCTTTGGTCAATCAGGCGAGCTGGAGATCGGGCAACAGCCCCTCAAGCTCGGTGATGTCATTGAGGCAATAGTCGGACGCCGCAGCGAGCGACTCGCGCGATCCGGTGCCCGTCAGCACGGCCACGGACAGGCCGGCACCGGCATTGCGCCCCATGTGGAGATCGTGATTGTTGTCGCCGACGACGGCAACCTCGGAAGGATGAAGACCCGTCGCCTCGCAGAAGCCGAGAACCATGCCGGGCTCCGGCTTGGTGCCGAAACCGCTGTCATAGCCCGCAACATAATCCACGAACTCGGCAAAACCGAAGCGCAGCGCCGTCTGCCGGATCGACCGTTCATTATCGCTGGACGCAATGCCGAGGCGAAAACCGCGCGCGTGAAGACGAGCGAAGAAGCCGGCAAGGTCCGTCACCGGAACAGAGAACTCGGCCGCATTCGAGAAGAGCTCATCGAGCTGAACCGTGAGAGCCACAACGTCGATCGGGGAGCCGGCAGCGACAAGACCGTCGGCGATCTGGCGCGTGTTACCGGCGGCGAGCAGGCTGTCTGGAACGATGTGGCCGGTCACCGGGTCCATGCCGCACGCCAGCAACAGGCGATCGGCTAGGTCCGGGTCGTCGTTGGATGCAATACGCGCAAGCTCGCGATTTACCGGCAGCCAGCTCTCGTCATAGTCGAGAAGCGTGCCGTCCTTGTCGAAGAGGATGCCCTTGATCGCTCGCATGTCAGTCGCCCTTAGCGTTGCGCCGCCGTCTTCGGCAGCAGCCTTGCCTTTACCGTCAGCGGGTTGATGTAGGGTTCGAGCCCCTTCACCGTCGCTGTCAGCGCACCGCGCATTTCTTGCACAGCTCCGATGCCGGCCTCGATCATTTTGCGGCGCGCGTCGTCGTTGGACAGCAAATAATGGACGCCCTTGGCGAGCATCTCGGTATCGCGAACCATGCGAGCGCTGCCGCGGCGGGCAAGCTTCTGATAGGCTTCGCGGAAATTCTGCACATTGCTGCCCGACAGCACAGCGCAGCCAAGCATGGCCGGCTCCAGCGGGTTCTGCCCACCTTCGCCAAAAAGCGAGCGGCCGACGAAGGCCACTTCCGTAAGCCTGAGATAAAGTCCCATCTCGCCGATCGTGTCACCGAGGAAAACATCGACATCCGGCGAGAGTACATCTTCTCGCGTTCGCCGCGCGACCTTCAGCCCCTGCTTGACCAGCTCTTCCTCGATGGCATCGGCGCGCTCGGGATGGCGGGGAACGATGATAGTGAGCTGGCCGTCGCGCTCCTTGAGCGTGCGGTGGACGATGCCGGCCGCCTTTTCCTCGCCGTCGAATGTGGAGATCGCAGCCCAGGTCTTTCGGTCGCCGATCTGCTTCTTGTAACGGGCAAAGACGGCTGCGTCATAGGACGGCGCATCCGTATCAACCTTCAGATTGCCGGACATGATGACCTGGCGCACGCCGAGATCGCGGAAACGCTCGGCATCGAGGTCGGATTGGGCGATGACCAATGCGAGATTTTCAAACAGCGCTTCGGCAAGCGACGGACGCCGGCTCCATCTGGCGAAGGAACGGTCGGACATCCGGGCATTGACCAAAATCTGCGGGATGCGGCGCCGGCCGAGCTCCATAACGGTGGCCGGCCAGATTTCGGACTCGGCGATCAGCGCGCAATCGGGCTGCCAATAATCCAGGAAGCGGCTGACAGCCGGCTTCAGGTCGAGCGGCACGTATTGATGGATCGCTTCGGAGCCAATGCGCTGCGTCGCCAGTTTCGCGGAGGTCACCGTGCCGGTCGTCAAAATGACGTGAATGTCGCGGCGGCGGATTTCGCGGATCAACGGAATGACCGCATTCATCTCGCCGACGCTTGCAGCATGGAACCACACGAGCGGACCTGCCGGACGGTCGGCGCTGGCATAGCCCGAGCGCTCCAGCCGCCGGGCGCGGTCTTCCTTGCCCTTGGCGGCCCGATACGCCAGGTAGCCACCGACGAACGGGGCCAGCAAGGTGCCGGTTGCCTGATAGGCGCCTAGCGCTACACGCGCCATGCGACCGCTCATCTGGTATCTCTCCGATCAACGGTGATCGACATGAACCCATTCCCAATTATCGTTGCGGCCGCAATGGCCGAGCAGTTTGTTCAGAATGCGTCAGCCGCCGACTTCGCAGCGAGGAGGAGCGCCGGGACCAGCAATTACTTTGCGGATTTGTCTTCCGGGTCCAACAGGCGATGCATGTGAACAATGAAATAGCGCATATGCGCGTTATCGACCGTCGATTGCGCCTTGGACTTCCAGGCCGTCAGTGCGGACGCGTAGTCCGGAAAAATGCCGACGATATCGAGGTCCTTGAGGTCCCTGAACTGAACGTCGTCAAGACTTTCCAATTCGCCACCAAATACAAGGTGCAACAGCTGTTTCTTTTCGCTCGATGCGGTCATTTTTCTTCTCTTTCTTTTGTCGTCTCCTCCGCCGTTTCATCTGAGGGATTTTGACGGAAACGTCAACTGCCTCGTCGTTCGGCAAGGCCTATTAGCAGGTCGTTCAGGCGTGAGTTGGGCGCCGCGCAAAGTTCGCCGTGGCTAACCTGAGAACGGTTATAAACAAGCGGCCTTCCATCGAGATCGACCAGGCGCCCCCCGGCCCGCTCAAGGATAAGGTCAGCGGCGGCAAGGTCCCAATCATGGGAGTTGCGCTTGACGAAGGTGCCATCGATGCGACCGTCGGCGACCATGGCGATGCGATAGGCCAGCGAGGGAACGTGTTTGACCCGCTCGATCGAGTGCCGTAGCCCGTGCGGAAATGCCGCGAGCACATCTTCGGCGATCGCAAAGCGAGACGGCCCCTCGGAGGCTGACGACACCGCGATCGGCCTTCCGTTCCTGAGCGCGATGCCGTCCGCGGTCGCCTCGTAGAATTCATCCAGCGCCGGAGCGTAAAGCACGCCCGCGACCGGCCTCCCCCGATGGACGACGGCGACACTTACGCACCAGAGGTTCTGGCCGGCGATGAATGCGCGCGTGCCGTCGATCGGGTCTATGATGAAAAGCGTCTCATGCGACAGCCGGACGCCATCGTCGTCTGTCTCTTCCGAAAGCCAGCCATACTGAGGACGCACGCCGCGCAGGATCGTCTCGAGCTTCTCGTTCGCGGCAAAATCGGCGGCACTGACGGGGGACCTGCCCTCGTTCTTCCACCAGACCTCGGGCGACTGGTTGAAGTGACTGAGAGCGACGATACCCGCCTGCCTTGCGGCATCGGCGATCAACTCAAGATCGCTTTGCCAGCGGGCCATATCCAAGTCGCTCATTCCATCAATCCAATCTGTCAGCGTCCCGCGAGCGTCAGTCCCTCGATCGCCAGCGTCGGGGCGGCAACGCCGTACTTGCGGTCGATATCGTTTGCCGGCGTGACGCGCATGAACATGTCTTTCAGGTTCGATGCGATCGTCACTTCCGAGACGGCAAAGGTCAGTTCGCCGTTTTCAATCCAGAAGCCGGTGGCACCACGGCTGTATTCGCCCGTGATCATGTTGACGCCCTGGCCGATCAGTTCAGTGACGTAGAAACCATTGCCGACGCTGCGGATCAGGTCTTCCGGCGAGATGTCGCCCGGTTCCAACGCGAGATTGGTGGAGGCCGGCGTTACCGAATTGCCGCCGCGTACGCCGCGACCATTGGTTTCCATCCCGATTTCACGCGCGGTCGACGTCGACAGGAACCAGTGCTTCAAAACACCATCCTCGATCATCACGAGCCGCTCGCCTGAGATGCCCTCACCGTCGAAGGGACGCGAAGACGGGCCGCGGACGATCAACGGGTCGTCGGTGATCGACAGTCCGGTCTTCAGAACCTGTTGTCCCATCTTGTCGCGCAGGAAGCTCGTCTTGCGGGCGACCGACGCGCCGTTGATCGCGCCGGCGATGTGCCCGACGAAGCCGCGCGCAACGCGCGGATCGAAAACGACGGTGATATCCTTGCCGGTGTCGACCTGGCGCGGATTGAGACGACGGATCGCCCGCTCGCCGGCGCGCCGGCCAATCTCGGCGGCGTCATCCAGATCGGCGAAATAAAGACGGCTATCGAAGTCGTAATCGCGCTCCATGCCCGTACCCTCGCCAGCGATGACGCTGACCGAGCGGCCGAAACGCGAGGCCATGTAGCTGCCCTGGAAGCCATGCGACGTCACGAGAACGAGACCACCCATGCCGGCCGACGCACCGGCGCCGGAGGAATTGGTGACACCCTTGACGGCAAGCGCGGCAGCCTCGGTTGCCAGCGCTCCTTCGCGAAGCTGATCCGCGGAGACCTCGGTCGTGTCCAGAAGCTGGAGATCCGGGTAGGATTTTGCCAGCTTGTCTTCATCGGCCAGGCAGGCAAACGGGTCTTCCGGCGATACCTTGGCCATGGCGACGGCGCGCTCGGCCAGAGCGGAGAGGTCGAAACCCGGGTTGGCCGAGACGCTGGCAACGCGCTTGCCAATGAAGACGCGCAGCGAGAAGTCATCGCTTTCGGAGGATTCAGTTCCCTCCACCTTGCCCAGGCGCACGCTGACGGACTGCGAACGGGAGCGCACGACGACGGCATCTGCGGCGTCGGCCCCTGCCTTCTTTGCCAGATCGATCAGCTGGCTTGCGCGGGAAAGAAGCGTCGAGGAGTCGATTTCAGAGGACATGATTTGGCCTTTCCTTCGCGTTCCATTTATTGTGCGCTACGGAAAGCATCAAGGCCGACACCACCGATTCTTTTTTAAACAGTTCGCGTGCCGCCGATCGAGAGAGCCAGCCACCATGTCCGAGCCGAACACCGTTTTCACCGAAACCATTCTGCTCCTCGGCGGCGCCGTTGTTTCGGCGCCCATTTTCAAATGGCTACGGTTGGGCACGGTGCTCGGCTACCTCGCTGCCGGCGTTGTGATCGGGCCTGGTTTTCATGGCCTTACCGATGGTGAGCAGATCCTGAACGTTGCCGAACTCGGCGTCGTCTTCCTGCTCTTCATCATCGGTCTCGAGCTGAAGCCGGGCCGCTTGTGGCAGATGAGGAAGGACATCTTCGGACTGGGAACGGCGCAGGTGGTCGTGACCGGTGCGCTGCTCACCTCGATTGCCTGGCTGAGCGGCATCATCGACTGGCGCGGCAGCATCATCGTCGGTTTCGGGCTTGCGCTGTCCTCCACCGCCTTCGCGATGCAGATCCTGAACGACAGCGGCGAGGCGAATACGAGCTACGGGCAGCGTTCCTTTTCTATGCTGCTGTTCCAGGACCTCGCCATCGTTCCGTTGCTCGCGCTGACCAATATTCTCGATGGCGGCAAGGGCCATGGCACGCCCGTTCTCGATCTTGCCGTGGCCGTCGGCGCCATCGGCGCGATGATCATCATGGGCCGCTATCTGCTGACCCCGCTCTTCCAGGTCATCGCGCGCACCGGCGCCCGCGAAGTGATGATCGCGGCGGCCCTGTTCGTCGTCATGGGATCCGCGAGCCTGATGCAACTTGCGGGCCTCTCGATGGCCATGGGCGCGTTTGTCGCGGGCGTCATGCTGGCGGAATCGTCCTATCGGCACGAACTGGAAGCCGACATCGAGCCTTTCCGCGGGGTGCTGCTCGCTATCTTCTTCATCGCGGTCGGCCTGTCGCTGCAGCTTGATGTGCTGTGGGACAATGCGCTGCTGATCGTCGTCGCCGTCCCTGTCGTCATGGCCGTCAAGGCGATCGTGATATATGTGCTCTGCCGCGTGGCGGGCTCGCCACACAACGATGCGGTACGCATTGCATTTCTGCTGCCACAGGGCGGCGAATTCGGGTTCGTTCTCTTTTCCGCAGCCGGCATGGCCGGCCTGATGCCGTCGAGCACGGCATCGCTGCTTATCGCAATCGTCACGCTTTCGATGGCATTGACCCCGATCGGCACCATGCTTTCGAAGCGGCTCTTGCAGGGTGACGAGCGCGAGGAGTTGGACGAGGATTTCGAGGGCGCCGGCGCCGATGTGCTGATGGTGGGCTTCTCCCGTTTCGGGCAGATCGCGGCGCAGATCCTCCTGGCAGGTGGTCGCGCGGTGACGGTGATCGATGTTTCGGCGGATCGTATTCGTCAGGCATCATCATTCGGCTTCCGCATCTATTTCGGCGACGGCACCCGCAAGGACGTGCTGCGGGCGGCAGGCATCGACCGTGCAAAGGTCGTCGTCGTCTGCACGCAGAAGCGCGAGATGACAGACAAGATCGTGGAACTGGTGCAGGCGGACTATCCGAATGCCAAGCTCTACGTCCGTTCCTACGACCGTATCCACTCGATCTCGCTCCGCAACCGGAACGTCGACTACGAGTTGCGCGAGACGCTGGAGTCCGGCCTCCTGTTCGGCCGCCGTACCTTGGAAGCGCTTGGTGTCAGCGAGAGCGACGCCTATGAAATCGGCGAGGATATCCGCCGGCGCGACGAGCAGCGCCTCGAGCTGCAGGTTTCGGAAGGGCTGCAGGC
Source organism: Rhizobium sp. S96 (assembly GCF_030382195.1). Taxonomy (NCBI): domain Bacteria; kingdom Pseudomonadati; phylum Pseudomonadota; class Alphaproteobacteria; order Hyphomicrobiales; family Rhizobiaceae; genus Rhizobium; species Rhizobium sp. S96. The sequence goes on from NZ_JAUDRY010000037.1 coordinate 228,963, forward strand.
CGGGCGCGACATGCTGTATTCGCAGCCTGTCAGGCCGGAACCGCTGGTCAAGCCGAAGCGGGCGATGGACTTCGATGTGGATCCGCTGGCGGGAACGGCAGACGTCGCGGCCGATGCGTAGAGCCTTCAAGGGTTAAACTGAGCGCTCTGCCGGAGCAGGTTTTTTTCCAGGGTCGAGGCGGTTGGCGAAAGGCATACCTGAAGGTACGCCAGAGCCGATCGGCCATTCAACGCCGTTTGAGCCACACGACGTCAAACTGACCCTATAAGGCTCTAGGCGCGGGCATGCGCCTCGATCGCCTGATCCAGCGCGTATTTCAATTCGTCCTTCACCCCGGCAGACATTGCCAGCACTTCCCGCGCCTTGAGGAAATCCATGACGCCGGTGCGCCCGACGGCGGGGCGCAGGAAGATATGCGGCGCCTGCAGCCGCAGCTTCAGCGTAATCGCCGTCTGCATCATCAGCTGCCCCGAGCCGAAGATGCTTTCCATGCGATTGGGAATATGCGTGCCGTCGCCCTCGGGTGCCCCAACGACGTCGATACCGATCACGATATCCGCCTTGTCCATCAGGCACTCGTACGGCACCGGATTGCTGATGCCGCCATCGATCATCACCCGGCCATACAAGCGAACCGGCATGAAGACCGCAGGGATGGCGGAGGATGCGGCAAGCGCCGGAAAGAGCCGTCCCTCGCTGACAAGCACCTCGGCCTGCCCGTAGTAATCGGTCGCCGTCACCGTCATCGGGATCGCCAGATCCTCGAAACGATCGGGGAGATCGGCCGGTAGGAAGGCCTTGAGGATACGCTCGAGATTGAACTGGCCGATGCGAACGCCGTTCGCCACCGCGTCGCGCACCGTCTGCGGGCGCAGGCCCCAAAGGCGGCTGACGACGGCGGTCTTGTTGCCGACGGTCATCAGGACATGTTCGCGGATGGCTTCGCCCGTCATTCCGGCCGCCATGCCGGCGCCCATGATCGCGCCGATCGACGAGCCGGCGATCGCCACGGGGCGAATTCCGAGTTCGTCCAGCGTTTCGATAACGTGGATGTGCGAAATACCGCGTGCACCGCCGCCGCCAAATGCGACGGCAATAGTTGGCGTGCTGCCTTGCGAAGAAGCGTCAGCGGCAGGCAACTCTGTACTGATGTTCTCCGCCTGCTGCACCTCTACCCCCGATGCTCCGCGGCCTATTGAGGCTGGTAGCGGAAGAAATGAACCCTGGTATCGCCGAACATGCGGCTTTCCAGGAACAGATAGGAAGGATCGACAGAAACGACAACGTCTGCGCGTTCTTCGAGCACCGCAATCGCGCCAGGCACGAGCCAGCCGCCCTTGACGGCAGCCGCCATCGCCTTTTCCCCAAGACCCTTGCCATAGGGCGGGTCGGCGAAGAGGAACTGGAACGGCTCAAGGTTGCCGACGCTGCCGAGATCGGTCGCGTCGCGCCTCAGGATGCGCGTCTTGCCGTGCAGGCCGAGCGCATCGATATTTTCCCAGAGCAAGCCCCTGCCCTCGACGCTGTTTTCAACGAAGAGCGCATGGCGGCAGCCGCGCGAGACGGCTTCCAGACCGACGGCGCCGGTACCTGCGAAGAGATCGAGTATCCGGGTGCCATCGACGCATTCCGGATAGGCATGGCTCAGAATATTGAACAGGCTCTCACGCGTCCGGTCGGCAGTCGGCCGGATGTCGTTGGATTTAGGCACGGCGAGCGACCGTCCGCGAAACTCACCGCCGACGATCCGCACCGCGTCCTATTCCCTTGCCCTTAGGTCCACCACGAGACGGCCCGCCCGAGGGCTTGCCACCGCCACCGGGACGATCGCCCGAAGGCTTGCCCGAAAAACTCTTCGCACCCGGCTTGGAGCCGCCAGGCTTGCCGCCGAAGCTCTTGCCGCGCGGCTTGTCGCCGAAGGGACGATCGCCTCTCGGGCGTTCGCCCTGGGGACGATCACCTCTTGGGCGCTCGCCCTGGGGACGATCACCCTGCGGCCTGTCTCCGCGAGGCCGGTCGCCATACGAACGCTCGCCTGCCGGACGCTCGGAACGAGCTTCGCCGGAGAAACGCTTGGCGCGGGGACGCTCGTCGCCCTCGTCGCGCGGCCGGCGCGGCTTGTCGCCAAACGGCCGGTCGCCACGTGGCGGACGATCGCTGAAGGAACGGGGACGGTCGTCTCCCTCCTCGCGCGGCCTGCGGTCGCCGCGAGGCTTGGCTGCGAACGGGCGGTCGCCGGCTGGCCGGTCACCACGGGGAGGACGATCGCCGAAAGGCCGATCGCCACGTGGCTTGTCACCACGCGCTGGGCGGTCGCCGAAGGAACGCGGACGGTCGCCATCCTCGCGCGGCTTGCGCTCGCCGCGTGGCTTGTCGCCAAAGGGACGATCGCCACGGGGTGGGCGATCACCAAAAGGCCGGTCGCCGCGCGCCGTGCGGTCGCCGCCGGAGCGGTCACCGCGATCACCGAAGGAGCGGTCGCCACGGGGACGGTCACCGAAGCCGCGATCACCACGGTCGCCGCGCTTGCGGTCACCGTCGTCCTTGCTGACTTCGCTGGAGCGGATCCATTCGCCCTCTTCGTCGCGGGCGCGATTGATCTGCACACGCGGGCCTTCATCGTAGCTTGTCGGCTGCGGCTTGGAACGGCCGGGCATCTCGCCGCGGCGAAGGGCCGTCTGGGCATTCTTCTCGGCCTTGGCGGCTGCCTTTTCGCCGAGCGGACGGGCGCCGGGCGCCATCCAGACGTTGGCGTTTCGGCGGCTGCCGAGCGCAGGGCGCTTCGGGCCTTCGTCCTTGCGGTCGCCACCACGGCTCGGGCCACGGCCGGCATCACGGTCACCGCCACGGCGATCGTCACGCCTGTCATCACGTTTGTCGTCGCGCTTGGTGTCGAGGCGGCTCAGCGCGCGTTCGCGCTTGTCTTCCGGCTTCCACGAGCGCTCGCGGCGCTCGGGCTGGGCTGCCGCTTCCTCTTCCTCGGTCACGGCGGGCGCGTTGTAGATCGGCGCGTCGAAATTGGCCTTCGCGTCCTCGATCAGGCGCGGGCCGAGCTGGTCGCGCAGCGTGCGGCCGCGGACTTCGACAACCGCGCGCTCCGGAATATCGCCGAGCTGGAACGGGCCGTAGGAGATGCGGATCAGGCGGTTCACGTCGAGACCGAGCGCGCCCAGCACGTTCTTGATTTCGCGGTTCTTGCCTTCGCGCAGGCCCATGGTGAGCCAGACGTTGGAGCCCTGGGTGCGGTCGAGCGTCGCCTCGATGGCTCCGTAGAGCACGCCGTCGACGGCGATGCCGTCCTTCAGCTTGTCGAGCGCCTCCTGGTCGATCTCACCGTGGGCGCGCACGCGGTAGCGGCGCAGCCAGCCCGTGGTCGGCAGTTCCAACGCACGCGCCAGGCCGCCGTCGTTGGTCAGCAGCAGCAGGCCTTCGGTGTTGATATCGAGGCGGCCGATCGACATGACGCGCGGCAGGTCATCCGGCAGGTTGTCGAATACGGTCGGGCGACCTTCCGGATCGGCGTTGGTGGTCACCAGGCCGGCCGGCTTGTGGTAGAGCCACAGGCGCGTGCGCTCGATACCGCGGATCGGCATGCCGTCGACTTCGATCTTGTCCGTCAGCGTGACGTTGACGACGGGCGTATCCAGCGGCTTGCCGTTCAGCGTGACGCGGCCGTCGAGGATCATGCGCTCGATATCGCGGCGCGAGGCAACGCCGGCGCGCGCCATCACCTTGGAGATACGTTCCGCCTTGCTGTCACCCGTCACGTCGGACACGGCATCCGCCTTGTCAGCCGATTTTGCGAACTTCTTTGCGGGCTTCTCGCCCGATTTCGCGGCGGTATCGCGCGGGGATGGCTCGCCACCCGGCCGTTTTGGCTTGTCTTTGAATGTCATTTGTTGTTTGCCTGCCTTTTGCGCCTGTCTATCAGGTCGCGCCCCTGCGGTTAAGTGGAAATTGTCGCGTCGTGAAGACAAATCAATTTATGGAGCTGGCACTGGATGAAGCGCGCGCCGCGGGCGAGCGTGGCGAGGTGCCGATCGGTGCCGTGCTGGTACTCGACGGCACGGTCGTCGCCCGCTCCGGCAACCGCACCCGCGAGCTCAACGATGTGACCGCGCATGCCGAGGTGGCTGTCATCCGCATGGCCTGCGAAGCGCTCGGCCAGGAGCGACTGACAGGTGCCGATCTCTACGTCACGCTCGAGCCCTGCACGATGTGCGCGGCCGCAATCTCGTTCGCCCGCATTCGCCGGCTCTACTACGGCGCGGAAGACCCGAAAGGCGGCGGCGTCGACAATGGTGTGCGCTTCTACGCGCAGCCGACATGCCATCATGCGCCAGAGGTGTATTCGGGCATGAACGAAAGCAGTGCGGCCGAGATCCTGAGGTCGTTCTTTTCGCTGAAGAGGGAGCCGTGACGGCGCGGTGATATAACACGCCTCAAAAAGAAAACGGGGCTGACGCCCCGTTCGATCCACTCTACTGCAGAAGGTTCCACCACTGCTTGCCGCTTCCCGCGACGGCAGCGTCTTTCTTGCGCTTCTTCTGCTTCTTGAGCTCGGGCTCGCCGACGTCGTCCAGCTTGGCAGGATCGTCAACCTGACGATATTCCGTTGGCGGATCCGAGATATAGCGGCGCTCGTCGAGGTTGGAGCCCTTCTGGATGGCGCGGGCTTCGCGGTAGGCCTTGGTCTGCGCTTCCGTCGTCGGGCGACCGCCATCGATGCCGGAGCCGGCCAGCGGCGAGCGGAAATCCGACCTGTCGCTATTTTCGTCAGCGTCCTTGACCAGACGGGCGCGGGTTTCTTCCGGAGACTCGACCCACTCCGGATTGTCCTTGCTCGCGATTGACTTCTGCGGCTCGACGAGCGTTGCCTTGGCCGTGTCGGTGGGGAGCACGAGCGACGGACGCGGCGCATAGCGGACGCCCTTGTTCTTGGGGTCCTTGCCGGTCACGGAAACCGAGTCACCAAGGTCATCCGTCAGCTGCTGGAATGCCGTCTTGTCCGTGCCATAGCGGGGGCCGCTCGTGCAGCCAGACATCATCGCGCCGCCTGCCATAGCAACAGTCAGGCAAGCGCCCAAACGGAACCAACGCTTCGATAACATGAAAACCCTTCCAGCCATGCCGGTGCAATCATCGCCCAAAACCGGACACTTGTTCCCCGTGACGGAAAAATCCGGCCATTTTCAGGCAGCTTTTACCGGATGAACCACCAATGCGCAATTCACCCGGTAACTTTCTTCAGTTTTGCACCGCTAGTTCGCGAAGTGCCGCCGCATCGCGTGCCGACACATCGGGATAGGCCGCATCCGAGCCGACATCCGTCGTGATTCGCCACGAACGAGCGCATTTGGTGCCCTCAGCAAGCTTCGGCTCGACGCTGACGCCGGCCACTTCGGGAAGACGGAACGCGTCGGACGGGCCTTCGTTGCCCTCGATGACGATCCCCGAGGTGATGCAGATTTCCTCGAAGTCCTGTCCTTCCAGCGCCTTCAGGAGCTCGGCATCGGCGATATGGACGACGGGAGCCGCTTCCAGCGAGGAGCCGATGCGCTTGTCCTTGCGCTCGATCTCAAGCGCGCCGGTGACGACCGTACGGACCGCGCGGATCTTCTTCCACTTCTCGGCCAGCGCCTCGTTCTTCCAGTTGCCAGGGACTTCCGGGAACTGCTCGAGGTGGACGGAGACGGCATCAGGGTTGCGCGACAGCCATGCTTCTTCGGTGGTGAAAGGCAGCATCGGGGCAAGCCAAGTCACCATGCAATCGAAGATGTTGCGGATGACATGCAACGAGGCGCGGCGGCGCAGGCTGGATGGCGCGTCGCAATAGAGCGCATCCTTGCGGACGTCGAAGTAGAAGGCCGAGAGCTCGACATTGGCGAAGTCGATCAGCGCGCGGGCGATCTTCTTGAAGTCGAAGGCGTCGTAATTCTCGCGCACCAGCTGGTCGAGCTCGGCCAGGCGATGGAGCATCAGCTGCTCCAGCTCCGGCATTTCGGACACTTCGAAGGTCTCGCCCTTGTCGTGTGCCAGCGTGCCAAGCATCCAGCGGATGGTGTTGCGCAGCTTTCTATAGGCGTCGACATTTGTCTGGATGATCGTCTTGCCGACGCGCAGGTCGTCTGCGTAGTCGGACGTCATGACCCAGAGGCGCAGGATGTCGGCGCCGGCATCCTTCATGATCTCCTGCGGCGATGTGACGTTGCCCTTGGACTTCGACATCTTCTCACCCTTCTCGTCCATGGTGAAGCCATGGGTAAGAACGGCGTTATAGGGTGCGCGGCCACGGGTCGCGGCCGATTCCAGCAGCGACGAGTGGAACCAGCCGCGATGCTGGTCGGAGCCTTCGAGATAGAGATCGGCCGGCCACTTCAGGTCCGGGCGGTCTTCCAGCGTGAAGGTGTGGGTCGAGCCCGAGTCGAACCAGACATCAAGGATGTCCATGACCTGGGTCCACTTGGCGTGGTCGTGACCATTGCCGAGGAAGCGATCCTTGGCGCCCTCGGCGAACCAGGCATCGGCGCCCTCGACATCGAAGGCCTCGAGGATGCGGGCGTTGACATCGGCATCCTGCAGGACATTACCGTCCTCATCGGCGAAGACGCAGATCGGAACGCCCCATGCTCTTTGACGCGAAAGCACCCAGTCCGGGCGCTGCTCGATCATGGCGCGCAGGCGGTTCTGGCCGGCAGCGGGCACGAAGCGGGTATCGTCGATGGCGTTCAGCGCACGGGTGCGCAGCGTCGTGCCGTCCTTGAGGTCCTTGTCCATGTAGACGAACCACTGCGGCGTGTTGCGGAAGATGATCGGCTTCTTGGAGCGCCAAGAATGCGGATAGGAATGCTTCAGGCGGCCACGGGCAAACAGCGCGTTGCGCTCGATCAGCGTCTTGATGACGCGCTCGTTGGCATCGCCCTTCTTGCCGTTGTCGTCCATGACGCGGGCGCCTTCGAAGCCGGGGGCGTCGGTCGTATAGGTGCCGCTGTCGTCGACCGGGAACGGGATACGTGTATCGATGCCACGGGCCTCGAGCTGCTTGGCGGAGGACATCCAGGCCTCGAAGTCTTCGCGGCCGTGCGACGGGGCGGTGTGGACGAAGCCGGTACCTGCGTCATCGGTGACGTGGTCGCCGGGGAGCAGCGGAACAGCGAATTCGTAGCCGCCGCCGAGGCCCTTGAGGGGGTGAGCGAGCAGTAGAGTAGCCAATACGTCGGCCGAAACGCTGAACAACTTTTTGAAGGTGAGTTTTGCCTTAGCGGCGGACTCTTCCGCCAGCGCATCAGCAAAGATCAGCTTTTCACCCGGCTGCGGACCAAACTCGTTGACAGCTTCGATCACCTCATAGAGGCCGTAAGCAACCTTTGGAGAGTACGCAACAGCGCGGTTGCCGGGTATAGTCCAGGGAGTGGTGGTCCAAATTACGACATTGGCTCCCTCGAAACTGCCAAGGCCATCAGCCAAGTCATCTGGATGCACAGCGCCAACGGGCGGGTTATTCGGCAGTTCACCGAAATCCCGGAAACCGCTAACCGCCCTGTTAGGATTTGCTTTAGCTTCAACCGGAAACTTCACCCAGATCATATCGCTCTCGACGTCGTGATACTCGACCTCGGCTTCGGCCAGCGCCGTGCGCTCGACCACCGACCACATGATCGGCTTCGAGCCGCGATAGAGCTGGCCGCTCATGGCGATCTTCAACAGTTCGCCGGCGATGCGGCTTTCGGCGTGGAAGTTCATCGTCAGGTACGGATTGTCGAAATCGCCTTCGATGCCGAGGCGCTTGAACTCGTCGCCCTGGATCTTGATCCACTTTTCGGCATAGGCGCGGCATTCCTTGCGGAACTCGATCATCGCGTCGGCCTGCTTCAGGTCAGGCTTTGCCTTGCCCTTGGCGCGGTAGTTCTCTTCCTCGATCTTCCATTCGATCGGAAGGCCGTGGCAATCCCAGCCGGGAACATAGTTGGCGTCGAAGCCGCGCATCTGGAACGAGCGGTTGATGACGTCCTTGAGGATCTTGTTCAGCGCGTGACCGATATGGATGTTGCCGTTGGCATAGGGAGGGCCGTCGTGGAGGACGAATTTCTCGCGGCCGGCGGCGGAGGCGCGCAGCTTCTTGTAGAGGCCCATCTCCTGCCAGCGGGCAACGGTTTCCGGCTCCTTCTGCGGCAGACCGGCGCGCATCGGGAAATCGGTTTCCGGCAGATAGAGGGTTTTCGAGTAATCGATCTTTTCGGCTGTATCGGTCATGTCTGGCAATCGTCTCTTCTAGCGATCGTCGCTGGCGCCTCGCAAACGGGCGCAACGGGCTTGGAAATATAGTGGTGGCGGAGACGCTCTTTGGTCGAGCGCCAAAAACCCGGACCTTCCGGCCGCTTAGCGCGCGCGGAAGGCCGGGCCGATAATTCGTATCGTGGTCGCCAGCCGGAACTTATTCATCGCGCCGGTTCATAGGCGCTTTTGCCCGGAAAAGGAAGAGGAAATCGGCCCGGCCGGCATGGCACAAAAGGGCGAATGGCTCAAACAAAACAGATCTTGCGATCGAGCTCGCCAAGCGGCTGCACGCCGGCGAGCAGTGCCCTCGCCTCATCCTTGTCGCGGTTCATCTGCTCGACAAGCGGCTCGAGCCCGTCGAATTTCAGCTCCGGACGCAAATAGCCGAAGAAGGAGACGCCGCAGACCTGGCCATAAAGGTCGCCGCTGAAATCGAAGAGGAAGGTTTCGAGCAGAGGCGCGCCATTGTCGGTAACGGTCGGGCGCCGGCCATAGCTGGCGACAGCGTCATGAAGTATTCCGTCGGCGCGACGGAAGCGGACCGCATAGATGCCCGACTTCAATTCGACCTCGGCCGGCAGGCGCATGTTTGCCGTCGGGAAGCCAAGCGTGCGGCCGAGCTTTTCGCCGCCGATCACTTCCGCCTCAACGGTATAGTGATAGCCGAGCGAGGCGGCGGCCTCGCTCACCTCCCCCTCTTTCAGAAGCCCGCGAATGCGGCTCGATGAGACGACATCGGCGTTCTCGTCGCGAAAGGCATCGATCAGCGTCACGCCGAAACCGTATTTGTGGCCCGCCTCCATGAGGAAGGCCGGTCCGCCTTCGCGGCCACGGCCGAAATGGAAATCGACGCCGGTGACGACCTGCGATGCCCCCAGCCAATCCTTGAGGATCGAGTGGATGAAATCTTCAGCCGAGCGCTGGGAAAATTCGAGGTTGAACGGGTATTCGATAACCGCATTGAAGCCGATGGCTTCGAGGATGCGAGCCCGCAACGGCGCCGGCGTGATGCGGAAGACCGGCGTCGCCGGCCTGAACACGGTGCGCGGATGCGGCTCGAAGGTCAGGACCAGCGCCGGCACACCGCGTTCGCGGGCTATTTCGAGCGCCTGGTTGAGGACCGACTGGTGGCCACGGTGGACGCCATCGAAATTGCCGATCGCAATGACGCCGCCGCGCAGATGAGCCGGCAAGGGGTCACGGGTTTCGTTGCGGTGAAAGACGGTCATCGGCTGGCTTTTCCATGCGGGGCGGCTTCAGGCAAGGCGCGGCATCCACCACTTCGGCGTGGCTTTTTCTCGCTCCAGATAGGCGGTGAGGATCGCCTCGTCGGTCTCGCCGTTGAGCGTGTATTCCTTCGCGTGGATGCCGCCGCTGATATAAAGGAGGTCGAGACCGTAATCGAGAGCGCCGCGAACGTCGGTCGGCATGCCATCGCCGATTGCCAGAACGCGATCCAGCGGGAAGTCGCCATGCACTTCGCGGGCGACCGAGAGCACGGCATCGTAGATCGGCTTGTGCGGCTTGCCTGCAATGCGCGTTTCGCCGCCGAGCTGGTTGTAATAAGCAGCCATCGCGCCGGCGCAGGGAATGATCCGGTGTCCGCGCTCGACGACGAGATCCGGATTTGCGCAGATCATCGGGACGTTGCGCGCCTGAAACGCCTTCAGCATTTCCGTATAGTCTTCCGGCTTTTCCGTCTCGTCGTTGAAGAAGCCGGTGCAGACCACGGAGTCGGCATCCCTGGCTTCGACGCGCTCGACGCCAAGCCCTTCGATAATCGCAACGTCTCGTTCCGGCCCCAGAAGGAAGACCTTCTTCGGGCCTTCGGCGATAAGGCCGCGCGTTACGTCACCTGAGGTAACGATCCGGTCGTAGGCGGCGTCCTGAATACCGATGTGGCGAAGCTGGTCGACGACCTGCGGCGCGATGCGCGGAGAGTTGGTGATGAGCACCACCGTCAAGCCGGCGGCGCGGGCAGCCTCAAGCGCGGCAGCGGCTTTCGGGAAAGGATCGATGCCATTGTGCAGGACACCCCAGACATCGCAGAACACCGCGTCGTACCGGCTGGTGATTTCCGCAAAGTTTTCGATCCGCTTGGCCATTCCGATTTCCTGCGTTGCATTCAGTTCCCGGTGACATCGCAAAGGCCTGCCGGGATGGCAAGGCATTTCGAGCGCGGTGGGCGCAAAAAGTCCTTTCCGCTCACTTAAAGAAAGTCTCCGCGCCAGTGATCAGCAGGCCGGTCACAGCGGAAAATGCGAGGATCTTGACCATGCCCGCCTTGAAGCGAAAGAGCAGCAAAGCGGCGCTCGCAAAGAGCGCGAGAGCCGCGACATCGAGGCTGCGCCAATCGGGCCAGGCGAGGCTCACCAGGGGCAGGCCCGTGCCTCTCGATAGCAGCGCGATGCGGCCGACTTCGGCAAACAGGACATGAAGGCCGAACCAGAGCGCGAGATTGAGGATGACACCGACGACGGCGGCCGTGATCGCCGACAAGGACGCCGACAGCGCCGCGTTGTTGCGCAGCTTTTCGATGTAGGGCGCGCCTGCGAAGATCCAGATGAAGCTTGGAACGAAGGTCGCCCATGCGGCTAGCAAGGCGCCGAAGACGCCACCCAGCAGTGGCGCCATGGCGATCGGATTGCGGAAGCCGGCGAGGAAGCCGACGAAGCAGAGGACTAGCACCAGTGGCCCCGGCGTCGTTTCCGCCAGTGCCAGACCATCCAGCATCTCGCCGGGCTTCAGCCAGGCATAATGTCCGACAGCGACCTGCGCCACGTAGGAGAGCACCGCATAGGCGCCGCCGAACGTGATGACCGCCATCTTCGAGAAGAAGATGAAGACCGCGCCGAAGACATTGGTCTCGCCACTCAGGGTCTCTGCGATCAGGTCCGTCGGAGCATCCAGCGCACGAACGAGGAGCAGCGGCGACTGCCAGATCAGAATCCAGAACACGAGAACGAGAAGAGGCCTGGCGATCGCGTGCGTCGTCAGCCTGCCGCGCTCCGGCCGCTCGGATGGCTGCGGCGCGGCAGGTGCATCGGTCGGCCGCTGCCCGTATCGCTGCATCAGGAAACCGGCGGCTCCGGCAAGAATAACGACAACAGGAAACGGCAAATTCAGGAGAAAGAGCGCGAGAAATGACGCGGCCGCGACCCAGTAGTGAAAACGGTCCTTCAGCGCCCTGCGCGTCAGCCGAAGAAGCGCTTCGACGACGATCGCCAGCACTGCGGCCTTTAGGCCGAAGAACACCGCCGACAACCATGCCGCATCCTGGAACAGCACGTAGAGGCTGGAGAGCGCGACGATGACAACGAAACCGGGGAGGATGAAGAGCAGACCGGCGACCAGGCCACCGCGAACGCCGTGCATGAGCCAGCCGATATAGGTCGCCAGCTGCTGCGCCTCCGGCCCCGGCAGTAGCATGCAATAACTCAGGGCATGCAGGAAACGCTCTTCCGAGATCCAGCGCTTCTCGTCGACAAGGGTCTTGTGCATCAGCGCTATCTGGCCGGCCGGACCGCCGAAGCTCAGACAGCCGATCTTTGCCCAAACGCGCGTGGCCTCCCGAAACGAAGGAACCGCCACGACTTCATCTGCCGCAATGACTTTATTCACGCTGCCTGCCCCTCGCCTCGACATGCGAGGCCAATTGCGCCTTTTCCGGCCTCAAACTGCTCCGTATCATTGGCACCGATGTGCGACAATCCCAACACGATGCGGCCGATGCAATGCACTGTCAGCCCAGGATCGCCATTGTAACTTCCTGTTCGCGCCGGTCCCAAGCGCCAGAGACCCGCGCGTTCATGCGGCAAGGTTAACGCCCGAGGGCGAGCCATAAGAGTTTGTTTGTCAAAGATTATCAGAGAAGTGGAATGATTTTGGCAAGCGGGGCGTTTTTGCCATCAAAACGATACAAAGGTCCCCTAGGGAAAAATCGTCACCCTCATCCTTGACTCCCCAACAGGCCAACCCTAAATGCAGGCCGCTAGCACTCATAACAAGAGAGTGCTAACACCCATCCGTGCAGGCCGCTCTCGGCCTGCGAGTGTCATTTGATCGAGGGATTAGACAATGGCAAGCACCAACTTCCGCCCCCTTCACGATCGCGTCGTTGTTCGCCGCGTTGAGTCCGAAGAAAAGACCAAGGGCGGCATCATCATTCCTGACACCGCCAAGGAAAAGCCGCAGGAAGGCGAAATCGTCGCCGTCGGTTCCGGCGCTCGTGACGAATCCGGCAAGGTCGTCGCTCTCGACGTCAAGGCTGGTGATCGCGTTCTGTTCGGCAAGTGGTCCGGCACCGAAGTCAAGATCAACGGCGAAGACCTTCTGATCATGAAGGAAGCCGACATCATGGGCATCATCGGCTGATCTGCCGGTTATCCCGACCCGTTTATCGCTGACACCCCTTTTCAGGAGTAACCAAAATGGCAGCTAAAGAAGTAAAGTTCGGCCGCTCTGCGCGCGAAAAGATGCTGCGCGGCGTCGACATCCTCGCTGACGCAGTGCAGGTAACCCTCGGTCCGAAGGGCCGTAACGTCGTTATCGACAAGTCCTTCGGCGCTCCGCGCATCACCAAGGACGGCGTATCGGTCGCCAAGGAAATCGAACTCGAAGACAAGTTCGAAAACATGGGCGCTCAGATGGTCCGCGAAGTTGCTTCGAAGACCAACGACATCGCCGGCGACGGCACCACGACTGCAACCGTTCTCGCCCGCGCTATCGTTCGCGAAGGCGCCAAGGCAGTTGCTGCCGGCATGAACCCGATGGACCTGAAGCGCGGTATCGACCTCGCTGTTGCAGAAGTCGTCAAGGACCTGCAGGCCAAGGCAAAGAAGATCTCGACCTCGGCTGAAGTTGCTCAGGTCGGCACGATCTCAGCAAACGGCGACAAGCAGGTCGGCCTCGACATTGCTGAAGCCATGCAGAAGGTTGGCAACGAAGGTGTTATCACCGTCGAAGAAGCCAAGACCGCTGAAACCGAACTCGAAGTCGTCGAAGGCATGCAGTTCGACCGCGGCTACCTCAGCCCGTACTTCGTCACCAACCCGGAAAAGATGGTTGCTGACCTCGAAGACGCTTTCATTCTCCTCCACGAGAAGAAGCTCTCGAACCTCCAGGCTATGCTCCCGGTTCTCGAAGCTGTCGTTCAGACCGGCAAGCCGCTCCTCATCATCGCTGAAGACGTCGAAGGCGAAGCTCTTGCTACGCTCGTCGTCAACAAGCTGCGCGGCGGCCTGAAGATCGCTGCCGTCAAGGCTCCTGGCTTCGGCGACCGCCGCAAGGCCATGCTGGAAGACATCGCGATCCTCACGGGCGGCACTGTCATCTCCGAAGACCTCGGCATCAAGCTCGAATCCGTTACGCTCGACATGCTCGGCCGTTCCAAGAAGGTTTCGATCTCCAAGGAAAACACCACGATCGTCGACGGCGCTGGCGCCAAGTCGGACATCGAAGGCCGCGTTGCACAGATCAAGGCTCAGATCGAAGAAACGTCTTCGGACTATGACCGCGAAAAGCTGCAGGAACGCCTTGCCAAGCTCGCTGGCGGCGTTGCCGTCATCCGCGTCGGCGGCTCCACGGAAATCGAAGTCAAGGAAAAGAAGGACCGCATCGACGACGCTCTCAACGCGACGCGCGCTGCTGTTCAGGAAGGTATCGTACCGGGCGGTGGTATCGCTCTGCTGCGCTCCTCCACGAAGATCGCCGCCAAGGGTGAGAACGACGACCAGGAAGCTGGCATCAACATCATCCGCCGCGCTCTGCAGGCTCTGGTTCGCCAGATCGCAGAAAACGCTGGTGACGAAGCTTCGATCGTTGTCGGCAAGGTTCTCGACAAGAACGAAGACAACTTCGGCTACAACGCTCAGACGTCTGAATATGGCGACATGATCGCCATGGGCATCGTCGACCCGGTCAAGGTCGTCCGTACGGCTCTGCAGAACGCAGCTTCGGTTGCTTCGCTGCTGATCACGACGGAAGCCATGATCGCCGAGCTGCCGAAGAAGGACGCACCGGCCGGCATGCCTGGCGGCATGGGCGGCATGGGCGGCATGGACATGATGTAAGACCTTCGGGTCTGACATCTGAGCCAACCGGTTCAGTTATGGAAAGGGCGGTCCTCGGGCCGCCCTTTTTGTTGTGATTCGCCCATGGAATGCTGAAACGTTTAATCGCCGGAGAAGGCGCAAAGGCCCCTGGCGAGGCTTTCCCCAGGCTTGCCACGCTATCGCTTTTTTCAACTCTGGATTTTCGTTCGCGATACGCGCTTTCCGCACAATTTTGCGTTCAACAGCCGATTGAAAGCGTTTTCATTCAATCATTTTTCGGTTTTTTAGCAGTTCTAGCGCAAATTTTTGCTCCAACCTGCGGAATGTCTAGCCTTGCAGGAAAGCCTCTGTGCGTAAAAAGTGATTGATGTTCGCGTAAAAATTTCTATAAATCCCGCCTGCGCTCGATCCGATGATGAGCGGCTGCTCGACCCCATAAAGGGCGGCTATGATCATCGCGGCGCCGAGACGGTCTTTAAGACGCCACTTACAAGACACGTATCTAAAGTTGTGCAAGACTCGGAGATATGGACGCGGTTCCCTCAAGAAGAACCCGGCAACGCAGCCCCATATCCTGATCGCCCGAGCATGAGGCACGGCGCGGCATGAGCCTGTTATGTTTGCCGGGCGTGTGGCGGGGGAAGCCACACCCAAACTGGGGAACGAATTGTTTAAGATCGCGAGAACCAACGTCGCCGCACCGCTCATGCCGGGATCGCTGGATAACGATAATCACGAACACGATCTTCTGGCGCAGTACTCCATTTCGGAGACCTGGGTTGGAGACTTTTCCAGCGGCGTGATCCGCTTGAAGGAACGAAGCGCCAAGCTCCACGGCCTGATAACGCCGGAATGCGGCCTTCTGAGCCTTATGCGGTGCTACGACGCCAACGACCACCATCGTATCCTGGAGATATTCGAACAGGCGGCGACACGCTCCTCGTCCTTCTGTTTCTCTACGACCATCATCATGCCGAATGGATACCGTCAGCCGCTCTTCTGCATGGGAGAGTCGAATGGCTACGAGGAAGCCCACAGCGGCAGCCTGCTGGGCGTTTTCATCTTTCCTCGCTTCAAGACCAACACCGACGAGCCGGTTGTCCGCCGCCAGTAGGGTCATTGAACCGCGAACTAAAAAGCCGGCCCCGCGAGGGACCGGCTTTTCTGCTTTGAGTGCGCGAACCTTAAGGGCGCGGCGGTATGTTCAGTCCCTTCTCGCTGGCAGGACGTGCGATGCAGCGCTCCAGCCATGCCATCGTCGCGGGGAAACTGGCGTAGTCGAGAACCTCCCGGCCTCCATAGAAGATATCCGCGCCACGAAGCCACGGGAAGGTCGCGATATCAGCGATGGTGTAGCTGTCGCCCATGATCCATTGGCGACCCTGCAGCCTTGCTTCCAGCACCGACAGGAGGCGCTTGGATTCATCGCGATAACGCTCCATCGGGTAGGAATTGTTGGCGACCTTGTCGGCCGCGAACTTGTAGAAATGACCGAACTGGCCAAACATCGGGCCGATGCCTGCCATCTGGAAAAAGACCCACTGGATGGTTTCGTAGCGGCCTGCCGCATCGGCAGGAATGAGCTTGCCGGTCTTCTCCGCGAGATAGAGCAGAATTGCGCCGGACTCGAAAAGGCCGATCGGCTTTCCATCCGGACCGTTGGGATCGATGATCGCCGGAATGCGGCCGTTCGGATTGAGCGATACAAATTCGGGGGATTTCTGGTCGTTCGTCCCGAAGGAAATCAGATGCGCTTCATAGGGCAGCGCGAGTTCTTCGAGAGCGATCGAGACTTTCACGCCATTCGGCGTCGGCAGCGAATAGAGTTGAATGATATCGGGATTGTTTGCCGGCCAACGCGTCGTAATGGGAAAAGCAGAAAGGTCTGTCATTATCAATCTCCATGTTCGGGAGCGAACATAGAAGACTGTTACGGACCGTGACAAGCCACGGATTCGACCCTTGATCGTTCAACATTATAGAACAAAGCGTCCCCTTCCGTCTATCTTTTCACGACAGCAAAAAAAGGCGACAACGTGTCATCCGAGATCAACAACGTGCCGGGGCACAGGATCTCAGCTCATTCAACCGGAGACAGTTCCATGTCGAATACCCAGAACACCGTCATTCTCGTCGCACGCATCCTGCTCTCGTTCATCTTCATCTATTCCGGCTTCGGCAAGCTCACCGATCCGTCCGGCACTGCCGGCATGATCACCGGCGCCGGCCTGCCTGCTGCAACCGCGCTCGCCTATCTCGCTGGCGCATTTGAACTCGTCACCGGCATTGCCGTTCTCGTCGGCTTCCAGACGAAGATCGTCGGCTGGGCACTGGCTCTCTTCTGCGCATTCACCGGCCTCGTCTTCCACTCTGGTACCGTTGCCGTTCCCGGCTGGCCGGATGCAGCACTTGGCTGGATCAACGCCCTGAACGGCATCATGCTGATGAAGAACTTCACGCTGGCCGGCGCTTACATCCTGCTCGCCACCTTCGGCCCGGGCCTCTACTCGATCGACGCCCGCCGCGGTGCCGTCACGGCAGCCGCCTAAGCGAATATCGCATTCTCCCAAGCATGCTCCACCCGCTGTCGGAAGACAGCGGGTTTTTCGTTTGCTCGCTGAAGAAAAGTGCTGCGCGCCGGGAGCGGTTACGAAATCCGCTTCGCCAGCCAGACGGTGGCGCCGCCGCATTGCGGATCCTGCACGACATGAGCAACAACCGCGAAGCCGTTATCCTCGAGCAGTGCGGTATATTCCTCGGTCGAGAGGCTCGCGTGATAGAGCGGCTCACCGCCGAACTCGCCCATCGCCACACCATCGAAATGGCCTGCCGTGAACATCAGCGCCGCGCCGGGCGCCGAAAGGGCTGCGAAGCGCGGAAACATCGCGCGCTGGTCGCTCTGGTTCAGATGGAAGAAGCTGTGCCAGGCCAGAATGCCATCATACTTCGCCGGCAGCGAGAACTGCCGCATATCGGCGACGAACCATGCCCGGTTGGGAAAGCGCTCGCGGCAAAGACCGATCAGCGTTTCCGACGCATCAACACCCGTCACACGAAAGCCGTCGCGGATCAGGCTTGCGGCAATCGGCTCGCCGGCACCGCAGCCGAGGTCGAGAATATCGCCGCGCGGCGGGACGAGCGCCGTGAACCGGTCCAGCCAAGGCTTTTCGAACAGGTTACGACCGCGAAGATCATCGAATGCGAGGGCATGACGCTCATAGAGCGCGATGATGTTCTCGTCCTCGCCCGCCATCACAAGGCCGCGCGGACGGCTTCGACCAGCCGTGCGACAGAAGGCGCGTCGCCATGGCTTTCCTTGCGGGCGCGCACGAGGCACGCCTCGGAGCGCAGGATGACGCCGTCGGAGAGAACCTTCAGATGGTTTGCCCGCAGCGTCGAGCCGGTCGAGGTGATATCAACGATGATATCGGCGGACCCAGACGCCGGAGCGCCTTCGGTGGCGCCGAGGCTTTCGACAATGCGATAGAGCTGAATGCCATGCTGGCTCGAGAAGAACTGCTGCGTCAGGCGCCAGTACTTGGTGGCGATCGCGAGACGCCGGCCGTGCCGGGCGCGGAAATCGGCGGCAACATCGCCAAGATCGGCCATGGTATCGACATCAAGCCAGATCTCGGGAACGGCGACGACGACATCGGCGTGACCAAAACCCAGGCGGGCGCAGACTTCGACGCGCTTGTCGGCCTCGGCTAGGCCTTCCCGAACCAGATCCTCGCCGGTGACACCGAAATCGACGGTGCCATTGCCGAGCTCGCGGGAGATTTCCGATGCCGACAGAAAGGCGACTTCGACGTCGTCCCAGCCCTCGACGCGGCCGCGATAGGAACGATCATTGCCAACGGCGGTAATTTTCAAGCCGGCGCGTTCGAAGATCGCCGAAGCGTCTTCCTTCATTCGGCCCTTGGAGGGAAGCGCGATGGTAATCGTCATCAGGCAGCCCTCTCGGTTGCGATGCGGTCAAGCCAGAGGGAAAAGCCGACAGCCGGAATGCGATCCTTCGCACCCAGGAAGCTCATCAGTTTGTCGAAGCGACCACCACCGGCCAGAACAGCTTCAGAGTCCTCGACGCCAATCTCGAAGACCAGGCCGGTATAATAATCCAGCGGACGGCCGAAGGCGGCGCGATAGCTGATCATGGAAAGATCGATGCCGGCATTTGCAAGCGCAGCCACTCGTCCGTCGAAGCGTGAGAGCGCGTTGCCGAGCTTCAGCCCTGCAGCGTCCGCGAAGCCGGACAGCGCGGCAGACGCGTTGATCAAAGGCACGTCCAGCGACAGGAATTCTTCCAGCACGCGGAAAGCCGCATCATCGAGGCGCGTTTCCGAGAGGATCAGCTTCTCCGTCAGCCGGCGCGCGATTTCCTGCGGCGAACGGCTGGCGTTTGTGGAGTAGCCAGTTTGCTGCATCGTTGCGTCGATATGCGCCACGAGAGCCGCCTCGTCGCCGGCGCCGATCAGGCGGGCGATATCGTCGTCCAGACCGGTGACGAACTGCGGGCTGACCAGGCTTGCAAGCAAGGCCTCGAGCTGGATCATGTTTCCGAAGGCGTGGATCAGGCGCTTCTGCCAGCCGAGCGGCAGGCCCAGCGCCTGAACTACGGCTTCGAACACCGCCTGGTCGCCAATGGTGATCGCAAGGCGCTTCCCCGGCAACAGGCGCGCAAGGATGCCGGCGGCATCGCTGATTGCCCGCGCATCGGCACTCGCAATATTGATATCGCCGAGATCTTCGATCCCGGCCTGGTAGAACTCGCTGCTGCCGTCACGGCGCTGGCGGAAGACTTCACCGAGATAGGAATAGCGCTTGGGCGTGCCGGTCGCGGTTTCGATATGCTGAAGGCAGACCGGGATGGTGAATTCCGGGCGCAGGCAAAGGCTGGCGCCGGTCTCGCTTTCCGTCATGAAGATACGGCGGCGCAGGTCTTCGCCGGCAATATCGAGGAACGGCTCGGCCGGCTGGATGACGGGCGTATCCACCCGCTCCGTCCGGCGCGCGGCGAATTCGTCTAACAGATCGGAAGAGAAATCGGGCAGGTTGATCAGGGGCATGGTGCTGCTCCCAAATAAAGGCCCCTCCCCAACCCCTCCCCACAAGGGGGAGGGACTAAGTCGGGGTCGCTGTCGAGCAAAATCCGAAACGTAGCGGCACTGGCCAACAATGGATTGGGCAGGCCGGCGCGACCGAAAGCCCCTCCCCCCTGTGGGGAGGGGTTGGGGAGGGGTTTTTCAACCATTCGACGCTCGCTTGCGATCTTCCGCCTGCGCCGCCAGGATTTCCTTCACCTTGGCGACCAGATCGGCCTCCTTGACCGTCTCCTGCGCAACGCGGGCCTCGCGCCACGAGGCGTTGTCCTCGATCTCGCCGGAGAGGCGCTTGCCCTCGATCAGGTCCTTGATCTGCACGACGCCCTCGGCGCGCTCATCGCCGCCCTGGATGATGGCGACGGGGCAACCGCGGCGATCGGCGTACTTCAGCTGGTTGCCGAACTTCTTCCAGTTGCCCTGGTACATTTCGGCGCGGATGCCGGCCTGGCGGAGTTCCTGGGTGATGCGCTGGTAGCCGCCCATGGCCTCGACATCGCCATCCATGACGGTGACGAGGACGGGCTCGATGACTTCGCTCTGACCGAGCTTGCCGAGGTTCTTCAGCGCCGTCATCAGGCGCGAGACGCCGATGGAGAAGCCTGTTGCCGGAACCGGCTGACCCATGAAGCGGGAGACCAGACCATCATAGCGACCGCCGCCGCCGACGGAACCGAACACGACCTTTTCGCCCTTCTCGTTTGTGACGTCGAACAGCAGTTCGGCTTCGTAGACCGGGCCGGTGTAGTATTCGAGACCGCGGACAACGGAGGGATCGATCTTGATGCGGTCGGACTGGTAACCGGCGCCAGCGACGAGGCTGCCGATAAAGTTCAGCTCCTCGACGCCCTCAGCACCCTTGGAGGTGCCAGCGACGAGTTCCGCCAGCTGGGCAGCGCTTTCCGCATAATCCTTGATGCCGACGAAGAAGAGGACCTTGTCGATCTGGCTCCGGTCGAGGCCGGCGCCCTTGGTGAAATCGCCGGACTCGTCCTTGCGGCCCGGGCCGAGCAGGAGGGCCACGCCCTCGGGACCGAACTTGTCGAGCTTGTCGATGGCACGCAACACGTTGAGACGCTGCGCAGCCTTGTCGTCGCCGCCGAGGCCGATCGCTTCCAGAACGCCGTCGAGAACCTTGCGGTTGTTGACGCGGATGACATAGTCCCCTCGCTTGATGCCAAGCGCTTCCAGCGTGTCCGACATCATCATGCACATCTCGGCATCGGCCTGCACGCCGGGCGCGCCGACGGTATCGGCGTCGAACTGCATAAACTGGCGGAAGCGGCCGGGGCCGGGCTTCTCGTTGCGGAACACATAGCCAGCGCGATAGGTGCGGTAGGGCAGCTGGATCTCGTTGAAGTTTTCCGCGACATGGCGGGCGAGCGGCGCCGTCAGGTCGTAGCGCAGCGACATCCACTGCTCGTCATCATCCTGCAGCGAGAAGACGCCTTCGTTCGGCCGGTCGGCATCGGGCAGGAACTTGCCGAGCGCGTCGGTGTATTCGAACAGCGGCGTTTCGACTGGATCGAAACCATAATGCTCGTAGACTTCGCGGATCTTCGCGGTCATCTCGTTGACAGCGCGAATATCGGCCGCCGAACGATCGACGAAACCGCGGGGAAGTCTGGCCTTGAGCTTTTGTGGTTTCTTCTGCTTGTCGTTCATTTCCAACGTCTTCCGCTCAGTGTGACAGTGGCGGTTTCCTAGCGGAAAGGGCCGGATGCGGCAAGGGCGAAGGCCCTTGATCCGGAGCACAGAATCGATTGAACGAGAGAGAATGGACCGAATGGCGGAGCTATATGATGATCGCTGAAGCACTTCTCTACGCCGCGACTGCCTGGCGGACGCAGAAGGCGCACCGCAAATATATCCGCTACTCGATCAATCTCTGGTCCCGCGCCAACCGCTGCAGCCGGCAATGGGCCGAGCATGAGGAGAACACGAAGCGGTCAATCCTTGCCGCCATGGCGGGTTGCAAACAGCGGCGGACGGCCGTGGTGCTGGGGTCCGGGCTGTTGCGCGACGTGCCGATCCGGGAGCTGGCAGCCAGCTTCGATACCGTCGTTCTGATCGATCTCGTGCATGTCGCGACGGTGCGGCTGAAGATGCGGAGCAAGATCTATCGCAACGTCCGGCTGATCGAGCGCGATCTCTCGGGCTATGACGAGCTTGCCGCCGGCAAGGCGCCGGAGCCGCTCAGCTTCCTGCGCAACGTGCCCTATCTCGACTTCGTGGTTTCGGCCAATCTGCTCTCGCAGATCGGGCGCGGGGTGCAGCGGTGGTTCGAGGCGGAGCGGGAGCGGATGCCTGCCGATACGGCGGAACAACTGATCGCGGCGCATCTCTCAGGGTTGTCGCGTATGCCGTTCAAAAGCTGCCTCGTCACCGACGTGTCCTATGCGGTGATCGACCGCAACGGAAATACCCACGAAGAGAGCGACCTCATGCACGGGGTCGCGGTGCCGGAGGCGCGGGCGGCTTGGGCCTGGCCGGTGGTGCCGATTGGAGAGGAAAGCCAGGATTACCAGGTGATCCATCAGGTGATTGCGGCCTGGTGAATTGCAAGATATCGTGATGCAATCAAAGATTTATTGTATCACTTTTATTTTGCGATATCGTATCGATGAAGATCGTTTGGGATGAGCCGAAACGCGTCCGCAATGCTGCAAAGCACGGGCTGGATTTTTGCGACCTGGATGAGGATTTCTTCGCGGCGGCGTTGATCCTCGACGCCAGGAGCCCACGGTTGAAGGCCGTGGGTGTCCTGATCGAGGATGTGATCGCCGTCGTTTTCGCCGTTCTCGGGAGCGAGGGGATTTCCGTCATCTCGATGCGACGGGCAAGCCGCCAGGAAAGGAGGCTCTATGAACAATTCCAGTCGAAAAATCCACGGCCTCACTGACGAGGAAGAAGCCGCGATCCAGCGCGGCATTGCCGAAGATCCGGATAATCCCGAATGGACCGAAGAGGACTTCAAAAAGGCTCGTCCCTTCGCAGAGGTCTTCCCCGAGCTTGCCGAAAGCATCAGGCGCTCGCGTGGTCGCCCGGCAGTGGAGCAGCCGAAGCGGCAGATTTCGCTCAGGCTCGACCCTGATGTGATCGATGCCTTCAAGGCGACTGGCAAGGGATGGCAAGGGCGGATCAACGATGCGTTACGCAAGGCGGCCAAGCTTCGATAATGCGTGTCGCCATCTTGGCAGCCGCCGCGGGTTTGCCTATCTTCAGCCCATGCGCTTAATGGCCATCGCGACAATGATGCTTGCCTGGTTCGCCTATGGGACGATGTCCGCATGGGCGGGATGCCCGATGTGCGCCTCGATGAACCAGGTGGTGAATGCCGATGTGAATGCCAGTGCGCAGCACCATCATATGGCGGGCATGGGCGATACGGCGAAGGCCGACACGCCGGCGACAGATCCATGCCCGGCGGGCGGCACGGTGCATATGCCGTTCTGCTCCGCCTGCCTTGTCGTGCCACCTGAGGCCGCCGTCCATGCCGATGGCAAGCAGGTGTTTTCCTACCCCTCCCCTGATGTCGCGCTCGCCCTTCCAGGGGCACGACCCGCGCCTTTGGCACCGCCTCCCCGAACAGCCTGACAATCCGATTTTCGACCGCATTTCGCGGCTTCGCGCCGCATTCCGAAATTCCATTGCCAGAAACAGGAAGGATATCCCATGTCTATGAAAATGCTCGTTATTGCCACAAGCCTTGTGGTTTCGGCCTCCCCCCTCCTTGCGGAAGACATGTCGATGGACATGAGCAAGCCGATGGGCAACCACAGCGCGTCAAGCCATGCGTTTGCCGAGGCCAATGCCAAGATGCACAAGGACATGATGATCAAGTATAGCGGCGATGCCGATGCCGATTTCGTCCGGGGCATGATCCCGCACCATCAGGGGGCGATCGACATGGCCAAGGTCGAGTTGCAATACGGCAAGGACCCTGAAATCCGCAAACTGGCGGAGGCCGTCATCAAGGCCCAGGAGGCCGAGATTGCCGACATGCAGGCCTGGCTGAAGGCCCACGGCAAGTAACAGCGGTGGACGCCGGAGCTCAACTCCGGCGTCCTTCCGTTCATGCCTGCGGTTCGAACGGCGCGGGACGGCGGCCGGCACCCTGGCGGGCGAGCATCCAGCCCGGATATTCGGGCGCGAGCTCACTCACCTCATCAAGCTTCTTCAGATCGTTTTCATCGAGCTTCAGGCCGACGGCAGCGAGATTCTGATCGAGCTGCTCGACCCGCTTGGCGCCGATGATGACCGTGGTGACAAACGGCTTGGCGAGAATGTAGGCCAGCGCCACCGTCGCGACGCTTACGCCATGTTTCGCCGCAATCTCGCGCATGACGGCGACGCAGGCCCAGGCCTTGTCCTTATCGACCGGCGGGAAGTCGAAGGTCGCGCGGCGCCCCTCGCCGTTGCCGGGCGCGCCCGGGCCGTATTTGCCGGAAAGAAGTCCGCCGGCAAGCGGCGACCACACCATCAGCCCGAGCTTCTCCTCGTTCATCAGCGGCACGATATCACGTTCGAGATCGCGACCGGCGATCGAATAGTAGGCCTGAACGGTTTCGAAGCGGGCAAAGCCGCGCCGTTCGGAAATGCCGAGCGCCTTGGCGATGCGCCATGCCTGCCAGTTCGAGACGCCGATGTAGCGGACAAGACCGCGCGACACGAGGTCGTCGAGCGCACGAAGCGTCTCGTCAATCGGCGTCACCGGATCGGTGGCATGGATCTGGTAGAGATCGATATGATCTGTCTGCAGGCGCTCCAGACTGGCCTCGACGGAGTCCATGATATGGCCGCGTGAGGCACCGCGATCATTCGGCTTGTCGCCCATGACGCCATAAACCTTGGTGGCGATGACAACATCCTTGCGCGGCACGCCGAGGTTTTTCAGGGCCTGGCCAAGCAGCCGTTCGGATTCGCCCGAGGAATAGACGTCGGCGGTGTCGATGAAGTTGACGCCGGCGGCAAGGGACCGTTCGACGATCCGGTCGGCAGCGGTCTGGTCGACATCGGCAATCGAACCCCACATACTGCCTTCGTCTGCCGCCCCGAACGTCATCGTCCCCAAGCAGATCTCGGAGACGAACAGCCCGGTATTTCCAAGTTGATTGTAACGCATGATCGGACACTTCCTTGTGGTAGCCACCCGGCGGACGCCGGCGGAGTCATGAACCCTTGATATTGGTGACCTGTGCGGAATGGTGCGCGCCCTCATTGGCTGCGCGGATGAGACGGCTACAAATTAAGGCGATGCCGACAGGTTTCAACGATGGGCAAGAAATTTTATCGCGTTGGCCAGCATCACGCGGCAGCGATTGCAACTGACGATAATTCTCTTTGTGATTGTATTTGCAGGATTTTCCAGCTTTTATTCACCAGATCCTAATTGATCATCGATAACTCTTTGCCAAACGTGGGGAAGGTTATGGGGAAACTCACGATCTTCACGATCGGATTCGAACTGGGCAACGACACCACCGCAATCAACGGCATGAAAAACTGCGCCACCAGCGCTGCCCATTTCTACCAGGCGTCCGGCACCGGCATCGGTGACGCCTTCAAGTCGATTTCAACCTCGATCCGGAAATTGAGGCTAACGCAATGAAGCATGCAGTGGTATCGGCCCGGATGCGACAAATCCTGAGCGAACGCATTGGGGCCGCCGCAATCGAATTCGCCATCCTGGCACCGATCGTCTTCGCGCTGGTATTCTCGATCTTCGAAGCCGGCTGGATCATGACGCAATCGATCATGCTCGACAGGGCCGTCAGCCGCACTTCGCGCGCGCTGCAGATCAACGGAGCGAAGCTGACCTATGCCCAGTTCAAGGCGGCGGTTTGCAGCGAAGCGATCATCCTCAGCGATTGCGTCAAATCCATCCGGGTCGAGTTCACGCCGATCAGCAGCGCCACCGATTTCCCGACGAATGCAACGCCCTGCGTCGACCGCTCGCTCGCTATCGATCCTGTGACGACTTACACTGCCGGACAGCCGTCGCAGATCATTTTCACCCGAGCCTGCTATGTCGTTAACCCGCTGATACCGGGTCTGGGAATGGGCCTCAGCTTCCCCAAGGACGCGACCGGCGGCATCCGCCTGACGTCCAGCTTTGCCTTTGTGAATGAGCCGATTTGATGCGCAACCCTTATCTTTCCAGAATGCTCCGCGAGCGCTCGGGCGCCTCCGCAGTCGAGTTTGCCCTGATTGCACCCGTGATGATCTTCTTCTTCCTGGCGAGCATCACGGCCTTCGACATGTACCGCACCTACCAAGGTATCGTTCAGGCGAACGGCATCGTCGCCGACGTCATTTCCCGGCAGACATCGATCAACAGCGCATTCATCAGCAATATCTATGGGGTCTTTACCCACCTGCAACAGAGCAGCACTGGTCCGAACGCGCTGCGCATATCGAGTATCAAGAAGACCGGTGGCGCCTACAAACTCGATTGGAAAAACGAAAGCGGAACGGTCGCACTGCTGAAGCCGCAGGTTCTCGACACCAAAACCCTGCCGCAGCTGACAGACGGCGATTCCGTCATCTACATCGAAGGTGTGGCAAGCTATACGACCATGTCATCCATTCTTGGGTTCGGATCGATGACCTTTGCCGAGACGGCCTTTGCTCGCCCGCGATTCATCGGTGCGGTCGTCTATCAATAGGCGCTCCCTTGTTTCGGCGGCGCCGGCTCATAAATTGTTTATCTGGATTTTCTACGGTGCGCCCATGACCACCCGTATGCTGACGACGATCGGCTTCGATGCCGACGATACACTCTGGCAGAACGAACAGTATTACCGGCTGACCGAAGCGCGTTTCACCGAGATGCTGGCGGACTTTGCCGAAGGGCCGAAGATTTCAGAGCGGTTGCTGGAGGCGGAGAAGCGTAATCTCCGCTACTACGGTTTCGGCATCAAGGGCTTCACGCTCTCGATGGTCGAGACGGCGATCGAGATCACGGATGGCAAGGTTCCGGCCGCGGTGATTGCCCGTATCCTCGATACCGGCCGCGATCTCCTGTCTCATCCCGTCGAAACGCTGCCGCATGTTCGCAATACGCTGGAGGCGCTTGCCGAACACTATCTGCTCGTGATGATCACCAAGGGCGATCTCTTCGACCAGGAGCGGAAGCTGGCGCAATCGGGGCTTGGCGACTATTTTCACGCCGTCGAGATCGTCTCGGACAAGACAGCCGTTACCTATCGGCGCATCTTCTCGAAGGTCGGCGGCGGCCCGGAACGGGCGATGATGGTGGGCAACTCGCTGAAGTCCGACATCGTGCCGGCGATCGCTGCCGGCAGCTACGGCGTGTTCGTTCCGCACGAACTCACATGGGTGCTCGAACATGTCGAAGAGCCCACGGAGGCACCACGCTTCCGCAAGATCGAGCATCTCGGAGAATTGCGAAACCTGATCGAGACGCTCAAGTGAGCTCTCGCCCTCATTGCCGCGGCGGAAACAACGGCGATGGCTTCTTGTCGTCGGCAGGCGCCGGGGTGGCTTGTGGCGATGCCGGTTGCGCGGCGGCCTGCGGTTCGATCAGGATGCTGTAGGGAGCACCAAGACCGCGGCGCGGCGACGCCTTGGAGTAATAGGGCCGGAGCAGCCAGGTGGTATTGGTCTTCGCCGTCGTGGTGTAAGTGTCGCCGTCCTCGTCCGTGCCGAAGATCGCCTCGTCATCCGGCGTTGCCAGATCGAAGATCGCCAGGAAAGCAAACTTGCTTTTCGTCGTGAAACTGATCTTCACGTGCTGCCCGACCTTGACCGGCAGTGTGTAGACGCGGCTGTTTCCGAATTTCGTCCAGCCCTTGAGCTCCATCGTCGCGCCGGGAAACTGCAGCTTTTCCAAACGCTCGCCCGGCTGAAGCTCGGGCGACTGCGCCAGCGCGGGCGAAGCCAGCAGCGCACCAAACACGGCAATCGCCATCAGCTTTCTCATGGACGTACCAATGCGTCGCGCATCGCCTCTACCTCGGCGCGGCAGAAGCAACCTTCGAAATGATCGTTGACGAGACCCATTGCCTGCATGAAGGCATAAACTGTGGTCGGACCGACAAAGGTCCAGCCGCGCTTTTTCAGATTCTTGGAAATGATGACGGATGTCGGCGTCGTCGGGTTCGCCATGATCGTCGCGCGGTTGACCACGCCGGGGCGCTCGTTGTGGCCGGGTTCGAAGCTCCAGAAGTATTTGGCGAGCGAGCCGAACTCCTTGCGGAGCTCGATTGCCCGCTTGGCGTTGTTGATCGTCGAGACGATCTTGCCGCGGTGGCGCACGATACCGGTGTCGCCAAGGCAGCGCGCGATATCGGCATCATCGAACAGTGCGACTTTTTCGAAATCGAAGCCGGCGAAGGCGGCGCGGAAGTTTTCGCGCTTGCGCAGGATCGTCAACCAGG
This sequence comes from Rhizobium sp. S96, assembly GCF_030382195.1. NCBI lineage: Bacteria > Pseudomonadati > Pseudomonadota > Alphaproteobacteria > Hyphomicrobiales > Rhizobiaceae > Rhizobium > Rhizobium sp. S96. The sequence goes on from NZ_JAUDRY010000037.1 coordinate 256,795, forward strand.
AGAGGCCGGACTGGAAGCCTTCGAGGCAGATCTTTTCGAACAGCCGAATGTCGTTCGTGACCGGGCGCCCCCACTCTTCGTCGTGGTAGCGCATGTAGTCCGGCAGGTTGGCGTGCCAGTGACAGCGGTGCTTGCCGTCTTCACCGATGATGATGCCTGTTTCGCTCATGGGTCCGCTTCATTTTCAGCTGCGAATCCGGCTTTACCATTTGCAAACCCTCTTTCCAAACCGAACGATAACCCTGACGAAAAGTTTATCCGTTTCGTCGCCCTTTAATGAAATCGAATTTACCATTCGCTGGCGGGCGCGGTGGCAGGCTGGCGACAGGTGGCGCGTGCCGCCAGTACATTTTCGGCCAGTTGTAGAGAGTAAGTCCGATGATGAAATCCCTTTTGATCGCCGCGGCGTTGCTCGGCGTCTTTTCCACCGCTGCGTTCGGTGACGACCGCTACGCCACGCGTCCGCCGGTCGTGTTGAGCCCCGACCTCGCCGCTCCATGGATCATGCAGCTCGGCGGCGGCAAGGTGCGTCCCGTCGTCTACCAGCGACCGGTCGTCTACCAGCAGCGCGGACTGTTTGCGCCGCGTGTCGCCCCCCGCGCAGCCGTCCAGCGCGTTTCCGCGATCAATCCCGGCGTGCCGGTGATCCGCCAGCAGATCGAACCGCAATATCTGCCGCAGGTGGTCGCCTACCAGACCAAAGAGAACCCCGGGACCATTGTCATCGACACGAACAACCGCTTCCTCTACCTCGTGATGGAAGGCGGGAAGGCGCGCCGCTATGGCGTCGGCGTCGGCAAGCCTGGCTTCGAATGGGCCGGCGCTCACAAGATCACTCGCAAATCGGAATGGCCGGACTGGACGCCACCGTCTGAAATGATCAGCCGCGAAGCCGCCAAGGGACACTACCTGCCGGCAAGAATGGATGGCGGTCCGGAAAATCCGCTCGGTGCGCGCGCCATGTATCTGGGCTCCACGCTTTATCGCATCCATGGCACGAATGCGCCGTGGACGATCGGAAGCGCCGTGTCATCGGGTTGCATCAGACTGCGGAACGAAGACGTTACTGACCTTTACGAACGCGTCAAAGTGGGAACGCGTGTCATCGTCATGTAACGACGCCTCAATACCTGCCGATTGTCACTATTAACCGCAACCTTGGGCGGAAATTGCTGCAACCGGCGCACAAGACTTTGAATCGGATCGAAGTTCGGCTAGCTTCGGTCCGATTTTTTGCTTCGAAGGGGAAACACATATGATGAAACTGACGACGGCTTTCACAGCCGCCGGACTGATGCTCTCTGTCCTGCCCGCCTCTGTACTCGCACAGCCGAACATGCCCGCCCACGATGGTGCTCCGGTGGTTCGCGTCACCCAAATGCCGAAGACCGTGAAGCCGCAATTCAAGCGCCAGCGCGTTCGCCTGGTGACAGATGAGGCCCCCGGCACCATCATCATCGATACCAATCACAAGTATCTTTACTACGTCGAAGGCAAGAACCGTGCGACACGCTACGGTATTGGCGTCGGGCGCGAAGGCTTCGGTTGGTCGGGCGTCGTCAAGATCGCGCGCAAGGCGGAATGGCCGAGCTGGACACCGCCGGCCGAGATGCGCCAGCGCGAGGCTGCCAAGGGTCACATCATCCCGGCCTTCCAGGAAGGCGGGGAGGACAACCCGCTCGGTGCACGCGCCATGTATCTCTATCGTGGCGGCCAGGATACCCAGTTCCGAATTCACGGCACCAACCAGCCGTGGTCGATCGGCCTGAACATGTCGTCGGGCTGCATCCGCATGATGAACGAAGATGTGATCGATCTCTACGAGCGCGCCTCTGTCGGCACGAAGGTCATCGTCGTCGGCCCGGGCAACAAGCAGGGCGAAGTCAGCTTTGACGACCGGGGCGTCGATATTCTGCGCACCATCTTCGGTGGCTGATCACGCCAATTGACGAGAAGTGTGGCGGCTGGGTGACCTGCCGCCTACTTCGATCCGCAGCTTATCTTGCTGCTCGCGGTGAAGGGTTTCGCCGCACCCTCGATCACCAGCTCATAGGTTCCGGAAAATGCCGCGGCCGACTTGCCGTGCTGATCGGCAGCGATGACGAGATCAAGCGTCTGTCCACCGGTTTCGTCGCCGCCGTCATAGAACATCGCGAGACGCAGTTCGCCTGCATGCGACCAGTTCTGTGTGAGGTGGTCCGAGTTGAACACGACCTTCTTGAATACCGGTGAGACGTCCGCGCTCTTGATCATGATGGCGCCGCGGAAATGATTGAGCCTGTGGCCCTCTTTCGCTTCGAAACCGCTCTCGATCGTGAACCGTACGTCCTTGTCGTCGGCGGAACAGAAGAAACGGCTGTCGGCATGTGCGGCCTGTGTGGCACCGCAAAGAACCGTTAGCGCGAGGATGGTACGACGCATTCTGAACTCCCGAGACTGCCGGCAATCGGCAGCGCTAACCTAGTGGCAGATGTCTTAATTTTTCGGGTAGGTCGCCGCCGTAGGCCCAGTCAAGCAATTGGACTGTATGCAGGATCGGGATCGCCGTACCGGTGGCGATCTGCGTCATGCAGCCGATATTGCCCGTGGCGATGACATCTGGTCTGGTCGCCTCGATGTTCTTGACCTTTCGGGCCTTGAGCGCGTCGGAGATGTCGGATTGCAGGATGTTGTAGGTGCCGGCAGAGCCGCAACAGAGATGACCTTCCGCCGGATCACGGACGGTGAAGCCGGCCGCCTTCAGCAGGAGTTTCGGCGCCATCGTGATTTTCTGCCCATGCTGCATCGAACAGGCGGAGTGATAGGTGACCGCCAATGCCCTCGGCATCTGCTTTGGAAGATCGAGCGTCGCGAGATATTCTGTAATGTCCTTGGCCAGTGCGGAAACGCGGGCAGCCTTCTCGGCATAGGCCTTGTCCAGCCGCAGCATGTGGCCGTAGTCCTTGATGGTCGTTCCGCATCCCGACGCCGTGATGATGATGGCATCGAGCCCGCCGGCTTCGATCTCGCGGGTCCAGACGTCGACATTGGCGCGGGCGCTCGCCAGCGCCTGCTCTTCGCGCCCCATATGGTGCACGAGCGAACCGCAACAGACTTCTCCGCGCGGCAACACGACCTCGACGCCAAGGCGCGTCAGCAATCGGATCGCCGCATCGTTGATCGCCGGATCGAGAACGGGCTGTGCACAGCCCGACAGGATTGCGACCCGCCCGCGCTTCTCTGCGACGGGCTGCACGCTTCCCGGTACGGCATAAGCGGAACGCGCCGGCATTCGGCGCGGCGCCAGCGTCAGCATGGCGGCAAACGGCTTGAGGGCCGGATTGCGACGCAGCAGCCCGGCAAGGGGCCGGCCGATGCGCGCGAGCCGCAGCGCCAGACGGAAGCGACCGGGATATGGCAGGACGGCGGCGAGAATGCCACGGGTCAGGCGGTTCATGAACGGGCGCTGGTAGGTCTTTTCGATATGGGCGCGGGCATGATCGACAAGATGCATGTAGTCGACACCCGAGGGACAGGTGGTCGTGCAGGCGAGGCAGGACAGACAGCGGTCTATGTGGGTGACGACTTCGGCATCCGCCGGTCGGTCGTTTTCCAGCATGTCCTTGATGAGATAGATACGCCCCCGCGGACTGTCTAGCTCGTTGCCGAGCGTGACATAGGTGGGACAGGTGGCCGTGCAGAACCCGCAATGCACGCATTTGCGGAGGATCTTCTCGGATTCGGCTACATGTGGGTCTTCAAGTTGGGCTGGGGTAAAATTAGTCTGCATCGTCTAGCTTCCTGCAAGCTTCCCCGGATTGAAGATGCCTGCGGGGTCGAACTTCGCCTTTAATCGTGCGGAAAGCAATTCCACCGGCTCCGGCTGAGGCTGGAAGGCCGCGGTTGAGCCGCGCATCGCCTCGGGCGCACGGACTAGGGTCGCATGGCCGCCGCCGAGCGCCTTGATGAAGCGACGCACCAAGTCCGCCTCGGCATCTGCCTCCATCCGCATCCAGACAAGGCCACCCTGCCAGTCATAAAAGGCATCGACGCCAGTTTCGAGGCGGAGCGCGGCGACGAGCTGGTGGCCGATGCTTGGCGCCACCGACACACGCCAGACCGGCCGCGGCGTTCCGTCCGCATAAGGCAGGACGTCGCGGATCTCCCGCCACAACTGCGCGCTGTCATTGCTTCCCAAGCGCAAAACCGTTCCCAAAGCCGCCATCGCGTTCGCGAGCTTGTCGGCTCGTGCTTCCACCGATCCGGCAAGGCCTTCGATGCGCAGCGCGGTCGCCTCGCCGGCCGGCAGCGTTCCGTCTAAGAATTTCCAGGTTACCGTCATCGGCAGATGCGCTGCGGCCGACACTTCAACAGGCAGCGCCATTGCCGCCGCCATGGCATTGGCCGCCTCAGCGTCGTTGAGGTCCGCAACGAGGATCGTTTCCTCCGTCTTCGGCTTCGGCGGCACGCGGAACGTGACTTCCGTAACGAAGCCGAGCGTGCCATGCGAGCCGGCCATCAGCTTGACCAGATCCAGGCCAGTCACGTTCTTCATCACCCGACCGCCCGCCTTGATCGCCTCCCCGCTGCCATTGACGAAACGGACGCCGAGCAGGCTGTCGCGCGCGGCGCCCGCAACAAGGCGGCGCGGCCCCGATACATTGGCTGCGAAGACCCCGCCGATCGTCGGTTCTCCCGTCGTGCCCATCAGCGGCCGGTGATCCATCGGCTCGAACGCCATCATCTGGCCGTGCTCCGACAGGGCAGCCTTGATTTCGGAGAGCGGTGTCCCTGCCCGGGCGGTCAGCACCATTTCCCCCGGATTATAGGCGACGATCCCGGCAATGTTCGTCGAGCGCAGGCGGCTCGCGGCAGCGACCGCGTTGCCGAAGCCGGCGCGCGTATTGCCACCGCAGATCGCCAGCGCCGTTCCCGCCGCTGCGTGGGCACGAATGATATCGGCGGCATCTTCTTCAGTCGTCGGAAACAGGTCGATCATGCCACCGAACGTCCGTCGAGCGGGAAGACCTTGGACGGATTGAGAATCCAGTCCGGATCAAAGGCGGCGCGAGCTGCCATCTGCTGCGCAAGATCCGCATCCGAATACTGATGGCGCATCAGATCGCGTTTTTCGATCCCGACGCCGTGCTCACCGGTGAGGCAGCCTCCCGCATCGACACAGAGCTTCAGGATCTCCATTCCGGCGGCCTCGGCACGCGCGGCGTCATCAGGGTCGTTGGCATTGAAGAGGATGAGCGGATGCATGTTGCCATCGCCCGCATGAAACACGTTGGCCACCCTGAGGCCATAGCGGTCGATGATTTCGGACGTCTTCTTCAGCACGTAGGAGAGCTGGCTGAGCGGCACGGTGCCGTCCATGCAGATATAGTCGGCGATCCGGCCGGTGGCGCCGAAGGCGGATTTCCGACCCTTCCAGATCAGGGCCGCCTCGGTTGCCGATTGGCATTCGCGAACGGTCTTCACGCCATGCTTGCGGGCGATCTCGACGATGCTTGCCAGCATGTCGTCCATCTCCGCCTCGGACCCCTCCACCTCGACGATCAGAAGCGCACCGACATCCAGCGGATAGCCGGCCTTCGCAAAGGCCTCGCAAATCTCGATCGCGGGCTTGTCCATGAATTCGATGGCGACGGGAATGATGCCCGACGCGATGACATCGGCCACGCAGGAGCCCGCTTCTTCTGATGTCTCGAAGCCGAACAGGACGGGGCGCGCGCCTTCCGGCTTGGCGATCAGGCGAACCGTCGCCTCGGTCACGATGCCCAGCTGGCCTTCATGACCGCAGACGAGGCCAAGCAGGTCGTAGCCGGCCGCATCCAGTCCCTTGCCACCCAGATCGATGACCGTTCCGTCGACAAGAACCATCTTGACGCCGAGCAGATTGTTGGTCGTCACGCCGTACTTCAGACAGTGGGCACCGCCCGAATTCATCCCGATATTGCCGCCGATCGTGCAGGCGAGCTGCGAACTCGGGTCCGGCGCATAAAAGAAGCCATCCGCGGAAACCGCTTCTGAAATGTTCAGATTGGTGACCCCTGCCTGAACGACGGTCGCCCGGTTCGGCAGGTCGATATCGAGAATGCGGTTCATCTTCGACACGCAGACGACGACCGCGTCCTCCTGCGGGATCGCGCCACCGGAAAGCGACGTCCCTGCCCCGCGCGGCACGACGGGCACGCCATAGCGATGGCAGTATTTCATCACGGCAACGACTTCGGCCGTGCTGCGCGGCAGCGCGACGGCAAGCGGCACGCGACGATAGGACACGAATGCATCGGTCTCGAACGGCACAAGCTCGCGGGCCTCGTGGACGAGGCATTCCGGCGGCAGCAGATCGATCAGATCGGTGACGATCTGGCGGCGGCGCGCAAGAACATCATCGCGCGGGGCGAGAAACGAAATGGCGTCGGACATGGCTCTCTCCCTTCGCAAAACAAGGCGTCGACGCCGAGCTGCGAACAGCTTCGGCTTAGCACTTTCCCGAATGCGGCGCAAATGCTAAGCACTTATGCCAAAAGAAGAAAATATCAGGGCAACATGACAAATCTGGGTGATCTCGAAATCTTCGCCAAGGTCGCGGCGACCGGCAGCATGTCGCTTGCCGGACGTGCGCTTGGCTTCTCGCCGGCCGTTGTTTCCAAGCGCATCAAGAGGCTGGAAGACAGGCTCGGCACACGCCTCTTGCAGCGCACGACGCGGCAGATCTCGCTGACCGAAGCAGGACAAGGATTCTACGATCGCGTGCTCGGCATTCTCGCAGGGCTGGAGGAAGCGGAGTTCTATATCTCCGGACGCTCGGCGCAGATGCATGGCACGCTGAAGGTCTCGGCCCCGACATCGTTCGGGCGCATGCATATCGCACCGCATCTGAAGGCGTTCATGGACATGCATCCGGCGCTGGCGATCAACCTCGTGCTCAGCGACGAGTTCAGCGATATCGTTGGTGGCGGCTTCGATCTGGCGATCCGGATCGCCGAATTGACGGATTCCAGCCTCGTCGCGCGACGGCTTGCTCCGGTGCGCCGGCTGCTGTGCGCCTCGCCCGCTTACCTCGCAACCAACGGCACGCCGCAAACGATTGAGGACCTGAAGCACCATCGCTGCCTTCCCGCACACAACAATGATGTGTGGCGACTGGAAGGGCCAGACGGTGCGCTTTCCATGCGACCCGAAGGCTTGCTCATCACCAATTCCAGCGAGGTCATTCGCGAGGCGGTCATCGCCGGGCTCGGTATCGCGCTGCGCTCCACGTGGGATATCGGCGAAGAGCTTAAAAGCGGGCGCCTCGTCCAGGTCTTGCCTGCCTACGAGGGGTCGCGCAACGTGACGCTATCGGCCGTCTATCCGAGCCGGCAGTTCCTGCCCGCAAAGGTCCGGTTGTTCATCGACTATCTGGCCGACCTTTACGGACCAGTTCCCTACTGGGAGCGCTGAGCGCTCCTAGCGGGCCAGATCGAGATAGGCCGATGCCACCATCGCATCGATATCGGCCGGCACCGGAACGACACAGGACTCCGGACCGACGGCCCGCTGGGCAACCCGCTCGAGGCATCGGACCTGCAGGGTAAAGCCGAGGTCCATCGATTCCACGGAATTGCCCAAGGGGCGCGGGCCGGCGAGATTGGCCATGTGGCCGCCGCCGAGAATGTGGATCAGGCGACCGTCCTTGAGATGCAGCGTTTCGATGCCATCGGCCTCGTAGCGGCTGATCTCAACGACGTCCTCGTGTCCATGGAACGCGGCGACGTCGATCTCATTCGGGAAGTGCCCGCCGTTCATCAGGATCGCACCATCCTTGATCAGCGGAAGGTCGCGCGCGGTGACGATGTCGGGATGACCCGTGACGGTGATCAGCACATCCGCCGAGCGGATCGCCTGGTCGCGCAACGGCGTCACAAAGCCATCGAGATGCGCTTGGAGCGACGTGACCGGATCGATATCGACGACACTGACCTGGGAGAAGGCGTTGCGGAAACAGGAAGCCGTGCCCTTGCCACAGGCCCCATAGCCAAAGACGGTAACGCGTTTGCCGTTGGTCGAGCGGTTGGTGAAGCGCATGTAGCTTTCGAACAGGCTTTGGCCGACGGCGTGCCTGTTCTCGGCGAATTGCTTGATCGGGCTGTCGTTGATCACCAGGATCGGCATGTTCAACTGTTCGCGCATCGGCAGCAGGCGTGTGCGACCGGACGTCGTCTCCTCCGTGCCGCCGAGAAGGCTGGCGTATGGATGTTGCGCGGCGATGGCAAAGAGATCGCCGCCGTTGTCGAGAAGCAGATCCGGTTTCTCGGCAACGACTGCCTCGAGGCTCTGATGATGAGCGACCGGGTCGGTCGTCTGCGTTGCGAAGACCGTCACTCCCTGAGCTCGCAGAAACTCGACCGTCGCGGGCTGGGTGCTGTTGAGGTTGCCTGTGCAGACGAGACGCGCGCCACCCGCCCGCAAGGTCATCAGAAGCGCCACGGTTTTCGGCTCAAGATGGATGCCGGTGCCGATTGTCAGTCCCTCGAAGGGCCTTGTATTACGAAACTCGGCGGCCGTTGCTTGCAGCAGCCGGCAGCTGCGACCAATCCAATCAATTCGTGTTGCGCTAGTTGTCATGCTTCAGGTCCCTTCGCGTTTGTCGCATTGTTAGACGGAGCCGCGGCGGAGGGACACGGACATATTTCTGCGGCTGACGCAGAAAATCTGCCTCCCCCGTTCCCCCCACAGCCTGAAAATGCTGTGGATTCGGTCGCTCTAACATTAGCCGGCAATCGAATTTAACGAAAAATCGCTGTATAAATGCCATAGTCTCGACTTAACGGTGCACGGCCTGACAACGTCGTTGATTGCGACAAGACACAGGCCCATATTAATTCTTGCAGCATGACGCGATCAGAGCAATTCGTGACGGTTTTCTCAAATCGAAACCGAAACGAAACGCTCTAATGGTAAGTATCGAAACTGCCGCGCATGCAACGAAACACATGGATCGCGCAAGCTCCAGATTGGATATTGTATAGCGACCGTGAAAGGAACGATAAAGGTGACCCGACCGTTGACTCTTCTTGCCCGACTGGCCTCTGACGTACAGCTGATGTTCCGGCGCCCACCGCGCCAGCAATATGCTGCGCTCTGCTATCGGACGAACGAGAAGACGAAGGCGCTCGAGGTCCTGTTGTTGACGAGCCGCGACACCGGTCGCTGGGTGATCCCCAAGGGCTGGCCCATGGATGGACGCACCTCCTATGAAGTGGCAGCGCGCGAAGCCTACGAAGAGGCCGGCGTTCGCGGAACTGTCGAGAGCGACACGCTTGGGTGCTATCATTATCCCAAGGTTCTCAAGAACGGCCTGAAAGTGATCTGCAAGGTTCAGGTCTACGCGCTCCAGGTTTCGACGATCGCCAAGAATTTCAAGGAAAAGGGCGAGCGGCGCGTGGAGTGGGTTTCCTGCGACGAAGCGGCGAAGCGCGTGAATGAACCCGAACTGCGCGACCTGTTCCTACTGTTCAAGCGCCGCATGACGGAGCAGCATGCCGAAAGCGCGCTGACGCAAATTCCGGCGGAATGAATCCCGCGATCTTGCGCCTGCGAATACCGGGGCGCTAAAGCAGGATTCAGCCATAAGGAACAGCATGCCCGACCGCCCCCCCGTCCTCACCAAAAGAACGCTCGACAAGGACCTCGACAGGCTGACGCATGTCGAGGACGCATCGAAGTATGTTTCCAGGAAGCTGGTGGCGCCGGGTATCGGGCTTGTCTTCCTCGGTCTGGCGATGCTGTTTGCAGGGGTTTATGTCTTCGACCGCCCAGGCGCGGTGCTCGTGATCGCTGCCGCCGCGCTCGCGGCCTATATGGCCATGAACATCGGCGCGAACGACGTGACCAACAACGTGGGCGCGGCTGTCGGCGCACGCGCCATGACGATGGGCCAGGCGCTGGTCATCGCGGCAATCTTCGAGATCCTCGGCGCAACGATCGCGGGCGGCGAGGTCGTGAAGACCATATCGTCCAGCATCATCGATGCCGTGCAGGTCCCCGCGGGTCTCTTGGCCTGGATCATGATGGCCGCGCTGATGGCCGCCGCCTTGTGGATCAACCTCGCGACCTGGATGAACGCACCGGTTTCGACCACCCACTCGATCGTCGGGGCGGTGATCGGGGCCGGCATCGGCGCCGTTGGCCCCGGTCCGGTGAACTGGCGGGTCATGGCCGAGATCACCTCCAGCTGGGTGACATCGCCCCTGATCGGCGGGATCATCGCCGCCGGCATGCTTTTCCTGGTCAAGACGTTCATCATCTATCGCGAGGACAAGATTGCCGCCGCGACGCGATGGGTGCCTGTACTGATCGCCCTGATGGTCGGCAGCTTCACGGCCTACATGATCCTCCAGCTTGAGACGCCCGGCTCATTCTCCTCGCTAAGGATCCTGCTTCTGGGCGTGGCGGCTGGTTTCATCGCCTGGATCATTGCGCGACCGCTGGTGCGGCGTCGGGCACAAGGGCTGGAGAACCGTAACAGTTCGCTTCGCGTGCTCTTCCAGTTGCCGCTGATCGGCTCGGCGGCGTTGCTATCCTTCGCGCATGGCGCAAACGACGTTTCGAACGCGGTCGGTCCGTTGTCTGCCATTGTGCGCGTATTGCTGGGGCACCCGCTGGGCGACCCCACCGCGCCTCCTCTTTGGGTCATGCTCATCGGCGCGCTCGGCATATCGGTCGGCCTGCTGCTTTTCGGCCCGCGCCTGATCAGGCTCGTCGGTGAACAGATCACCAAGCTCAACCCGATGCGGGCCTATTGTGTGGCGCTTTCGACGGCAATCACGGTCATCGTCGCTTCGTGGCTCGGGCTGCCGGTCAGTACCACTCATATCGCCGTCGGCTCCGTCTTCGGCGTCGGCTTCTTCCGCGAATGGTATACTCGCCATTCCAAGCGCCGGGTCGCGTATATTCGCAGCAAGGCGGAGGTCTGGACCGTCGAGGAGCCCGCGGACCCGAATACGCACGAGGTCCGTCGCCGCTACCTCGTTCGCCGCTCGCATTTCATGACGATCATCGCCGCCTGGGTCATTACCGTGCCGGCGTCGGCTGCGCTTGCGGCCATGATCTATTGGGTTATGTTCGCGCTCTTTGTCTAAGGGGTTCCTGATGCGCGCAAATTTCCGGATGCAACGGCTGTTCGTCGACGCGCCGCTCTCGCTTGGCGGCGCGGCGGAGGCAACAGCCGATCAGTTCAACTATCTCGCCAACGTGCTGCGCATGACCGACGGCGCCGAGATCCTGGTGTTCAACGGGCGTGACGGCGAATGGAAGGCCCGCCTGTCCTTTCCGAGCCGCAAGCGCATCCTGGTCGTCGCCGAAGAACAGACGCGGCCACAACCTGCACCCTCGGACCTGCACTATCTCTTCGCGCCACTGAAGGTCGGACGGCTCGATTATCTCGTGCAGAAGGCCGTCGAGATGGGCGCCGGCGTGCTGCAGCCGGTGATGACCCAGCATGTGCAAGGCAAGATCACCAACCTCGACAAGCTCAAGGCAAATGTCATCGAAGCCGCAGAGCAATGCGGCATCCTCGGCATTCCCGATGTCGCCGAGCCGATACGACTGTTCGACCTGCTGGACGGATGGCCGACCGAGCGACGGATCATCTATTGCGACGAGGGCGATGCCGGGCAAAACCCGCTGCCGCTGCTGTCCAAAATTACGGAACGGAAGCTTGCGCTGCTGGTCGGTCCGGAGGGTGGTTTCTCCGAGGAAGAGCGTACTCGGCTGCGCAGTCTCGATTTCGTCACCGCCATACCGCTTGGCCCGCGAATCCTGCGAGCGGACACCGCGGCGGTTGCCGCCATGGCTGTGATCCAGGCGGCGATCGGAGACTGGGAGTGACGGGCGAAAGCCCACTAAGCAACACCGCTGCTATTTTTTTGATCGCCCGTTGAAACAAATTCACTTGCAACATACCTGCCAGCGGTCCTAATCACCCTTCCATGTCCGTTTCCCCCGGACGTTCCCCAGATACAGGTTACTTGAATGGCTCGTGACACTACCGACCAGACGCCGCTCTCTTCGGTTCAGGAGCTGACCGATTATCTCGCGGCTGGGAACAAGCCGAAGGACGCATTTCGGATCGGCACCGAGCATGAGAAGTTCGCCTTCTTTCGTGCCGACAACAGCCCGGTGCCTTATTTCGGCGAGAACAGCATTTCCGGCCTGTTGAAGGGACTTGAGGCGAAGAGCGGCTGGGATCCCATTCTCGACGGCGACAACATCATCGGCTTGGCCGAGCCGAAGGGCATGGGCGCGATTTCGATCGAACCCGGCGGCCAGTTCGAACTCTCCGGCGCACCGCTGGAAACCATTCACGAGACCTGCAAGGAATCGAACCAGCATCTGGCAACGCTGCGCGAGATCGCCGAGCCGATGGGCATCCGTTTTCTCGGCATTGGCGGCAGCCCGAAATGGACGCTTGCCGAAACGCCAGTGATGCCGAAGTCCCGCTACGAGATCATGACGCGCTACATGCCGAAGGTCGGCAGCAAGGGTCTCGACATGATGTACCGGACCTGCACGATCCAGGTGAACCTGGACTTCTCGTCCGAGGCCGACATGCGCAAGAAGATGCGCGTCTCGATGAAGCTGCAGTCGCTGGCGACGGCGCTGTTTGCCTCTTCTCCCTTTACCGAAAGCAAGCTGAACGGCCTCTTGTCTTGGCGCGGCGATATCTGGCGCGACACCGACAACAACCGCTCCGGTCTTCTCGATTCCACCTTCCGCGACGACTTCGGTTTTCATGACTATGTCGAGTGGGCTCTCGATGTGCCGATGTACTTCATCGTGCGCGACGGACGCTACCACGACTGTACGCATGTCACGTTCCGCCAGTTCATGAACGGCGCCCTGAAGGGCGAAGTCGCGGCCTGGGAGCCCACGATGGGCGACTGGACGAACCACCTCTCGACACTGTTCCCCGATGTTCGGCTCAAGCGATTCCTCGAAATGCGCGGCGCCGATGGCGGACCGTGGCGGCGGATCTGCGCGCTGCCGGCTTTCTGGGTCGGGCTGCTTTATGACGAGGGGGCGCTTGATGCGGCCGACATCCTGACCAAGGACTGGACGTTCGATGAAGTCCAGGCCCTTCGCAATGCGGTTCCGGTTCAAGGGCTGAAGGCAAAGTTCCGTGGCCATGATCTCTATGAAACGGCCCGCGAAGTGATCGCCGTTTCGAAGGCTGGCCTGAAGGCGCGCGGCAAGCTCAACAAGGAAGGTCAGGACGAAACCATCTTCCTCTCGCCGCTCGACGAAGTCATGGCCAAGAAGGCAACGCTGGCCGAGGATCTGCTGGCGCTGTACCACGGCCGCTGGAATGGCTCGGTGGAACCTGTCTTCGATGAGTATCAATACTAAGCGGTTGTAAAAAGCCGTTTGCGCATCCCTTTTTCCGGCTATAGTGGCGCGATTATGCGTCGCAAACCGGGAAAGGGATTTCCATGCTGCCACTCTTCGACATGATGATGCAGGCGCAGAACGGCGCGGCGATGGACGCGGTCTCCCGGCAGTTCAACCTTGCACAGGAACAGGCAACCAAAGCCATGGCCGCGCTGATGCCGGCATTTTCGGCCGGATTGAAGCGCAGCACCAGCAACCCCTACGATTTCATGGGATTGATGCAGGCGGTCGCGTCAGGAAATTACGCCCGGTACTTCGAGGACATGAGCAGGGCCTTCACGCCGCAGGGGATCTCTGACGGCAACAACATCCTTGCGCAACTGTTCGGCTCGAAGGAAGTGTCGCGCGCGGTGGCGGCACAGGCGGCACAGATGACCGGCATCGGGCAGGAAATCTACAAGCAGATGCTGCCGGTTATGGCCGGCACGTTGATGGGCGGACTGTTCAAGCAATCGATGGGACAGATGAATGCGCCGGTAAACCCGTTCGTCAACACGGCGATGGGTGAGAGCATTCAGCAGTGGCTGCAGAGTACCGGCTTTGCGCCCCGGGAAAAGCCAGCTCCGGAGCCGAGCATCTTCGACAATCCGTTCACGCAGGCGATGCAGCTGATGTTCAGCGTGCCAAAGCCGGAGCCTGAGAAGCCAGCCATCAACCCGTTCCTCGACAACCCCTTCGCCAAGGCCTTTCAGGAGATGATGGGCAACCTTGGAAAGCCGGTCGCGCCGCAGCAACCAGAGCCTCCCAAGGCGGAGGCTAAAGCCGAAACGGAAAGCTACATGGACATGCTGAACACCATGTTCGACAGCGGCCTGGAAGTGCAGAAGAGCTACCAGAAGAGCATGGAAGCGATCTTCGAAACCTATATGCCGAAGGCGCCGCCCGCCTCCCCTCCAAAGGCATAAAAAAACCCGGAGACGGCTTGGGGCCGGCACCGGGTAAGAAGCAGGGCTATTGGCTATCACCCTGCGGGGAAAACTGGGGCCGGCCCTACTCTTCGTGGGACCGGAACATCGAATTGCGTGCGCGATTGCGCGCCGAACGCGTCAAGTGATCCGACGGATCCTCGAAGAAGGTCGACGTAAGGAACGCCGAGGTCAGATCAGCCCGTGACAGGCCGATATCCTTCAACAGATTGTCGTCGAGGTCATGCAGGCGGTTGATCTCCATACGGTTGCGGAACACGCGCAGTACGGATGCCAACGGTGCAAAAGCATAGCCAAGACGCTGTGCAAACGTCATGCTGGCCTGGTTGCAGTCGAGTTCAAGTATCCGGTCTGTCGTGCGCATGGGACGATCCTTTCGTTGGCGCGCAACAACCCACCCTTCCCGCGAGGTCAAACGGGAAGAAGCAAGTTGAAATCGGAGCGGACAGGCAGGGCGCCGGTCCTTCGCTGTGATTGATTTGCACGCTCAAGATGCCAAACGGCTATTGATCAGTCCAACGAATGTTTCTAATGATTATCATCAGAGATCGTTATAGGTGAGATCATGTCCGCGCCTCTTGATATTGACCAGTTGCAGACCTTCATCGCCATCGTGGATTCCGGCAGCTTCACGAAGGCCGCCGATCGCGTCTACAAGACGCAGTCCGCCGTCTCCATGCAGATGCGACGCCTCGAGGAGCGTATCGGCAAACAGCTGTTCATCAAGGACGGCCGCGGCAACCGGCTGACGTCGGAAGGCGAAAAGCTGCTGAACTATGCCCGGCGCATGATCCGTCTCAACAACGAGGCCATCGCGGCCTTCGACGACAATCGTCTCGAGGGAACACTGCGCATCGGAACGCCGGACGACTATGCCGACCGCTATATGCCGGAGATCATCGGCCGTTTCGCCAAGACGCATCCGAATGTCGAGATCTACATCGTCTGCGAACCCTCGGTGGATCTCGCCGAGCGCATCACGCGCGGCGAGCTCGACGTTGCACTCGTGACGCACAACCCGCGCGAACGCATGTCGGACGTGGTACGAACGGAGCCGCTCTGCTGGGTCGGCTCGGCGAACCACCCGATCCGCGACGACGCACCAGTTCCGCTCGCTGTCGGACGACGCGACTGTCAGTGGCGCCAGCTTGCCTGCTCGGCGCTCGATGCGGTCGGCCGCGAACACCAGATCCTCTTCACCAGCTGGTCCTGCACCGTTATCGCGGCTGCGGTTCTCGCCGGCATGGCCGTCTCCGTTATGCCGGAATCGGCGCTGCGCACCGGCATGAAGGTGCTGAGCCAGGCAGACGGTTTCCCCGCCCTGCCCCCGGTTCAGATCGGCATCATGAAGCGGCCCGGCGTTTCGATCTCGCTGATGAACGCGATCACGGCGCATATCAGCGCCTGCCTCGACAACATCACGCCGGCCGTTATCGAGGAAACGCTCGATGCGGACCTGAAGAACGCCTATGGCAGGGTGGAGCCCCGCCTCAAGGTCGCCAACGCAGTCCCGAGCTGGTAACTATCAGGCGGGAACAGCCGAGAAGAAGGAAGAGCGGATCACGCCCTTCCATTCTTCCAGAATGCGTCTGGCAAGCGACGCCTCGCTGACGACCGCAAGGCGAATGGAAGCGCCGATCAGGTGGCTGAAAAGGTAGGTGCGGGCTTCCATATCGACAGTCGTCAATTCCGGCGCGATGCGGCGCACCGCGTTGTGGAAGATATCGGCAATACGCGTGGAGTGCTCGATGTTCAGGCGCAGGAGATCCTGGTCGGTTTCGGTTCCCATCCAGATTCCGAGATAGGCGGCGTCGTTGCGGTACTCGTCATAGTGCCAGTCGATGGTCGTCGCGAGCACGTCGAGCGCGTCATCGACTGAATAAACCTTTGAAAAGGCGTCGGAAATTCTGGCCTGGATGGTAGACGCGTGCCGGTCGAACAGCGCTTTGACGATCGCGGCCTTTTCCGGGAAATACTGATACACCGAGCCGATCGGCACCTTGGCTGCAACTGCCAGTTCCGTCATGCGCATGGCGCTGACACCCTTTTCGGCGATCAGCCCTGCTGCCGCGGATAAAATGAGATCCAGCCTCTGGATGCTGCGTTCCTGTTTTGGCTTCCTGCGGAGGCCGATGCGATCAAAATTTTCGACGTTCATGTCGTTCCCCAACCAGCGTTTTTTTACTGCGCGGAAGATCGCTCCAACCGCCGCGTTGGCCGATATGGCATGCAGGTCTTCATGGTGGGTAAACGAGAAGCATCGAATTTTAACGATTGCGAAAAGCATAAACAAATCGGGGCGATACACCCCGATTTGGTCGTTTTTGGCGATGGTTTTGCGCGGCCGCATTGCACTGAAATGCTGAACATGTCGGCTTTGCAGCCGTGCCGCGTCTCAAGAGCGACGCGCGCGCCTGATTCGTCGTCCGAATGACCGGCTTGACGTGTTCCGGCTACAGCGCGGCCGCCGGGTCAGGAAAGGTTCTTCTTCAGAAACTCGATCGTTCGGCCCCAGGCGAGATCGGCAGCCTTCTTGTCGTAGCGCGCCGCCGACGTGTCGTTGTTGAAGGCATGGTTGGCGCCCTCATAGACAAAGATCTGGAAGTCCTTGCCTGATGCCTCGAGTGCCTTCTTGTAGGCATCGATGCCGGCGTTGGTGCGATCATCCAGGCCGGCATAGTGCAACATCAGAGCGGCCTTGATGTTCGGTACGTCCGCCGCTGCCGGCTGCATGCCGTAATAGGCGACACCAGCCTTCAACTCGGGCGACTTTGTCGCGAGACGGTTGACGACACCGCCACCCCAGCAGAAGCCGACGACGCCGACCTTGCCGTTGGTTCCATCAAGCTTCGACAGGTAGGCCACAGTGGCCTCGGCGTTGGCGACGGTGGCATTCGGGTCAAGCTGGCTGAACATGTCGCGGGCCTTGTCCTCGTCTGCAGGCGTGCCGCCCTGCAGCGACAGGAAATCGGGCGCCAGTGCCACGAACCCTTCCAGCGCTACACGCCGCGCGACGTCCTTGATATGCGGATTGAGGCCGCGGTTTTCGTGAATGACGATGACCGCGCCGAGTTTGCCAGCGGCATTCTTCGGTTCGACGAGGTAGCCTTTCATCTCGCCGCCGCTGCCGGGATAGGTCACATCCTTGGCTGTCAGACGATCGTCGGTGGCGGAGATCATTTCGGCGCTGGCCTTGTTGGCGGCCAGCATCGGCGCGATCACCGCAGCAGCACTTGCAGACCCTGCAAGCTTTGCCAGCTTGTCCATGAAGTTGCGCCGATCAAGCGTCAGATGCGTGTATTCGTCGTAGGCATTGATCATTGCCTGCGTGATTTCCGGCTTGTCCATGTCGAGCTCCTCTTTCGCTACCCAAGCTATTTGCCTGGGAGAAGACATAGGACGGAGGCCGAAAACGCCGAAACAAAACTGCGTTACTCCGGATTCACCCGTTCGGGAACGCCATCCAGACGGCAAGCCAGCCCCACATGATGCCCAGAACGACATAGCCGGCGGCAAAGAGCGGGCTGCGGTAGCGGATCCGGTTGCTCGTGACGTGCACGAAGGCCTGAGCGTAGCGCAGAGCGACAAAGACCCACGCCAGGATCACCGCGATGAGGTTGTCGGCTTCAGTGATGTAGAGAAGGATGCAGCAGAGATAGAACAACACCGGCAGCTCGAACTGGTTGGCAATGCAGTTCTTGACGAACAGGCTTTCGGGCGGCTCGCTGCGGTTTTCACGGTAATCGGATATCTGGACCTTGCCGGCCCGGACCATTTGCTGACGGCGGTAGCTGAGCAGCCCGTAGAGGGCGTAAACCAGCGCCACATGGGCAATGATTGGCCAGAACATTTCATAGCCTGTCATGCCGCTCATATGGTCTTCTCCTTGCTGCTTCTGCTTTGATTTCAGAGCTGTAGAGGAAAAGGCCGGGCGGTGCCAGTCACATGCCTGTCAGGAATGACGCACCGCCAGATCCCTAACCGGCGTCCCGATCAGTGGGCGGCATCATGCGGACGATGGCGAAACGGACGATGACGATCAGGCAGATCGCCAGGCCTGCGAATTTCACCCGCGTCGTCCAGGGCAGCACCTGTGCGGCAAGATCCGCCCAGCCGCTGTCGCCGAACGCGACAAGGCTGGAGATGTTCTCGCTGTAGTCGGCAATGCCGTAAACGAAGGGTAGGACGTAGACGAGCTTCGCGAGGGAGGGATGGATCGATCGGCCGAAATAGGAACCGCCAACCTCAAGCCGCATGAGGATCAGCAGCAGCAGAGCCGTCAACAGGGCCGGGAATACGATCTCCGGACCCCAGTACATCGCCCGCAGAAGCTTGTCGGCGACCTCGTTCTGGTCGAGCAGTCGTTGCATCTTGCCGACCGTCAGTGCGTCGTAGCCGGCAAAATAGGTATCGAGGACCGCCTGCCCGGTCTCATGCTTGAACGGAATGACAAATCCAAAGGTCGTCCATGCAAGCACGCCCAGGCAGAGGGCCGCGAGCAGCGCGATTATCCAGAGCGGAATACGGCTGCCCGAATTCATGCTCAGCTGCCGGAGCCTGGATAGTTGGGGCTCTCGCGGGTGATGGTCACATCATGCGGATGGCTTTCGCGCAGGCCGGCGCCGGAGATGCGCACGAAGGTCGCGCGTTCCTGGAACTCCTTGAGGTCCTTGCCGCCGACATAGCCCATGGCTGCCTTGAGGCCGCCTGCGAGCTGGTGGAGCACGCCGGAGACCGGACCCTTGTAGGGAACCTGGCCTTCGATGCCTTCCGGCACGAGCTTCAGCGTATCGCGCACTTCTGCCTGGAAGTAGCGGTCAGCGGAGCCGCGCGCCATGGCGCCGACGGAACCCATGCCGCGATAGGCTTTGAAGGAGCGGCCCTGGTAGAGATAAACTTCACCTGGGCTTTCATCGGTACCAGCGAGCAGCGAGCCGATCATCACGGCAGACGCGCCGGAGGCGATCGCCTTGGCGACGTCACCGGAGAACTTGATGCCGCCATCGGCAATGACGGGAATATCCTGCGCGCGAGCGGCCTCGACGGCCGACATGATGGCGGCGAGCTGGGGAACGCCGACACCGGCGACGATACGCGTCGTGCAGATCGAGCCAGGGCCGATACCGACCTTGACGGCATCCGCGCCGGCATCGATCAGGGCCTTGGTGCCTTCCGACGTCGCGACGTTGCCAGCCATGACGCGGACGGAATTGGAGAGCTTCTTGACGCGGCCGACGGCATTCAGAACGCCCTGCGAATGGCCATGCGCGGTATCGACGACCAGAAGATCGACGCCGGCTTCGATCAGGCGCTCGGCGCGCTCGAAACCATCGTCACCCACGCCAACTGCGGCAGCGGCGCGGAGCCGGCCCTGTGCATCCTTCGACGCATTCGGGTTGAGCTGCGACTTTTCAATATCCTTGACGGTGATGAGACCGACGCAACGACCCTCGCCGTCAACGACCAGCAGCTTCTCGATGCGGTGCGTGTGCAGCAGGCGCTTGGCTTCCTGCTGGTTGACGCTTTCCTTGACGGTCACGAGGTTCTCGCGCGTCATCAGTTCGTAGATCTTCTGCTTCGGATCGGAGGCGAAGCGAACGTCGCGATTGGTAAGGATGCCGACGAGGCGGCCGGACTTTTCAACAACGGGAATGCCTGAGATGCTGTGCATCTTCATCAGCGCGAGCGCATCGGCCAAGGTAGCATCGGGACCGATCGTCACCGGATTGACGACCATGCCGCTTTCGAACTTCTTGACCTGGCGGACCTGCTCGGCCTGCTCGATCGGCGTCAGGTTCTTATGGATAACGCCGAGACCGCCTGCCTGCGCCATGGCAATGGCAAGACGGCTTTCCGTGACCGTATCCATGGCAGAAGAGATGATCGGGATGTTCAGCTCGAAATCGGGCGCAATGCGCGTCGCCACGCTTGTCTGACCCGGAAGAACCTCGGAGTGACCGGGCTGCAGGAGCACGTCATCGAAGGTGAGTGCGTCCAACCCGGTTGGCGTTTCTATGATGCGAGCCATGGCCAATTTCCTCAATTACGAAAAATGCTGCCTCACCCGGAACGAGTCGTCCGCACCGGCGATGTGCAAGGTTTGCTTTGGAAGTTGGCGAGGGCTGGTAACACGTCTATGACAGGAAGGGAATAGTAAAAAGCCCGGCGCCGCCGCCGGGCTTGGTATGGCTGCCATGCAGCGTGCTCAGAGGTCGAACTGATAGGTCTTCGGCACGAAGCGGTAACCGGCGTCGTAGGTCTCGACAAAGCCGACAGCCGGGAACGGCATATGGTATCCAAGGAAGGCAACCTTGTCGGCCGCGATCATGTCGAACACCTTCTTGCGCGTGGCCGCGGCCTGCGCCTTGTCCATGTCGAAGCGAACCTCCCACTCGGGCCTTTGCAGTGAAAGAACATAGTGGTTGGCGGTGTCACCGGTCGCGACCAGGCGCTTGCCGTCGGACTCCACATGGAAAATCATGTGGCCGGGCGTGTGCCCCGGGGCCAGCATGGCGGTGATGCCGCCCGCGACCGTGTCGCCTTCCCCGATGAACGTCATCTTCTCGGCAAAGGGAAACACGTTCGCGAGCACCGCCTTGTGGCCGCCCTCGGCCGGCGTGCCTTCGCGCGCCTTGTCCGTCCAGAAGTCATATTCGGTCTTGCCGGCAACATAACGGGCGTTCTTGAACGCCGGTGCTCCGGCTTCCATGAGGCCACCAATGTGATCGCCATGCAGATGGGTCAGCGCCACGACGGTGATATCATCCGGCGAATAGCCGGCAGCCTTCAGCCCATCGCGAAGCAGGCCGGCGCCGCGCGCCCGGCCGCCCTCGCCGAACCCGGTATCGACCAGGATGACATCGGAGCCGGTGTCGATCACCGTCGGCGCGTAGGCGTTGACGAACTTGTCGGTCGGCAGGAAGTTCTTTGCCAGTAACTCCTGAACGGTTTCCGGCTTCTGGTTGGTCCCGAAGGTTTCATACGGCTTCTCGGCCACACTCGCGCCGTCCTTGATAACGGTGAAGTTGAAGGATCCGAGTTTGAATTTGTTGAACTGAGGCTGCGTCGTCGCATCCATCTTTGTCTTATCTCCACTTGCAGCCATTGCGGCCGTCTGTCTCAAAATCGCCGGCGCCGCCAGCAGGCCAATGCCCGCAGCACAGAACGCGCGCCGTCTTATCCCCGTCGACTTTGCCATATCCCATCCTTCCAATAACGCACGGCACCTTCGCCGCACAGCCCCCATGCCGAGCCGACCGCCTTCATCTGGCAATTGCCCGATACAAACATATGTCAATCTTGACCGTTGAATTTGCTGAACAAGCAGTCTCACGCAGACGTGATGCAAACGTGTTTTCAAAGGCGATTGAGGGGTTGGCAGAGATACGTACGAGGAATACAGAGCACTGGCCTTCCAAGCCGCCTTCGCCAGACATTCAAGGCTGTCGCGCATGAACCGCATCGTTCCGTTGATCCTCGCCGTCGCTCTGTTCATGGAGCAGATGGACTCCACCGTCATCTCGACCGCCCTGCCAGCAATCGCCAACGATCTGCATGTCGGGCCGATCACGCTGAAACTTGCGCTGACCTCCTACATGGTGTCGCTGGCGGTCTTCATTCCGATCAGCGGCTGGATGGCGGACAGGTTCGGCGCCAAGCGTATCTTCCGGCTGGCGATTTGCGTGTTCGTCGTCGGCTCGATCTTTTGCGCGGCATCGTCAGGGCTTATCGAATTCGTCTGCGCCCGTTTCCTGCAGGGCATGGGCGGCGCGATGATGACACCGGTGGGGCGTCTGGTGCTCTTGCGCACGACGAAGCGCAGCGATCTCGTCTCGGCCATGGCGCTGCTGACGATCCCGGCGCTGGTCGGACCACTTGCCGGGCCGCCGCTCGGCGGCTTCATCACTACCTATTTCACCTGGCACTGGATCTTCCTCATCAACGTGCCGGTCGGCATTGTCGGCGTCTGGCTGGCGACAATCTTCCTCCCGGAGGTCGAAGCCACGGCCCCGCCGAAGCTTGACGTCACGGGCTTCATATTGACCTCGTTTGCCGCCGCCGGCGTCGTGTTCGGTCTGTCGGTGGTGAGCCTGCCTGCGCTCCCTCCCATCATCGGCATCGCGGCAACGGCGATCGGGCTGGTCTGCGGGGCTCTCTACGTGCGCCACGCGCGGCGCCACCCGGCGCCGATCCTCAATCTCAAACTGTTTCGCAACCCGACATTCAGGGCGTCGACCACGGGCGGAACGCTTTTCCGCATCTGCATCGGCGCGATGCCCTTCCTGACGCCACTGATGCTGCAACTCGGCTTCGGGCTGACACCCTTTCAATCAGGGCTCATCACCTTTGCCGGCGCGATCGGCGCGATCACCACGAAGTTCATGGCGCGACGCGTTTTCGCGGCGGTGGGCTTCCGGACGACCTTGCTGACGGCCGCAGGCGTGACCACGCTCGTAACCGTCACGACGGGGTTCTTTACGCCGGAAACGCCGCATCTCGTCATCATCGGCATCCTGCTGATCGGCGGCTTCTCCCGCTCGTTCTTCTTCACAGGCGTCAATGCGCTTGCCTATGCCGACATCGACGATGCACAGGCGAGCCAAGCGACATCGATGAGTTCGGTCATGCAGCAGATCAGCCTGGCTCTTGGTGTTGCTGTTGCCGCAGCGATCCTCGAGACGTCGATCTACCTACGCGGCGAGGAACTGCAGGTGGCGGATTTCCACATCGCCTTCTACGTGATCGCACTGCTGACCGTGGTCGCCACTCTCCCGTTCATCCGCATGGACAAGAACGCGGGCGCGCTGGTGTCCGGCCATCGCGCCAAGCCTCTGACACCGGCAGGCGTCGAGGCTGAACAGCAGGGGTGAAATAGTTATTCCGGTCGCTCGCAAACCGCGCTGAGCTTGTTCCCGTCCAGATCACGGACGTAGGCGGCGTAGAAGCTGGCATGAAACGGTCTCAGCCCCGGCTTGCCCTCGTCCATGCCGCCAGCGGCGATCGCGGCCGCATAAAAGGCATCGACATCCGCCCGGCTTTCGGCGGCAAGCGCCACCATCGAGCCGTTGCCATTCGATGCCCGCCGACGATTGAAGGGGGTGACGATCCACAGCCGGCAACGGCTGTCGCCGTCGGCGGCATAGCCGATCTCCTCTTCCGAAAAGCGCTGGAGCTTGTAGCCGAGAACCGGGAGCACGGCGTCGTAGAAGCGTCGCGCTCGATCGATGTCGTTGGTTCCGAGAGTGACGTAAAGCAGCATAGATATCCGCGGTCATTTCAGTCCTGGGGAGTTCTATATTCGACCCAGAACGACCGAAAGATCAAGCTTCCGTAACGTCAATTGCCGCCTTGCGGCCCTTAAATCCCTTCGCGAGCAGGAACATCTCGACCGATTCCGCCCGAGACGAGGCCGGCTTGACGTGGACGACCTGCTTGAAATGCTGCTTCAGCATGTTGAGCAGCTCCTTCTCGGTACCCCCCTGGAAGGTCTTGGCAAGGAAGTGCCCGCCCTCGCCGAGCACCTCGATCGCGAAGTGCGCTGCAACCTCGCAGAGGTGCATGGTGCGAAGGTGATCGGTGCGATGATGGCCGGTGGTGGGCGCGGCCATGTCCGAGATGACAAGGTCGGGCGTACCGCCGACCGCTTCCATAAGCTGATCGGGCGCGGTCGGATCCAGGAAGTCGAGCTGCAGGATCTTGACGCCCGGCAGCTGCGCCATCTCGAGGAAGTCGATCGCGGCGACGCGAACATCTTCGTCCGTCGATCCGGTCACCTTGGCGGCGATTTGCGACCAGCTGCCCGGGGCAGCGCCCAGATCGATGATCCGTCGCGCACCCTTCAGGATTCCATGCTTCTCATCAATCTCAAGCAGCTTGAAGGCCGCGCGGGCGCGATAGCCCTCGAGCTGCGCGCGCTGCACATAGGGATCGTTGATATGGCGCTGCAACCACTGTCGGGAGGACGCCTTCATCTTCTTGTTCTTGACGCGCTGGCCGAGCTTGCGGCCGGTGCGGTTGCCCGCAATCGTTGGCTTGGTCATGCCTGTCCCCTATTTGCCGCGCTGGCCGCGGCGGTTGCGGTGGCGCCGCCAGACGCCGTCATCCGCCATCATGTCTGTGAGAAGGCCTTCCCTCAAGCCTCGATCGGCGACGCGCATGCGCGGGCTCGGCCAACGACGGCGTATCGCCTCAAGGATTGCGCATCCGGCCAGCACGAGATCGGCTCTATCCGGGCCAATACAGGGATTGGCCGCTCTGCTGGCGAAATCCCACGAGAGCAGCTTTGCCTGCATCGCCGACACCTCGTCATCGGACAGCCAGATACCGTCGACCTTGCGGCGATCATAGCGCGGCAGATCGAGATGGACGCCGGCAAGCGTCGTGACCGTTCCAGAGGTGCCGATCAGGTGGAAATCGCCTGAGTGCCCGATTTCGATCTCGGGGCAATCGAAGCTCGACAGCATCCCCTCGACCTCAACGACCATGCCCTCGAAGGCTTCGGGCGTGACATCGCGACCACCGTGCCGCTCCGAAAGCGTAACGACGCCCACGGGCAACGAGGTCCAGTGCGTGATGTGGTTGGCCAGCCGGTTGAACCTGCTTTCGCCAATGCGGATCACCGCGATTTCCGACGAGCCGCCACCGATATCGAAGAGAACCACGGAACGGGTCTCGCGGCTGACGAGCGACGAACATCCCGATACCGCAAGCCGCGCTTCCGTCTCGCGATCGATGATCTCGAGCTCCAGTCCGGTTTCCGCAACCACGCGCTCCAGAAACTGCGCGCCGTTGCTCGCCTGACGGCAGGCTTCGGTGGCGATCAGTCGCATCCGGCGGATTTCGCGGTTCTTGAGCTTTGAGGCACACACCCGCAGGGCATCGACCGCACGATCCATCGCGTCGTCGGATAGCCGACCGCTTGCGGCAAGCCCCTCGCCCAGGCGCACGATTCGCGAAAAAGCATCAACGACCCGAAACTGTCCGGGCCGCGTCGGTTGCGCGATCAACAGGCGGCAATTGTTGGTGCCGAGATCGAGCGCGGCATAGAGTTCGTCCGGCCACGCATGTTCGCCACCCTGGCCGCGCGATTCGCGCTCGGGCTGGCGGGACGATCGCGTGTCGTTCTCGCCGCTACGCTGATCAGTGGGCGCGCTGCGTGCTACGGTCGCGGATTGCTGGGCATTCGGGGCAGCATGGCCGACGGACTTGGTGGGTGCGAGCGGGCGACCCTGCAAACCGCGCTTGCCGCGATTCTTGCGGCGATTGCGCCGGCCCGACGCCAATTCGCCCTGCGGACGCGCAGCCGCTTCTAAAGCCGCGCTTTTCTCAACCGGCGCTCGATTCTGATTGGCGCTCTCGGCAGATCCGCCTGATCCACGCCGCCGACGCTTGCGCTTGCGAGCCGGATTACCGGCGCCGTCGTCCATTGGGCGCGCTGTCTCTCCTGCATTGCCGGAGGAGACATGCGTAGCGACCTGGCTTACATTGCGGGAGTGCCCGCCATGTTTGCCCTTGCGGCGCCTGGACTTTTTGCCATCCTTGCGCCTTGCCGCCGACGCCCCGTCTAATTGCGACTTTGCGCCGCCTTCGGGGTCTTCCACGTTCGTTATCCACCGCGCCGCGCAATTCCAGAAGGTATGCAGCTGGCGCTCATTCGATTTTTGCGTTGCGGCAAGAATATCAGTGCCGGGCGGAATCACCAAATTCTTTTTATCAGCGCTCCGGAAAGGACGGATCGAGGCCCCCAAAACGGCAGCGTAATTTTTTTCAAAACGGTATTTGCAATTCCCGAGCTTTTGGTTATAAGCGCCGCACAGCAGCCAAGCCATGCTTCGGCAGCGACTGCTGGGGAATAGTTCAATGGTAGAACGACGGACTCTGACTCCGTTAATCTTGGTTCGAGTCCAGGTTCCCCAGCCAAATATTTTTTATCCAATAAAATCACATACTTACATCGCCGTGCGTACCTCATTGTGTACCGTGGAATGTACCCCTCCCATCCAACAACTTTCATCGCCATGACCCATCAAGATGGCAAGCCACCGATCACTCTGGAATAGCGCAATGTGATTACTGCCCACTTATGGCAGACGGCATCAGTTACCCCTCACTTATGGAAGAAAAGGCTCCGGCAATTACCCCAGCCTTTAGTACAGAGCCGCTTTATTGGCAGCCTCTGGCCTTTCTGGGTGCCGTGTCGATTGCCACGCACTTTAGGAGAACCACGCGCTCACGCGACCCGATAACCGGGAGTTGGTTCAACCGCTCACGTTCGTCTCAGCCTTAGCCCCGGTGATCAGATCGATTGCCGGGGCATTTTTCTGCTGTGCTGGTGACGGACGATCACAACAAGAACCTATGACGAGAACGAAGATGCAAGAACCCGACAACACAACACGCTCCTTACCCGCTCAGGACGCCATCTGCAGCCTTCCGCATGATCTGAAGGCTCTGACGTTCAGCAAGGCGCTGGACGCCCTCAGGCAGGTTCAGAAGGCGAGCGTCAAGCTCGATGATGAGCCGAGCCGTCTTCCGCTTTCACAGCTCGACGAGCTGCCGAAGGTGTTCCAAATCAGGAACGCCGAAGTTGACGATCGGCATGTCAGTGATCTGCTCAAGGCCCTGAACATCCACGGCGCGCTCGATCCAATCGTGGTCTGGCGATGCGGCGGCCGAAACTTCGTTGTCGATGGCCATCACCGGATTGCCGCCTATCGGCTCTGGCGGAGGTCCAAGGAACTGCCTGTCGTCTTCTTCAAGGGCACCGTCGATGAGGCCATCGAACATGCCGAGGCGGTCAACGGCAAGGCGAGCCTTGGCATCACCTACGAGGAGCGATCGAACTACGCATGGAAGCTGGTGGTCCACGCTGAGCTTCTTGGCAGGTTGTCCAAGGCGCAGCTCGTCAGGCGAGCCAACATCGCCAAGGGCACAATCGATAACATGCGAGCCGCCTTCGCAGTCTTGGGCGAGCGAGCCGTGAGCCTACCGGGTTGGCGGGATGCAATGACAGAATGGAAAAAAGGCCTGCAGGACGGAGATCATGACTTTGATGAAAGTTGGCAGGAGGCGGAAGCCATGAAGATCGTCGATCGACTGGGCAAGGAGTTCGGTAAGCGACTAGCCAAGAGGCCGGAAATCGCAGCCAAAGCCTTCAATCACCTACTCGGCAGGAAGTCTCGAGATGTCGCGGTTATGATGCTGGAGGAGGAGGGCTTCAGTCCCATGCTGCGCGATGAAGGTGGTAATGAGATCGATGATCTGGATAGCTACGAGCGGCCCCTTCGCGAGCTACCAGAAATCCCGTTCTGACCCCTTGCCTGCCCACTGCTCAGGTGCCCATTTTGGGCAGGTGACAAACACGATCGCGGTCTTGCCCATCTCTTCAATTGCTAGGGGCGGGCCGAGGTAGGGCATTTTTTGGCGAAAAATTCCGAGAGGCCAATCAGATATAAGGCTAGGGCCGGCTCCCCCCCGTGCCGGCTCCCCCCAAGCTCTGAGACAATCCAGACCCGCTATGCCGATGGTTTTGCAGCCTGCGGCTTTCCTATCGCAAGTGCCACAAGGGCACGCCCTAGTGACTTCAGCCGTCTGGCTGCTGAGCCGTGCCATATGAATGGTATTTGACTTTTGAGACTTTCAGTGTCAGAAGCTGTAAAATTTCATTGGCACTATTGGAGCTGTCTCAATGCCCTCGACCATCATCGGCTACGCCCGCACCTCGACCCTTGATCAGACCTATGGACTTGATGCCCAGCTCCACGAGTTGAAGGCGGCGGGCTGCGAGAAGGTGTTCAAGGAGCAGCTCTCCTCGGTCGATAAGGAGCGGCCTGAGCTGACCCGTGCGCTGGACTATGCCCGCGAGGGGGATGTATTCGTCATAACAAAGCTGGACAGACTGGCCCGCTCCATGACCGACCTCGTAAGGATCAAGGACACGTTGGAGGCCAAAGGGGTCACGCTTAAAATCCTCAATCTCAACATCGACACCTCGACCCCTATCGGCAAGCTGATGCTGAGCCTGTTGGGTTCCATCGCTGAGTTCGAGCGCGACATCATGTTGGAGCGGCAGCGGGAGGGTATCGCCAGGGCGAAAGCTGACGGCAAATACAAAGGCCGCGCCCCAACCGCCCAGCGGAAAGCTGACGATGTGCGGCGATTGAAGGCCGAAGGAAAAACCGCTGAGCAAATAGTTGTGGAATTGGGCATCAGCCGTTCGAGCGTTTTCAGGGCGCTGCGGGCGGAATAATCATGCTCTCGTTCCCCGCAGGGTGATTATGTGTTTTCATTATATCAAAAGCATTGGCTCGCGCATCTTTTGTGCACCGCCCATAGTTGCACTGCGCGTTAACGAAGGTAAGGTGACCAAGTCAATTTCAGACATTGGGGTACCACGTGCTAGCTTGCGGCAATTCGATCTGCCCAACAGAAATCACAAGAGAAATTCAGCACTTCATTTCGAGCACTAGCCCCGCCAGAGTTGCCACCAATGCGGGCGACGGCTTTGTCAAATCCGTAGGCAACCCAATGGGAAGTGCCGCACTGGTTTCTGAACTTGTTGCCGCTGAACTGGCCGTCTGGTTCGGGCTGGACGTTCCTCCCTTCGCGGTCGTCCACCAATGCGACATCGAAATCATCATGCGCAAGAATGGCCACCCAATGGCTCCCCCGCTCTTCTTCTCTTCAGCGGTTGAAGGCATACCACGCGATGGTACAGACGTATTTCTACAGCGACTTCGAGATAAGGATTGCGTGTCTCGTCTGGTTGTTTTTGATACGTGGATTAGAAACTGGGACCGCTATTATGGTGGAGACGCTAATTCGGATAACCTGCTTTATGTGCAAGCCTCAGTACACAAGTACGATTTGGTGCCCATCGACCATTCGAATTGCTTCATCGGCGGCAATGCGAACTTCCCCGACGGGGCCGCGCCTGACGGTTGGATAGAAGACGGGGGTGTTTATGGGAAATTCCCTGAATTTGACGATTTCATCACGAATGATAGCGTTAACGCAGCACTCACGAAGCTGGCGACCTTAGAACGGGAGTTTGTTGGCGAAGTTGTTAACTCAGTGCCGCTAGCGTGGGACCTTGGGCCCTCGGCTCGGACAGGGTTGATCGACTTCATATGCGCCCGCGCTACCTACGTTGTGGACACCCTAGCACAGAAGCTGATAGACGAGCCGCCGTTTCCGGGATTTTGAGCGATGAAAGACAGACAAGGATATTTCTCGATCATTCAGTATTCAGAGCATCCTGAACGCGCGGAGTACATCAACATTGGTGTGGTCTTGTTCGCGATGGAGGCCCCGTACGTCCTGTGCAAGTTCGGTGAACGTCCGAAGCGTATAAAATCTGCCTTCAATGTGAACCCCGGCGTCCATTTTGATCTCCTCCAAAACTCACTCAAAAGCAGGCTCCAGTCAGAGTTCAGGGAAGGATGGAAGCGGGAAAGTATTGATCGTTTCATATCACAGCGGTCTGGGAAAATAAGACTGTTCCCGCTGAGATCGATGCTTATCAACGATGCCAGAGCTGACTTGGACAGCATTTTTTCCGATCTGGTAGGCGAGATGCCCTCGAAGCCTCGCAAGCAACGAGCCAATGTCAAATTGGCAAGTAAGCTGAAAGAGTATGGCGTTGATGGACTGCTTGAAAAGCCCAGTCCCGTTCTCCTTGCGGGAGGCATCAAGATCGAGGCACCGTTCGGGTACCAAAACGGGGCGTTCAATCTGCTTCAAGGCCTCTCGCTGGGCGACGAACCAGACAAGGCCTTGAGCAAAGCAAGCCCACACATGATTGAGGGAAACCTGCTCTTCAGCCAGACGCTACAAGAGAAACGCCTCGTCGTTATCGCTGACGATGCAGAAATGCACGATGAAAGCTTCATCGCGCTTCTTAGCTCCCAGATGGAACAGCACAAGGTTCGCTTCTATACGATGGCAGACCTGCAGCCATTGGTCTCGGATATTCGCATGAACTATGCACTGCATCACTAGGAAAGAGCTGACGGCTTGCGTGAGAGCGCCAGCCCCAGCTAACTTCCATTGAAACTGCTACTGAGGCCAGCACAGAAGAAATCTAAACCACTGAAATTGTTACCCATAGACCGGCTCGCACGCCGACACGGGGGCACCCACATTATACGCCCCCATACGAGGCAAGATGGCCATCAAGGTAGCTTAACAGCCTCAACGCATTCAGCCATCTGCTCCATCGTCAGCCCTCCAAGATAGACGCTCGCAGCCACGCTCTGTGGCTTGTGGCCGACCACGATCTGAACCGTCAGCTCAGCCTGACCAGCCTGAATGGCCTTGGTGACGAACCAGCGGCGGAAAGAATGGAAATTGACCCGGTCCCTTCTCTTGCCCTCAACGGCATCCGTGACACCTGCACTCCTCCGGTAATAGGTAAACGCCTTGACTGCTGGCATCGAACGCTCTTGTGGCTTGTCGGCGGCAACGGGAGGGCATTCGGGAAACAGATCATCCTCTGTGTTGATTTCCACTGAGAGCTGACCCGGCGCAGCCCGATATTTCCATCGAGAATTGACCCATGTTTCAACCGTCCCTCGCATATTTTCAGCGGGGGCTCTGGAG
>NZ_JAUDRY010000038.1:0-2099 GCF_030382195.1 Rhizobium sp. S96
AGGAGAAACGCAGGAACTTGACCACTACGACTAACACAAACGATACCTAAAAGCGGGTCACTTCTCGGTGGAAACGCCGGGTCAGCTCTCAATGGGAATCAACACACTGATCACCAGGTCATCGTCGGTAAAAGTCTCGACAATCGGCTGATCGGTTCCGATCAACGGCCAGGACCCATCAACGTCGTCGATGACGGTCCCGCCGCAAGCGGTCATGACCGCTTCGATATTGTCGCCGTGCTGGGCATCTGCATCAAACAAGATCGAGCAGCGGTAACGCTTCTCCCCGCCAGCATCCTCGTCGCAGATGTTCATAGCCGCGACATAGCGATCGAAAGGAAGGTCTGCCGCCTCCATTCCCATTCCGCAAAACAGATCATTATTGACGGAGAAGCCCCGACGATAATTGTATTCCTGCACGATCGGGTTTTCCGAGAACTCATAGGTCGAGTAATCATCCCATCGGTGCGAGCCGGAACCACCAACCGTGGAGTCCTTGCGAATATCATACAGACGGGCACCGCGGATCTCGAAGAAGAAGTCGGGGAACTGAGACAGTTTGTCTTGACTGTAAGTCAGAGCAACCCTCACCCAACAAATGCCAGTCCCAATGTGATCAGCGGTCCAGCGTCCCGCCGGGTTCGAATGCGAAATCATGCCCGCATCCGCCGTAGTTTGTGTCCCGCTGTAGAATGTGAATTGCATGAGGCCGGCATAGACACCACTCGTGACACTGTAGACGGTCTTGACCGAATCCGACGACACGACGCCGAGCGCCAGCCGCGACCCGCCGGCCCAGATCTTCGAGAGGCCGTCGCATGGAAAATCGGAAAGCACGTAGACCTGCTCTAGGTACTTGTTCGAGCTGCCGTACGTATTGACATAGCAATCGTGGCCGGCCAGGCCGACGAGGCCGCAAGCCACTTTCCGGCTGACGTTTTCACCATATTCGCGCTCGAATTCGACGCCGCCAACTTGTTTCTGGTTCTTCTTGGCCTGCCGCTGCTGGATCTTGCTGACGATGAGATTGAGGCCAATCCCGATGATAGCTTTGCCGATGACACCGAGAGAACCGAAAAAGCCGCCAATGGCGCCGACGACTGGAGCGAGAAAGGGCATCAGGTCACCTTAAATGCATATGCCACGGATGAGCTTGGCAGGAACTCGACAGCCTCGGGTCCACGCGTCATGAAACCAATCGAGGTGAATAAGCCGCCCGTAAGCACGCCATCGCGATCAACCACGCCGATATCGCCGCGCTGCGCCATGCTGGGAGCGATCTCCGCGAACTTCGCAGAAAAGGCATCGCGAACCGTCTCGAAACCGTGCTGGCGCAGCTTCTTGGCCGCGCCGGCTTCCGTCTTGTAGCCGATGGCGTCAGCGTACATTCGATCGCCCGTGACAGCCTCGACGCCATCGTCTGCGATCAGATAGCAGTCTGACGTACCATAGATTGAGGGCAACGCCTGATGCTTCGCCACAACCGCATTGAGGCGCTTTTCCCAGCCGGGAAGTCTAGCCATGTCGATTACAGTCCCTTGAAACCTATGGCACGCGCTGCGCCGGCGGCTGCACTCTTCGCCGTGTTGACGGCAGAGCCGACCGCCTTGCCCCATGCGATATCAACGCGGCCAGCGGTTGCCGCATGTTCGAAGAACCTATCGCCGGGGTCGCGGCGCTGCTGATCAGCGACTGTTCGCTTCCGGCCGTTTTGCCTTGAGTAGTCAAGCTGCCGACCCTCACACCGAGCGGTCAGGAAATAGCCGCGTGTCTCGTCGACGTTGTGCTCGATCACATCGAGGTAACCGCGAGCGACTGCCTCGACCTGGATCAGTGCCATTGTGTCCGGATGGAAATGGGCATCGTAGACAACGACTGTCCGATCTCGATAGTCCTCGCTTTCGATCTGGGTGTCAATCGGCACCCAAAACTGACCCCATATCGGCGTCCAATTTTGACCCCCTTGCTCTGTAGATCAGCGCTTGGCCTGCCCGACGCTGGCCGGGGTTGCAGAGGGTAGGCCAAGTGCGGGTGAAAGGGACTTTCGGCTTTAGCTTTGAGAGCGGTTCTTGAAGCGCCAGGACTCGTTTCCGGTTTCG
>NZ_JAUDRY010000039.1:0-1615 GCF_030382195.1 Rhizobium sp. S96
CCGCAAAGTTAGAATGTCCTGATCCTGCAAAGTTAAAATGTCACTCTCCCCGCGTTTGATGACGTGGGAGATTGCGGATGGGATTGATTACGATGAGCGAGCGCGATCTGCAGCGGATCGAGATTTTGTCGAAAGTGATCGCCGGCCGTATGACGCTGGTGTCGGCGGCACATGTGCTTGAGCTGAGCGAGCGTCAGGTGCGTCGGCTGCTGGATCGGATCAGCGCTGGCGGTGCGGCGTCGATCCGCCACAAGGCGATTGGGCGACCATCGAACAACCGGATCAGCGACGGCGTTCGGGACTATGCGATGACGCTGGTTCGCGAACGTTATGCGGATTTCGGTCCGACCCTGGCGACGGAGAAGTTGGCTGAGCGTGATGGCTTGCGTGTGTCGCGCGAGACGGTGCGCGGTTGGATGTCTGATGCGGGACTGTGGTTGTCACGCAAGCAGCGGCGGACGTTTCATCAGCCACGGCTTCGACGCGAGGCTTATGGCGAGTTGGTGCAGATCGATGGGTCGGAGCATCGCTGGTTTGAGGATCGCGGGCCGCCTTGCTCGCTGCTGGTGTTTGTCGACGATGCGACCGGCAGGCTGATGCAGCTGCGTTTCGTGCGCTCGGAAAGTGCCTTCACCTACTTCGAGGCTCTGGAACTCTATCTCCAGCGTCACGGCGCACCGATTGCCTTTTATTCGGACAGGCACTCGGTGTTCCGGGTGGCGAAGAAGGATGCCAAAGGCGGCCAGGGCATGACCCAGTTCGGGCGTGCGCTTTGCGAGTTAAGCATTGAGATTCTTTGCGCAAATTCGAGCCAGGCCAAGGGTCGTGTCGAGCGCATGAACCGAACGCTGCAGGACCGCCTGGTCAAGGAGCTGCGGCTTTCTGGCATCGACAGCATGGAGGCTGGCAATACGTTCCTGCCGGACTTCATGGAGGACTACAATGCACGGTTTGCGGTCACCCCTGCCCGTTTGGAAGACCTGCATCGGCCGCTGAATCTGGCGCCGGATCGGTTGACGGAGATCCTGTGCAAGCGCGAGCAGCGTTATGTGGGATCGCAGTTGACGTTTTCGTTCGAGCGCAAGCGGATCATGCTGCAGGAGACCGAAGTGACGCGTGGTCTAGTCGGTCGCTATGTCGAGACCTATGCCTATGCGGACGGTCGTCTGGATGTGAGGTGGAAAGGCTACTCCCTGCCCTACACGGTGTTCGACAAGGACCAGCGGGTGACGCATGCGGCGATCACCGAGAACAAGCGGTTGGGTGATGTTCTGGCCTATATCAAGGAACGCCAGGAGCAGCAGGACAAGCCGACGGTGAAGAGCAACAGCGACAAGAATGGCTACGTCAAACGGGCTCGCGGACCGGGCCGGCGGAAGGATTTCATGAACGATCCGGCAGTGATCGCACAGCGCCAGAAGGCACTGTCGCGACAGCAGGCTACGGAGTGAGGCGTCTCAAAGCTAAAGCCGAAGGGGTGTGTTTACCACCCGCCCCGATCTGATCTTGCAAGCGGGATCAGCCGCTCAGATCGGGGCTGGTCGCTGTACAGTGTAGCGACCAGTCGGACATTTCTACTTTGCAAACCGCCGGACATTCCAACTTCTCCGCCACA
>NZ_JAUDRY010000004.1:0-464120 GCF_030382195.1 Rhizobium sp. S96
TCTATGTCTCGGCCAGCATAACGGTCCAAGCACGGAGGTCTCTCAATCACAATGTAGAACACGTCCAGTCCTCCACCGAAGGTGGAGGTTTATTTTGCTTACAATAAAGGCGCGACCGTGAGGTCGCGCCCTTCAATGTATTGAACGTTCGGCTTAAGCGAGCTTGGCGGCAATCTTGGCGACGTGCGCGCCCTGATACTTGGCGGCTTCCAGCTCGACAGCAGACGGCTGGCGCGAGCCGTCGCCGTCCGTGATCGTGGAAGCACCGTAAGGCGATCCGCCCTTGATCTCGTCAACGCCCATCTGGCCCTGGAACGCATAGGGAAGACCGGCAACGATCATGCCCTGGTGCAGGAAAGTCGGGATGAAGCCGAGAATGGTCGATTCCTGGCCACCGTGCTGGGTTGCCGACGACGTGAATACCGAGCCGACCTTGCCGACCAGCTTGCCGGCAAACCACAGGCTGCCCGTCTGGTCCCAGAAGTTGCGCATCTGCGAAGCTACGGTGCCAAAGCGCGTGCCGGCACCGACGATGATGGCGTCGTATTCGGCCAGTTCTTCCGGCTTGGCGATCGGTGCCGCCTGATCGACCTTGAAATGCGAGGCCTTGGCGACCTCTTCCGGGACGAGTTCCGGAACCCGCTTGACCGTTACCTCGGCGCCGGCGGATTTCGCACCTTCGGCGACTGCGTATGCCATCGTTTCAATGTGACCGTAGGACGAGTAATAAAGTACGAGAACCTTAGCCATTTTCCTGGTTTCCTTCTTCGGTGATGCTGCTGGTGACGAGCTTGGCGTGCCAACCAGAATTCGTTTGATAAACTCGGTGATCATGCAAATTGCCTCGAAACGCATGGTGCGTGTGGCAAATAGCTATCGCAGGCGATTGAGTGCGGCCAGTCACGGCGCCGGAAACGGACTGTTCAATCATACTGGACGATGTCGGCCCCGCATTCACTTTTTTGCGATCCATACGAAGGCTTCCCGTCTCTTCCGTTTGGTATAAGTTTGGTGCCAAATCATCCGTGAAGATAGAGGCATTCAATGACCCAGATTGTGACAGCAGCGATCCTTGCCATCGGCGACGAGCTGCTTTCGGGGCGCACCAAGGACAAGAACATCGGCCACCTCGCCGATATGCTGCTTCTCGCCGGCATCGACCTCAAGGAAGTCCGCATCGTGGGCGACGAAGGGGATGCGATCGTCGACGCCCTGAACGCCTTGCGGACGAAGTACGACTACGTGTTCACATCTGGCGGCATCGGTCCCACGCATGACGACATCACCGCGGACGCAGTCTCCAAGGCTTTCGGCGTTGCTTGCGAGTACAATGAAGAAGCGATGATCCTGCTCGGCGACATGTACAAGCGCCGCGAGGTAGAGTTCACCGAGGCTCGCAAGCGGATGGCGCGCATGCCGGTCGGCGCGAGCCATATTCCGAACCCTGTTTCGACGGCACCAGGCTTCGTCATCGGCAATGTCTATGTGATGGCCGGCGTTCCGCAGGTCTTCCAGGCCATGGTCGATGCCGTGCTTCCGACACTTCGGACCGGTACACCGGTCCTTTCGCTGGCCGTGTCGTGCCCTTATGGCGAAGGTGACATCGGCACGCCGTTGACGGCGATCCAGAAGGCACATCCGGAAACCAGCATCGGCTCTTACCCGCGCTATGTCGGCCAGAAATTCTCTACGGAGATCGTTGTGCGCGGGCGCTCCCAAGAGCTTATCGATGCCGCTGGTGCGGACGTCCGGGCGATGATCGAAACCATTCGCAGGGAACGAGAAACGCTCGAAAACAGTTCTGCGGAGGCATAGACTTTCACGCGAGCCAACCGCCCATGATCTGGGTCAAGGAGACACACGCCGACAAGGAGCATTGCTTATCCAAAGCCGATTTTAGCCGCGCAAGGAGAAACTCATGTCTTACAAAACGATACTCGCCATTCTCGATACGGCCGACAATTGCACCGCGGTCGCCGATTTCGCCTTTGCGATCGCTGCCGCCAACGACGCGCATGTGATCGGCCTTCATGCCGAAACCATTGCCGTTGTGCCTCTCGTCGCCCCTATGGAGATACCGGATCCCGTAGCGGTCCAGGCGCTGCAGGATATGGCGCATTCGGAGACGGTGGACATCGAGCGCATCGTTCGCCGCAAAGCCCAGACCGAAGGCATTTCCTTCGAGTGGCGCAGCTTCGCCTCCTCTACCGGATATGGCTCCGCCCCGCTGATCGAAAGCGCACGCAGCGCCGACCTTCTGATTGCTTCGCAGGCCGACCCGGCCAAGCCGTCGGACAGCCATGTGGACGTGAACAACGTCCTTCTCGACAGCGGCCGACCGGTGCTGATGATCCCCTTCGTCATCCGCAAGCCGAAGCCGATCAAACGCGTGCTGATCGCCTGGAACGGCTCCAAGGAAGCCGCGCGCGCAACCTTCGACGCGCTGCCTATACTCAAGGCAGCCGATGAGGTGGAGGTATTTTCGGTCGATCCGGTTGACAATGCGCTCCAGTCCGCGGCCGTGGCAGGTGCGGAGATCGCAGCCACGCTTGCCCGGCACGGCGTCAAGGTGACGCTTGCAACGGCGACGACCACCGACAGGCACGCATCGACCGCGATCGAGAACCGGTTGTCGGACAGCAGCATCGATCTGCTGGTCATGGGCGCTTATACGCATTCGCGCCTTTGGCAGCTGATTTTCGGTGGAACCACGAAGACCCTGCTCCAGTCGATGACGGCCCTGACGCTGCTTTCACGATAGGATCAGCATGGGGCTTGCGTTTTAGCCCCAAATTCCGCTAATTGCGACGACCGACGACGCCTCCGGCCCCGGTCCTTCCATCGCGCAGTTTCGGCTGCGCGATTTGCGTTTGACCGAAACGGCGGAAGAGCGTCCGGCCGCCGGCAACCGGCGTGTCATCACTTCATGCCGCGGAGCAAGCCAATGTCCCTTCCCGATAAAGCCTTCCCTGTTTCCTGGGATCAGTTCCACCGCGACGCCCGCGCCCTTGCCTGGAGACTTGCCGGCCTGAAGCGCGACTTCAAGGCGATCGTCTGTATTACCCGAGGCGGCCTCGTGCCGGCAGCGATCATCTCGCGCGAGTTGAACATTCGCCTGATCGAGACGGTCTGCGTCGCGTCCTATCATGACTATGTGAACCAGGGGGAGATGGTGCTCCTCAAGGGTATTGCGTCCGAACTTTTGGCCGATGGCGGCGAAAGCGTGCTTGTCGTCGATGACCTGACCGACACCGGGAAGACCGCCTCGGAAGTGCGAACGCTGCTGCCGAAAGCCCATTTCGCCTGCGTCTACGCCAAGCCGCAGGGTGTTCCGACGATCGATACCTTCGTCACGGAAGTCAGCCAGGATACCTGGATCTACTTCCCGTGGGACATGGGCTTCACCTACCAGGAGCCGATCTCCAAGGGTAGCCGCGGCTAAGCCGCATCGCCGGCACGCAACGATAAGGTTGGAACAACCATAAATTGTTCCAATCTTTATTTACCGATATTCGGAAATCTGCTGTCCGCGGGATCGCGGACGCCTTATTGTCAGCTGGCATTCCGGTGCGGCAGAGGCGCTGCCCGGACGATACCTCTGGGGCACGGTCGCAAACGCGATGCTGGGATGGATATGACGCGTTGGCGCTACGTCGGCATGATTGCAGCTGCTGCTATCCTGTTCCACTCGACCCCCTATCCCGCATATTCCGAGCCGGCCTATGTGTCGGTCGTGCGGGAATATGTTGAAAAGCGCATTAAGCCGATCATCGCCGCGCCGATCGTTCACAAAGCCATAGAAGAGCAGAACGCCAAGTTCGGTGATGTCAGCGACATGGACGTCAGGGTGCTGGACAACACCTATCGCTCGGAGATCCAGACGGGCCAATGGCAAATGGTGAAGGGCCTGCTCGGCAAACCTGTGTCGCGCTACCTCAAATCCAAGCAGGATGATTCGCAGGGCACGATCGTCGAGATCTTCGTTGCCGATCGCCACGGGCTGAATGTCGGGCAAAGCGTCGCTACCACGGACTACTGGCAAGGCGACGAAGACAAGTTTCTCAAGACCTTCGCGCGCGGCTCGGACGAGGTCTTCATCGACCGGGCCGAGCGGGACGAGCAGACACAATTGCTGGAAACGCAGGCGAGTTTCATGATCAGGGGCGACGACGGACAGCCGATCGGCATCGCCACGGTGACGATCGCGATCGACGCTCTTTGAGCATATTTGCGACGACGAATCGCAAGGCGTATTTGGACGCGAAAAGCCACCCCGAAAACTGCAATCTAGACGATTTTCTTCCGTTTTGGCTTTTTGACTTACGCTTGCCGCAGCAACCCATTGAAATTCCAGAGCGACTCGCTTTTCCCCAGTCTCCACAGGCCGATCCACAATATCTTGTGGTGAACACTTCATTAAAAACCACCCCTTGACGGAATCGCCTCTTTTCAACTTAATGACATTCGATGTTGCGGCGGCTGCCGAACCGGAAGTAACGAGGCCGGTTCTCATCAAAAATCGAGCGTAGAATCAGGGCTTTGCATCCATGACGGGATGCCGGCCATGAGGGGCTTCGTGTGCGATTTTTGACCTCCAAAAAACAACATCCGGGGCTGGCGATAATAAGCTGTTAATACTATATTTAGTGTTTGCAGCCACCATCACCACAAGATACAGGAAAGACATCTCCGGATGACACTCCTGTGACGGTACGGAAACGAGAACTGGCTGCGCTCTTCCCGGCGTAGCCGGACGTGGAAACTTGCGCCTTGGTCAACGGGGACGGGGCGCGCGAGCTAGAGGTTAAGGCAAATGCGCATAGAACGCCGATTTACGAAGGCAGATCAGGGCGCTTACGCGGCTATTGAATTCCGCAAGGCGACCAGCGAGATCAAGAACCCGGACGGTTCGATCGTATTCCGCCTCGAAAACATCGACGTTCCTGCGCAGTTTTCGCAGGTTGCCGCCGACATTCTGGCGCAGAAGTATTTCCGCAAGGCCGGCGTCCCTGCCCGTCTGAAGAAGGTTGAGGAAAACGACGTTCCGTCCTTCCTGTGGCGCTCCGTTGCCGATGAAGCTGCCCTGAAGGAACTCCCGAAGGATCAGCAGTACGGCTCCGAAACCGATGCGCGCCAGGTCTTTGACCGTCTTGCCGGCACCTGGACCTACTGGGGCTGGAAGGGCGGCTATTTCTCTTCCGAGGAAGACGCTCGCGCATTCCGCGACGAACTTGCCTATATGCTTGCCACCCAGCGCGTTGCCCCGAACTCGCCGCAGTGGTTCAACACCGGCATGCATTGGGCCTACGGCATCGACGGCCCCGGCCAGGGCCACTTCTATGTCGACCCCTTCACCGGCAAGCTGACGAAGTCGAAGTCGGCTTACGAACATCCGCAGCCGCATGCCTGCTTCATCCAGTCCGTTGAAGACGACCTCGTCAACGAAGGCGGCATCATGGACCTGTGGGTTCGCGAAGCCCGCCTCTTCAAGTACGGCTCCGGCACCGGCTCGAACTTCTCGTACCTCCGTGGCGAAGGCGAAAAGCTTTCCGGCGGCGGTCGTTCGTCGGGTCTGATGAGCTTCCTGAAGATCGGCGACCGGGCTGCCGGCGCGATCAAGTCGGGCGGCACCACGCGCCGCGCGGCCAAGATGGTGGTTGTCGACATCGATCACCCGGATATTGAAGAATATATCAACTGGAAGGTGAAGGAAGAGCAGAAGGTCGCTGCCCTCGTCACCGGCTCCAAGGTCGTTGCCAAGCACCTGAAGGCAATCATGAAGGCCTGCGTCAACTGCGAAGGCGACAACGGCGATTGCTTCGACCCGAACAAGAACCCTGCCCTAAAGCGCGAAATCCGCGCTGCGAAGAAGGACCAGGTTCCGGAAAACTACATCGGCCGCGTCATCCAGTTCGCTCGCCAGGGCTACAAGGACCTCGAGTTCAAGACCTACGATACCGACTGGGATTCGGAAGCCTACCTCACGGTTTCGGGCCAGAACTCCAACAACTCGGTCTCGATCAAGGACGACTTCCTGCGCGCTGTCGAAAACGACGGCGACTGGAACCTGACCGCCCGCAAGGACGGCAAGGTCATGAAGACCTTGAAGGCACGCGACCTGTGGGAATCGATCTCCTATGCCGCATGGGCATCGGCCGATCCGGGCCTGCACTTCAACACGACGATGAACGACTGGCACACCAGCCCGGCTGCCGGCCCGATCCGCGCGTCGAACCCGTGCTCGGAATACATGTTCCTGGACGACACGGCCTGCAACCTTGCCTCGCTGAACCTCATGCAGTTCAAGGATGCGGCTACCAAGCGCATCAACATCGGCGACTACGAGCATGCTGTTCGCCTCTGGAGCGTCGTTCTCGAAATCTCCGTGATGATGGCTCAGTTCCCGTCGAAGCGGATTGCCGAGCTCTCCTACGAATACCGCACGATCGGCCTCGGCTACGCCAACATCGGCGGCCTGCTGATGTCGTCGGGCATTCCCTATGACAGCGACGAAGCCCGGGCCATCGCAGGCTCTCTGACCGCGATCATGACCGGCATTTCCTACGCCACCTCGGCCGAGATTGCCTCCGAGCTCGGACCGTTCCCGATGTTCGCGCCGAACCGCGAGAACATGCTGCGCGTCATCCGCAACCACCGCCGCGCCGCTTACGGCGAGACCTCAGGCTATGAAGGCCTGTCGATCAACCCGGTCGCGCTCATCCACTCCGAGAACCCGGACCAGGATCTGTCGGCTCACGCCAAGAGCGCCTGGGACAAGGCTCTCGAGCTCGGCGAAAAGCACGGCTACCGCAACGCCCAGGCAACCGTCATCGCGCCGACAGGCACGATCGGCCTCGTCATGGATTGCGACACGACCGGCATCGAGCCTGACTTCGCGCTGGTGAAATTCAAGAAGCTCGCCGGCGGCGGC
The DNA here is from genome assembly GCF_030382195.1 of Rhizobium sp. S96. NCBI lineage: Bacteria > Pseudomonadati > Pseudomonadota > Alphaproteobacteria > Hyphomicrobiales > Rhizobiaceae > Rhizobium > Rhizobium sp. S96. The sequence goes on from NZ_JAUDRY010000004.1 coordinate 6,932, forward strand.
TACTTCAAGATCATCAACCGCGCCGTTCCGGAAGCCTTGCGCACGCTCGGCTACTCCGAGAGCCAGATCGCCGAGATCGAAGCCTACGCTGTCGGCCACGGCAACCTGAACCAGGCACCGGCAATCAACCCCGGCTCGCTGAAGGCCAAGGGCTTCACCGACGAGAAGGTGGAAGCCGTCAACGCCGCGCTGAAGTCGGCCTTCGACATCAAGTTCGTCTTCAACCAGTGGACACTCGGCGCCGACTTCCTGAAGGGCACGCTTGGTGTCACCGACGAACAGCTCGGCGACATGAGCTTCAACCTGCTCGAGCACCTCGGTTTCTCGAAGAAGGACATCGAGGCGGCCAACGTTCACGTCTGCGGCGCGATGACGCTGGAAGGCGCACCGTTCCTGAAGAACGAGCACCTCGCCGTCTTCGATTGCGCCAATCCGTGCGGCAAGATCGGCAAGCGTTACCTCTCGGTGGACAGCCACATCCGCATGATGGCTGCGGCCCAGCCGTTCATCTCGGGTGCGATCTCCAAGACGATCAACATGCCGAACGACGCGACGGTCGACGATTGCAAGAGCGCCTACATGCTCTCCTGGAAGCTCGGCCTGAAGGCAAACGCTCTCTATCGCGACGGCTCCAAGCTGTCGCAGCCGCTGAATGCCTCGCTGATCGAAGACGAAAGCGATGAGGACGCACTGGAGGATCTGCTGCAGCAGCCGGTCGCCGCTCAGGCCGTCACCATCACCGAAAAGATCATCGAGCGTGTGGTCGAGCGCGTGACCCGCGAACGCGAGAAGCTGCCGAACCGCCGCCAGGGCTATACCCAGAAGGCGGCCGTCGGCGGACACAAGGTGTACCTGCGCACCGGCGAATTCGGCGACGGCCGCCTCGGCGAGATCTTCATCGACATGCACAAGGAAGGTGCGGCCTTCCGTGCGATGATGAACAACTTCGCCATCGCCATCTCGCTCGGTCTGCAGTACGGAGTGCCGCTCGAAGAATATGTGGAGGCCTTCACCTTCACCAAGTTCGAACCGGCCGGCATGGTCATCGGCAACGACGCGATCAAGAACGCCACGTCGATCCTCGACTACGTGTTCCGCGAACTCGCCGTCTCCTACCTCGGCCGCCACGACTTGGCGCATGTCGATACGTCGGACTTCTCGAACACGGCACTCGGCAAGGGCATCCAGGAAGGCAAGACGAACCTCGTATCGACCGGCTGGACCCGCGGCTACAAGCCGACGCTGGTTTCCAACGGCGAACGCCAGGCATCCGGCGAGCCCAAGGGCTCGGCCACGGCAGCCCCTGCCCGCGCCACCTCGACCGCGACAGTCACCTCGTTTGCAGGTGCAGCTGCCCGCAAGATCGAGCCGACGACGGCTATTTCCACCTCCGAGATCGTCGCCTTCAAGCGCGACTACGAGGAACGCGCCAGGGAACTGGCCGAAGAGATCGCCGAAGAAGTGATCGAAGAAGTCGTCAGCGAGAGCCAACAGCAGGCAACCGCTCTCTTCTCCGACAAGGCCGCCGCGGACGCCGCTTCGGCCAAGACGGAAGCCAAGAAGCTTGAATCCGAACGCCGCGCGCGCTCGATCATGCAGGGCTACACCGGCAACATGTGCTCCGAGTGCCAGAACTTCACAATGGTGCGCAACGGCACCTGCGAGAAGTGCGACACATGCGGAAGCACCAGCGGCTGCAGCTGATCGGAGCTGACGATACAGATTCGACAGGAAATGTCGGATCAACATCAAGCTGAAATACGGAAAGAGCGGCCGTTTGGCCGCTCTTTTGCGTTTTGCCTGCCACATAGACCCAGCACAACCGCCTCAACCCACGCCATCACCATGAGTTGCAGTCAGTTCGTGGAGGCGTGCCTGCGAATCGCTTAGCCATTCCCCTATTCGCACGAAAATGGAGGGAAGCATGGCAAGCTGCGTCGCAACCAATGGGGATAGGTGGGAAGTCTATAGCGGAACGGATGGCTGGCGCTGGCGGCGCACCGCTTCGAACGGCCGCATCGTCGGAGCATCGTCGCAAGGCTATTCCAACCGCAGCGACTGCATCGACAACGCAAGACGCAATGGCATGACCTGCAATCCTGCGTGACGCCTAAGGCCCAATCGGGAGGTTGGTGCGACCAGCGCGCCGATCTCCTGAGGCCTGCTATTCCAGCGGCGTTGTCCATTCACGGGTTCGTTGTTTGCGGATCGTTCCGTGGTGGCGCGAGAATTCGGCGAGGCCGGCGCGGCGGCGTTTCTGTTTGTGCCGTCATTCGCCAAAACGGCATCTTCCCTTCTTGATGATTTGCATCACATTACCGTTGGCCTGAAGCGCCGCTAACGCCACGTCATGATGATGACGTAGGACGGTAGCGCGGGCGAGCCAGGTCCGGCCGGGATGCGTCACGATATTGGCGCAGGCCGGGCGCTCGCGTGCCATCGATGCCATGAACGTAAATCACAGTCACAAAGAGGGAACGTTACCATGCCATTCATCAAGACCGCCGACGGAACTGAGATCTTCTACAAGGATTGGGGTGCGGCCAACGCCCAGCCGATCGTCTTCCATCACGGCTGGCCGCTGAGCGCCGACGACTGGGATGCGCAGATGATGTTCTTTCTGAACAAGGGCTACCGCGTGATCGCCCATGACCGGCGCGGCCACGGGCGTTCGAGCCAGACATGGCAGGGCAACGAGATGGACACCTATGCCGCTGACGTTGCCGCTCTTACCGATGCACTCGATCTCAAGAACGCCATCCATGTCGGCCACTCGACCGGCGGCGGCGAAGTTGCCCACTATGTCGCGCGCGCCAAGCCCGGACGCGTCGCCAAGGCTGTGCTGATCGGCGCCGTGCCGCCGATCATGGTGAAATCGGACAAGAACCCGGGTGGTCTGCCGCTCGAGGTTTTCGACGGCTTCCGTGCAGCACTTGTCGCCAATCGCGCCCAGTTCTTCCTCGATGTGCCGGCGGGCCCGTTCTACGGGTTCAATCGTCCGGGTGCCAAGGTCAGCCAGGGTATCATCGAGAACTGGTGGCGGCAGGGCATGATGGGCGCCGCCAAGGCGCACTATGATTGCATCAAGGCCTTCTCCGAGACTGACTTTACCGAGGATCTGAAGAACATCACGGTGCCGACGCTTGTCATGCACGGGGATGACGACCAGATCGTTCCCTATGCCGATTCCGCGCCGCTTTCGGTCAAGCTGCTGAAACACGGAACGCTCAAGACTTATGCCGGCCTGCCGCACGGCATGTGCACGACGCATCCCGACGTCATCAACGCCGATCTCCTGGAGTTTTTCCTGGATTAAGGTCTCTACGACCGGCGGCCTGGCTTCCGCCAAGGGGCAAGGCTGCAACATCTGGACCAGAGAAGGCAGGCGGAGTGAGCTCCCCGTCTGCCGCTTCCGTTGCTTAGCGTACGTCGGTCTCTTCGGCAGGCGCAGCGTCTGGCTGCGGCAGTTCTTCCGCGACCTCTTCGGCAACGGCTGCGAGATCCAGATTTCCCCAGATCGACGCGGACTGGCGACGCTCCTGGCGGCGGGAGGTTTTGACTTCGACGACGAACGGCTTCGACTGAGCGCGCATGGGGTTCCTATTGCGAGGCGTTGAATGATTCCATCAACGCTCCGAGCGTATGGAGCGTTCCGCACTTGCGCAAGATCATACGCAACATGGAATCCAGCCTCGCACAGGCCAAAGCGGCAGTGAACACGCATCGGGCGAGCTGCATCCCAGCGTTTCAATCCAGATGAAACCTCCACGCAAATTCCTGCGAAAAGTTCTTGAAGGAATGATCGATGTCGATTACCTACCGCGTCACCGAACTGATGGCGCCCGGGCTGTGGCCTGAGCAACGTCTGGGCGGCAAAAATCCCAACTCGCGAAGATGCACTGGCAGCGGCCACACAAGCCGCAGAGCGATATGCGCTCGCTGGCCAGCTTGCCGACATTAAATATCAGCGTGCGGACGGCACGTGGACAACGGAACGGTCGAACGGAGGCGACCGCCCCGAAGCCGATGTCGTCGATCACGCCAAGGAATGAAAAAGACTACGAATGACAATCAAAGAACGTTTTCTCAAGCAGCAGCACGCCTGGATGATCGGCGCGTGCTATTCCCGGAAGCATCCTGATTTTCATCGTTACGGGGGCGTCGACGTCTCCGTCGCGCCGCGATGGAAAGAGTGCTTTGATACCTTCGTCAACGACATGATCGATACCCTTCCCCGCAGCCTCTCCGAGCGCCGTATGGCGCTTCGCAACCCGCGGCGCCCTTTTGAACCGGGCAATGTCGAATGGGTTTTCGCAAGCAAGCATCGCGGCCTGCGCGCACCTGATGGAACACTACCCGATGCCTCAGAGGCGCGCTCGCGCCGAGCCTGAGATAACTTGCCAATCGCCTATCGTCGGCTTATGCCGCCGGGCGGGCCATTCAAAAGGGTCGCAGATCGAAATCGATCTTCGGCCCTTTTCCATTTCTTCAATGCCGCCTGCTTCGGGTATTCCTCACTACGATCAGGACGGCAAGACCGGCGACCACGGCGACAACGCCCCAATAGGCCCATTTGGTCTGGGCAATCATGAAGCTCTCTGCGGGATAGGGGAAATAGCCGGTCCCCTGCCCGATCCAGAGCAAGCCGACGAGGATCAGCAGCCATCCAAGAAACCGTGAGATGATCGTCATAGGCGTCCTTCCGCGATAATCTTTGCATATCCCAAGCAGTGATAAAAACGACCGACAGTATGGGCGCCACCTAGGCCTTCGGGAAGTCTGCCCCGAGGCTCGTCTCCCGCCACTCTTCGATCAGCGCCAGTCGCTCCCGCAACTTGTTCGTGACGTTGTTGTAGCCGAGTTCACCCAGCACCAGGTGCCGCGGCGGATTGTCGACTTCGGTGATGCGGATCATCGCCTGAGCGGCGCGCACGGGGTCTCCTGCTTGTCTGCCGCTATATTCCGCAGTCTGCTGCATGCGGGAGCCACCTGTCTCGGCATAGTCGGCGATCCTGCTCTTCGTCTGACGCAGCGAGCGACCAGCCCAATCGGTCCGGAACGGTCCGGGTTCGACGCACGTGACCTTGATGCCGAGCGGCTTTCCTTCGGCGTAGAGCGCGTCCGAAAAGCCTTCGACAGCATGCTTGCTCGCTGCGTAGTAGCCGGAGCCCGGAAATCCGATGAAGCCGGCAACGGAGGTAATGTTGATGACGTGCCCGCGGCGGCGCGCGCGCATGCCCGGCAGGACGGCTCGCGTCATGGAAAACAGCCCGAAGACATTGGCTTCGAACTGATCGCGGATTTCCTTGTCGTCCGCCTCCTCGATGGTCGACTGGTAGCCGTATCCGGCATTGTTGACCAGCACGTCGATGCGGTCGAACCGATCCTGCGCCGCCTTCGCGGCAGCCGTCACCTCAGTGGGATCGGTGACGTCGAGATCGACCGCCAGCGCATTTTCTTCATGGCCAGCCACGAGATCGGCGACGCGCGCCTTGTCGCGGGCGGTCACGACCGTTGGCCAACCACGAGCGATGGTGAGCGTTGCGAGTTCCCGGCCAAAGCCGGTGGAACAGCCGGTGATGAACCAAACTGGGGAAGCGTCTTGGGACATGGGATCTTCCTGATGTGTCGGGAGCGCCTTGTGCGGGCGGAAGGGAGCACCCACGGATCTAGGGCGGACACACCCGATTTCCAGAACAGCGACACGAGGTTGGCCGAACGCAAAAAGACCGCGCGTTCGGCAGAGCGCGCGGTCCTGGAAGATGTCGTCAAGCAGAGCTTATTGCAGCGTGCGCGGCGCGAAGTCCTGTCCCGGTACTGCACCCGTCTGAACCGCCGTACCCGTCTGTGCGCCATCGAGGCCGGTGGCCACGACCGAGACGCGGAATTTGCCGTCGAGATTGCGGTCAAAGATAGCGCCGACAACGATATCGGCGTCATCCTGAACCTCGTCGCGGATGCGGCTTGCGGCTTCGTCGACTTCGAACAGCGTCATGTCTGAGCCGCCCGAGATCGAGATCAGCACGCCCTTCGCGCCCTTCATCGAGATGTCGTCGAGCAGAGGGTTGGCAATCGCAGCCTCGGCTGCCTTCATCGCGCGCTCCTCGCCCGAGGCCTCGCCGGTGCCCATCATCGCACGACCCATGCCGCGCATGACCGATTTCACGTCGGCGAAATCGAGGTTGATCAGGCCTTCCTTGACGATCAGGTCGGTGATGCAGCCGACGCCGGCATAAAGTACACGGTCGGCGGTCATGAAGGCATCGGCAAATGTCGTCTTGGCGTCGGCAATGCGGAAGAGATTCTGGTTCGGAATGACGATGACCGTATCGGCAGCCTGGCGTAGCGCCTCGATGCCGACATCGGCCGTCTTCATGCGACGGTTGCCTTCAAAGGTGAAGGGCTTGGTGACGACGCCGACCGTCAGGATGCCGGCGTTGCGCGCAGCCTGCGCGATTACAGGTGCAGCACCCGTGCCGGTGCCGCCGCCCATGCCCGCGGTTACGAAGCACATATGCGAGCCGGCAAGGTGATCCATGATCTCATCGATCGACTCTTCTGCCGCGGCGCGGCCAACCTCCGGCAGCGAACCGGCTCCGAGACCCTCGGTCACGTGTGCGCCGAGCTGAATGCGGCGCGACGCCTTCGAGGTCGCCAGTACCTGCGCATCTGTGTTTGCGGCGATGAATTCCACGCCTTCCAGGCTTTCCGAAATCATGTTGTTGATGGCATTGCCGCCACCGCCACCGACGCCGATCACCGTAATTCTCGGCCGCATTTCGGAAATCCCGTTCTTGGCGTTCGTCATCGCAATCTCCTTCGTGCGCTTTTCCTGCCGGCTCCGCCTCATGTCGGGGGACCGAATCGAGCATTAGCCTAGGTGCGCAAGAAGGCAGAGCCGGGGCGAAAGAACAAGATCCCGCTTTTTCCAAAGTTTATCCGGAACCTTTTTTGCACTTCGCGCATTGCAATGAATCATGCCTGACAGAGAGAGGAGAATCGCCGCGATGCCTATGCCAGCCTCCCGACAGTCCATAGCCCCTCCCTATGACCATATCCTAACAGCCCAGGAGGCTCTCGAACCGCTCTTCCTTGAGATCGAGGCCGAAGCGGAAGTCAGGATGATTGCGGCTGCAATTCGCGCGGGATGGTCCGCCGAAGACGCGGTCGCGGCAATCGATGAACTTCGCCGCAACGAACTTCTGCCGCGCGAGCATTAGGCTCGCCCGGTTGCACCAAAATATCATTCGCCTTCCCGGCTCGATGACCTATGTCTACGCGGTCAACGATCGCGTAGAGCATGCTTCATGTCCATCAAGAATATCTGCGTTTTCGGAGCGGGTGCGCTCGGTGGGGCGCTGGCGGCGAAGCTCGCTGCCTCGCACGGTAGCGAGATCACCGTGTCCGTCGTTGCTCGCGGAAGCCACCTCGACGCAGTCCAGCGCAAGGGACTGACACTTTTCACTGCAGGCGCAGAAGTCCCGGTAACGGCGCAGGTGATTGCGACCAACGATCCTTCAACCCTCCCGAAGCAGGATCTGGTCATCACGGGCCTCAAGGGGCACCAGCTCGGACCGGCCGCAGAGGGCATGGCGCACCTGCTCAAGGATGGAACCCGTGTCCTGATGATCCTTAATGGCATCCCCTGGTGGTACTTCCACCGTGAAGGCAGCCTCCATGCCGAGCGCCAGTTCCAGGAACTCGATCCGGGTGGAAAGCTGTGGAAGCTGGTCGGGCCACAGCGCATCGTCGGCTGCGTCGCCCATCAAGGCGCTGAAGTCAGCCAGCCTGGAGAAATCAGACTGAGCAATGAGGGGCATTTCATTCTCGGCGAGCCATCGGGCGAACTCAGCGCGGATCTGAAGGACATCGAGTCGCTGTTTGTGCGGTCGAACATTGGCGTTAGGCTATCGCAGCGCATCCGCGACGACATCTGGAGCAAGCTGATGGGTAACGCATCGTTCAACCCGATCAGCGCCCTTACGCGTTCGCTGATGTCGGATCTGATGGCGGACGACGCTCTTCGCACGCAGATCGGCAAAGTGATGACGGAAGTCAAAGCGGTCGGCGAAGCGCTTGGAGCCAATGTCGGCATGTCGGTCGAGCAACGGCTGGAACAGGCCCGGCAGATCGGTCCGGTGCGGACTTCGATGCTGCAGGACCTGCTTGGAGGCAAAGCGCTGGAGATCGTGCCGCTCGTCGGAATGGTCGTCGTGCTTGGCCGAGTAGCAGCGGTACCGACGCCAGTATCGGAAACGCTGTTCGCGCTCGTATCACAGCTGGACCGGGAAAATTGCCGGGCCGGAACCTAAGCCTCGCAAGCTAAGAAAATGATTCCGGAAACGGCCGCAGCTCGTTGAAAAAAACTCTTTACTTCAACCAGCCTGCGATCCGTTCGACCGCCTCGACAATCTCCGCCTCAGAGCCCGCATACGACATGCGCATCGACCTGTTGCCCTCCAGGGGATCGAAATCGAGGCCCGGCGTCGCGGCGACATCGATCTCCGCGAGCATCCGTCGAGCGAAAGCCATGCTGTCATTGGTGAAGCGCGTGACGTCAACATACGCGTAAAACGCACCATCCATCGGCGACGCGATGGAAAGGCCGATTTCCGGCAGCCGGCGCATCAGGAACTCCCGATTGGCGGCATAGCTCTTTTTGTAGACATCCAGCTCGGCGCCGGCGCCAAGCGCTGCCGCTGCGGCAATCTGGGAAAGCTCCGGTGGCGATATGTAGAGGCTCTGCGCGACACGCTCGATCGGCCGAACGAGCCGGTCCGGCAGCACCATCCAGCCGATGCGCCAGCCGGTCATGCAATAATATTTGGAGAAGGAGTTGATGACGATCGCTTCGTCGGTAAGTTCGAGCGCGCTGGTTTCCTCGCCGGCGAATGTGAGGCCGTGATAGATCTCGTCGGAAATGAAGGCGATCGAGTTTGCCGCGCAATAGTCGGCAAGCGCCTTCAGCCCTTCGCGACCAGTGACAGTGCCGGTCGGGTTTGCGGGGCTCGCCAGCAAAACGCCCTTGAGCCGCACGCCACTCTCCGCCTGAGCGGCTTCGAGACTTTCCGGCGTCAGCGTAAAATGCGTCTCTGCCGTGACCGGCACCTCGATCACCTTGAGGCCGAGCGCTCCGAGGATATTCCGGTAGGCAGGGTAACCGGGGCGCGCGATCGCCACCGCATCGCCGGCGTCGAACAGCGACAGAAACGCCAGATTGAAACCCGCCGACGACCCGGTCGTAATCGCGATCCTGGCCGGATCGATCTCCAGCCCGTGCCGGTCGCGATAGTGCCATGCAAGAGCGTGCTTGAGGCGCGCAATGCCAAGCGCATCGGTGTACCCGATCTTGCCTTCCTTCAACGCTGCCCGTGTCGCCTCCAGCGCAGCCTGCGGTGCGGGGTGCGACGGCTGCCCGACCGCCATGGAGATGACAGGGTGACCGCTGGCACGCCGCTTTGTCGCTTCCGCCAGAACATCCATGGCATGAAACGGCTCGACTTCGCTGCGTTTGGAAATGGAAAACACGTTCGCTTCTCTCTTGGCGTTGCTCGCGGCCCGACAATTGCCGCATTAATCCGTTCATCACAATCCCGCGATTGACGCACGGATGCTAAAATTCCTGTTTAAAGACAGCGGGAGGCACCGTAATTTGCCGCTTCGCGTCTCTACCTTGTTAACCGGGCAATGGTATCCGGTGACCGGAACGACGCACATAGCTTCCAAGAACGAGGATATAATGGCCCTTCTCCCAAAAATCTTCACCGCGCTGGCGCTGACCGCCTCCGTCGCCGCCGCCTACCCGGCCGCAGCTCTCGACGATGCGCAGAAGAAGGAGTTCGGCGAGTTCATCAAGCAATATCTCATCGAGAACCCTGAGATCATGCTTGACGTGCAGGATGCGTTGCAGAAGAAGCAGGATGCGGCACGACTGGTCAAAGCCAATGCGGCCATCTCCGACAACAAATCGACGATCTTCGATGCAAAATATGACATGACGATCGGCAACCCGAAGGGCGACGTCACCATCGTCGAGTTCTTCGATTACAACTGCGGTTACTGCCGCCATGCGCTTGCCGACATGCAGAGCATGCTCGAGAAGGACAAGAACGTTCGCTTCGTGCTCAAGGAATTCCCGATCCTCGGACCGGAGTCGGTTGCAGCCCACAAGGTGTCCGACGCCTTCCGTAAGCTTGCGCCTGAAAAGTACAGCCAATTCCACATCGCGCTTCTCGGCAGCGACGGCCGCGCCGATGAGGCCAGCGCAATCGAGGTCGCTCAGTCGCTCGGCGTCAGCGAAAAGCAGATCCGTGCGGAGATGGCAAAAAGCTCCAGCGAGAAGTCCGTGCAGGAGACCTACCAGCTCGCGCAGAGCCTCGGCATTACCGGTACGCCCTCCTATGTGATCGGCAACGAACTGGTCCAGGGTGCCGTCGGTTTCGACGACCTTGAAGCCAAGGTGAAGAACATGCGCAGCTGCGGCAAGACGAGCTGCTGAGCCGTCGCTCATCAAATCGCCAAAATCGAAGCGTTTCAGCCATGTGGACAAACATGGAGCGATTCCGGCTGGCTTTTCCAAAGGGCTTTCATTAGGCCCTTGGTGAGTCTATAGGTTCCCCTCGCACCTTTGATGGAACATTCGATGACGCAAACAATATTGGTCCTGAACGGCCCCAACCTGAACATGCTGGGCAAAAGAGAGCCGGGCATCTACGGCGGCAAGACCCTTCTGGACATCGAGACGGATTGCAAGGCCGCCGGGCGAGAGCTTGGCGTCGAGATTGATTTCCGTCAGAGCAATCACGAAGGCACGCTCGTCGATTGGCTTCACGAGGCCAACGACAATGCAATTGGCGTGGCAATCAATGCCGGCGCCTACACGCACACCTCCGTTGCGCTTCACGATGCGATCCGCGCTATTTCCATTCCGGTTGTAGAGCTCCATATCTCCAACGTTCACGCGCGGGAAGAATTCCGCCACAAGTCGATGATCGCGCCTGCTGTAAAGGGCGTCATCTGCGGCTTCGGACCATATAGCTATATCTTGGCGCTCAATGCGCTGAAGAATCTGACGGCATAAAAAGAAGACAGGGCAAACACTCATGGCTGAGAAGAAAAACGGTATCGATCAGGCGCTGATCCGCGATCTGGCAAACATCCTCAACGACACGGATCTGACTGAAATCGAAGTCGAACAGGAAGATCTCCGCATCCGCGTTTCGCGCGCTGGCAACACGCAGTATGTCCAGGCGCCGATCGCGGCACCGGCCTACGCCGCGCCTGCGGCTGCCCCCGCGGCACTTGCTGCTGCTCCGGCTGCCGCTGCTGCACCGGCCCGCAACCCGGCCAACACCGTGAGCGCGCCGATGGTCGGCACCGCCTACATGGCACCGGCTCCGGGCGCACGCGCCTTCATCGAAATCGGTGCGACGGTCAAGGAAGGCCAGACGCTCCTCATCATTGAAGCGATGAAGACCATGAACCAGATCCCTGCGCCGAAGTCGGGCAAGGTCACTGAAATCCTCGTCGAGGACGGCAGCCCCGTCGAATACGGCCAAGCTCTCGTAGTCGTCGAATAAGGCGGGCGTCATGGTCTCGAAAATCCTCATAGCCAATCGCGGGGAAATCGCCCTTCGCGTGCTTCGCGCATGCAAGGAGCTCGGCATCCCCTGCGTGGCGGTTCACTCCACGGCTGACGCCGATGCGATGCATGTGCGCCTTGCCGACGAAAGCGTCTGCATCGGCCCGCCGCCTTCGCGCGACAGCTATCTGAACATCCATCAGATCGTGGCTGCCTGTGAGATTACCGGCGCCGACGCGGTCCATCCGGGCTACGGCTTCCTGTCGGAGAACGCCAAGTTCGCCGATATTCTTGAAGCGCACGGCATCACGTTCATCGGCCCGACCGCTGACCACATCCGCATCATGGGCGACAAGATCACCGCCAAGACGACCGCCCAGGAACTCGGCATTCCCGTCGTTCCGGGTTCGGACGGCGAAGTGAAGACCGAAGAAGACGCGCTGAAGACAGCCGCCGAAATCGGTTATCCGGTCCTGATCAAGGCAACGGCCGGCGGTGGTGGACGCGGGATGAAGGTGGCAAAGTCCGCCGACGACCTGATCGAAGCCTGGTCCACGGCCCGTACCGAAGCGGCAGCCGCTTTCGGCAACGAAGCCGTCTACATGGAAAAGTACCTCGGCAAGCCGCGCCACATCGAAATTCAGGTGTTCGGTGACGGCGAAGGCAATGCGATCCATCTCGGTGAACGCGACTGCTCGCTGCAGCGCCGCCACCAGAAGGTCTGGGAAGAAGCAAACTCCCCTGCTCTCAATGTCGAACAGCGCATGAAGATCGGCCAGGTCTGCGCCGACGCCATGAAGAAGCTGAAGTATCGCGGCGCCGGCACGATCGAGTTCCTCTACGAAAACGGCGAGTTCTATTTTATCGAAATGAACACCCGCCTGCAGGTTGAGCATCCGATCACCGAAGCCATCACCGGCATCGACCTCGTGCACGAGCAGATCCGCGTCGCTTCCGGCCGCGGCCTGTCCGTGACGCAGGATGAAGTGCACTTCCATGGCCATGCCATCGAATGCCGCATCAACGCCGAAGACGCACGCACCTTCGTGCCCTCGCCCGGCACGATCACGCACTTCCACGCCCCTGGCGGCCTGGGCGTTCGTATCGATTCGGGTGCCTATCAGGGCTACAAGATCCCGCCTTACTACGACAGCCTGATCGGCAAGCTCATCGTGTTCGGACGCACCCGCGTCGAGTGCATGATGCGCCTGCGCCGCGCGCTCGACGAATTCGTCGTCGACGGGATCAAGACGACGCTGCCGCTGTTCCAGGATCTGGTCGACAACCAGGACATCGCGAACGGCGACTATGACATCCACTGGCTGGAAAATTATCTGGCCAACAGCAAGCCCGCGTAACATGTGATGGCAGGATCGCGCAGGAAGTCTCCAGGCATAACCCCGGAAATACTCCTGCGCGCCTATTCCATCGGGCTTTTCCCGATGGCCGAGTCGGCAGACGATCCGGAAATCTTCTGGGTCGAGCCCGACCTTCGCGGCGTCTTGCCGCTGGATGAATTCCATGTTTCCAAAAGTCTCGCGAAAACGGTTCGCCAAAAGCCGTTCGACATCCGCTTCAACCATGATTTCGACGCGGTGATCGCCGCCTGCGCCGCCGAGACGACAGATCGGCCGAGCACCTGGATCAACGACACGATCAAGCGGCTCTATTCCACACTACACCAGATGGGCCATGCCCACTCTGTCGAAGCCTGGGATGGAGACGAATTGGTGGGCGGCCTTTACGGTGTTTCGCTCGGTTCGGCCTTCTTTGGGGAAAGCATGTTCTCACGCAGGACGAATGCCTCGAAGATCTGCCTGGTCCACCTCGTGAACCGATTGCGCGAGAAGGGCTTTACCCTGCTCGACACGCAATTCACGACAGAACATCTGAAGACCTTCGGCGCGATCGACGTTCCGAAAGACGAATACGCGCACATGCTCTCAGCCGCGATGGACTCGCGGCATCTGGAACTCTGATTCCCGCTAGACTCTCAGGAAATTACTTGGGCGCTTCCGGCGCCGGCACGTCGGAGGTTGCCTTGCAATCCTTCAGCCAGACGTCATAGATCGGATGCTCGACGGCGTTGAGGCCGGGGCTGTCGGCAAACATCCAGCCGGTGAAGATACGGCGAATCTTGCGGTCCAGGGTGATTTCGTCGACTTCGACGAAGCCGTCGATCTTCTGTGCCTCAGCCTGATCACGGGAATAGCATGCCTTCGGCGTTACCTGCAGCGCGCCGAACTGGACCGTCTCGTTTACGTAAACATCGAAGGTGGTGATACGGCCCGTGATCTTGTCGAGACCGGAGAAAACGGCGACAGCGTTTTCGATGCGGGCGGCAGATGCCGCCTGCGGCAGGAAGGACGTACCAAGCGCCAGGGCCAAGCCTGCGACACGCAGCACGTCTTTCCGCATGAAAAGCTTCATATCTACCTGTCTCCGCCGCAAGTCAAAATCAAAGGCCGCAGTCTCTGCGGCCACCTGCGGGTAAAGGTCAATTGTGGCCAAAAGCCGAGCCGAACGGACTGCTCAGTTGCCTGGCGTCCATGCATCGTAGTCGCCGGTGACGCGCGGACGCTCGCCCGGAACGACGAGGGAGCCCGGCGGGCGGTAAGCCTGCGACGAACCGGTCGGGTTTGCGCGATGCGGCTTCTGCCATTCCTTGGCGACGTAGTTTTCCTGCGACGGCGGCGTGTTGGTGCGGTGATGCATCCAGCCATGCCAGCCCGGAGGAATTGCGGAGGCTTCGGCATAACCCTTGTAGATCACCCAGCGCTTCGGCAGACCGTAGGAAGACATCCCGCCTTCGTAATACACATTGCCCAATTCATCCTGGCCGACGCGCTTGCCGAAACGCCAGGTCGCAAAACGCGTCCCGATCGTCTGACCGTTCCACCAGGTGAAGATTTGCAGGAGGAGATTCTTCATGTCTTTTCCTTGAGCTTGCCAAAGGGGGCGAGCGGGACCAGAATTCGATCCAACGCTTATGCCGTCAGGAGGCGTGATTGTCCAGTGATTCCAGAGCCACAGCTGGTCATTTAAGAGCCATCTTGAAGCCTAGATGTGAGGGTTTGAAGCCGAGGCGTTCATAGAAGCGGTGCGCATCCTTACGCTCGGCGTTCGAGGTCAATTGAACGAGCCTGATGCCGCGACCTTTTGCCTCCGCGATCACCCATTCGATCATGAATGCACCGATCCCCTGGCCGCGCATGTCGGCGCGCGTCTGGACCGCCTCGATGATCATTGCGGACGAACCGCGGCCGGTGAGCGACGTCGTGATGATCGTCTGAAACGTGCCGACCACCTCGCCCGCACGCTCGCAGACGAACAGGGTCTGATCGGGCGATGCAGCGATGATCTCGAAAGCCCTGAGATAATCAGGAAGGGCCTCGGTAGCCACGGTGTCGCCGTGTCCACCCATATCGTCTGCGGCAAACATCGCGATCAGGGCCGCGAGGTCGTCTTTTCGGGCTTCCCGGATGGTCGTCTGAATCATTGTCATGATGAGTGCATCAATGGGCTTCGAGCGGCTTTTCCAGAATCAATGTCGCGATTCCGGATTGACCGGGGCCATTGTTTTCGTTGCGACCGGCATCGACAAATCCGTGCGCCCGATAGAATGCGATTGCCGTGTCGTTCCTCGGCTCGACTTCCAAACGCATGATCTCAGCGTCCGGAAAGCAGGTCTCAAGCTCCGCGAAAATCTCGCGACCGATGCCCTGCCGATGAAGAGTCGGCTGAACATACAGCAAATGCAGCATGACCGTCTTCGTCATCTCGTCCGACATAGCGGCATAGCCGACGCCGCCGATATGCTTTCCGTTGTCGGCGACCAGAAACTCGGCGTTCTTCTTCACCAGCCGCGCCTGCAGCGCCGCCGGGGAAAAAAGGTGGGCGATAAGCTCGCTCACCTTCGCTTCGCCGTAGAACCCCGCATAAGCCGAGCGAAACGCTTCAACCAGCAGAACGCGAACCTTGTCGAGATCACGTTCGCTGGCGGTGCGCACGAAGTACACGGGCCTTACTCCTCGATGCCGAGCTTCGCCTTGACGAGCGCCTGAACCGCCTGCGGGTTGGCTTTGCCGCCGGTCGACTTCATCACCTGGCCGACGAACCAGCCGGCGAGAGCAGGCTTCGCCTGAACCTTGGCGACCTGATCGGGATTGGCGGCGATGATCTCATCGACAGCCGCCTCGATGGCGCCGGTATCCGTAACCTGCTTCATGCCGCGGGATTCGACGATCTCCGCCGGATCGCCGCCTTCGGCGAGCACGATTTCGAAGACATCCTTGGCGATCTTGCCGGAGATGGTTTCGGCCTTGATGAGATCGATGATCCCGCCGAGCTGGGCCGGAGAAACCGGGGTCGTCTCGATATCCTTGCCGATCCTGTTCAGCGCGCCCAGCAGGTCGTTGATGACCCAGTTGGCGGCCATCTTGCCATCGCGTCCTTCAGCCACGGCCTCGAAGTAGTCGGCGATCGCCTTTTCGGAGACGAGCACCGATGCGTCGTAGACCGACAGGCCGAGCTCGCGCACGAAGCGCTCCTTCTTGTCGTCGGGCAGTTCCGGCAGATCGGCTGCAAGAGCCTTGACGAAGGCGTCGTCGAATTCGAGCGGCAGCAGGTCCGGATCGGGGAAGTAACGATAATCGTGCGCGTCTTCCTTCGAACGCATGGAACGCGTCTCGCCCTTGTTGGGGTCGAAGAGACGGGTTTCCTGATCGATCGTGCCGCCTTCCTCCAGAATGCCAATCTGGCGACGGGCTTCGTATTCGATCGCCTGACCGATGAAACGGATCGAGTTGACATTCTTGATTTCGCAGCGCGTGCCGAAGCCTTCGCCCGGGCGGCGCACGGACACGTTGACGTCGGCACGCATGGAGCCTTCGTCCATGTTGCCGTCGCAGGTGCCGAGATAGCGCACGATGGAGCGCAGCTTGGTCATGTAGGCCTTCGCCTCGTCCGACGAGCGCATATCAGGCTTGGAGACGATTTCCATCAGGGCGACGCCCGAACGGTTCAGGTCGACATAGGACATGGTGGCGTGCTGATCATGCAGCGACTTGCCGGCGTCCTGTTCCAGGTGGAGGCGCTCGATGCCGATCTCGATGTCCTCGAACTGGCCCTGACGGTCCGGTCCGAGCGAGATCACGATCTTGCCTTCGCCGACGATCGGATCCTTGAACTGCGAGATCTGATAGCCCTGCGGCAGGTCGGGATAGAAGTAGTTCTTGCGGTCGAAGATCGAGCGGTTGTTGATCTGCGCCTTCAGCCCGAGGCCGGTACGAACTGCCTGGCGAACGCACTCCTCGTTGATGACAGGCAGCATGCCGGGCATGGCGGCATCGACGAGCGACACGTTGGAATTCTGCGGCTTGCCGAATTCGGTCGACGCGCCGGAGAACAGCTTCGAATTGGACAACACCTGCGCATGGACTTCCATGCCGATGATGACTTCCCAATCGCCAGTGGCGCCGGGAATGAAGCGTTTCGGATCAGGCGTGCGAACGTCGACAAGGGTCATGAGATGCTCTTTTTAAAGCTGTTCTTTTCAAGTGGTGAGGTAAAGGAAATGGCTTTCCGGTGCAAGGCTTTCAGCACGTTGCGCGTGCCCGCATCGACGCCGCGGGGGATTTTTTGGTTGTTAACCGCAAGCCCGATACAGTCCGCCAATGCCATCACCCGAGATCATGAAATTAATCGCAGTGTTTGCGGCGTGGAATGCCTTCGTGTTCGCAGCCTACTTCGTGGATAAACAGGCAGCACGTCGCGACCAACGGCGGATCAGCGAGAAGACGCTGCTGACATTCGCATTGCTTGCGGGCACACCCGGCGCGATAACCGCACAACAGCTGCTGCGTCACAAGACGCGCAAGGAGCCTTTCCGGTCGCTTCTGATGGCCATTGCGATGCTTCACCTCCTGATCGTCCTTGCGATCATTTCGGGCGTCGCCGGCAGGATGCTTGGCCTGTTCTAGAAGCCGCCGTAGGCGCCGTCGCCTTCCGTTGTGAGCGATTTCGACAGGCCGACGGATGGTACATCGCGGTCCAGCTTCGGATTATAGGCAATGGAAAGCCAGTGAATGACGTAGTCATGCTTCTTGAAAAAGCCGATCGCCTCGGCGTTTTCGGCGTGCGTCTGCATCATGACCTTGTCCAGCCCCTGCTCCGCGACCTCCTTCTCTACCGAAGCGAGAAGTGCGGAACCCAAGCCGTGGCCGGTGAAGGAAGGATCGATCCAAAAGTCGGAAATGTTCTCGTCCAGGTCCTCGCGGGCGGCCCAGCCCGCAACATGGCCGTTCCACTCGACGACGGTGATCGTCAGCCAACGGGTCTGCGCAAAATTCAGAAAAGCGTTGCGTGCAGCAGACGCCATCGCATCCGCTTCGCCGATGGGCGCCATCACCTTCTGCCAAGCTCGCAGCCCAATCTCGCTTAGAAGCTCTGCTTCTCCCTCATGGGCATTGCGAATATGGATCAAGCAAACCTCCGCGCTGGCAACAAAAGTAAAACACCGAATCGGGCCGTTTCAAAGCCTTGCATCACCTAGAGCTGATCTTATCCTGTACAGTGCCGCGGACGGAACGCTTGACGCGGAAAAAACGGCCGACTATCAAATCCCCATGTTGAGCTCGTCATCAGAGACCCGGTAAAGGCCCTGCCCGCAAGTTTTCTTGCGCGCATGGGCCCGAAAAAAACGAAGCCCTGACGTCCGCCCCGGACGTCAGATCGTTTTTGTGCGCCGTTTCAGGCGCAAGACCGGATCAACATTTCCATGGACATTTCACGCACGGAGCAGCGCATCCTGCACCTGTTGGCCCAAGGTGGCCGCATCGAAATCAAACGCGACGACAGAAGAAAGCTCGAGACCGTCAGTTGCTTCACCCGCGACGGCTGGATCTACCCCGGCTTCGACATCGACCTCTTCCGCAAGCTGAAGCGGCTGAAGGCGATCAGATCGCAGACGGGCCAACCCTATCGTATCACCGAGCGGGGACTTAGGCTCGTCAGAGCACAACTCGACAACCGATGAACAGGAAACGGCGCCTCAAGGGCGCCGTTTTCATTTCAGCAATGCCGGGCGCATGGCAGCCCATTCGTCGGCGAAAGAGCCGGCAGCAACCGGCTTGCCCGCCTGCCGATACCAATAGCCGGCGTTCCACTCGTCACCTTCGATGCGGTGACAGAGCGCGTGGCCCCAATCGAACGGCTGTTCGCCTTCGTGCGCCTGGCAGATGTCGTGCACGGCCTTCCACTCGGCTCCCATCGCAAAATCCGCGGCGGCCAGATGGTCGAAAGCCTCAACAAGCGCTGCAATCTGCGATGCCATGGTCACCTCCTCCGCTTCGCGCATCCAAATGCGTCAGATTTCCAAGCCGTAAAACCGACTTCGCCGACCAGGGTGTGGTCGGCGAAGGTCATGTCTCTGATTTTCCGCTCGCTTACCACCACTTGGCGGGGGTGAAGCGGCCGGCGGCCTGTTCGATCACATGCGCCGTCTTGAAGAGGGTTTCCTCTTCGAACGGCTTGCCGATCAGCTGCAGGCCGAGCGGCAGACCCTTGTGGTCGAGGCCGGCGGGAACGGCGATGCCCGGCAGGCCGGCCATGTTGACCGTGACCGTGAAGATGTCGTTCAGGTACATCTTGACCGGATCGGATGCGAGATCCTCGTCGGCGATGCCGAAGGCGGAAGACGGGGTCGCAGGCGTCAGGATAGCGTCGACGCCGGCATGGAAAGCCAGATCGAAGTCGCGCTTGATCAGCGTGCGGACCTTCTGCGCCTGGATGTAGTAGGCGTCGTAGTAACCCGCAGACAGGACGTAGGTGCCGATCATGATGCGGCGCTTGACCTCCTTGCCGAAACCGGCGGCACGGGTCTTCTCGTACATGTCGGCAATGTCCTTGCCGTCGACGCGCAGGCCGTAGCGCACGCCATCGTAGCGGGCGAGGTTCGAAGAGGCCTCGGCGGGAGCGACGATGTAGTAGGCCGGCAGCGCATACTTCGTGTGCGGCAGCGAGATGTTGACGATCTCGGCGCCGGCGTCCTTCAGCCAGGCGATACCCTGCTGCCAGAGCGTTTCGATCTCTTCCGGCATGCCATCGACGCGATATTCGTTCGGGATACCGATCTTCATGCCCTTCAGCGACTGGCCGAGGGCGGCTTCATAGTTCGGAACCGGCAAGTCGACGGAGGTCGTATCCTTGGCATCGACCGACGCCATCGACCGCAGAAGGATGGCAGCGTCGCGCACGTCGCGGGCGATCGGGCCGGCCTGATCGAGCGAGGATGCGAAGGCAACGGTACCCCAGCGCGAGCAGCGTCCATAGGTCGGCTTGATACCGACGGTGCCGGTGAAGGCAGCCGGCTGGCGGATCGAGCCGCCGGTGTCTGTCGCGGTTGCGCCGGCGCAAAGATGTGCCGCCACGGCAGCGGCCGAGCCACCTGAGGAACCGCCGGGAACGAGCTGCTGGTTGGAACCGGCTGCACGCCACGGGTTGATGACCGCGCCGTAATGCGAGGTTTCGTTGGACGACCCCATGGCGAACTCGTCCATGTTCAGCTTGCCGAGCATGACGGCGCCGTCGTCCCAAAGGTTCTGCGTGACGGTCGATTCGTAATGCGGCTTGAAGCCGTCCAGGATGTGACTGCAGGCCTGGGTGTGGATGCCTTCGGTGGCGAAGAGATCCTTGATGCCGAGCGGAATGCCTTCAAGCTCGCCGCCCTTGCCGCCGGCAAGACGGGCGTCGGAGGCTTCGGCCATCTGCAGCGCCTTTTCGGGCGTGACCTTGATATAGGCGTTGAGCTTGTCGTTGGCCGCCTCGATCGCCGAGATATAGGCCTCGGTCAGTTCGGTCGCTTTGATCTCCTTGGCGCGCAGCTTGGTGCGGGCTTCGGCAATGGTCAGGCTGGTAAGTTCGCTCATGATGTTTCGCTTCAAATCTGGAATGGCAATGGTGTCGGAACGAGGCGGAAAAGCCCTATTCGACGACTTTGGGTACCAGGAAGAAATTCTGATCGGTGACCGGAGCGTTCGACACGATATCGGCAGCCTTGTTGCCATCCGTAACGTCGTCGGTGCGCTTCTTCATTGCCATCGGCGTGACGGAGGTCATTGCCTCGACACCCTCGACGTTGACTTCGGACAGTTGCTCGACGAACCCAAGGATACCATTCAACTCGCCGACCATGCGGTTTGCCTCATCCTCGGAGACGGCAATACGGGCAAGGCGCGCTACGCGCTTAACGGTGGCAAGGTCGACGGACATGGCATTCTCCGGATGGGATTTTTCCTATCGCTATAAAGGCCATGTCCGCCGCGCGCAACGGGCTGCATTTTCGATTGCGCAGAATTCCTGCCCTCAAACCGAAGCGATTTGAGGGCGCAGGCATCAGAACGAAAGGCTCTCCGCCGGCTTGATCGCCTTTACGCCGGTCTTCGAGCCTTCCATGCCGGCGACGAACTTCTCCGGCGTCTGGTCGATGATCGGGAAAGTGCCGTAGTGGCAGGGGATCGCCGTCTTGAAGTTGAAGTAACGCTGGCAGGCGAGTGCGGCGACGGCACCGCCCATGGTAAAGCGGTCGCCAACCGGGACGAGACCGATATCAGGCTGGTGCAGTTCGTTGATCAGCGCCATGTCCGAAAAGATATCCGTATCGCCCATGGCAAAGATCGATGCCTCGTCGTCAAAGTGCAGCATCAGGCCGTTGGCGTTGCCGAGCGCGTGGGAAACCCCGTCCTCGGTGATCTGCGCAGAGGAGTGCAGCGCATTGGTGAAGGTCGCGGAGAAACCGCCAAGCGAGATCGTGCCGCCGGTATTGCCCATCTCGATCTTCGACAGGCCCTTGGAGCCGAGCCATGCAGCAAGGTCGGCGTTGGCGAGAACGACCGCACCGGTCTCCTTGGCAAGTGCCACCGTGTCGCCAACATGGTCGCCGTGACCGTGGGTCAGCAGAATGTGGGTTACGCCCGATGTCACGTCCTTCAGGTCCTGGCCGGCGAAGGAAGCGTTGTGCGTGAGGAACGGGTCGAGGAGGATTTTCGCCTTTCCGGTCTCGATGCGGAAAGCGGAATGACCAAGCCAAGTGATCTTCATGAAATTTCTCCTTTTATTATGTGATGCAAAAGCCTGCTTCGATCGTTATGGACATAACCGATGCAGCCACAAAGAAAAGCGGCGGCAGCTTCAATTTCTTTTGACGGGATGAAACGACGATGACGGTGCTGACGATCGAGGAACTGGCGGCAGCGCTTCGGCCGGGGCAAGCCATAGCCGGGCTAGACCTGGGGACGAAGACGATCGGGCTTTCGATGTCGGATCTCGGCCGGCGATTCTCGACTCCGCGCCCGGTCATCAAGCGCGAGAAATTCACCGTAGATGCCGAGGTGCTTCTGAGCTTCGCTGAAAAGGAAAAGGTCGCGGGCTTCGTCATCGGGCTGCCGATGAACATGGACGGCTCTGCCGGTCCGCGCGTCCAGGCGACACGCGCCTTCGTTCGCAACATGGAGCAGAAGACCGCGCTGCCGTTCGTCTATTGGGACGAGAGACTGTCGACGGTTGCCGCCGAACGGGCGCTTCTGGAGATGGACGTGTCACGCGCCAAGCGCGCCGAACGCATCGATTCGGCAGCGGCGAGCTTTATCCTTCAAGGAGCCCTGGACAGGCTATCCTTGCTATCGAGGACGGCAGCCGACGGCTTCGAAGCCTGACGCGCCTGCCACCACGCGATGATGGCCTTGCGCTTGCGGTAGCCCAGGATCGCGAAGACGATCAGGCTGTCGACCACAATGGCGCGCGCGACCAGCGGCGGAATGGTTTCCGGCGGAATACCCAGAACATTGCCGTAAATCTGGAACGTCAGGTCATGCACCTGTCGGGTCAGCATGAAGATGCCGAAATTCATGTCGTAGTAGGAAAGCCAGTACCAGCCCGCCAGAAAAACAATCGGACCGGCCCAGAAGATCAGGAACCACTTCATGCGGTCGCCCTTCTTTCTCGTTTGGCGACTGGCCGCTCGTGTGAGACCAGCCATGTCGACAATGCCATCAGACCCAGAACCAGCGCCGGCACTGCAATATCCAACGCGAGCACCGCGAAAAACATCATCGCGGCTACAAGGAACGCGGCTCTCGCGATTTTGGTTCCCATGATTCCAGACACTCAATACTTTTGAACTGTCCGTACCCTGTCCCCTTAACCGCCGAGGCGCAACGTAAACCATTTGTTAAGGTTAACGCCGATGGGTGTGCCTGTGGAAAGCCCTGCCCTCAGCCGTAGACCCCACGGACGATACGCTTGAGCGCGGTTGCCGCCTTATCCCAGTCCTTCGCCGTCTTCAGCGCCAGCCCGGCGCATTGGCCGCCGGCGGATGCCGACAACACGAGATGCTGGATGGCCGCGATCAGAATGGCGTTGACGGCGACAACGTCGACGCCCTTCGGTGGTGTCAGCGAACCGCGCATGCGCTCGAGCCAAGTGGCCAGAGCCTTCGAGCGCGCTTCGGAAAGCCGCCTGACCTGCTCGGTGTTTTCGGACACCTCCCAGGCGACGATGCGACGAACCAGAGGGTCATCCCGCAAGGCTTCCAGGAAAAGCAGTGACAGGCGCTCCATCAGGTCGCCGTAAGTGAGGAGGAACATGCCGCCGGTGTCTTCCGGTATTCGATCCTTGACCCACGTGCCGAGATCAGCGCCGATCGCCTCGACAAGCCCGTTCAGTCCACCGTAATAGCGATAGATCAGCTGCTTGTCGCAGCCGGCGCGGCGGGCAACCGCATTGATGCCGAAATTCTGAAACCCCTCCTCCGCAAGCAGAGCCTTGGCCGCCTTCAGGATCGCCTTTTCAGTGGCACCGCGGTCACGCACGCGCTTCTCGGGTTCAGCGCGCGGTGCGCCGGCGATGGGTGTCAAAACCATGGGATCATTCAGCATCAGGGATTCGGGTCCGATTTGTCACTCATCGGTGAGTAACAACGCACCTCCGAACCGGCAACGGACAGAGCCTTGAAAGATTGTGGACAGTTTCGTTCAACCACAGCAAATCGCGCACCATCACCGGATGGCGACATTGCGCGATACTAGAGAGCCTGCCCGAACCAGACCGACCGTTCCGACGGCTCTACAAACGGCGCGCCAAGGCGGTTGAACCCGCGCGAACCCCAGAACCGCAATGCGTTGTGATTGTCCGCATTGGCGCCGAGATGCACTCCGCAGACGCCGGCGTTTCGAGCCTGCGACAGCCATAGATCAAGAAGCCTGGTTCCCATGCCCTGCCCCTGCAATCGCGGCAGCAGATTCATATGGATATGCGCTGGAAATGCCTCGACCATTACTGCAGGCGAGCGAGCCGGATGATGGATTGCTGCGATGCGCTTCTGGTCTGCGTTCCACGCAGAAGGATCGCCCAGCGGCTCTCTGTAGGCCCGCCGAAGCGTTGGCCACCAATCGCGCTCGAGCTCTGCCTCGAATGCCACGGTATCGTGCACGCCGACGATATATCCCGCCACGCCATCATCGTCTTCGGCAACGAAGGCCGTCTGCGGGCTGAGTTGAACGTAGGGGGCGGAATAAATGTGGCCGATGAGTTTGCCATCGTCGTAGAGAGCAGAGGCATCCCGTCCGGATTCACCGGTCAGCAGCGAGATCGCGTAGATCTGCTCGAGGTCGTCGGGCCGAACAGCGCGAATCTCGGTCATCAGCTTGCCGGCGGATAGAGCAGATCGACGATGTAGCTGGCGTCGAACCGCGAATCGAGCATGCCATAGGTGGATCGCCATCCACCCGCGAGACGGGTTTCGATGAAGGCATCGGCGATGCGCCCTGCCCCCAGCCGGTAAAGCTCCGCGGCGCCGGCAGCGAGCGCGAGCTGCTCGACCAGAAGGCGGGCAGCCCCCTCATCGCGTTCGCAAAGCGCCATTGCCGCGCGCAGCACGTCGATGGTCTTCTTGCCTGCCGGACCGAGATCGCGTGCGAGACCGGCAAACACGGTCTCGAAGAGATCCTTGCCGCGGTTCAGAATGCGCAGAACATCCAGCGCCATGACATTGCCGGAGCCTTCCCAGATCGCATTGACGGGCGCTTCGCGGTAGTGCCGGGCGATCGGACGTTCCTCGATGTAGCCGCTGCCACCGATGCATTCCATCGCTTCGTAGATCAGCGCCGGCGCGATCTTGCAGCACCAGTATTTGGCAACCGGCGTCATGACCCTCGCATAGGCCGCCTCTTCAGCGCTGCCGCGGGCCTTGTCGAAGGCGTCCGCGAGGCGGAACGACAGCGCGGTGGCTGCGGCGACGTCGAGCGCCATGTCCGCGAGGACACGCGTCATGATCGGCTGGCTGACCAGCATCTTGCCGAAGACGCTGCGACCGCGCGTATGGTGGACGGCTTCGGCGAGCGAGGCGCGCATGATCCCCGACGACGCCAGGGCGCAATCGAGACGCGTCAGCGTCACCATGTCGAGGATGGTGCGAACGCCGGCATCCGGACCGCCGAGCAGGAAGCCGAAGGTGTCGTTGAACTCGACTTCCGACGATGCGTTGGAGCGATTGCCCACCTTGTCCTTCAGGCGCTGGAACTGCAGGCCGTTGGCGGAGCCATCTTCCAGTAGGCGCGGGACGAGAAAGCAGCCCATCCCTTCCTTCGTTTGCGCGAGCATGATGAAGGCATCGCTCATCGGCGCGGACATGAACCATTTGTGGCCCGAGAGCCTGTAGATGCCCTCACTGACCTTCTCGGCATTTGTCGTGTTGGATCGGACGTCGGTTCCACCCTGCTTTTCGGTCATGCCCATGCCGATCGTCACGGCCGACTTCTGCATGGCGGGCTTGTTGGTGGAATCGTACTTGCGCGAAAGAATCTTCGGCGCCCAGTCCTTCTGGACGGCCGGCGAGGCCGACAGAGCCGCCACCGAGGCGCTCGTCATGGTCAGCGGGCAAAGGTGCCCGGATTCGAGCTGCGCGGTCAGGTAGAAGCGAGCGGCACGGACCTTGTGCGCCTGATCCTTGGCATCCGCATCCGCCTGCGGGTCCCAGACCGACGAATGCAGGCCCGATGACATCGACCGACGCATCAGGGCGTGCCAGGCCGGATGGAACTCGACCACATCGAGACGCTCGCCTCTCGGACCATGGGTGCGCAGCTGCGGCGTGCCCTGGTTTGCCATGCGCGCCAGCTCCTGCGCCTCCGGAGAGGTCACATAGCGCCCCATGCTGTCCAGCTCGTCGCGGATGCCGCGCGGCAGCCCGCCGGTCAGATCGACGATGAGCGGATCGGACCTGTAGGCGTTGATGCCGGACCACAGGCTCGGCTGATTGAGTTCGGCGAGTTTTTCTTCGGCGGATGTCATGAATCGCTTCTAGTGCAAGAGGCAGGCAAAGGGAAACCGGAAGTTAGATTTCGTCTTGCACTTGCTTTAGCCGAATTTCGGCAAAATTGCAGGGGGAGACGGGTCTTTGCCCACAGCGCATGCTTGCCGCCGTCGCATGCACTCTTTATAGAGCCGCTGACGACAGCATAGAGGCAGGTTCATGGTCTTCTTTCCCCACCGCCACCTCATCGGTATCAAAGGGCTCACAGAGCAGGATATCACCTTTCTCCTCGACAAGGCCGACGAGGCCGTCAAGATCAGTCGGCAGAGAGAAAAGAAAACGTCGAGCCTTCGTGGCCTGACTCAGATCAATCTGTTTTTCGAGGCCTCGACGCGCACGCAGGCGTCCTTCGAGCTCGCCGGCAAGCGCCTCGGCGCCGACGTGATGAACATGTCGGTCGGCAACTCTTCCGTAAAGAAGGGTGAGACGCTGATCGATACGGCGATGACGCTGAACGCGATGCGGCCAGACGTGCTTGTCATCAGGCATTCAAGCGCAGGCGCTGCCGCCCTGCTCGCGCAGAAGGTCTCCTGCTCGGTCGTCAACGCCGGCGACGGCCAGCATGAACATCCGACACAGGCTCTGCTCGACGCGCTGACGATACGCCGCGCCAAGGGCAAGCTTTCGCGCATTATCGTCGCCATCTGCGGCGACGTGCTGCATTCGCGCGTGGCGCGCTCGAACATCCTTCTCCTGAACGCGATGGGCGCGCGGGTGCGCGTGGTTGCCCCTGCGACCCTGCTGCCGGCCGGCATCGCCGACATGGGGGTGGAAGTCTTCCATTCCATGAAGGAAGGCCTGAAGGACGCCGATGTCGTCATGATGCTGCGCTTGCAGCGCGAGCGCATGTCCGGCGCCTTCGTACCGTCGGTGCGCGAATACTTCCACTTCTACGGCCTCGACGCGGAAACGCTGAAGGCGGCGAAGGAAGATGCCCTGGTCATGCACCCCGGACCAATGAACCGGGGCGTGGAAATCGCCTCGGAGGTCGCAGACGGGCCACAGAGCGTGATCGCAGAACAAGTCGAAATGGGCGTCGCCGTACGCATGGCGGTGATGGAGACGCTGCTTGTCTCGCAGAACCACGGCCCCCGCAGCGAAGGAGCCGGCGCATGAGCAACTCGATCGTTTTCCAGAACGTTCGCATCATCGACCCCTCGCGCAATCTCGATGAAATCGGAACGATCGTCGTCGAGGACGGCGTGATCGTGGCCTCGGGCAAGGATGCCAAGAACCATGGTGTGCCCAAGGGTGCCGAGGTTCGCGATTGCAAGGGCCTCATTGCTGCTCCCGGCCTTGTCGATGCGCGCGTTCATATCGGCGAACCCGGCGCGGAACATCGCGAGACCATCGCTTCGGCCAGCCGCGCCGCGGCAGCCGGCGGCGTGACCTCGATCATCATGATGCCGGACACCGACCCTGTGATCGATGACATCGCACTCGTCGAGTTCGTCAAGAAGACGGCAAAGGACAAGGCGCTGGTCAATGTCTACCCGGCAGCGGCCATCACCAAGCATCTGGCCGGCGAGGAGATGACCGAAATCGGCATGCTGATGGAAGCGGGCGCGGTTGCCTTTACCGACGGCCGTTCCAGCCTGCACGACACGCAGGTCTTGCGCCGGGTCATGACCTATGCCCGCGAGTTCGGCGCTGTGATCTCTTGCGAGACGCGCGACAAGTATCTCGGCGCCAGCGGCGTCATGCACGAGGGGCTGTTCGCCAGCTGGCTCGGCCTGGGCGGCATCCCAAAGGAAGCCGAACTCATTCCGCTGGAGCGCGACCTGCGCATCGCCAAGCTGACACGCGGCAAATATCATGCGGCGATGATTTCGGTACCGGAATCGGTCGAGGCAATAGAGCTGGCCAAAAGCCGCGGTGCGACCGTGACCTGCGGCGTCTCCATCAACAACCTGGCGCTCAACGAAAACGACATCGGCGAATACCGCAGCTTCTTCAAGCTCTACCCGC
The DNA here is from genome assembly GCF_030382195.1 of Rhizobium sp. S96. Taxonomy (NCBI): domain Bacteria; kingdom Pseudomonadati; phylum Pseudomonadota; class Alphaproteobacteria; order Hyphomicrobiales; family Rhizobiaceae; genus Rhizobium; species Rhizobium sp. S96. The sequence goes on from NZ_JAUDRY010000004.1 coordinate 34,849, forward strand.
CGCTGCGCTCGGAAGACGATCGCGTGGCGATGGTTGATGCACTGGCACGAGGCGCAATCGACATCATCGTATCCTCGCATGACCCGCAGGACGTGGACACCAAGCGCCTCCCATTCGGCGAAGCTGCCGATGGTGCGATCGGTCTTGAAACGCTGCTGGCGGCGGCTCTGCGGCTCCACCACAGCGGTCAGGTCAGCCTGATGCGGCTCATCGATGCCATGTCGACGCGCCCCGCGCAGATCTTCGGCCTCGAGGCCGGCACACTGAAGCCCGGCGCCAAGGCGGATATCGTGTTGATCGATCTGGACGAGCCTTGGCTTGTTTCGAAAGACATGCTTCTCTCCCGCTCGAAGAACACGCCGTTCGAAGACGCGCGGTTCAGTGGACGGGCTGTCGCGACCTACGTCGCCGGACAGTGCGTGCATACTCTATAAGAAAAGACTGGGAGCGCCCGGAGGGAATATGGTCTCTGATCTCATGACTTGGCAGATCACGCTGCCGATCGCGCTGGCGGCCGCCGTCATCGGCTATCTCTTTGGGTCTATCCCGTTCGGCCTCATACTCACCAAGGCCGCCGGCCTGGGCGACGTGCGCAGCATAGGATCCGGCAATATCGGCGCGACCAACGTGCTGCGGACCGGCAACAAGAAGCTCGCAGCCGCGACCCTTCTCCTCGATGCATTGAAAGCGTCCGCCGCCGCGTGGATCGTCGGATATATCTTCGGTAACGAGGCGGCTCTCATCGCCGGGTTCTTTGCCTTTATCGGCCACCTCTTTCCTGTCTGGCTCGGCTTCAAGGGCGGCAAGGGTGTTGCCACCTATATCGGTACGCTTCTCGGCGTTGCGCCGGTGATGGTCCTTGCCTTTGCGCTGGTGTGGTTGGCGGTTGCGTTCATCACGCGATATTCGTCGCTTTCCGCGCTGGTTGCGATGCTTGTCATTCCGGTTGCATTGTGGATACTAGGCGCAGAAAAGGTTGCAGCGGTAATGGCAATCATGACCGCCATTTCCTACTGGAAACACAAGACCAATATCTCGCGACTGATAAGCGGGACGGAAAGCAAGATCGGGGCGAAGGGGTAGGATGGACACTCGCAGCGCAAGGCCAAAAGGAATTGCGCTGACGGACCGGCAACGCATCGCGTGGCTGCGTCTCATTCGCTCTGACAATGTCGGACCGGCGACCTTCCGGGACCTCATCAATCATTTCGGTTCGGCCGAGACGGCACTCGCGGCCTTGCCCGAACTCTCGGCGCGCGGTGGCGCGACGCGCTCGATCCGCATCGCCACCGAAACTGAAGCTCACCGCGAGCTGGAAGCCGCGCATCGATTCGGGGCGCGGTTCGTCGGCATCGGCGAGCCGGACTATCCCCAGGCGCTGAAACAGATCGAAGGCGCCCCACCGCTGCTCGCCGTAAAGGGAAATCTTTCGGCCGCAACACAGCCGGCGGCCGGCGTCGTCGGCTCGCGCAATGCCTCGATCAGCGGCGCAAAGTTCGCGGCAATGATCGCGGGAGAATGCGGGAGAGCGGGCTATGCGATCGTTTCCGGCCTGGCTCGCGGCATCGACACGGCCGCCCATCGCGCGAGCCTCGACACCGGGACGATTGCCGCAATGGCAGGTGGGCTGGACCAGCCCTACCCTCCTGAAAATGCGGGGCTGCTCAACGATATCTGGAACACCAATGGTCTCGCCGTCAGCGAGATGCCGTTCGGCTGGGAGCCACGGGCGCGTGATTTTCCGCGACGCAACCGGCTGATCGCCGGAATTTCTCTCGGCGTCGTGGTCGTCGAGGCGGCAACGCGTTCGGGATCACTGATCACGGCCCGCCTTGCGGGCGAGTTCGGCAGGCTTGTGTTTGCTGTGCCGGGGTCGCCGCTCGACCCGCGCTGTCACGGCACCAACGGCCTGCTGAAGGACGGCGCTATGATCGTCACCTCTCCTGGTGACGTCATCGATGCACTGGCGCCGCTGTCACAGCTGGATCTTTTTGCTGTGCCCGTGGCAGAGGAACCGGAGCATGGCGGCGGATTCTCGTTGTTGCCGCCCGATGACACCGATCGCGCACGGATCACGGATGCCCTGGGGCCGGCCCCGGTCGAGATCGATGACATCATCCGGCACACCGGACTCACGGCCTCGGCCGTATACCTTGTCCTGTTGGAACTGGATCTCGCCGGTCGCCTGCATCGCCACCCGGGCGGCCTAGTTTCTCTTGCAATGGATGGCTGACGTCTTACATACGGGCCTGCAGGTCGCCGGCTTCGACATAGGCCATTTCGATAAGGTAGCAGAGCATGTCGGCCTTCTCCTTTTCCGCCACCTGGCGCAACTCTGCCAGCATCTGCCTGACGAAGGCGATGTTCTCGCGGGAGCTGGATCGACCGGCATCCTGTTTTGCGTATTTGGCCGCCATGAATGACTCATGTCCAGATAGAGAGAGGCTGCACGACGCAGCCGGAACCACACGTCAAAAACGATAGCGCAATAATCAGAAATTGCAACAACGCACTTATCCTCCCCAGGTTGCATCGCGTTGTAATCAGTAAAAATGCATGCAAACCACTTGACCGAAACGATTTCCCTGTCCATGTCGGAGACCGGCAACCATGACAGGGCAGGCCTTCTGCCTACCTATCCGCCAGCCCCAGTATCCTTTTTAGAGAATCATCATGAATGTTGTAGTGGTGGAATCGCCTGCCAAGGCCAAGACGATCAACAAGTATCTCGGCGCGGGATACAAGGTGCTCGCCTCGTTCGGCCATGTGCGCGATCTGCCCGCCAAGGACGGTTCGGTGCTGCCGGACCAGGATTTCGAAATGCTCTGGGAGGTCGACGGCGCCTCGGCCAAGAGGATGAAGGATATCGCGGATGCCGTGAAATCCTCCGACGGCCTGTTCCTCGCAACCGACCCGGATCGCGAAGGTGAAGCGATCTCCTGGCATGTGCTCGACATGCTGAACAAGAAGCGCGTGCTGAACGGGAAGACCGTCAAGCGCGTCGTGTTCAACGCGATCACCAAGAAGGCCGTGCTCGATGCTATGGCCGAACCGCGCGACATCGACGTACCGCTGGTCGACGCCTATCTGGCACGCCGTGCGCTCGACTATCTCGTCGGCTTCAACCTGTCACCGGTGCTCTGGCGCAAGCTGCCCGGCGCGCGATCCGCCGGACGCGTCCAGTCGGTGGCGCTGCGCCTCGTCTGCGACCGCGAATCCGAGATCGAGCGCTTCATCTCCGAAGAATACTGGAATCTCTCCGCGCTGTTGAAGACGCCGCGCGGCGATGAATTCGAAGCGAAGCTGGTTGCAGCCAATGGCAAGCGGTTGCAGGCGCGGTCGATCGCGAATGGCGAGGAAGCCGGCAAGCTGAAGGCGCTCCTGGAAGGTGCATCCTACGTCGTCGATACGGTCGAGGCGAAGCCCGTCAAGCGCAACCCGGGACCACCCTTCACAACCTCCACGCTGCAGCAGGCCGCCTCCTCCAAGCTGGGCTTCTCAGCCTCGCGGACGATGCAGGTCGCCCAGAAGCTCTATGAAGGTTTCGACATCGGCGGCGAGACGGTCGGTCTCATTACCTATATGCGTACCGATGGCGTGCAGATGGCACCCGAGGCGATCGACGCGGCGCGTGGTGCCATCGTCGACCAGTTCGGCAAGCGTTATCTGCCGGAGAAAGCCCGCTTCTACTCCACCAAGGCGAAGAACGCCCAGGAAGCCCACGAAGCAATCCGTCCCACGGACTTCAACCGCTCGCCGGACAAGGTTCGCCAGTATCTCGATGCCGACCAGCTCAAGCTCTACGACCTGATCTGGAAGCGTGGTATTGCCAGCCAGATGGCGTCGGCAGAGATCGAGCGCACCACCGCGGAGATCACCGCCGACAACAACGGCGAGAAGGCCGGTCTGCGCGCGGTCGGCTCCGTCATCCGTTTCGATGGCTTCATTGCCGCCTACACAGACCAGAAGGAAGACGGCGAGCAGAGCGACGACGGCGACGAGGATGGCCGCCTGCCGGAGATCAATGCGCGCGAGAACCTCGCCAAGCAGAAGATCAACGCGAGCCAGCACTTCACCGAGCCGCCGCCGCGCTATTCCGAAGCTTCGCTCATCAAGAAGATGGAAGAGCTCGGCATCGGTCGTCCTTCGACCTACGCGGCAACGCTCGCAACGCTGCGCGACCGCGAGTATGTGATCATCGACAAGCGCAAGCTGATCCCGCATTCCAAGGGCCGGCTGGTGACGGCCTTCCTGGAAAGCTTCTTCACCAAGTATGTCGAATACGACTTCACGGCCGATCTTGAAGAAAAGCTCGACCGGATCTCCGCCGGCGAACTGAACTGGAAGCAGGTTCTGCGCGACTTCTGGCAGGATTTCTTCGCTCAGATCGAGGACACTAAGGAACTGCGCGTTACCAACGTGCTCGATTCGCTGAATGAATCGCTGGCGCCGCTGGTGTTTCCGAAGCGCGAGGACGGCAGCGATCCGCGCATTTGCCAGGTCTGCGGAACCGGTAATCTGTCGCTGAAGCTCGGCAAGTACGGCGCCTTCGTCGGCTGCTCGAACTATCCGGAATGCAATTACACGCGCCAGCTGTCATCCGAAGGTGGCGCGGAAGCCGAAGGCGCAGCGCTGAACGAGCCGAAGGCGCTCGGCACCGATCCGGTGACCGGCGAGGAACTTACGCTGCGCTCCGGCCGTTTCGGCCCCTACATCCAGCGCGGCGATGGCAAGGATGCCAAGCGCGCGTCGCTGCCGAAGGGATGGCGGCCGGAAGAGATCGACTACGAGAAGGCGATGGCGCTCATCTCGTTGCCGCGCGATATCGGCAAGCACCCAGAATCCGGCAAGATGATTTCGTCCGGCATCGGCCGTTATGGGCCATTCCTGCTGCATGACGGTTCTTACGCCAACCTCGAAAGCGTCGAAGACGTCTTCTCGATCGGCCTCAACCGTGCCGTGACCGTGATTGCCGACAAGGCAAGCAAGGGACCTGCCGGACGCGGTCGGACTGCTGCGGCAGCGTTGAAGGAACTCGGCGACCATCCGGATGGCGGCGCGATTACCGTGCGCGACGGCAAGTACGGTCCTTACGTGAACTGGGGCAAGGTCAACGCAACGCTGCCCAAGGGTACTGATCCGCAGGCGTTGACTGTCGAGGAAGCCCTGGTGCTGATCGCAGCCAAGGCCGGCAAGGCACCTGCAGCCAAGGGTAAGCCGAAGGCCAAGGCGGCATCCGCCGAGGCGAAGGCAACGAAGGCGCCGGCAAAGGCGAAAGCCACCAAGGCGAAAGCCCCGGCCAAGAAGACGAAGAAGAGCGAAGAGTGAGCAGAATTCCGCGCGATAACATGAAGGGCAAGCGTCCTGGCAAAGCCGGCCGTGCCAGTGCAGAGCCATCTATCGCGCCGCTCAACATCCAGCATGGCGCGCTTCCTTCGCGCGAAGTGATCCTGCGCTTTATCGCCGATCATCCGCAAAAGGCCTCCAAGCGCGAGCTTGCCAAGGCATTCGGCCTGAAGGGTGATAGCCGCGTGGAGCTCAAGCAGCTGCTGCGCGAGCTTGAGCAGGAAGGGATGCTTCAGAAGACGCGCAAGTCCCTCATCCGCCCTGGCGCGCTGCCGCCGGTGACGGTGCTGGATATCACGACACGCGACAAGGACGGCGAACTGATCGGCCGACCGGCGGAATGGCCAGAGGAAATGGGTGTCGCACCCGCGGTCGCTATTCGACAGTCGACCTCTCCTGCCGGTCGCAACGGCAAGGGCAAGGCTCCTGTTGCCGGCATGGGCGACCGCATTCTTGCAAAGATCTTTCCTGCCGCCGATCGCGGTGGTCCGGCCTATACCGCACGGATCATCAAAGTCCTCGACAAGCGTCGTGGTGCGCTGCTCGGCGTGTTCAAGGATGCGCCCGGCGGTGGCGGACGCCTGCTGCCGATCGAACGGCGCGGCGAGGAGATGCTGATCGACCCCGATTACAAGGGCGAGGCCAAGGACGGCGATCTGGTCGAGGTCGAGGTCGCGCGCCTCGGCCGTTTCGGATTGCCGCGTGCCAAGGTGCTTTCGATCGTCGGTTCTGTTGCCTCGGAGAAGGCGATCTCGATGATCGCAATTCACGCCCACGGCATTCCTTATATCTTTCCGCCGGCCGTTGTCGCCGAAGCGGACGACGCCAAGCCTGCGACCATGTCGCATCGCGAGGACTGGCGCAGCGTGCCGCTGATCACCATCGATCCGGCCGACGCCAAGGACCACGACGATGCCGTGTACGCGGAACTCGATCCCTCGCCCGATAACGAAGGCGGCGTCATCGTCACGGTGGCCATCGCCGACGTCTCTTATTATGTCCGGCCGAACTCACCGCTGGATCGTGAAGCGTTGAAGCGCGGTAACTCCGTCTATTTCCCGGATCGCGTCGTGCCGATGCTGCCGGAGCGGATTTCGAACGATCTGTGCTCGCTGCGGGAGGGCCAGGATCGGCCGGCGCTTGCCGTGCGCATGGTCTTCTCGAAAGAAGGTCGCAAGGCCAGCCACACCTTCCATCGCGTGATGATGAAGAGCGCGGCGAAACTCTCCTACCAGCAAGCACAGGCGGCGATCGACGGCAATCCCGACGACAAGACCGGGCCGATGCTCGAACCGATCCTCAAGCCGCTCTGGCACGCTTACGGGGTCATGACCCGCGGTCGCGAGCGGCGCCAACCGCTCGAGCTCGACATGCCGGAACGCAAGATCCTGCTCAAGCCCGACGGTACCGTGGACCGGGTTTTCGTGCCGCCACGGCTCGACGCGCACAAGCTGATCGAAGAGATGATGATCCAGGCGAACGTTTCGGCCGCCGAAACGCTGGAGAAGAAGAAACAGCTTCTCATCTACCGCATTCACGATGGCCCCACGCTGGCAAAGCAGGAAGTGCTTCGCGAATTCCTGGCAACGCTTGGCATTTCGCTGCAGAAGGGCGGCAATATGCGCGCCAACAATTTCAACATGATCCTTGCCAAGGCAGACGACACGCCGCATCAGACGATGGTCAACGAAATGGTGCTGCGTTCCCAGAGCCAGGCGATCTACAGCCCGGAGAATATCGGGCACTTCGGCCTGAACCTGATGAAGTACGCGCACTTCACCTCACCGATCCGACGCTATGCCGATCTGATCGTGCATCGCGCGCTGGTCGGTTCGCTTGGCTTCGGCGAAGGCGGCATCACGCCGGACGAAGAAGCCGCACTGGACGATATCGCCGCGGAAATCTCGACCTTCGAGCGCCGCGCCATGGCAGCCGAGCGTGAGACCGTGGACCGACTCATTGCACACCACCTTGCCGGCCGCGTCGGCGAGGAATTCGAAGGGCGCATAGGAGGGGTGACGAAATCGGGACTATTTGTCGCCCTGCCGGACTATGGAGCGGACGGCTTCATTCCTATATCTACGCTAGGAACGGACTACTTCATCTATGATGAGGCGCATCAGGCGCTATCGGGCGAGAAAACTGGTCTCGGATATCGCCTGGGGGATAGCGTTACGGTGAAACTTGCGGAAGCCATTCCGCTCGCCGGTGCACTTCGTTTCGAGATGATCAGCGAAGGGCGGAAGATGCCTACCGCTGTGCGTTCGTTCCACAAGGCGGGCCGACGCGACGCGCACAACGCGCGGAAGAAGGCCGGAACAAGACCCCCGAGAGGGCGGCGATAGGCGTTGTAGGGACGCCAGAAAAGGAAACGACGATGACGACCACCTCAAGCGACCAGACGATCCGTTACGGAGGAAGCGAAGAAGTGGAACGTCCGGTCGGTCGCTCCATCATGCGTGGCATGCTCAATCGTTGTCCGGCTTGCGGCAGCGGCAAGCTCTTCAGGAATTTCCTGAAGCCGGTGGACAACTGCGCCGCCTGCGGCGAAGCCATGCATCACCATCGTTCCGACGACCTGCCGCCGTACCTTACGATCGTGGTGATCGGCCACATCATCATCGGCGGCTACATGATGACCGACATGGTCTGGCCGATGCCGCTGTGGCTTACCTTTGCGATCTGGACACCGATAACGCTGATTGCGGCGCTGCTGGTCATCCAGCCGATCAAGGGTGGCGTCATCGGTCTGCAGTGGGCGCTCAAGATGCACGGTTTTGGCGGCCATGGCGACGATCACGATCAGTACGAAATTCCCGGCCGCCGTCGCTAGGCGGCTACATTCACCATCACGACACATTTGACGTGTAGCAGCGCCGCGTGCGCTGCTACACGTGTTGTGGCGCCAAATCATGTGCGCCCAACGGTAAGCTTTTCTTGACGAATCCTGTCCCACATCAATCAGCTTATTGCGGCAGGCGCGGTTCATCTTGTAAAGCACAGCCGTCACTTGGATTTGGTGCTGTTGTGCCTTTCTATGTGTTCGCGGCACGCGATTCCCTGCAGTGGTTCTAAGGATGGCTTTATGTCTCAGCCGCGAAACGGCACACCGGGCGATGTTGAGGAAATCCATTGGCCTTCACTGGTGGCTGCCATTTCGTCGATCTCGGCTGTCGGGATCGCTATCGGCCTCGGCCTTCCGCTCCTCAGCATCATTCTCGAGAAGCGAGGCATCCCGTCGACCCTGATCGGCCTGAACACGGCAATGGCCGGCGTTGCCGCCATGGTGGCCGCGCCGATCACGACCAAGCTCGCCCACAAGTTCGGCGTCGCCCCGACAATGCTCTGGGCTGTGGTGCTTTCAGCGCTCAGCGCCGTCGGCTTCTTCTATGCCGAGCAATTCTGGATGTGGTTCCCGCTGCGCTTCGCTTTCCACGGCGCGACGACGACGCTGTTCATTCTCTCGGAATTCTGGATCAACGCCGCGTCCCCTCCCTCGAAGCGCGGCTTCGTTCTCGGCATCTACGCCACCGTGCTTTCGCTCGGCTTTGCTGCCGGGCCGTTGCTGTTCTCCATTGTCGGCAGCGAAGGCATCATTCCTTTCGGCGTCGGCGCCTGTGCCATCCTGCTCGCGGCTGTTCCGATCTTCATCGCACGCCACGAGAGCCCGGTTCTGGAAGAAAAGCCCGAGCTGCATTTCATGCGCTATATCTTCCTGGTTCCGAGTGCCACGGCTGCGGTCTTCATCTTCGGCGCGGTCGAGGCCGGCGGCCTGGCCCTGTTCCCGATCTATGCCGTCAGGGCATCCTTTACCGAATCGCAGGCGGCGCTGTTGCTGACGGTCATGGGCATCGGCAACATGATCTTTCAGATACCGGTGGGCCTGCTCTCAGACCGGATGAAGGACAAACGCCCCCTGCTCGCCGGCATGGCTTTCATGGGCCTGATCGGCTCGCTGATGCTGCCGCTCCTGTCCCACAGCTGGGCCTTGATGGCCGCGGTGCTGCTTTTCTGGGGCGGCTGCGTTGCCGGGCTCTATACGGTCGGCCTCAGCCATCTGGGCTCCCGCCTGACCGGATCGGACCTTGCGGCGGCCAATGCGGCGTTCGTCTTCTGCTACGCCGTCGGCACCGTCGCAGGTCCCCAGGTCATCGGCGCGGCGATCGATGTCGCCGGCAACAACGGATTTGCCTGGGCAATTGCCGCTTTCTTCGGCCTTTATGCCCTGCTTTCCGCCGTAAGGCTGCTTTTCATTAGAAAGCGGGCTTGACTTTTCGGGCTGGATTCGTAGTTTCGCGCCAGAATTTGCCGTGGAGCCATCCGGCCTTCCACGGCTTTCATTTTATTAAAGGCAGGACGACCATGGCCAAGGCTACAACAATCAAGATCAAGCTGCTGTCGACAGCCGACACCGGTTTCTTCTACGTTACGACGAAGAACAGCCGTACGATGACGGACAAAATGACGAAGACGAAGTACGACCCGGTTGCTAAGAAGCACGTCGAGTTCAAGGAAACCAAGATCAAGTAATCACTTGATCTAGCGGTTCGTAAAAGCGCGCGCCAATCGGCTGCGCGCTTTTTTATTGCCTGAATGGCAACCTCTCCAGAGAGCCGCAGAAACAGAAACGCCGTCCTTCCCGTTTCGACGGAAAGGACGGCGTGTTCATGAAAGGGGGTCGGCCAGCAAGCAACGCGGCACGAGGAACCGCGGAATGTTGCATACCAGCCGACCGACCCCACGACCCAGGAGATGCGGCGGACCTGAGCATCATGGGGTATCGACAACTCCCGTAGGAGTGTTTTTCTCTTATGAGCCGATAATTTGCGCGAAAATGAAAGAAAATCAACAAATTCTTAATGGTTAGAATTCTCAGATTGATTTCATGGTTAAAAGTCCGGATTTGGAACAGCTTATAACGCGAAGAATCATCTCTTTTGGCAAGAATAGGCACGAATACGGCGGAGCTGTCCGCAAGTATAGTCCAATAGCATTAGCAGCCGCGGCCTCCTAAAGTCTGGTGATTACCGAAGCTCCGGAGTATCCCCGGAAAATGCGACGATTATTCACGTTCCGCTCGCCACCTGGCAAATACCTTCGGCGGGCCATTTCTGTGGCGCGAAAGCTTAAATCCGGAACTTACGTGGTTCTATTTTGACGGAACGCGTTGCGACGCCCTCTGGGCGTCCATCCATTTACCTGTGGATTGTCGTGGAGAAGCGAGAAGGCTCAGGCAGCCGCGACGACGCGGTTACGTCCGCCGTTCTTGGCCTCATAGAGCGCCTGGTCGGCTTGCTTCATCAACTGTCCCGGAGTGAGCACCGACGCGCCGCGCGATGATATCCCGAAGGAAGCGGTGATCTCCAGCGCCTGACCAGAGGACTTCAGCACGAATGGCGCCGTCTCGATGGCAAGGCGCAACCGCTCGGCGACCACCGCGGCCACTTCGGGCGCCGTATCCGGCATGACGACAACGAACTCCTCGCCACCGTAGCGGCAGGCGAGATCGGCGCCACGAACCGTGGAGCGAATACGGTTGGCAAACTCCCTGAGGACGTCATCGCCGGCATCGTGACCGTATGTGTCGTTGACGTCCTTGAAGCGATCGATGTCGGTGATCAACACCGACAGCGGCCGGCCTCTGGCCATCGAGCGATTAAACAGCGTGCTCATGTGGTTGTCGAGATAGCGACGGTTGCTGAGCCCTGTCAGCGGATCCGTCACCGCAAGCTCGATGGTCTGCTTCAGACCGGCACGCAGGCGATCGTTATAATGCTTGCGCCGCAGCTGTGTCAGGCAACGGGCGACGAGTTCGTTCGGATCGAGCGGCCGCACGATGTAGTCATTCACGCCGAGGTCGAGGGCACGCGTGGCCATCTCGTCGTCGCCCTGCTCCGTGATGATCAGGATCGGCAGGAAACGCGTGCGTTCGAGAGAGCGGAGCTGCGAGCACAGGCGCAGCGGATCATAGTCATCGAGATTGGCGTTCACGATCACCAGGTCGAAGGCGTTCTCGGTTGCTTCGAAGATCGCCGCCTGGGCATCCGAGATCGCGAAGACGTCGGCAACAGGCTTCAATGCCCGGATGATGCGCTCCTGCGAATTGGCCCGGCCGTCGACCAGCATCACCTCGGCCGTCTCCTCGCCGCGCCCGTCGGCGCCCCTGAGCAGATCGTCGATGCCCATCATGTGCGCCGTCTCGGCGCGAATGCGCAGCTCGTCGCTCAAGGTCTTGAGACGCAGCAGGCTTTTCACGCGGGCGATCAGTTGGAGGTCGTTGACGGGCTTGGTCAGAAAGTCATCGGCACCGGCCTTGAGGCCACGAACGCGGTCGGTCGGCTGATCGAGCGCGGTGACCATGACCACGGGAATATGCGCCGTCTTCACATTGGACTTCAGGCGCTCGCAAACTTCAAAGCCGTCCATTCCAGGCATCATGATATCGAGAAGCACGAGATCGACCTGGTTCCGCTCGCAAATCGCCAGAGCCTGATATCCGTCCGAGGCCGTCAGCACATCGAAATACTCGGCGACCAGCCGCGCTTCGAGCAGCTTCACATTCGCCGGGATATCATCAACCACCAGGATTCGCGCAGTCATGGGCTTCTTTCCGATGCGTCAGGCATCCCCAAGGTATGTCTTGATCGTTTCGATGAACTTGGGAACGGAGATGGGTTTGGAGACATATGCCTCGCAGCCGCCCTGCCTGATACGCTCCTCGTCGCCCTTCATCGCAAAAGCGGTCACGGCGATGACCGGAATCACGTGCAGCTCGTCGTCTTCCTTCAGCCACTTGGTGACCTCGAGGCCCGAGACTTCCGGCAACTGGATATCCATGAGGATCAGATCGGGGCGATACTTGCGGGCAAGTTCCAGCGCTTCCATCCCATTGCGGGTCTGAATCGTCGTGTAGCCGGACGCCTCGATGAGGTCGCGAAAGAGCTTCATGTTGAGCTCGTTATCTTCTACAATCATCACCTGCTTGGGCATGACACGCGTCCTAAGTCCGTTCTGGCAACCGTTCAGCCGCATAAGTATGACATGCGAACGCACGGACCCATGAAACCGATGGCTGAATGTTATCGGTATTTGGTTGAAAAATAGGTAATTTAGCCCGAGAAATGCAGAGCAACTTCAAGACTTCCAAACAGCGCGCCGCAGACCCGCAAGAGACCGCAATTGCCGTTCTTGCCTGGCTTGCAAATGACCCAGATCTTTTCGGCCGATTCCTTGCCCTGACAGGGGTTGAGCCCGCACAGGTCCGCACCGCGATAAGCGATCCGGGCTTTCTTTCCGGCATGATGGATTTTCTGATGCAGCACGAGCCCACCGCCCTTGCCTTTTGCGAGGCGACCGGCACGTCGCCAGAAGCGCTGAATGCGGCGTGGTTGCATTTCTCGCCGCCGGGCCTGGGGTCGGGGGAGTATTGAGAATGGAGATCGTGACCAATGCCAGTCAGGTGCGCCTCGGCGACCGCCCCCTTATCGTCTGCGATATCGACGAGGTGGTCCTGGAGTTCCTGACACCGTTCACCGCTTTCCTTCGTTCGCAACGCTGCGATCTCCTGCCGCGCTCTTTCCGACTGCACGGCAACATCGTCTCGCTGCTGGACGGCAGCGAACTCGACCGCGAACAGGTTGACACCTTCGAGGATGCGTTCTTCGCCAGCCAGGATTTGTGGCAAACGCCGGCGGAACGCGCGATCGAAACGTTGCAAGCCCTTTCCGACGAGGCGGACATCGTTTTTCTGACCGCCATGCCACCGCGCCACCATGGCGTCCGGCGCCGCCTTCTCGACCGCTTCGAGCTCGCCTTCGACATGATTGCGACCGAACAGCCGAAGGGGCCCGTCGTTGCGGAGCTGCACGATCGACGAGATCTGCCTGTCGCGTTCATCGATGATATGCAACGCAATCTCCTCTCTGTCGGCGAGCATGTCCCCGAGTGCCTGCTCGTGACGATGATGGCCAATGCCGACTTCAAGCCTTTCGCACCGGTTCCGGTCGATCCGATCGTCGCTGCCTCGGGATGGGAGCACGCACACGACCTGTTGCGGGCACACATGGCATCCGGCACCGCACCGGTAACCTCCCGAACCGGCTGAAACGGAGCGCACCGTACGGCTTTCCCGGCATTTTACGGCCGGCATACATTGCCGCATGCGGCGCATGACACCGACGTGGACGCGCCACCAAAAGCTTCGCGACGCTCTTGAGACTCACAAGCTTAGGGGCTAATGTCGCGATGTTCAACCTTTGTTCTCAGCCATGTTGCAACTGCCTTCCAAGACGCCCGGCTTCTGTCGCGACTGCCTTGCCGAGCAGAAGAGCGAGGCACGCCGCTGTACGGCATGTGGCAGCCCGCGCCTGGTGCGGCATGACGAGCTCTACGAGCTGACGCTGGCGCACATTGATTGCGACGCCTTCTATGCGACGGTCGAGAAGCGTGACAATCCCGACCTTGCCGACAAGCCGGTGATCATCGGCGGAGGCAAGCGCGGCGTCGTTTCCACCGCCTGCTACATCGCACGCATACACGGTGTCCGCTCGGCGATGCCCATGTTCAAGGCGCTCGAAGCCTGCCCGCAGGCGGTCGTGTTGCCGCCAAACATGGAGAAATACGTGAAGGTGGGGCGCGAAGTGCGCGCGATGATGCAGGACTTGACGCCGCTTGTGCAGCCGCTTTCGATCGATGAAGCATTCCTGGAGCTTGGTGGCACGCAACGGCTCCACCACGATCCCCCTGCCCGCACATTGGCCAAGTTTGCCCGGCGCGTCGAAAAGGAAATCGGCATCACCGTCTCCGTGGGCCTCTCCTATTGCAAGTTCCTCGCCAAGGTGGCGTCGGACCTGCAAAAGCCGCGGGGATTTTCGGTGATCGGACGCGAAGAAGCGGTCTCTTTTCTCGCCCCACGCCCGGTGACAACGATCTGGGGCGTGGGAAAGGCGTTTGCCGCAACACTGGAAGCCGACGGGATTCGCACCATTGGACAGTTGCAGACGATGGAAGAGAGCGATCTCATGCGGCGCTATGGCAGCCTCGGTCAGCGGCTCTCGCGTCTGTCGCGGGGCATCGACGATCGAGATGTGCATCTGAACGACGCCGCCAAGAGCGTATCCGCAGAAACCACATTCTTCGACGACATCTCGCGCTACGACGATCTGGTCCCGATCCTGCGCAGCCTTTCCGAAAAAGTTTCCTGGCGATTGAAAAAGAACGAGATTGCCGGCCACACGGTCGTTCTGAAAATGAAGAGCGCGGACTTCAAATCGCGAACACGCAACCGCAAGCTCGAAGATCCGACGCAGCTCGCCGACCGGATCTTCCGCACCGGGCTCGACATGCTGCAGAAAGAAACCGACGGGACGAAATTCCGCCTGATCGGCATCGGCGTCACCGATCTTTGCGATCCCGCGCGCGCCGATCCGCGCGATCTCGTCGATGTGCAATCGGGCCGCCGCGCGGCTGCGGAAGCGGCCATGGACAAGCTGCGCGACAAGTTCGGTAAGGGAACCGTCGAAACCGGCTATACCTTCGGCGGCAAGCGCGACCGCTCTTAAGGGCACCAAGCTCGCCAGCGTTCCGTGCCGATCCGGTCGCACGGAACGCTGTTTCAAGTTTTCCTTAAGTTTCGAGGACTAGGCTGCCTTCACTGTATTGCGTTCTGGTTGGTTCAATGTTCTCGCGTCTCGTTTTCGGCCTCGGCTTGCTGTCGGCCACCGCGCTCGTGCATCCGGTTTTCGCCGGAGATGCGCGCACGTTGCAAATCTTCGTTTCGAAGAGCAATCAAACGCTTGCCGTCTATGACGGTACCGAGGTTATTGCGACGTCGAAGGTTTCGACCGGCAAGCCGGGTCATACGACGCCCAGCGGTATCTTCTCCGTCATCGAGAAGAAGAAGTATCACGAGTCCAATATCTATTCCGCAGCCCCGATGCCCTTCATGCAAAGGCTGACATGGTCCGGCATAGCGCTGCACGAGTCGAATTCCGTACCGCGCTATCCCGCCTCACACGGCTGCGTGCGTTTGCCGAGCGCATTCGCAAAGGAGCTCTACAAGATGACCGCGATGGGTGTGCCCGTCGTGATCACCGACGGTGAAGTCACGCCGAGGCCGATCGATCACCCGGCGCTCTTCCATCCGCAGGCGCCAGAGCCAGCTCCTCTCCTGTCGGACGTCGAGTTGAGGCCAACGATCGGACAAGTGCCGGTACAGGTCGCCATGAACGAAACAGCGATGCCGAGACTGCAGGTCCAGCCAATCGTCGCACCTGTTAACGACGAACCGATCCGTATCCTCATTACTCGTAGAAGCGAGCGCGAGACGATCATGGACTTGCAAACCCTGCTGGCCGATCTCGGATTTGCCGTCGGCAACCCCGACGGGCTTCTGGGGCCGGCAACGGTTCAGGCGATCGCCGACTTCAAGTCGCAGCATCCTTTAGCCCCGGGAAACGACAAGTCACTCATCAGTGACACGTTGATCGACGCCGTCTATGCGGCTGCGGGCAAATCCGGACCACCGAATGGCGTCCTTCTCGTTCGGCAGGGTTTCCGTCCGGTATTTACGGCTCCGGTGACCATCTCCGATCCTGGGCTCGCGCTCGGAACGCACTTCCTTACGGCCAGCGCGGTCGATTTCGAGAACGGCACCGCGAGCTGGATGGGCGTAACGCTCGCAAACAATCTCTCGCGCCAAACGATGAAGCGGCTCGGCATCACCGGTCTCGAAAGCTCGATCATCTCGGGAACGCCGATCGCCAACGCGCTGAGCCGCGTCGACATACCCGACGATACGCGGAAGAAGATCGACGGGATGCTGACAGCTGGATCGACCATCACCATATCAGACACTGGCATCGGGACCGAGACCGGCGTCGGCACGGACTTCATCACCGTGACGCACTAAAGGGTCAGACGAGTTCCACGTCCACCACACCCGGCGCCGCGCGCAGTGCAGCGGCAATCTCCGGCGTAATGCGATATTTCTGCGAGAGTTCAACCTCGACTTCCCGCCGGCCGTCTTCCTTGATCACGATGAAGGAGACGAGACCATCGCCCCTGGCATTGAGATGAGCAGCAACCGCGCGCAGTGGTCCGGAATCACGGACATAGACGCGCAGCGCCTTCTGCATCTGCAGCGACTTTTCCTCCAGCGACTGGATCGTCTGGATGCGCAATCCGATGCCTTCGGGCCGCTCCTCGCCCGTTGCCGTGATGACGAAGGATTTTCCTGACTCGAGCATGTCGCGGTACTGGTTCAGCATTTCAGAGAAGAGGACGGCTTCAAACTGACCGGAGGAATCGGAAAAGACGATGATCCCCATCTTGTTGCCGGTGCGGGTCTTTCGCTCCTGCTTCGAAATCACCGTTCCGGCCAGTCGGGCATTGGTTGCGCCCTGCTTCACCGCGGCAGAGAAATCCGCAAAGGTCTGCACGCGCATCTTCTGTAGAACGCTGTTGTAGCTGTCGAGCGGGTGAGCCGTGAGGTAAAAGCCGAGGACCTGGAATTCCTTAAGCAACCTTTCGGAGGCAAGCCAGGGCGAAAATGGCGGCAACGCGATTTTCTCCGGCCCCGCGCCTGATGACGCACCGAAAAAGCCCATCTGACCACTGGCTTTCTCTTGCTGGGCATTTTGGGCATAGCCGAGAATGCGGTCGAGGCCGGCCGACAGCTGGGCGCGATCGAGATTGAAGCAATCGAAGGCGCCGGCGAAGATCAGGCTTTCCAGCACGCGGCGGTTTACCTGCTTCGGATCGATGCGCAGGCAGAAATCCTCGAGGCTGGCAAAGGATGTGTCGCCACGAACCTCGACGATGTGATCGACAGCCGATTCGCCAACGCCCTTAAGCGCGGCCAATGCGTAATAGATGCGGCTCTCGCCCGTCTGGAAATGGCGGAACGACGTCTGCACCGACGGCGCGATCACCTCGATCCCGAGGCGCTTTGCATCCTGGCGGAAGTCGTTGACCTTTTCGGTGTTCGACATGTCGAGCGTCATCGACGCGGCGAGAAACTCCACCGGATAATGCGCCTTCATATAGGCCGTCTGGTAGGAGACGATCGCGTAGGCCGCGGCGTGCGACTTGTTGAAGCCGTAGTTCGCGAACTTTGCCAGCAGTTCGAAGATGTTGTCGGCCTGCGGCTTCGACACGCCGTTCTTGACGGCACCGTCAACGAAGCGCTCGCGCTGCTGGTCCATTTCCGCCTTGATCTTCTTACCCATGGCGCGGCGCAGCAGGTCGGCTTCGCCGAGGGAATAGCCCGAGAGCACCTGGGCGATCTGCATGACCTGCTCCTGGTAGACGATAACGCCCTGGGTTTCCTTCAGCAGGTAGTCGATGGTCGGATGGATCGACTCGATCTCTTCCTCGCCATGCTTGCGGGCATTGTAGGTCGGAATGTTTTCCATCGGACCTGGGCGATAGAGTGCCACAAGCGCGATGATGTCCTCGATGCAGTCAGGCCGCATCCCGATCAGTGCCTTACGCATGCCGGCACTTTCCACCTGGAACACGCCGACGGTTTCACCGCGTGAGAGCATCTCGTAGGTCAGCTTGTCGTCGAGCGGGACGGAGGCAAGATCGACCTCGATACCGCGCTTCTTGCAGAAATCGACGGCCACCTTCAGCGTCGTCAGCGTCTTCAGGCCGAGGAAGTCGAACTTCACGAGACCGGCCTGCTCGACCCACTTCATGTTGAACTGGGTAACCGGCATGTCGGAGCGTGGATCGCGGTACATCGGCACCAGCTTCGACAGCGGGCGGTCGCCGATGACGATACCGGCGGCGTGGGTCGAAGCGTGGCGGTAGAGCCCCTCGATCTTCTGCGCGATATCGAGCAGGCGGGCGACGACGGGTTCCTTATCAGCTTCCTCCTGAAGCTTCGGTTCCTCCTCGATCGCCTTAGACAGTGGCGTCGGATTGGCTGGATTGTTCGGCACCAGCTTGCAAATCTTGTCGACCTGGCCGTAGGACATTTCCAGCACGCGACCCACGTCGCGCAAGGCGGCGCGCGCCTGCAGCGAACCGAAGGTGATGATCTGGGCTACCTGCTCACGCCCGTATTTCTTCTGCACGTAGCGGATCACCTCTTCGCGGCGATCCTGGCAGAAGTCGATATCGAAGTCGGGCATCGATACGCGTTCCGGATTGAGGAAGCGCTCGAAGAGCAGCGAAAAGCGCAGCGGATCCACGTCGGTGATGGTCAGCGCATAAGCGACCAGAGAGCCCGCACCGGAACCGCGGCCAGGGCCGACCGGAATATCGTGCTGTTTCGCCCATTTGATGAAGTCGGCAACGATCAGGAAGTAGCCCGGGAACTTCATGCGTTCGATAACGCTCAGTTCGAACTCCAGCCGCTCGCGATAGTCCTTCTCTTCATAGCCTGGCGACATGCCAAGCGACACAAGACGATCGTTGAGACCCTCGACGGCCTGGCGACGCAATTCCAGCGCCTCTTCGCGCTCGGCCACCTCGGGATCGTCGGTCGCACCGGTAAACCGCGGCAGGATCGGCTTGCGGGTCTTCAGGACGAAAGAACAACGGCGGGCGATCTCCACCGTGTTTTCCAGCGCCTCCGGCAGATCGGCAAAGAGCTTCTGCATTTCCGCGCGGCTCTTGAGATAATGGTCGGGCGTCAACCTGAAACGGCTGTCGTCGGAGACAATGGCGTTGTGGGCCACGGCCATCAGGGCATCGTGCGCGTCATAGTCGTCACGCGCCGGAAAGAATGCTTCGTTGGTGGCGACGAGCGGCAAATCATGCTCGTAAGCGAGCTCGATCATCTTGCGCTCGTGGCGCTTGTCATAGGTGCCGTGCCGCTGCAATTCGACGTAGAGTCGATCGCCGAACAGCCGCTTCAGGGACAGCAATCTGGCCTCGGCCCGTCCTGCATGTCCATCCTTGAGCGCGGTGTCGATCGGGCCAGTCGATGCCCCGGTCAGGGCAATCAGCCCTTCTGTGCCGCTTTCATCGAGCCACGACGAGCGAATGTGCACGGCCTGGCCGTCTTCACCGCCGAGATAGGCGCGGCTGACGAGATCGACCAGGCGTTCATAGCCGCCGTCGGTTGCGGCAAGAAGCACCACGGACGGCAGCTTGACCAACGCCTGCTGGCCACCACGCCGCTCCGTTTCCAGGCCGTCTTCCATGTCGATCGACAGCTGGCAGCCGATGATCGGCTGAAGTCCCTCGTCCATCGCCTTCTGCGAAAACTCGAGGGCGACGAACAGGTTGTTGGTGTCGGTAATGGCGATTGCAGGCTGGCTGTCGCCCGACGCCTTGTAGAGGATCTTCTTCAGCGGAAGAGCGCCCTCGAGAAGCGAATAGGCCGAATGAACACGCAGGTGAACGAACCCCGGCGTACCGCCGATAAATCCGTCCGAGCCGTCCTTTTCCGTACCCGCCATGACATGCCTTTCCGCGCATCCGAATGAATCGGGCGCATTGTCGGCATTGGGAGTGGCGATGTCCAGTTAAGTCCTGCGTATGGACCGCATGGCAGCCATGCGGTCCCCTGAATTCTACATTGCCATGCAGATTAGCGAGAAGCTGGCAACGAACATTGCGATGGAGGTGAATGCTGCGATATCGCGGATCATATCAGTCATTTGGCTCTCCTGTGCTCTTATGTTTGTATTTTGTTTCTCGTTTGTTCTATTGTCAACAGGAATCTTTTCCGCTTTTCTGGCCGCGTGGCCACGGGAGAAAAGCATGTTTAAGATTGTACTAATCGCCGGATTGACCCTGTCGGCGGCGTTAACCGCGCAAGCCGAGCAGATTGATCCGGCACGCATCGTCGATGCAGCCAGCGGTGATTGGGATGCCGACGGGAAAAACGATCTTGCGCTGTTGGTTGCTCCAGCGGACAGCGCCAGCGATGACCAGATCGGCATCTACATCTATCTTCGTGACAGCGAGCATGAGCTCCTCAGACTTTCGTTGAGCGCGCCAAACAAGATCTGGGGCAGCACCAATGCGGACGGGATCTTCGGCCAGGAACCGTCGCTAAAGGCCGTCGGCAAATCCTCGATCGCGATACATTCACAAAACAGCGCCGTTGGGCGGGATCGCTGGGATCAGACGCTGACGGTCGCCTACCGCAACGAGCAGTTCGTCGTTGCCGGCTATACTTACAATCACTACGACACGCTCGATCCGGACGCCGCCGGCAGCTGCGACTACAATGCCTTGACCGGTCAGCTGCAGAAGGACGGCAAGGGTGTCAAAGCCGAATCGCGCATCATCCCACTCGCGGAATGGACCGACGAGACCGGGCAAAAGATCTGCGGACAATAGAGACTGTTCTCTTTTTGTTCTTTACAATTCCCTGCGTTCTTGAGAGGTTGCGCGGCGGAGGGAACTGCGCATGGATATTGCCGCATTGAATGATTTCATCGTCGAGGCGAAGTCCAACACCTATGTCGGTAGCGGTGGGCCTGCGCCTGCCTGTCGGCCGGGATCGCATGACATCGGTTATCAGCGCGGTCCGTGGCGTTACCTCGACAGCTATTTTGGCGGAACCGATTTTGCCGGGCAGGAAGTGGTCTGGCTGGACAGCAAGCCGGCCTGGGCGATGAACTACTTCGGCCGCATCATCGAGCATTCGCTGATCGACGGCGAGCGCGCGGGCATCGTGATCAAGGCCGCGCTGTCCAAGATGTACGCCGAGTATCGGCGCTTTCTCGGCGGCATGGAATTCGAGCATGCCTTCGGTCTGTATGCCGACGAGAGCGTCGGCGATTGCAGCCACTTCAGTGGGCGCGAAGTGATCGTGGTGAACGAGCGCCGGGCCTACGAACTGGACTACCGCGGCGGTCTCATCCACCCCTGATCAGAAATCCACCACCTTGCCATCGGCAATCGTCACGCGACGATCCATCCGGCCCGCGAGTTCGTGATTGTGGGTTGCGATCAGGGCTGCCAGGCCAGACTGACGGACGAGTGCTTCCAGCGCATCGAAGACATAGCTCGCCGTCTCCGGGTCGAGATTGCCGGTCGGCTCGTCGGCAAGAAGCAGGCTCGGCGCATTGGCGACAGCGCGCGCAATGGCTACGCGCTGCTGCTCGCCGCCGGAAAGCTCGCCTGGGCGGTGTGCGCCGCGATGGCCGATGCGCATGTAATCTAGCAGCTGCGCGGCACGCTGCTTTGCTTCGACGCGCGGAAGACCCGCGATCATCTGCGGCATCATGATGTTTTCGATTGCGGAAAATTCCGGCAGCAGGTGGTGGAACTGGTAGACGAAACCGATCTCGCTGCGACGGATTGCCGTGCGCTTGTCGTCCGACAGCCCATTGCAGGGATGACCGTTGATGCTGACTTCGCCGCTATCGGGATGTTCGAGCAGACCGGCGACGTGCAGGAGCGTCGATTTACCCGTGCCGGAGGGGGCGACCAGTGCGACGATCTCACCGCTGTTCAGGGTGAAATCCGCGCCTTTGAGGATGGAGAGCAGCGTCTCTCCCTGGCCGTAGTGACGCTCGACGCCGGAAAGCTTGAGAACGGTATTCCGCTTCATGAAATGAGCATTCCTTATTCGTAGCGCAGGGCCTGCACGGGATCGAGCCTCGAGGCCCGCCACGCAGGGAAGATCGTTGCGATGAAGGAGAGGGTCAGCGCCATCACGACCACCGAGATCGTTTCACCGAGGTTCATCTCGGCGGGCAGCTGGCTGAGGAAGTAGAGCTGCGGATCGAAGAGCACGGTGCCGGAGACCCAGGAGAAGAACTCGCGGATCTTTTCAATATTGACGCAGACGAGGACACCGAGCCCGACGCCGGCTACCGTCCCGACAATCCCGATGGCCGCACCCGTCATGAAGAAGATCCGCATGATGGCGCCGGAGGTCGCCCCCATCGTCCGCAGGATGGCGATGTCGCTGCCCTTGTCCTTCACCAGCATGATGAGGCCGGAGATGATGTTCAGTGCCGCGACCAGGACGATCAGCGTCAGGATCATGAACATGACGTTGCGCTCGACCTGGAGTGCCGAGAAGAAGGTCTGGTTGCGCTGGCGCCAATCGGTGATGGCGATCTGGCGGCCCGCCGCGGCCTCGACCTTTGGCCGCAGGTTGTCGATGTCGTCCGGATTGTCGGCGAAGAGTTCGATCGACTGCACCAGCCCGTCTGCGTTGAAATAAAGCTGCGATTCCTCGAGCGGCATGTAGATGATTGACGCATCGTATTCCGACATGCCGATCTCGAAGATACCCGAGACCTTGTAGGATTTGACGCGCGGGTTGACGCCCATCGGCGTAATGTCGCCTTCCGGTGATATCAAGGTAATATTGTCACCCGCCTGGAGGCCAAGCTGGTCGGCCATGCGCGAACCGATGAGAACGCCCTGCCCGGCCGCGAAGCCGACAAGGTCACCGGACTTGATGTTCTCGGAAACGGTTTTCACCTTGGTCAGGTCTTCGGGACGGATACCGCGCACCAGCGCTCCCGTTCCTGCCCCGCCGGCGCCCGATGCGAGCGTCTGGCCTTCCACAAGCGGCAGCGCCAGCCTTATCCCAGGGACCGCAGCAAACTTGTCGGTCAGCACCGCATAATCGGTGAATGGCCCATCCACCGGCTGCACGATCATATGGCCATTGATGCCCAGGATGCGGGAAATCAGCTCCGTCCGGAAGCCGTTCATGACAGCCATGACGATGATGAGCGTCGCCACGCCGAGCATGATGCCGATGAAAGAGAAGCCGGCGATCACCGAAATGAACGCCTCCTTGCGGCGCGCGCGCAAATAGCGCCACGCCACAAGGCGCTCGAAGGTGGAAAATGGCCGGCCGGCCGGAGCCAAGCCGGATTTGGAACCCCGCTGGCCCACCGCTGCGTCTGCCATTTTGCCTCCCGCCTTCTCGTTAGCCCAAGAGCTTGTTGATTGCCGCTTCGATGGTCATCGTTTCGCGGGCGCCCGTCTTGCGGTCCTTGACTTCCACTTCGCCGTTCGCGACCGCACGCGGACCGGCAATGATCTGCAACGGAATACCGATCAGATCGGCCGTCGCAAACTTCGTGCCGGCGCGGTCGTCGGTGTCGTCATAGAGCACGTCCTTGCCGGCATTCGAAAGCGCGGCGTAGATGGTCTCGCAGGCGGCATCGCAGGCAGCGTCGCCTGCCTTCATGTTGATCACGATCGCATCGAACGGCGCGACTGAGTCTGGCCAGATGATTCCGTTCTCATCATGCGATGCTTCGATGATGGCGGGAACAAGGCGCGTCGGGCCAATTCCGTAGGATCCCATGTGAACGGGGTGTTCCTTGCCGTCAGGACCCTGCACCCTGGCGCCCATCGGCTCGGAATATTTCGTGCCGAAGTAGAAGATATGGCCAACTTCGATGCCGCGCGCCGACAGGCGATCGCTTTCCGGGATCGCATTGAAGGCCGCTTCGTCGTGCATCTCGGATGTGGCTGCGTAGACCGACGTCCACTTCTTGAAGATCGCGTCCAGACCGGCGACGTCGTCGAAATCCGTATCAACAGCCGGAATGTCGAAATCGACGAAGTCCTTGTGGCTGTAGACTTCAGACTCGCCGGTGTCGGCCAGAATGATGAACTCATGGCTGAGATCGCCGCCGATCGGGCCCGTATCGGCACGCATCGGAATGGCACGCAGCCCCAGGCGATCGAAGGTGCGCAGGTAGGCGGTGAACATCTTCTTGTAGGAATGCTCGGCGCCTTCGCGCGTCAGGTCGAAGGAATAGGCATCCTTCATCATGAACTCGCGCGAACGCATCGTGCCGAAGCGTGGACGAATCTCGTCACGGAACTTCAGCTGGATATGGTAGAGGTTGAGCGGCAGGCTCTTGTAGGACTTCACGTAGGAGCGGAAGATATCCGTCACCATCTCCTCGTTGGTCGGGCCATACAGCATCGGGCGATCCTGGCGGTCCTTGATCCGAAGCATTTCCTTGCCATAGGCATCATAGCGACCGCTTTCCTGCCACAGCTCGGCAGACTGCAGGGTCGGCATGGAGAGCTCGATCGCGCCGGCGCGGTTCTGCTCTTCACGAATGATGTTGTTGACCTTGTCCAGTACACGCTTGCCCAACGGCAGCCAGGAATAGATGCCCTGCGACTGCTGTCGGATCATGCCGGCGCGCAGCATGAGCCGGTGGGAGACGATTTCCGCCTCCTTGGGATTTTCCTTGAGGATGGGCATGAAATAGCGAGACAGACGCATGGCGAATTCCAAAGCTGTTGGGACACCGCAGGTCGCGGAATCGAAGGCGATGATAGATATTGTGAGCGTTCATAACCGCTTCGCGGCCGGAAAGAAACCCGGCAAAGGTCCGCGCAGACTTCCGTAAATGCAAGTTCGCGCCTGCAAAATATAAACGCGAAGAAAAACATGAGATTATAATGGTTTGAACGAAATCCTTATCAACAGAAAAAAAATGCTAGAGTGTAGCAAAAATGCAAAAAAACCTAATGACAAAGCCCATTCTTTGAGCTAGCTTTAGCCCACAAAACAGGCAGGAAGCTAAATTTCTGTCGATTTCGCGGTCAAGTCTTGGGAGGATCAGATCTTAGGCGCGCTCGTCGCAGCCCCGGCAACGGTTAAGGATCACGCGATACTTAAAACAAGGCTTTTAGCCTTGTTTTTTTTTGCCTTTTAGCATCGGCATTCGTTCCCATGCACAGCCAAACTGCCGTAACGTGAGCCATGCATCCCGTTAGGGAAGCTCATGGCGCAATTTGATGACATCTGTATGACGGCAGAATCCGCAGCTGCTCAAATGCTGAGCAAACGCCCTTAAACGTTCGAGAACGAAGGCCCAATCTGCGGCAGGGCATCGAAGCCCCATCCAAAGTAATTCGAAGAAATATACCAGGCGGCGTAGATCACGGCCGAAACGATAGTCGTCATCGAGAAGACGAACAGCGGTCGGAAGCGGGTCGGCGCGCTGTGAACCGTACCCAAGACGATGTCGTTGTCTTCCGCCTGGGTGCGAAGGCCGATCGGCAGGACGGCAAAAAGCGTCAACCACCAGACGATGAAATAGACGGCAAAGCCCTGAAGAAATGTCTGCAGCATAAAGTGTCCCGCCGAGCGCGTTGTGACTATCGCGATTTGGCTGCTTATAGGCCGGATCGAGTGCCAACACAAAGGCCGGTGTTGATCCCTGCAGAGATTTGCCGGCTTTGTGTCACTCTGCCGCAGCCGGCTCAGACTTGCTCGAGTTCGACCAAGGCACCGAAGAAATCCTTCGGATGAAGGAAGAGCACCGGCTTTCCATGCGCGCCGATCTTCGGCTCACCGTTCCCGAGCACCCTCGCCCCGGCGCGGACCAGATGGTCACGGGCGGCGACAATATCGTCGACCTCGTAGCAGATGTGGTGCATTCCGCCCGATGGGTTCTTTTCGAGGAAGGTCGCGATCGGCGATTCCGCCCCAAGCGGCTCGAGCAGTTCGACCTTCGTGTTCGGCAACTCCACGAAGACAACGGTCACGCCATGCTCCGGCAAGGCCTGCGGGACGGATACCGTCGCTCCGAGCGTGTCGCGATAGACAGCTGTCGCGGCCGCGAGATCCGGAACAGCCATTGCTATGTGATTGACGCGCCCGAGCATCATCAGACCTTGTTGATGAAGACCGTGACGACGGGCTTCTTGCCCCAGATCTGGTTCGCCGCGGCGCGGATGGCGCGACGCGCCGACTCCTGCAGCAGATCCAGATCCTTGCGGCGCGCGCGCGGAATGCTCTCGATGGCGCCGACGGCGGCATCGTAAAGCGCATCTTCCATCTCGTCGCCTTCGTCATCATAGACCGGCAGCCCGATGGCGACGATATCCGGCTCGCCGACAATATCGTAACGCGAGTCGATAACGAGATTGAACGCAACGTGGCCGACATAGGAGAGCTTCTTGCGCTCGCCAATGCCCATTTCGTCGAAGTCGCCGATCAACGTGCCGTCCTTGTAGATCCGGCCATGGGGCGCCTCGTCGATGACCTCGACCGGGCCTGGTGCAAGCCGTAGCACGTCACCATTGCGCACGCGCGGAACGATGCCGATGCCCGACTGCTCCGCCAGCTCCTTGTGAGCGGTCAGATGCGTCGCTTCGCCATGGACGGGCACAACGATCTTCGGGCGCGTCCACTCGTACATCTTCTGCAATTCGTTGCGGCGCGGGTGGCCGGAGACGTGAACAAGAGCCTCGCTGTCGGTGATGCAATGGACACCCTGCTCGACGAGCCCGTTCTTGATGTCCTGGATCGCCTTTTCGTTGCCCGGGATGGCGCGAGACGAGAAAACAACGATATCGCCAGCCGCGAGCGCGACATTGCGCATCTCGTCACGGGAAAGCTTGGCAAGGGCAGCCCTCGACTCGCCCTGGCTGCCTGTCAGGATAACGACGACCTTGTCACGCGGGATGTAGCCGTATTCCTCTTCGGAGATGAAGGGCTTCACACCCTCCATGATGCCGATATCGCGCGACACGTCGACAACGCGCTTCAGCGAGCTGCCGAGGAGGAGGACCTCGCGACCGGCTGCTTCCGCAGCCTCGGCAATCGTCCTGATGCGGCCGACGTTCGACGAGAATGTCGTGATCGCAACGCGACCTTCCGCATTCTCGATAATCTTGCGCAGGCTCTCGGAGACATCCTTTTCCGACGGAGAAACGCCATCGCGCAGCGCATTGGTGGAGTCGCACATCAGCGCCAGCACACCTTCGTCGCCCAACTGCCGGAACCGCGCTTCGTCGGTCAGCGGACCGAGCGACGGCTCATGGTCGATCTTCCAGTCACCGGTATGGATGACATTGCCAACGGGCGTGCGGATCATCAGCGACATCGGCTCTGGGATCGAGTGATTGACGCCCACGCCTTCGATGCTGAACGGGCCGACGTTGATCGTGTCGCCAGCGGTAAACGGCGTGATCGGGATCTCGCCGATCGCAGACTTCTCGAAGCTGCGCTTGGCCTCGAGCAGCCCAGCGGTGAACTTCGAGGCATAGACCGGAACGTTGAGGCCAGGCCACAGGTCGGCCAGCGCACCGTAGTGGTCTTCATGCGCGTGGGTGATAATGATCGCCTTCAGGCTCTTGCGCTGCTTGGCGAGGAAGCGGATGTCGGGAAGGACGAGATCGACGCCCGGCAAATCGGGCCCCGGAAAGGTCACACCGCAATCGACCATGATCCATTGGCGATGCTCGGCCGGGCCATAGCCGTAGAGAGCGAGGTTCATACCGATCTCGCCCACGCCGCCCAGAGGCAGAAATACAAGTTCGTCCTGCTTCGCCATAGTCTTCGTTTTTCCAATCATCCAAAGAAGACGTCGCCGGCGGCGATCGTCATCATCCTGCCTGCCCCAGTATCGAGCATCAACAGGCCATTATCATCAATTCCACTGAAGTGGCCGGAAATCGACCGGTCAGGCAGGTTCACGGTTATCTTTTCACCAATACCGCAGGCGACTTCGCGCCAACGTGCCGTAATCTCGCGAATGCCGCGGCCACGATCCCAGGCTGCAAGCGCCTCTGCCATCGCGGCGAAGAGGTGAGCAAAGAGCTCCTCCGGCGAAGCGGCACTTCCCTGCTCACGCAGGCACGTTACCGGGTAGAGCGGGTTATCCGGCATGACGGAGACATTGATACCGATGCCGATCACCAGGGCGTGGCGGCCGTCCGGCAGGCTTTCGCCTTCGACGAGGATGCCGCAGGTCTTCTTGCGCCCAATCAGGATATCGTTCGGCCACTTCACCTCGAGCGGTTCGGCGGAAGCGGGAAGCACCGCGCGCACCGCCTGATGGACAGCCACGGCAATCGCCAGCGGCAAGGAGCCCAGGCGTTCCATCGGAGCAGCGTCGATCAGGAGAAGAGAGGCATAGAGGTTGCCCCGTTCCGAGACCCAGGGGCGTCCCCGGCGGCCTCGGCCGCCGGTCTGCTTTTCCGCGGTGATCCAAAGGAGGCCGCGGTCCCCTGCCCGAGCCCGGGCAAGGCATTCGCTATTGGTGGACGATGTCTCCGACAGAGCCTCGTGCCGGAAATCGTCGAGCGACATCCGGCGCCGTGCGTCGAAGCTCATCAGAACAGCGTCGCCGCAGCAAGCTCGGCCGCGCCACCGATCGGACCGCCGATGAGGACATAGGCGAGAACGAACAGGCCAGACACGCCGAAGACCAGGCGCAGCGAACCGGATACGCGGGCAAACTCACCGGTGGCTTCATCGAACCACATCAGCTTGATGACGCGCAGGTAGTAGTAAGCGCCGACGACCGATGCGAGCACGCCGATGATGGCAAGCGCATAGAGCTTGGCTTCGATGGCTGCGACGAAGACGAAGTACTTCCCGAAGAAGCCTGCGAGTGGCGGAATGCCGGCCAGCGAGAACATCAGGATCGTCAGAACGGTCGCCATGAAGGGGTTCGTGGTCGAAAGGCCTGCCAGATCGGCGA
Organism: Rhizobium sp. S96; assembly: GCF_030382195.1. NCBI lineage: Bacteria > Pseudomonadati > Pseudomonadota > Alphaproteobacteria > Hyphomicrobiales > Rhizobiaceae > Rhizobium > Rhizobium sp. S96. The sequence goes on from NZ_JAUDRY010000004.1 coordinate 63,594, forward strand.
CGTTTTCAACGACGGTTCCATCCTTGCGGCGCATCGACATGATGATCGCAAAGCTGCCGAGCGTCATGACCATGTAGATGACCATGTAGAGCATCACGCCCGACACACCTGTCTGCGAACCGGCGGCGAGGCCGACCAGTGCGTAACCCATGTGACCGATCGAGGAGTAGGCCATCAGTCGCTTGATGTTCTTCTGGCCGATAGCCGCGAAGGAGCCGAGCAGCATCGAAGCGATCGAGATGAACACCACGACCTGCTGCCAGTCAGCCATGACGGGCTGGAAGGCAGTGATGACAATACGGGTCATCATGGCCATGGCCGCAATCTTCGGCGCGCTTGCCAGGAAGGCGGTCACCGGCGTCGGTGCACCTTCGTAAACGTCCGGCGTCCACATGTGGAACGGAACGGCCGAGATCTTGAAGGCAATGCCGGCGAGGATGAAGACGAGGCCGAAGATCAGACCGAGCGAACGAGCGCCATCAATCGTCAGAGCCTGCGCGATTTCGGCAAAGTGCGTGTGGCCACTGAAACCATAGACCAGCGACATGCCGTAAAGCAGCATGCCCGAGGACAGGGCGCCGAGTACGAAGTACTTCAGGCCGGCTTCCGTCGACTTGACGCTCTCGCGGTTGATTGCAGCAATGACGTAGATCGCGAGAGACTGCAGCTCGAGGCCGAGGTAGAGCGAGATCAGGTCATTGGCCGAGATCATCAGGAGGATACCGAGCGTGCAGAGCACGAGCAGTACCGGGAACTCGAACTTGTCGAGCTGGTTCTCCTTGGCGAGACCGAGCGACATGAACAGCGCCACGATCGAGCCGATGAGCGCCGTGATCTTCATGAAGCGGCCGAAGCCGTCCGACACGAAGACGCCGCCATACGCGAGGCCTTCGCTCGGCACGAAGATGAGCCAGAGTGCAGCCGCCGCCAGCACGATCAGCGCGAGAACGCTGACCATGCGGCCGGACCGCTCGCCCGAAAAGACGCCGATCATCAGCAGCACCAGGGCACCGATCGCGAGGATCAGTTCCGGAATGGAAAGATGCAGGCTTGCGAGAATTGTTTCAGAGGTCATGTCCCAAAAGTCCCGTCATCATTTCATGGACAGCGCAACATCCTGCGCTGCCTGGACTGCGGCCGAATAGCTATGCACCAGTTGATCAACAGACGCAGCCGTCACGTCGAAAACAGGAGCCGGATAGACGCCGAAGAAGATTGTCAGTGCGATCATCGGATAGAGGATCAGCTGTTCGCGCGGCGAAAGGTCGAGGAGAGCCTTGAGCTTCTCCTTCTCCAGTGCCCCGAAAATCACGCGACGATAGAGCCAGAGCGCGTAGGCAGCCGACAGGATGACACCCGTCGCGGCAAACAGCGCAACCCAGCTGTTGACGCGGAAGACACCGATCAGCGTCAGGAATTCGCCGATGAATCCCGACGTGCCGGGAAGGCCGACGTTCGCCATGGTGAAGACCATCATCGCAACGGCATACTTCGGCATGTTGTTGACCAGACCGCCATAGGCCGCGATCTCGCGGGTATGGGTGCGGTCGTAGACAACGCCGACGCAGAGGAAGAGCGCGCCGGAGACGATACCGTGCGACAGCATCTGGAAGATCGAGCCCTGCAGACCCTGCGCGTTGGCCGCGAATATACCCATCGTCACGTAGCCCATGTGGGCCACGGAGGAATAGGCGATCAGCTTCTTGATATCGTCCTGCATCAGCGCCACCAGCGAGGTGTAGATGATGGCGATGACCGACATTGCGAAGACGAGCGGCGCAAAGAAATCGGACGCAACCGGGAACATGCCGATCGAGAAGCGGATCAAGCCGTAGCCGCCGAGCTTCAGGAGCACGCCTGCCAGGATAACCGAGCCTGCCGTCGGCGCCTGAACGTGCGCGTCGGGAAGCCAGGTGTGAACCGGCCACATCGGCATCTTCACTGCAAACGAGGCGAAGAAGGCAAGCCATAGCCAGGTCTGCATCTGTGGCGGGAACTTGTAGGCGAGCAGCGCCTGAATATCCGTCGTGCCGGCCTGCCAGTACATAGCCATGATGGCGAGCAGCATCAGCACCGAGCCGAGCAGCGTGTAGAGGAAGAACTTGTAGCTGGCGTAAACGCGATCCTTGCCACCCCAGACGCCGATGATCAGGAACATCGGGATAAGGCCGGCTTCGAAGAACACGTAGAAGAGAACGATATCGAGCGACACGAAGACGCCGACCATCATGATCTCAAGCATCAGGAAGGCGATCATGTATTCCTTCAGGCGCTTCTCCACCGAAAACCAGCTGGCGAGCACGCAGAAGGGCATGAGGAAGGTCGACAGGATGACGAAGAGCATGGAAATGCCATCGACGCCCATGTGGTAGCTGATACCGGTGCCGAGCCAGCCGTGCTTCTCGATCATCTGGAAGCCCGGGTTCGCATTGTCGAAACCGATCCAGATGAACAGCGACACGATGAAGGTCACCACGGTCGTGAGCAACGAGATGTTGAGCACGTTGCGGCGGCCGTTCGGGCCGTTCTCATTCATAAGCAGCAGGAGCACCACGCCGACGAGCGGCAGAAAGGTGACCGTGGAAAGAATAGGCCAATCGGTCATCAGAGGGCACTCCCGAGCATCATCCAGGTAACGAGCGCTGCAACGCCGATCAGCATGGCGAACGCGTAGTGATAGAGGTAACCGCTCTGCAGGCGCACGACGCGGTTGGTGACATCGACGACGCGGGCAGCGATGCCGTTCGGGCCGTAGGTGTCGATGACACCGACGTCACCCTTCTTCCAGAGGAAGCGGCCAAGCGCCTTTGCCGAGCGAACGAAGAGGAAGTCATACAGCTCGTCGAAGTACCACTTGTTCAGAAGGAAGTTGTACAGGACGCGATGCTGCTGCGCGAGGACACGCGGCGTCGACGGCGACTTGATGTACATGTACCAGGCGGTGACGAAGCCGACGATCATCGCAATGAAGGGGCTGAGACCAACCAGGGCCGGAACGTGATGGAAGTGTTCCAGCAGTTCGTTTTCCTTCGAGGTGAAGAGAGCGCCCTTCCAGAACTCGGCGTACTCTTCGCCGTAGAAGTGGCCTTCGAAGAACCAGCCTGCGAAGACTGCGCCGATCGCCAGGAGGTAGAGCGGCACAAGCATGACCTGCGGCGACTCGTGAACGTGGTGCATGACCTCGTGCGAAGCGCGCGGCTTGTTGAAGAAGGTCATGAACATCAGGCGCCAGGAATAGAAGCTCGTGAACAGAGCAGCGATCACCAGCATCGCGAAGGCAAAGCCGGCAACCGGCGAATGCGATGCATAGGCAGCCTCGATGATGACGTCCTTCGAGAAGAAGCCGGCAAAGCCGAACGGCGTGAACGGAATGCCGACGCCGGTGATGGCGAGGGTACCGATCAGCATCATGTAGAAGGTGACCTTGATGTGCGGACGCAGACCACCCATGTGACGCATGTCCTGCTCGCCATCGACGGCGTGGATGACCGAGCCGGCGCAAAGGAACAGCAGTGCCTTGAAGAAGGCGTGCGTGAAGAGGTGGAAAATGGCCGCGCCATAGGCGCCGACGCCGAGTGCGACGAACATGTAGCCGAGCTGCGAACAGGTCGAATAAGCGATGACGCGCTTGATGTCGTTCTGCACGAGGCCGACGGTTGCCGCGAAGAAGGCGGTGATGGCGCCGATGATGGTGACGACAGTCAGCGCATCGGGCGACAGTTCAAACAGCGGCGACATGCGGGCGACGAGGAAGACGCCGGCGGTGACCATGGTAGCGGCATGGATGAGCGCCGAAACAGGCGTCGGGCCTTCCATGGCGTCCGGCAGCCAGGTGTGCAGCAGGAACTGTGCCGACTTACCCATCGCGCCCATGAAAAGCAGCAGGCAGGCGCCGGTCAGTGCGTGCGCCTTGTCGAGGTGCATGCCGAAGAGGTTGAGAACGATCTCGCCACCCTGGCCTCCAGCCTCAGTCGCAGCGAAGCTCGGAGCGTTGGCGAAGATGGTGTCGAAGTTGATCGCGCCGAAGAGAACGAAGACGCTCGCGATGCCGAGGATGAAGCCGAAGTCGCCAACGCGGTTGACGATGAAGGCCTTCATGGCAGCAGCATTGGCCGACGGCTTCTTGAACCAGAAACCGATGAGCAGATACGAAGCCAGACCGACGCCTTCCCAGCCGAAGAACATCTGGGCAAGGTTATCGGACGTGATGAGCATCAACATCGCGAAGGTGAAGAGCGACAGATAGGCGAAAAAGCGCGGACGATGCGGGTCATGATGCATGTACCCGATCGAGTAGACGTGAACGAGGGTCGAAACCGAGTTGACGACGATCAGCATGACCGAGGTCAGCGTGTCGATACGCAGCGCCCAGGAGACGTCGATACCGCCGGACTGGATCCAGCGCAGAACTTCAACCTTGATCGGACCGCCTTCGTGGTGGCCCATGCCGACGGTGATGAAAACGTACCACGACAGAACTGCCGCGACGATCATCAAACCGGTGGTGACGAATTCCGATGCCTTGGCGCCGATCGCGCGGCCGAAAAGGCCGGCGATGATCGCGCCAATCAGGGGAAGAAAGACGATAGCCTTATATAAAAACATAGCCTTATCAGCCCTTCATCATATTGACGTCTTCCACGGCGATGGAGCCGCGGTTGCGGTAGAAGACGACGAGAATTGCGAGACCGATGGCCGCTTCAGCAGCAGCGACGGTCAGAATGAACAATGCAAAGACCTGGCCGACGATGTCGTTCAGGAACGACGAGAAGGCGACCATGTTGATGTTGACCGCGAGCAGAATGAGCTCGATCGACATCAGGATAACGATGATGTTCTTCCGGTTGAGGAAGATACCGAAGACGCCGAGCGTGAAGAGGATGGCGCTGACCGTCAGGTAATGGGAAAGTCCGATGACCATTGTGTTGTTTCCTTAAGCTCGCGCCTGCCTCAAAGCCCCTGCCCCGGCTTCACCGTCACCACCTCGACGGCGGTCTTCGGATTGCGGGCAACCTGGTTCGCAATGTTCTGCCGCTTGACGTGCGTGCGATGCTTGAGCGTCAGCACGATCGCCCCGATCATCGCGACCAGAAGCACCAAACCGGCGATTTCGAAGAAGTAGACGTAATTGGTGTAGAGCACATCGCCGAGCGCCGCGGTGTTGGTCCGGTCGGTGATGGCCGGGATCGGCATCGCCACGGACTTCGCGATCTCAGGCGAAATCACGCTGCCGCCGACCACGACGATCAGCTCGGCTGCGAGGATCACCCCGATCAGCGCGCCGATCGGCGCATATTCGAGAACGCCGGCCCGCAGCTCCGTGAAGTCGATGTCGAGCATCATGACCACGAAAAGGAAGAGAACGGCCACGGCCCCGACATAAACGACCAGCAGGATCATCGCGAGGAATTCGGCGCCGAGCAGCAGGAACAGGCCCGCCGCATTGAAGAAAACCAGGATCAGGAAGAGAACCGAATGAACAGGGTTCTTCGACCAGATAACCATGAACGCCGACGCTATCGCGATAAAGGCGAAAAGATAGAAAAATAGAGCCTGCAGACCCATGTTGGTGCCTTTTTCATCTTCCCCCGGGCAGCCGGGAGTTTCCCTGCCCGATGAAGCTTCGCAAGGAGGGATCCAGCAAAGCTCCGGTGCATGTTGACCGGAAGCCGCGTCAGGCGCGGCATCCCGGCATTTCAATTTCGATCAACGGTACGGTGCGTCCAGCGCGATGTTGCGCGCAATTTCGCGCTCCCAGCGGTCGCCGTTGTCGAGGAGCTTCTGCTTGTCGAAGTAGAGCTCTTCGCGTGTTTCCGTCGCAAATTCGAAATTCGGGCCTTCGACGATCGCATCGACCGGGCATGCCTCCTGGCAGAAGCCGCAGTAGATGCACTTCACCATGTCGATGTCGTAACGAACCGTGCGGCGCGTGCCATCGTTGCGGCGCGGGCCAGCTTCGATGGTGATCGCCTGTGCAGGACAGATCGCCTCGCACAGCTTGCAGGCGATGCAGCGCTCTTCGCCGTTGGGATAACGACGCAGGGCATGTTCGCCGCGGAAGCGCGGGCTGACCGGTCCCTTTTCGAACGGATAGTTGACCGTTGCCTTCTGCTTAAAAATGTACCGGAAGGTCAGCCAGAACGCACTGGCGAATTCCTTCAGGAACAGCGAGCTGACAGCGTTGGACAAGCCTGCCATCTTCAACCTCCAAAATTGCTTGAAACGAGGGCCGACATAATCACGAACCCATCAGCTTCAGCACGAATGCAACGATAACGACCATGGCCAGCGACAGCGGAAGGAAGACCTTCCAGCCGAGGCGCATGAGCTGGTCGTAGCGGTAGCGCGGCACGAATGCCTTCACCATCGCGAACATGAAGAACACCAGGCACGACTTCAGCATGAACCAGATGATGCCCGGAACCCAGTTCAGGAACCACACGTCGACCGGCGGCAGCCAGCCCCCGAGGAACAGGATCGTCGTCAGCGAGCACATCAGAACGATGGCCGCGTATTCGCCGAGCATGAACATCATGTAGAGCGCGGAGCCGTACTCGACCATGAAGCCGGCGACGAGTTCGGATTCAGCTTCCGGAAGGTCGAAGGGCGGACGGTTCGTTTCAGCAAGCGCCGAAATGAAGAAGATGATGAACATCGGGAACAGGGCGAGCCAATGCCAATCCAGGAAGGAAGCCGGCAGGCCGAGGCGCGTTCCGATGCCGCTCTGCTGAGCGTGAACGATATCCGTCAGGTTCAGCGAGCCAACGCAAAGCAGGACGGTAACGATGACGAAACCGATCGAGACTTCGTAGGACACCATCTGTGCTGCAGAGCGAAGCGCGCCGAGGAACGGATACTTCGAGTTCGAAGCCCAGCCGCCCATGATGACGCCATACACTTCGAGCGACGAGATCGCGAAGATGTAGAGGATACCGACGTTGATGTTCGAGATAACCCAGCCATCAGCGAAGGGCACGACAGCCCAGGTCGACAGCGCCAGAAGCACGGTAACCAGCGGCGCCAGAAGGAAAACCGCCTTGTCAGCCCCGGCCGGAATGATCGGCTCCTTGAAGACGAACTTCAAAAGGTCGGCAAAGGACTGGAAAAGTCCCCACGGACCCACCACATTCGGACCACGACGGAGCTGAACTGCTGCCCAGATCTTACGGTCGGCCAGCAGAATGTAGGCGATGAAGACGAGGAGGCAGACGAGGACGAGAAGCGACTGACCGACCATGAGAAGGCCGGGCAAGACATAAGTTGAAACAAACGATTCCATAGTCCCCTGCCCTTACTCTGCCGCGACTTTAAAGTTGTTGCGGGCCAATGCCGAGCACTCGGCCATGACAGCCGACGCGCGCGCGATTGGGTTCGTCAAATAGAAGTCTTTCACAGGCGACGCAAACCCGGATTTGTTCATCTTGCCGGCTTTTTTCGCAACTGCGGCAATTTTGGCGCTGTCGCTTTCGGCAATCTCGTCGAGCGCTGCGAAATGCGGGAATGCCGCATAGAGCTTGGCGCGCAACTGGTTCAGTGAATCGAACGGCAGCTTCTTGCCGAGCACGTCGGAAAGCGCACGAATGATCGCCCAGTCTTCGCGAGCGTCGCCAGGAGCAAAGCCTGCGCGGTTGCCCATCTGAACGCGGCCTTCGGTGTTGACCCAGATACCGGACTTTTCGGTGTAGGCGGCTGCCGGCAGGATGACGTCAGCGTTCTGTGCGCCTTCGTCACCGTGCGAGCCGATGTAGACCGTGAGCTTGGCCTTCTTCGCCGAGAAGTTCAGTTCGTCCGCGCCGAGCAGGAAGAGCACGTCCATCGCAGTCAGCATTTCAGCCGCGCCGACGCCCTTGGCGCCAGGCACGAAGCCGAGGTCGAGACCGCCAACGCGCGATGCTGCGGTGTGCAGTACTGCGAAGCCGTTCCATCCTTCGACAACCGCGCCGACATTGCCGGCGAGCTTGGCAACACTTGCGAGAACGCCAGCGCCATCGCTGCGCGACAGAGCGCCCTGGCCGATGATGATGAGCGGCTTCTTGGCGTCCGTCAGAACCTTTGCGAAGGCATGGTTGCCGTCGACGAGATCCTTCAGGGTGTCCGGGCCGGAGCCGAGGTATTCGTAGTTGTAGCGAAGCTCGCCGCCCTCACCGATCACGCCGATCGGGAAGTTGCCACGACGCCAGCGCTTGCGGATGCGAGCGTTGAGGATAGCAGCTTCGAAGCGCGGGTTGGAGCCGATGATCAGCAGCGCGTCAGCCTGCTCGATGCCTTCGATCGTCGGGTTGAAGACGTAGCTTGCACGACCGAGCGACGGATCGAGTGCCGTCCCATCCTGACGACAGTCGAGGTTCTCGGAGCCCAGCGACTTCACCAGTTCGGAAAGCGCATACATTTCTTCGACGGAAGCGAGGTCACCGGCGATCGCGCCGATCTTGTCGCCCGAGGTCGCTGAAACGGCCGCCTTGATCGCGCCGAAAGCTTCACCCCAGGTCGCAGGCTGAAGGCGACCGTCCTTGCGGACGTATGGCTTGTCGAGGCGCTGTGTCTTCAGGCCGTCCCAGATGAAGCGGCTCTTGTCGGAGATCCACTCTTCGTTGATCTGGTCGTTGACGCGCGGCAGGACGCGCATGACTTCGCGGCCACGGGTATCGACGCGGATCGCCGAACCGAGCGCGTCCATGACGTCGATCGATTCGGTCTTGTTCAGTTCCCACGGACGCGCCGTGAAAGCGAAAGGCTTGGAGGTGAGCGCACCGACCGGGCAAAGGTCAACGACGTTGCCCTGCAGTTCGGAGGTCATCGCCTGCTCGAGATAGGTGGTGATCTCGGCATCCTCGCCGCGGCCGATCAGGCCGAGTTCGGCAATGCCGGCCACTTCGGTCGTGAAGCGAACGCAACGCGTGCAGTGAATGCAGCGGTTCATCACGGTCTTGACGAGCGGTCCAATGTACTTGTCTTCCACGGCGCGCTTGTCTTCCTGATAGCGCGAGCTGTCGATGCCGAAGGCCATTGCCTGGTCCTGCAGGTCGCATTCGCCACCCTGGTCGCAGATCGGGCAATCCAGCGGATGATTGATGAGCAGGAACTCCATCACGCCTTCGCGGGCCTTCTTGACCATCGGCGTATTGGTGAACACTTCAGGCAGCTCGCCGTTCGGGCCGCCACGGATATCGCGTACGCCCATGGCGCAAGATGCCTGCGGCTTCGGCGGACCACCCTTGACCTCGACGAGGCACATGCGGCAGTTGCCGGCAACCGAAAGGCGCTCGTGGAAGCAGAAGCGCGGAACTTCAGCACCGGCTTCTTCACACGCCTGAATGAGGGTGTAATGATCCGGGACTTCGATCTCGTTACCGTCAATCTTCAGTTTTGCCATCGTCACTCAGTCCTGTTTTCCGTTTGCCGGATGGCGGCAAACAAATCTATTTTGCAACGTTTCCACTGCCAGGCCGGATTTTTGCGCCCGCTAGCACCGGTATCGTCCAAATTCTGTTTCCGCTCCCGAGACCCGAGACCGGCATTCGGCATCTGCAACACCAGGCCATGCCTGTCCGTCGTTCTGCCTCGACTTCACTTCGGCCAAGTCATTCGGCCGAAAAATTACGTCCGCTTCCGGCCCTTCGCCGATAGCGCCTTTGCTTGAGCAACCCAGCCGTCCCGCGCGATACGGCCTTCAAAGCCGAGCTCAGCGTCGATCCGCGCGATGTCCTCGTCCGACCATGCCGCGAGATCCGCGAAGGTGCGTATCCCCTTGGCGTTAAGAACCTGCTCAAGCTTCGGACCGATCCCCGAGATCTGCTTGAGATCATCGGCTTTCCGCGTCCGTGGCGCGACCTTCGCCTTCGCGACCGGCTTCGGAGCCGGAGCAACGGCAAGTTCGACCTTGCCTGGCGCGGTCTTTACCGGTGCTGGGCGAATGTTCTCAGGCTTCACGTCCACTTCCGGCTTAGACTCATCCGGCGGCGTCTCATCGAGCACAGCGGCCAGCTGGTTTGACGCTTCCACAGCGCCCTGGAGGGCTCCGAGGAACGCACCGGCCATCTGCGTGGAAAAGCCGAAACCGATCGCCGTCGCTGCGGCCATCGCCGCAGCCGGATTGATCATCAGCGGCGGCAGCGGCAGGGCCCGGGCGTTTTCCAGCATCTCGGCAGCAAGACGGCCGAAGTCGGCCGAAAAATCAGCCGCTCCTTCCTTCTTCGTGCTGTCGGACGCCTTCGTCATCAGCCTTACTCTGCTGCCTCGAGAACCGCACCGTGATCCATCGCGCTCGCCGTGTACTGGTCGATACGCGCTTCGATCTCGTGGCGGAAGTTACGGATCAGACCCTGCACCGGCCATGCAGCAGCGTCGCCGAGCGCACAGATGGTGTGGCCTTCGATCTGCTTCGTGACCTGGAACAGCATGTCGATTTCGCGCTTCTGGGCATTGCCCTTGGCCATGCGCTCCATGACGCGCCACATCCAGCCCGTGCCTTCGCGGCACGGCGTGCACTGGCCGCAGCTCTCATGCTTGAAGAAGGCCGAGATACGGGCGATCGCCTTGATGACGTCGGTGGACTTGTCCATGACGATCGAGGCTGCCGTACCGAAGGACGAACCAACCGAACGCAGACCGTCAAAGTCCATCGGGACATCGATCATGTCCTTGGCCGGAACGATCGGGCACGATGCGCCGCCCGGGATGACCGCGAGCAGGTTGTCCCAACCACCGCGGATACCGCCGGCGTGCTTGTCGACGAGTTCACGGAAGGTGATGCCCATTTCTTCTTCGACGGTGCACGGCTTGTTGACGTGACCGGAGAGCATGAACAGCTTCGTGCCGACGTTGTTCGGGCGACCGAGCGAGGAGAACCAGCCAGCACCACGACGCAGGATCGTCGGAGCAACGGCGATCGACTCGACGTTGTTGACGGTCGTCGGGCAGCCGTAGAGACCCATGTTGGCCGGGAATGGCGGCTTGAGGCGCGGCTGGCCCTTCTTGCCTTCGAGGCTTTCGAGAAGTGCTGTTTCTTCGCCGCAGATGTAAGCACCCGCGCCATGGTGGACATAGATGTCCATCGGATAGCCGAGCTTGTTGCTCTTGCCGAGCAGACCGTAGTCGTAGCACTCGTCGATCGCGGCCTGGAGGGCTTCGCGCTCGCGGATGTATTCACCACGGACGTAGATGTAGGCAGCATTCGCGCCCATGGCGAAGCTGGCGATCACGCAGCCTTCGATCAGCGTATGCGGATCGTGGCGCATGATATCGCGGTCCTTGCAGGTGCCCGGCTCCGACTCGTCGGCGTTGACGACGAGATAGTGCGGACGACCATCCGATCCCTTCGGCATGAAGGACCACTTGAGACCCGTCGGGAAGCCTGCGCCGCCACGACCGCGAAGACCAGAGGCCTTCATCTCGTTGATGATCCAGTCGCGACCCTTTTCGAGAATCTGCTTGGTGCCGTCCCAGTGGCCGCGGCTCATCGCGCCCTTCAGGGACTTGTCCTTGAGGCCGTAGATATTGGTAAAGATGCGGTCTTTATCTTGTAACATGCTTCACCTCTTACCGCGGCTTCTTACCGAAGACCTTGATATATTCCGCTTCGCCGCCCTTGGCGAGCGCCTTGGCCTGCTTGACCCAGTCGTCACGCTCGATGCGACCCTTGAAATTCAGGTAGCCGTCGACCCATTCGCGCTCCGCCTTCTTCCAACCCGCGACTTGCGCGAAGGTGAAGATGCCGAGTTCGTGGAGCGTACCCTCGATCTTCGGGCCAACGCCGGAGATCAACTTCAGATCGTCAGGAGTGGCCGGCTTCTCGATGCCCGCCGGACGATTCTTGTCGCTCAGCGAAGGCTTGCCGGCGTCAGCCGCAGCCTGTTCTTCGACCGCCTTGACGTTCTTCGCGGCAGCCTTGGGCGCCGTAGCAGGCGTCTTCAGGGCCGCGTTGGTTTCGGCGTCGGTGCTCTTCGGACGAGCCGCTTCGGACGGAGGAACGGGCGCAGCGTCAACCTTGGCGGTTGCTGCTTCTGCAACAACCTTCTTGGCGGATGCCTTCTTCTTCGGCTCTTCGTCGGTCAGGCTCGTCGGGCCGCCTTCGGGCGACGAGAAATGACGATCAATCTGCGGGCCGGGCGTGATGCTCGCGCCGTTGCCTGCTTCAAACGTGTCGATGATCTCACCCAGACGCTCTGGTGTCAGATCCTCGTAAGTGTCCTTGCCGATCATGACCATCGGTGCATTGACGCAGGCCCCGAGACATTCGACTTCTTCCCAGGACAGCGTGCCTTCAGCATTCCGTTCGAAGGGATGATGGTGGATCTTGCTCTTGCAGACCGACATCAGACCTTCCGAACCACGCAGCATGCAGGGCGTGGTGCCGCAAACCTGGATGTGCGCACGCGTTCCCACAGGAGCCAGCTGGAACTGGGTGTAGAATGTCGCGACCTCGAGGACGCGGATATAGGCCATGTCGAGCATGTCGGCGACCTTCTCGATCGCTGCACGCGTAACCCAACCATCCTGCTCCTGCGCCCGCATCAACAGCGGAATGACCGCGGATTGCTGACGGCCTGCGGGATATTTCTGGATCGTCTTATCCGCCCAGGCTGCGTTCTCGTCATTGAAGGCGAACGCGGCTGGCTGGAATTGATCTTCGGCTAATCGACGAACGGACATTCTTCCTCACGCCTTGTCAGTTTAGGGCGCCACACTGCGAGGCGGTCAGAGACTTCATCTCGCAAGCATAGGCCGACTGGTCTTTTTGCAAAAACACAACGAACTTGCCGCCGTTTGGAACGGCGGCCTTGATTTCATACCCCTTGGACAACAGGTCGCCCATCGAGGTCTTTGCTGCCGGCGCCGTCGGTGCTTCCTGACCCAGCTTGAGGCCAAGCCCACCGGCTTCCTGAGCGAATGCTCCGGAAGCCGAGAGAAGAACGATGGAGACGAGCGGCAGCAAACGCATCAGCGGTCTACCTCACCGAACACGATGTCGAGCGAACCGAGAACAGCCGTCACGTCCGCAAGCATGTGACCCTTGCAGAGGAAGTCCATCGCCTGCAGATGGGCGTAGCCCGGGGCGCGGATCTTGCAGCGGTACGGCTTGTTGCTGCCATCGGAGACGACATAGACGCCGAACTCGCCCTTCGGCGCTTCGACGGCGGCGTACACTTCGCCGGCCGGAACGTGGTAGCCTTCTGTATAGAGCTTGAAGTGATGGATGAGCGCTTCCATCGACCGCTTCATCTCGCCGCGCTTCGGCGGAACGACCTTACCGTCGATCGACGAGACCGGACCGGTCTTGGCGCTGCCCATCAGGCGCTCGACGCACTGCTTCATGATGCGAACCGACTGGCGCATCTCGATCATCCGGATCAGGTAACGGTCGTAGCAGTCGCCATTCTTGCCGATCGCAATGTCGAATTCCAGATCGTTGTAGCACTCGTAAGGCTGCGAGCGACGCAGGTCCCAGGCAGCGCCGGAACCGCGAACCATCACGCCCGAGAAGCCCCAGGACCAGGCATCAGCCAGCGACACGACGCCGATATCGACGTTACGCTGCTTGAAGATGCGGTTATCGGTCAGAAGGCCTTCGATATCATCGAGGATCTTGAGGAATGGATCGCACCACTTGCCGATATCCTCGACAAGCTCCGGCGGGATGTCCTGGTGGACGCCACCCGGACGGAAATAGGCCGAGTGCATACGCGCGCCGCAGGCACGCTCGTAGAACACCATCAGCTTTTCGCGCTCTTCGAAGCCCCAGACCGGCGGCGTCATCGCCCCGACGTCCATGGCCTGTGTCGTCACGTTCATGATGTGCGACAAGATTCGGCCAATTTCGGAGTACAGAACTCGAATCAGCTGACCGCGAATCGGAATTTCGAGCTTCAGCATCTTTTCGACGGCGAGCGCGAAAGCGTGTTCCTGGTTCATCGGCGCGACGTAGTCGAGACGATCGAAATAAGGAACAGCCTGAAGATAGGTCTTCGATTCGATCAGCTTCTCGGTGCCGCGGTGCAGCAGACCGATATGCGGATCGACGCGCTCGATGATTTCGCCATCGAGTTCAAGCACGAGACGCAGCACGCCGTGCGCGGACGGGTGCTCCGGTCCGAAGTTGATCGTAAAGTTGCGAACGTTATGTTCAGTCATAGCGACGCGCTCCGCGCTGGCAATTGGCATGAGACGGCGAACAGAGAGGCTTCAAGACAGTCGAGCCTCATCTCAATTCGCAGCCTTCTCGTCTCCCGGAAGTACGTAGTCGGTGCCTTCCCACGGGGACGTGAAATCGAAATTGCGGAATTCCTGCTTCAGCTCGACGGGTTCGTAGACGACGCGCTTGGCGGCATCGTCATAACGCACCTCGACGTAACCTGTCGTCGGGAAGTCCTTGCGGAGCGGATGACCTTCAAAGCCGTAGTCAGTGAGGATGCGGCGGAGGTCGGCATGGCCGGAGAACGGAATGCCGTACATGTCCCAGGCTTCACGCTCGAACCACTCAGCACCCATGTAGACTGATGTAGCTGATGGAACCGACTCACCATCGGCGACAGCAACCTTCACGCGGATGCGCAGGTTCTGCTTCGGCGACAGGAGGTGATACACGACATCGAAACGCTTCTCACGCTGCGGCCAGTCGACGCCGCAGATATCGATCATGCTGATGAAGCCGCAACGGGCGTCGTCACGCAGGAACGTCAGCAGCGCCAGAATCGTTTCCGGCGTAGCAGTTACGTTCAGCTCGTCGTAGCTGATGGATGCATCAAGAAAGAGGTCGCCACGCATCTCGCGGAGATACGAGGACAGTTCGCTCAAGGCTTCACTCATGACAGTCCTCCGCCCTTAGCGCTCAATCGTTCCGGTTCGACGGATCTTCTTCTGCAGAAGCAGCACCCCGTAGAGCAGCGCTTCTGCCGTGGGGGGACAGCCCGGCACGTAGATATCGACAGGAACGACACGGTCGCAACCACGCACGACCGAATAAGAATAGTGATAGTAGCCACCGCCGTTTGCGCAGGAGCCCATCGAGATGACGTAACGCGGCTCAGGCATCTGGTCATAGACCTTGCGAAGCGCGGGCGCCATCTTGTTGGTCAGCGTACCGGCAACGATCATGACGTCGGACTGGCGCGGCGAAGCGCGCGGAGCAACACCGAAGCGCTCCATGTCATAACGCGGACCGGAGACCTGCATCAGGCCTTCGACGGCGCAGCAGGCCAGACCGAACTGCATCCACATCAACGAGCCCGTACGGGCCCAGGTGATCAGATCGCGCGTGGAGGTAACGAGAAAGCCCTTGTCAGCCAATTCATCGTTGATCTCACCGAAGAAGGCGCTGTCGTTGCCGATCGGCTTGCCCGTAGCCGGGTCGATCACGCCTTTCGGATGCGGCGCAACGAGCGCCTTGTCGCTTGGGGCTACTCCCATTCCAGGGCTCCCTTTTTCCATTCATAAATAAAGCCGATGGTCAGCACGCCAAGGAAGACCATCATGGACCAGAAGCCGAACCAGCCGATCGCGCCGAACGAAACGGCCCAAGGGAAGAGGAAGGCGACTTCGAGGTCGAAGATGATGAAGAGAATCGACACCAGATAGAAGCGGATATCGAACTTCATGCGAGCGTCGTCGAATGCGTTGAAGCCGCATTCAAAAGCCGAAAGCTTTTCCGAATCAGGCGCCTTGTAGGCAACGGCGAACGGCGCAATGAGCAGCGACAGGCCGATTACAAGGGCGATAGCAATGAAAATGGCGATCGGAATATAGGAACTGAGCAGTCCAGTCATCAGGTTCATCCCTGCTTGCCGGCTGCGCCGGGAGGCGCGAATGGGCATTTGCCCGGCAAGCGAACGTGCGTTGCAACAACGCCGTGGTTAGCGCAGCCAGAGCCACGGCGCAAGACTTTTAGAGGGTCAATTCGAATAGTCGACGCGCGACTTTACCAAGCAGATGCAATGATGTCGCGACAAATCCACAGAAGTTGATTCAGGCGCATGCCAGCCCATCCGATATTGCATGGCTTATCGCGGAAACAGACAGGGAAATCGGTCGACCGCATGCGGCAAAAGTCAATAAAGGCCGGGGCAAGAAAGCCCGGAACCTTGATGTATTGGAGAACATTTCCTGAAGAAAGAAATGGCGCGAGTGACGGGGCTCGAACCCGCGACCTCCGGCGTGACAGGCCGGCACTCTAACCGACTGAGCTACACCCGCGCATAACAGACACCAAGCTTGCCGGACGATGCCTTTCAGCATCTGCATTGAAATGGCGCGAGTGACGGGGCTCGAACCCGCGACCTCCGGCGTGACAGGCCGGCACTCTAACCGACTGAGCTACACCCGCATTCATTTCAAGCAATCCGGAGGCTTTCGCATCCTTGTCAAAGCAGCATTGCCGCTTCGATGAGCGGCTAACTAAGGGGTTCGCATTTGAGTGTCAAGCAGGTTTGGAGACAAAACGATGACAGTTTGCGAATTGTTTGTGGGAGACGAAAAACGAGATGAATCGCTCCCCTTCTATATAAGGGGCCCCTCGCATCGATTTTGGCTGCCGCATCAACCGACCGTCGTCGCGGCCGGTTTTTTTCCACAGGCAGAATCCGCGCACAACCAAGGCAAATGACGATCCGCCTTCAAAAAAATCAAAAAATCTTCACAAACACTCTTGCGGTTTGTCCGCGATCCGCATAGATCACGGCCACCGACGCGGCGGACATGATCCGCACAGCGAGCGGGCGATTAGCTCAGTTGGTAGAGCGCCTCGTTTACACCGAGGATGTCGGGAGTTCGAGTCTCTCATCGCCCACCATTTTCCTCCCTTTTTGGCCGCATATTTCAATACCGAAGCGTCATGCCCCCGGGCGACGCGATGTGTTGTCCCCCTCCTACCCAGCGAGGGCTCTGCCGATTTCCAACGCCTTGTCCGATATCGTGCGCCCCCTTGCGCTTGGGTGGCAAACGACGGTGTGAGAAATACCGTGCCGCCGACATGCTGCCGTGGCGACGCCTCCGAGAGCGATAACACGTCTCCCCGAAAGCTCGTGCCGTGTAACTTGGTCGAACGAGATATCCACATTGGCGCGCGAAATGCCTTCCGATCGCTGTTCCTTGGGCAGTAAATGAAATGCCTGAGTGACGTAGATGTGTGAGCGGGTGAGACCCGACTCAACGAGGGCTTGGCCTAAGACCTTGTTGAAGAGAATGCCGGGGAGGAACCCGAGCTTGGTCAAGATTGCATGATGTTGGGTGATTGACGGCACATCCAGCCAGTGCAGCGCAAGCAGCACGGGACCGGTCTTAGACCGAGATGATATCTGGTAGGGGCTTACCCAGTCCCCATCAAAGCCAACATCTGCAAGTGTCGCAAAGCCGTCTATACGCAGCTGTCTCCGACGCTCACCGATTTCTTGGTAGTCCATCGCGCGCCCTCACCCATGTCGCTTCATATCGAACTCTGCAGCCACGACGACGTCAATGGAAATCCGCACCCACCGCTTCGTCAGCAATACGCACCGAAGCCGCTGTACCGAACGGCCCGGAGAGCAACACCCCTACAGGACTGCCAGTTGGCTGTACGCGGTTGATAGAACAGCGATATTCGAGTAGGGGCGAAGTGGTTGGAAAAATGAGCCTCGGAAACGCAGCGCGATGAAGAGAGATTCGCCTTCTCTTGCGCGTGGTGCATCTTACCTGCTCGCCGATTCGTAGCCGGTGCTGGGCGAATGGCCTCGCTGGAGGCTTGCCGACGCGAGAGTACGAATAAACGAGCTTCCCTAGTTGACGAGGACCGCCTTCTTTCCTTTCGATAATTTCGCGATGAAGGACACACCTTCTGGAATGCTAGAGCAACGATCTGAAAGGGAATCTAAAAGGGCCTGCATTTTCTCTCGCTGTTGCGCCCTGGCGCCAAACGGTGGGAACCGGAAGTGTAACGCGGCGCTCGCATCTTCCGCCTCACCCACCCATGACGGCCCATGGGGTAGCCAAGCGGCCGCCCGGTTGGCTATATGAGCATCTTGCTTCCGGCCGCGCCGGCGGGGAGCCCACAGGCATCATCATCCGAGATATCATCATGAAAACACGCGAAGAACGGCAGGCACAAAGGGCGAGCATGCCGAGGACGCAGCTTGCTGCCCATCACATGGAAAATGCGCGGCTGCTGCCGGATCGCGGCGAATTGCTCTATCGCATTCCGAATGGCGGCATCGGCGTCGAGGTCGGGGCGGCATTCGGCGAGTACACCGCCGAGATTCTGGAGAAGAATCGCCCGGCGCAACTTTATCTCATCGATCCGTGGAGCATGGATCGCTACAGCTCCGGCCTCGACCAGATCCATACCCAGTTCAAGCAGCAGATCGATAGCGGCCAGCTGCACCTGATGCAGGGCACGTCGCTCGAAAAGCTTGCCGAGTTCGAAGACGACTTTCTCGATTGGGCCTATATCGACACCGACCACTCGTTCGAACTGACATGGCAGGAGCTTCTGCTCTGCGAGAAGAAGGTCAAACGGACCGGCCGGATTGCCGGCCATGATTTCTGCACCGGCAACACGGTCAAGCCGATCGTTTACGGCGTGGTCGAGGCCGTCACGAAATTCTGCAAGGACTATGGCTGGCAATTCGAGTTCCTGACGGTCGAATCGCACGCTCACTTTTCCTATTGCCTGAAGCGGCTCTGAACCGCCTCAGGCCTTTCCCGCATATTGCTCGTCGCTGACTTGTTCCATCCAGTCAGCGGCCTTGCCATCCAGGGCCTCGTGGATGGCGATATGGGTCATGGCAGTATCCGGCGCGGCGCCGTGCCAATGCTTTTCACCAGGCGCGAACCACACGGAGTCGCCGGCGCGGATTTCCTGAAGCGGGCCGCCCCAGCTTTGCGCCAGGCCCTTGCCTGATGTGATGATCAGCGTTTGCCCCAATGGGTGGGTGTGCCATGCGGTGCGGGCGCCCGGCTCGAAAGTCACGCTGACGGCCCTGACCCGTGCCGGCTCGGGGGTATCCATCAGTGGGTCCTGACGCACGGCACCGGTGAAGTATTCGGCAGGCGCCTTCATCGAAGGCCTGCTTCCGACGGGTTTGATCTCCACTGCACGCTCCCTTGCGAATTGAACTCAACGTTATCGTCCGATCGTAGGATATAGATCGCCACCGTCCAAGGGACAGGACGCCTGGGACGGCCAAGGCTCTCCATAAAATAGATGCGACGCGACCCGCTGGCCGCCCTATCTTCTGCCCCGACGCTTGCCCCCTGCCCGGCTCGCTGCTAGTGCCGGGAACACTTGATCACGTGGAGGATTTTCATGAAGCAACATTCATTCGGCCATCTGCCCCATACTGTCACCAACATCGGTTTTGGCGCATGGCAGATCGGCGGCGCCTGGGGCGATGTCACGGAAGCGGACGGACGCGCAGCGCTCAACGCCGCCCTCGATGCCGGCATGACCTTCATCGACACGGCAGACGTCTATGGTGACGGGCGTTCGGAAAAGATCATCGCCGATGTGCTTGAAAGCCGTGGCGGCGAGCGCCCGATGGTGGCGACCAAAGCCGGTCGCCGGCTCGATCCGCATGTGGCCGATGGCTACACCAAGGCCAACCTCGAAAGCTTCATCGATCGTAGCCTCAAGAACCTGCGCGTCGACAGTCTGGATCTGGTTCAGCTGCACTGCCCGCCGACAGAGGTCCTTTATCGTCCCGAAGTCTTCGAAGGGCTGAACGAACTGCAGAAGGCCGGCAAGATCCGGGGCTACGGCGTCAGCGTTGAAAAGGTCGAGGAAGCGTTGAAGGCGATCGAATATCCCGGCGTCGTCAGCATCCAGATCATCTACAATATCTTCCGCCAGCGACCGGATCATCTGTTCTTCCAGGAAGCGCGCCGCAAGAACATCGCCGTCATCGCCCGCGTGCCGCTGGCAAGCGGCCTTCTCTCCGGCAAGATCAACCGGGAAACGACGTTCGCGAGCGACGACCACCGCAACTTCAACCGTCACGGCGAAGCCTTCGACGTCGGCGAAACGTTTGCCGGTGTGCCTTTCGAGGTTGGCCTTCAAGCCGTCGAGGAAGTGCGCAAGCTGGTTCCGGCCGGCGCCTCCATGGCCGCATTCGCGCTTCGCTGGATCCTGATGAGCGACGCCGTCACCGTCGTGATCCCCGGCGCTCGCAATGCCGAGCAGGCCAAAGCCAACGCGGCCGCGGCCAGCCTTGCGCCGCTTTCGCAGGACGTCATGGATGCCACCCGCGAGATCTACGAGCGGCTGATCGGGCCGCACGTGCATCAGCGCTGGTAGATACAAAAATGGCCGGGCAAAACCCGGCCATTTCTTTGAGCGTGCGGCTCGAATTACTTCTTGTCGGCATAGGCCTTGATGGCGGTGGCGACTTCCGACTGCGCCTTCTCGGCATTTTCAAAGCCGTTCAGCTCGACGACCTTGCGCTTTGCCGGAAGCTGCTTGTAGACGCGGAAGAAGGCCTGCAGGCGCTCCTGCTCGATCTCCGGAAGATCGGTGATTTCCTTGACCTTGTCGTAGGTCGGATCGATGTCGGTCGTCGGCACGGCAACAATCTTGTCGTCGACCTCGCCACCGTCGATCATCTTCAGCACACCGATCGCGCGCACCCGGATGATTGCGCCGGGAGCGACCGGTTCGCGTGTGTAGACGATCGCGTCGAGCGGATCACCGTCACCGCCGAGCGAGCTGGTGATCGAGCCATAGTTGGCCGGATAGGCCACCGGCATCGACTGGAAGCGGTCAACGACGATGTGGCCGGTATCGGCGTCGATCTCGTACTTGATGATGCTTCCCTGCGGGATCTCGATCGCCGTGAAGAACTCCTTGCTGTCATCCTTCGGCTGCGGAAAATCGAGATAGGAAACATAGTCTGCAGCGGCTGCGATACCTGCGGTCAAAAGCAAGGCTGCTGCGGTGGAAAAAATCGTCTTCACTATGGATACCCCCATTGGCGCTATAAGAAACGCACTCCGCCTAGGGGGGTGAGATCACAACGATATGACATTTCTGTCGGCTTCCGGAACGGGCGATAACATATGCGTGACCGCCCGCTGGTCAGCTGTGGATCAGCCGCCCGCCCGCTCCCGCTTCATTTCATTTTGCATGATGAAGATAGAGGCGCCGAGGATCAGGAAAGCACCGAGCCAGAGGTAGCCCGCCGGCGCGTAACCGAAGAACAGCCAGCCGGCCAGTACGTTCAGGGGCAGCTTGAGATCATCGAACGGCTGCACGTAAGTGGCGTCGGCCACGGTGTAGGCGAGCGTCAGGAAATACTGCGCCATGACGGTCAACAGGCCAGCCAGAACGAAGAGCACGAGGGTCATGCCGGTCGGGATGGCGAAATCCGCGGCAAGCGCCAGGCCACCATTGATCGGCGTCAGCAAGACCAGCAGCCAGACGGTGATCGTCTCTGGGCGCTCGATCCCGGTGAGGCTCTTGGTGATCAGGGACGAGGCTCCCCACAGCAACGCGGAGAGTATCGGCAGCAGGGCAGCCCAGGTAAAGGCATCCGACCACGGCTGCAGGATGATCATCGCGCCTATGAAACCGACTGCGGTCGCTGCCCAACGGGCGGTTCCAACACGTTCGCCAAGAAACAGCCGGGCGCCGAGGATGATGAAGAAGGGAGACGTCATCACCAGTGCGATCGCCTGCCAGATCTGGACAGACGCGAGCCCCGCAACCCAGGCCAGCACGCCGAAGGAGGCCAGGGCAACGCGAACGGCGTGGCGCCAGGGGTAACTGGTCCGCATGGCGGAAAGGCCGACCTTTTTCAGGAACGGCAGGGAGAACAGCAAAGCGAATGCATATTGCCAGAAAGCGGCTGATGCGGAGGGAAACGCCAGCTTCATCGTCAGCCACTGCGTGATGACGTTGAGGATCGCGAAAGCGATCCCTGCAAGTACCATCCAGCCGGCGCCGGCAAGCGCGCGCGACTTGGAAGCGGTCAATGGGGAAGTCTGATTCATGTCATTCATCCGAAACAAGGGACCAACACAAATCAGGACGCATGAGCGCCGATATCACGCGTCGGCATCGGCCTTCGCGATCAAACGACGTTCATTCTCTTTCATCCGGACTATGACCGTCGGCTCCGGAATTGCACCGGATCTGCTGACCCTTTCCGACGTGGCCGGAAAAGCGCTCGCGGGCTCAAGCAGATGCTCTTACCGCCGGTGGGGACTTTCACCCCGCCCTGAGAACATCAATGGCGTAAAACAAAGTCGCAAGATCAGCAAGGTCATAAAAACGCGAAAAGGGTCCAGCTTGCGCCGAACCCTCTAAAACCTGTGCCGCCGGCCTCGTTGTCCGGCAGCCAAGTCAAATCCAATCAGCCGTTGACGGCATCCTTCAGGCCCTTGCCGGGCGTGAACTTCGGCACGTTGCGAGCCGGGATATCGACTTCAGCGCCGGTGGACGGGTTGCGGCCCTTGGTGGCTGCGCGATGGGAAACGGTGAAGCTACCGAAACCAGCGAGGCGAACGTCGCCCTTGCCCTTGAGTTCAGCCTGGACAACTTCGAAAACTGCGTCAACTGCGGAAGCAGCATCGGTCTTCGAGAGTCCTGCCTTTTCGGCAACTGCGGACACGAGTTCATTCTTGTTCATGTTTCCACCCCTTTCTAAATGGTTCGAAACGACTCAAATCTATAAGCTGGCACAGAATAAGGTTCATCAGGCCCGCCGCACCCCAAAGACCCTGCAAATCAAGGAAATGCAAGCGTCTACACATGGTTTTCACAAAAAAAGGCTGGCGAAAACGCCAGCCTTTTCAGGGTTTTTAAGCAATTGGGCACGAATGTGGCAAACAAGGCTCAGTGAGCTATGGTTGCGCCAGTTTCATCGAGCCCTTCGACCGTCGCGATGACCGGCGTTTCCACCGTTCCATCCCACTCGATCGGCTCCGGTCTGCGGACCAGGGCATGCTTGATCACCTCGCCCATGCGGGAAACGGGGATGATCTCCATGTTGTTCTTCACGTTATCCGGAATCTCCGCCAAGTCCTTGGCGTTCTCTTCCGGGATCAGCACCTTCTTGATACCGCCGCGAAGCGCTGCAAGCAGCTTTTCCTTCAGACCACCGATCGGCAGTACGCGACCGCGCAGGGTGATTTCACCCGTCATTGCCACGTTCTTGTCGACCGGAATACCGGTCATGATCGAGACGATCGCGGTTGCCATGGCAACACCGGCCGACGGGCCATCCTTCGGCGTCGCACCTTCCGGCACATGCACGTGGATGTCGCTCTTGTCGAAGCGCGGAGGCTCGATGCCGAAATCGACAGCGCGCGAGCGGACGTAAGATGCCGCCGCCGAAATCGATTCCTTCATGACTTCCTTCAGGTTGCCGGTCACGGTCATGCGACCCTTGCCCGGCATCATGACGCCTTCGATCGTCAGCAGTTCGCCGCCGACTTCCGTCCAGGCCAGACCAGTGACGACACCGACCTGATCCTCGCGTTCGGCTTCGCCGTGGCGGAAGCGCGGAACGCCCAGATAGTCGTCGATGTTTTCGGCCGTCACATGAACGGACTTCGTCTTGCCCTTGATGATCTCGGTAACCGCCTTGCGCGCGAGCTTCATCAATTCGCGTTCGAAGTTACGGACACCGGCTTCGCGGGTGTACTGCTGGCTGATCGCCATCAGGGCATCGTCGCTGACCGAGAATTCATTCGGCTGCAGCGCATGTTCCTTGATGGCCTTCGGCAGCAGGTGCCGCTTGGCGATTTCGCGCTTTTCGTCCTCGGTGTAGCCGGCGATACGGATGACTTCCATGCGGTCCATCAGAGGCGCAGGGATATTCAGCGTATTCGCCGTCGTGATGAACATCACGTCCGACAGATCGTATTCGACCTCAAGGTAGTGGTCCATAAAGGTCGAGTTCTGTGCCGGATCGAGCACTTCGAGCAAAGCCGAAGACGGATCACCACGGAAGTCCTGGCCCATCTTGTCGATTTCATCGAGCAGGAAGAGCGGGTTGGACTTCTTCGCCTTCTTCATCGACTGGATGACCTTGCCGGGCATCGAGCCGATATAGGTGCGGCGGTGACCGCGGATTTCAGCTTCGTCGCGAACGCCGCCGAGAGCCATGCGGACATACTCACGGCCGGTCGCCTTGGCGATCGACTGGGCGAGCGAGGTCTTGCCGACACCCGGAGGGCCAACGAGGCACAGGATCGGACCCTTGATCTTGGTCGCACGAGCCTGGACAGCCAAATACTCGACGATGCGTTCCTTGACCTTGTCGAGACCGAAGTGATCGGCTTCGAGGATCTTTTCAGCGTTGTTGAGATCCGACTTGATCTTCGACTTCTTGCCCCACGGAATGCCGAGCAGCCAGTCGAGATAGTTCCGGACCACAGTCGCCTCAGCCGACATTGGGCTCATCTGCCGCAGCTTCTTCAGCTCGGCATCAGCCTTTTCGCGGGCTTCCTTCGACAGCTTGGTCTTGGAGATGCGCTCTTCCAGTTCGGCCATCTCGTCGCGGCCTTCCTCGCCGTCGCCGAGCTCCTTCTGGATCGCCTTCATCTGTTCGTTCAGGTAGTATTCGCGCTGGGTCTTCTCCATCTGGCGCTTGACGCGCGAGCGGATACGCTTCTCGACCTGAAGGACCGAGATCTCACCTTCCATGAAACCGAGCGCCTTTTCGAGGCGAGCCTTGACGCTGGTGGTTTCCAGCATCTCCTGCTTCTCGGTGATCTTGATCGACAGGTGCGAGGCAACCGTATCGGCCAACTTCGAATAGTCGTCGATCTGGCTGGCGGCGCCAACGACCTCAGGAGAGATCTTCTTGTTGAGCTTCACGTAGCTCTCGAATTCGGAGACGACCGAGCGGCTGAGCGCTTCGAGCTCGACCGGATCGTCATGCGGTTCTTCGAGAACATGGCCGAGCGCTTCGTAGAAATCCTCGCGATCGGTGTAGGTATCAATCTCGGCGCGGGCGCGCCCTTCGACCAAAACCTTCACGGTACCATCAGGAAGCTTGAGCAGCTGCAAGACGTTGGCGACGGTGCCGACGTTGTGAATGGCCGACGGTTCCGGATCATCATCGCTCGCATTGATCTGCGTGACGAGCATGATCTGCTTGTCGGAACCCATGACTTCTTCAAGCGCGCGGATCGACTTCTCACGACCAACGAACAGCGGCACGATCATATGCGGAAAAACCACGATGTCGCGCAGAGGCAAAACCGGATATGGGGTGCTGCTCGCAGCTGACGTTTTCTTCGTCATTTTATTTCCTTTCCATCGTCCCGTTGCCGGGCTCTTCTGGCACGGCCGCTTGGACCGGCCGCACTCTCACTTGAGACACAAGTGGAGGTTCTGACTACGCTTTTCAAGCAGTGCCATGGCCCGCGTCCCCCTGGACATGACAGCTATGCTACAACGGAACACCTGCACTATGGCGCGCTACGCTGGACCGGCGCTGACCACTTCCGAACCGACTAAAATACAAAGTCGAAACACACCAACGGAATCATTCCATAATTGCCAAGGGCGCGTGAATTCGCAACGGCAACGGAGGTGGTTTCGGACTTCATAAGCAAGATTTATCAGTGCCGTGCATGGTTTTTCAAATAGAAAGGGGCCTGCCGACGGCAAGCCCCTAAAAATCACGCTTCGTATCGTAAAGACATCGATAAGGCGTTAGGCCGAGGCGTTCGCCTTTTCGTCCTGACGATCCGCGTAGATGTACAGCGGACGGGCTGAGCCGCGTACGACCTCGTCGGAAATCACGACCTCGCGTACACCTTCCAGGGTCGGAAGTTCGAACATCGTGTCGAGCAGGATCTTTTCCATGATCGAACGAAGACCGCGGGCGCCGGTCTTACGGGTGATCGCTTTGCGGGCGATTTCGCGAAGAGCGTCCTCGTGGAAGGTCAGTTCCACGTCTTCCATCTCGAACAGGCGCTGATACTGCTTGATGAGCGCGTTCTTCGGTTCCGACAGGATCTGGATCAGCGCATCCTCGTCGAGATCTTCGAGGGTTGCCAGAACCGGCAGACGACCGATGAACTCGGGGATGAGGCCGAACTTGACCAGATCTTCCGGCTCGAGCTCGCGCAGCACTTCGCCAACGCGGCGATCGTCCTGAGCCTTCACCGTCGCGCCGAAGCCGATCGAGGTCTTCTCGCCGCGAGCGGAGATGATCTTGTCGAGACCAGCAAACGCACCGCCGCAGATGAACAGGATGTTCGTCGTGTCGACCTGCAGGAATTCCTGCTGCGGATGCTTGCGGCCGCCCTGCGGCGGTACCGAGGCAACGGTGCCTTCCATGATCTTCAGAAGCGCCTGCTGAACGCCCTCGCCCGACACGTCGCGGGTGATCGAAGGATTGTCCGACTTGCGCGAGATCTTGTCGACTTCGTCGATGTAGACGATACCGCGCTGCGCACGCTCGACGTTGTAGTCGGCAGCCTGCAGAAGCTTCAGGATGATGTTTTCGACGTCTTCACCGACATAGCCGGCTTCCGTCAGCGTCGTCGCATCGGCCATTGTGAAGGGAACGTCGATGATGCGAGCGAGCGTCTGGGCGAGATAGGTCTTGCCGCAACCGGTCGGACCGACCAGCATGATGTTCGACTTCGCCAGCTCGACTTCGCCGTTCTTCGACGCATGTGCGAGGCGCTTGTAATGGTTGTGAACGGCAACCGACAGGATCTTCTTCGCCTGGCGCTGACCGATGACGTATTCGTCGAGAACCTTGATGATGTCCTGGGGCGTGGGAACGCCGTCGCGGGACTTGACCATCGAGGACTTGTTCTCTTCGCGAATGATGTCCATGCACAATTCGACGCATTCATCGCAGATGAAAACTGTCGGCCCGGCAATAAGCTTCCGGACTTCGTGCTGGCTCTTTCCGCAGAACGAACAATAGAGGGTGTTTTTGGAGTCGCCGCCGTTGCTGCCGCTGACCTTGCTCATATCACTTTCCTTCCAGCACGCCGCATTTCAAGGTGAAATGACGGTCCACTCATTGGCCTACTCCACTCTTGGAGTTCCAGCCGGCCAGGGCCGTTAAGGGGTACGAACCGGGTCCAAGCTATGCTGTCCTGGTTCCGGTGGCAACGAATTCCCCTTCGAATGCCGAATGCTATGTCATAAAAATTCAACATAGCATTAATACTTGAGATTGCCTCACCCGCCACCGGGTTTATTCCCTTGTTCGATCACAAATGAGATAGAACTGTGGCGGATAAAACACCATCCCTAGTTCTCACTAGGCCGCGTCGCCTTCGATTTCGGCGCGCGACGTCAGAACCTTGTCGATAACGCCCCAGTCGCGAGCTTCCGTTGCATCCATGAAATGGTCGCGATCGAGCGTCTTTTCAACTTCGTCGTACGTGCGGCCGGTATGCTTGACGTACACTTCGTTGAGGCGGCGCTTCATCTTGAGGATATCGCGCGCATGACGCTCGATGTCCGACGCCTGACCCTGAAAGCCACCGGACGGCTGGTGAACCATGATGCGGGAGTTCGGTGTAGCGAAGCGCATGTCCTTGTCGCCAGCCGCCAGAAGCAGCGAGCCCATCGACGCGGCCTGACCGATGCAGAGCGTCGACACGGCCGGCTTGATGAACTGCATCGTGTCGTAGATCGCCATGCCTGCGGTCACAACGCCACCAGGAGAATTGATGTAGAGCGCGATTTCCTTCTTCGGGTTTTCGGCCTCGAGGAAGAGAAGCTGGGCGCAAACGAGCGTCGCCATGTGATCCTCGACCGGGCCCGTCAGGAAGATGATGCGTTCCTTGAGCAAGCGCGAATAGATGTCGTAGGAGCGTTCACCGCGATTGGTCTGTTCCACAACCATCGGCACGAGGGCCATAGCGGTATCGACTGGGTTTCTCATGTGCGTCCTTTGTCAACGTCTTTCCGGCCCGACGCCGGGAATCAAAGAAAATGCCTTCTCCCTACATAGAACTTCCCTACCCTTCTCTTCAAGACGCGCCAGCGGATAACGTTAAGAGGGCGGGCATCCATGTGGAATCACTTGGGCCTGCTGGCGAGCGTATTGTTCGAAACTGTCGACAATAGCGATCCGCCGTCGTGCTGCCGCACAGCTTTTCTCTGCAGCAAGATGAAGGAATGCTAAATCCTGCCCTCACAGTGTGCAGCGTTTACCTCACGGAAAGCCTATCGCCGGATAAATGGCGCCGGCCATCGACGGGCGGCGGGCGATTAAGGAAGTCACCAGTAACTTCGGCGAGTATGCGGCCAACAAGAGGTATTGCCGTGTTCAATGTTACAACGGGTCTGGCCATCTGGTGCTCAGAGGCCATGACGCTCGCCCTGGTGGCCTTCATGGCCTGGCGCCATGATGTCCGCAACAAATCCTATCTCTACTGGGGCTATGGCTTTCTGCTCAGCGCCATCGGTTTCGCGATGGTGGCATTGCGCGGCCACATTGCCGACTTCCTCTCGATCGAGCTCGGCAACGCGATTGCCTTGACCGGCCAGAGTGCATGGGCGGCGGGCTACCTCGCGCTCGACAAGCGGAAGATGGAGTGGTGGATCTTCCTCCCTCCTCTGATATGGGTCGCGGGTATCTTCCTGCCCTGGGTGAACGAGGACTACCCCAACCGCGTCATTCTTTACAATCTTGCCTCCGCGGCCGGAGCGACTTCGCTCCTCATGGCTATAAACGGACCGAATCTCCAGGCCGAGCCGACGCGCGCCAAACTGGCGGTGCTTTTCCTCGCCCAGAGTGGCCTCTGCTTCAGTACAGCCGTGATCATGGCTATCGCGGCGCCCACGGATGTACAGGCAGCCAATTACGCCGGCGCAGCCGCCATGGGCACGGCATTCCTTCTGACGCTTGCCTGCGCCCTGACCGCGCGGGTCATCATGGAGCGTTCCGAGCGCCAATTGCGGTTGCTCAGCCTGACCGACACACTGACCGGCGTCTTGAACCGACGCGGTCTGTTCGGGCAGTTCGACCCGATCAGATTGCGTGCCTTCGAAGAAGGGCGGCAGGTTGCGGTGTTGCTGTTCGACCTCGACAACTTCAAGCGTATCAACGATCGCTTCGGCCACCAGGCAGGCGACGTCGTCCTGACTGCCTTTGCTCGCATGACACGCCAATACGTGCCAACCGGCGCCTTCGGACGCATGGGTGGCGAAGAGTTCGCAGCGTTTGCGAGCGTCGGGGACCAGACGGAAGCCGAAGCACTTGCCGAAGCGATGCGGACCGAATTCTGTCGCGCTCCCATCAGTACCGGCGACGCGATCATTCCCGCCACCGTCAGCATTGGCGTAGCGATCGCACCGCCGGTGGAAGCGAACATGGACAAGCTGGTTTCCGCTGCCGATCGCGCATTGTACGCGGCCAAGGGTGCCGGGCGAAACTGCACCGTGATCTTCGGAGAGACGGAAGCGGCCGCACCCGCGCCGGTAGAGCCGGATCACCGGCGCGGTGAGCTTGTCCCGACCGTCGACGACCAAGTCCACGCGCTTCGCCGGGTCGGATCGCTTTCCAGAGGTTGAACGGCGCGCGCTCTTTTCGAGGCTCGGCAAATCCGCTAAGCCTCGAAATATGATGATACCGCCTTTTATTTCGATCGATCCCGCCACTCGTCGCGTCTCTCTCGACGCCAGCAATCCAGCCTTCTACGGCAACCCCAACGCCGCCTATGCGGCGTTGCACGCTCATTGTCCGACCTTCTATTGGGAAGAGCAGAAGCAATGGTTCTTCACTGGCTACGACCATGTGAACGCCCTGTTGCGCGACCGCCGCTTCGGCCGTCAGATCCTGCATATCGCGAGCCGCGAAGAACTCGGCCTGCCCGAGCCCGACCAGCACGTCGCAAACTTCGACCTCGCCGAACGCTTCTCCCTGCTCGAGCTGGAGCCGCCTGAACACACGCGGCTAAGAACGCTCGTCAATCGCGCCTTCGTCTCCCGCCACGTCGAAAAAATGAAACCCGAGCTTGCCGAGCTGGCCAACCGGCTGATCGACACATTCGAGAAGAGTGGTGAAGTCGAGCTGCTTTCGGCCTTCGCCGACATCATTCCGGTCACGATGATCGCCCGCATGATCGGCATCCCGGAAGAGATGGGGCCGCAACTGCTGAAATGGTCGCACGCCTATATTCGCATGTACCTCTTCGGCCGGACGCGTGCCGACGAGGACGGCGCCGACAAGGCGGCCAAGGAATTCTCGGATTACGTGAAAACCGTGATCGCGGAACGACGCGCCAATCCGCGGGACGACCTGCTGACGCACATGATCCACACCGAACACAAGGGGCAGTACCTCACCGAGGACGAACTCGTGTCGACGACGATCGTTCTGTTGAACGCCGGGCACGAAGCGACGGTCCACCAGATCGGCAACTCCGTCCGCATGATCCTCGACAGCGGCCTAGACCCCGCAGCACTCTTCAAGGACGAAGCGACGACCGAACGGACGGTGGAAGAAACGCTGCGCATCTGTGCGCCCGTCCACATTTTCCAGCGCTGGGCGCTTGAGCCTGTCGAAATCGACGGCATTTCATTCAAGCGCGGAGACAAGGTCAGCCTGATCCTGGCGGCGGCGAATCTCGACCCTGCGAAGTTCACTGACCCGCTGACGTTCACGCCCGGCCGCAACGAGGCGCCCAACCTGTCGTTCGGCGCCGGCATCCACTTCTGCATCGGCGCACCGCTCGCACGCCTGGAGCTCAATGTCGTGCTGCCGATCCTGTTCGAACGCCTGCCCGGCCTGAAGATCGCCGAGACGCCAAAGGTGAAGGACGTCTATCACTTCCATGGCCTGGACCGGCTCGATCTCAGCTGGCCGACCAAATAAAACGACCGCACTCCCCTTCGGGAGTGCGGCCATCCGCCTTGGGAGGCACAGCTGCCGCGGTGACGGCAGGCTGTTCGTTGGTTCGTTTGCCTTATTCGGCCGCCTGCAGCACCGGAACCGGCTGATCGAGCTCTTCCGGCAGCTGGCCAGCCATGGCGGCAGCGAACTTTTCGCGGTCGAGTTCATTTTCCCAGCGGGCAACAACAACGGTAGCAACCGCATTGCCGACGAAGTTGGTCAATGCGCGGCATTCTGACATGAAGCGGTCAATGCCAAGGATGAGGGCCATGCCGGCGACCGGAACCGACGGAACGACCGACAGCGTGGCCGCGAGCGTAATGAAGCCGGCACCGGTGATACCGGCAGCGCCCTTGGAACTCAGCATCGCTACCGCCAGCAGCAGGATCTGATCGCCGAGCGACAGGTGAATGTCCGTTGCCTGGGCGATGAAGAGCGCCGCCAGCGTCATGTAGATATTGGTGCCGTCGAGGTTAAACGAATAGCCGGTCGGGATAACGAGGCCGACGACCGAGCGCTTGCAGCCGGCGCGTTCCATCTTCTGCATCAGGCCCGGCAGAGCCGCTTCGGACGAAGATGTGCCGAGGACGAGCAGCAGCTCTTCCTTGATGTAGCGGATCAGCGCCAGGATCGAGAAGCCGTTATAGCGAGCGACGGCACCGAGCACGACGATCACGAAGATGATCGACGTCAGATAGAACGTGCCGATCAGCATCGCGAGATTGGCGATGGAGCCGATACCGTATTTGCCGATCGTGAATGCCATCGCACCGAACGCGCCGATCGGGGCGGCCTTCATCAGCACGGCCACCAGCTTGAACACCGGTGCGGTCAGTGCCTGCAGAAAATCGACGACCGGACGTCCGCGATCACCGACCATGGCCAGCGCGATGCCGAACAGAACCGAGAAGAACAGCACCTGCAGAATGTCACCATCCGCGAATGCGCCCACGATGGTGTTCGGGATGATGTTCATGAGAAAGCCGGTGACGGTCGCGTCATGGGCCTTTTCCGTATAGCTGGCGACAGCCTTGGCATCGAGCGTCGCCGGATCGATGTGCATCCCTGCGCCCGGCTGCACGACATTGGCAACGACAAGTCCGACGGCGAGTGCAAGCGTCGAGAAGACGAGGAAGTAGAGCATCGCCTTGCCGGCGACGCGACCGACCTTCTGCAGGTCCGACATGCCCGCAATACCCGTTGCGACGGTAAGGAAGATAACCGGCGCAATGATCATCTTCACCAGCTTGATGAAGGCATCACCGAGCGGCTTCAGCGCCGTGCCGATGTCAGGATAGAAGTGGCCGAGCAGGATGCCCGCCGCAATGGCAGCAAGAACCTGAACGTAGAGATGCCGATAAAATGGAACCTTGCCGCGCACCTGCGCGGTTGGAAGTGCTACACCCATAGTGTCCTCCATCGCGCCCCAAACCAGATCGGCCTCCCGGGGCAGTTTCGTTGATCGATCAACAGCGCGTGCTGTTTGCTGATCTTTTGCAACGCGCGTGCCAGTTCACGGACGGGACGACAGGGCTATGATTTTAAACATTCTTTTTGATTCAACAGAGATCCAGTTGCGGGAATTAGGCGACATTCCGCACAAATTCATTTGACGGACGTGCGAAATTACGCACAAGGTTGGAGATGACCTCGCCTACCCAGATCGCGGACTTCCAACTTGTGATGAAGGCTGGCCGGCAGGCGCGGCGAAGCTGGATCGTGTTCGCCTGCCTCGCGCTCGCCCTGCTTTCGGCAGGTTTTGTCGGCGCGGAATTCTATGGGCGCCGCTCGGCGATCGAGGCACTCGAAAACCAGAGCCGCAGCGATGCCGGACTGAAGGTCGCGTTGTTGAATGCCGTGCTTGAGCGGCCTCGCGCGCTGCCTTTCCTGCTGGCGGAGGATCAGCAGGTTCTGGATGCGCTGTCATCGTCCAAGCCCGACGCCGTCGACATCTTGAACCGCAAGCTGGAACGCCTCGTATCGGGCACGCAGGCTGCCGTCCTCTACGTCATCGGCACCGATGGCATCGCCATCGCCTCGAGCAACTGGCGGGAGCCGGTCAGCTTCGTTGGAAACGACTATACCTTTCGCGACTATTACCAGCGGGCGATGGAACAGGGCACGGCCGAGCATTTCGCACTCGGCAGCGTCAGCAAGCGACCCGGGCTCTATATCTCGCGCCGTGTCGGCAACGAGACGAAGCCGCTCGGTGTCGTGGTCGTCAAGCTGGAGTTCGACCGGCTCGAGGATGACTGGCGCGACGCACGGCGACCCGTCTATGTCACCGATGATCATGGGGTCGTTCTCATCACCAGCATCCCGTCGTGGCGCTTCATGACGGCGACACCCATCCCGCAGGAAGACCTTACATCCATTCGCAACAGCCTCCAGTTCGGCGACGCACCGCTGACGCCGTTGCCGATCATGCGTCCGCGAAACATCGATACAGAGACCGCACTGGTTTCCGCTGTTCTTCCCGGCAGCGGCGAGGCGGAATATTTGCGGCTTTTCGCGGCGGTGCCGACGACGCCCTGGCGACTTGAATATCTTGTCCCGACCGCAGCGCCGATTGCGTCGGCGGTGAGAGAGGCGCGTCTTCTGACGCTCGCCGCACTCCTTCCCATTCTTGCAGTGGCCGCTTTTCTTCTGCGACGACGGCAGGTCGCGGCAATGACGATCGCGGTGGAACAGGCGATGCGTGAAGAGCTGGAGCGACGCGTGGAGGAGCGTACGGTCGATCTCAGCCGCGCACGCGACCGCCTTCAGGCGGAGATTTCCGATCACCGGGACACGGAGGCTCGATTGCAGGGTGTGCAACAGGACCTTGTGCAGGCAAACCGCCTCGCCATCCTGGGACAGGTTGCGGCAGGCGTGGCCCACGAGATCAACCAGCCCGTCGCCACCATCCGCGCCTATGCCGACAACGCACGCGTTTTCCTCGACCGGAAGCAGACGGAGCCGGTTCAGGAAAATCTGGAAGCGATCGCGGCTCTGACGGAGCGCATCGGCACGATCACCGAGGAACTGAAGGCCTTCGCACGCAAGGGCCGGACGGCGCCGGAACCAGTCATCTTGCGCGATGTCATCGACGGAGCCGTTGTTCTGTTGAAGAGCCGCTTTTCTGGCCAGCTGGATGCGCTTGTCATTCAGCCGGCGCCGTCCGGCCTACGCGTTCTCGGCAACCGGGTCCGGCTAGAGCAGATCCTCATCAATCTCTTCCAGAATGCGCTCGAAGCTCTCGATGGCCGCAGCGGCGGCAAGGTGGAGATTTCAGTCGCGGAAACGGCGGCCGAGGTCGCGATCACCGTTGCCGATAATGGCCCCGGGATACCGCCTGAAATTCTGAACTCGCTTTTCACTCCGTTCAACACCTCGAAGGAAAAGGGCCTGGGGCTCGGCCTCGTGATCGCCAAGGACATCGTCGCCGACTATGGAGGGCGCATCGATGTCTCCAGCAGTGCCGATGGCACCAAGTTTACAGTTCATCTCGTGAAGGTGACATCATGACCGACGCAGCACCGATCTATCTTGTCGACGACGACAAGGAGCTCCTCCGGGCAACCAAGCAAACGCTGGAGCTTGCCGGGTTCAGCGTCTCAGCGTTTTCCGCAGCGAGCGATGCTCTGGCGGCGCTCGATGCCGATTTCGCCGGGATCGTGGTCTCTGATATCAGGATGCCGCAAATCGACGGGCTGGAACTTTTCAACCGCGTGCGGCATCAGGATGCCGACCTGCCGGTCATCCTGATGACCGGCCATGGCGACATCCCCATGGCGGTGAAGGCCATTCAGGACGGCGTCTACGACTTCATTACTAAGCCGTTTCCGGCCGACCGGCTGGTGCAAAGCGTTCGCCGGGCTGTCGAGAAACGCCGCCTGATCCTGGAAAACCGTGCCCTGCGCAAAGCCAGCGAGCAGGTTCGCGACGATCTCCCCCTGATCGGCCAGACGCCGGCGATGGAGCGGTTGCGCCGAACGCTGCGCCAGATCGCGGATACCGACGTCGATGTTCTTGTCACAGGGGAAACTGGCAGCGGCAAGGAGGTTGTTGCCAGCCTCCTGCATCAATGGAGCCGCCGGGCAGCTGGCAACTTCGTCGCGCTCAACTGCGGCGCCCTGCCCGAGACAGTTATCGAAAGCGAACTCTTCGGGCATGAGGCGGGAGCCTTCACCGGCGCGCAGAAGAAGCGCGTCGGCCGCATCGAGCATGCGAGTGGCGGCACGCTGTTTCTTGACGAAATCGAGAGCATGCCGCCATCGACACAGGTGCAGATGCTGCGCGTGCTTGAGATGCGCGAGGTCACGCCTCTCGGCACGAATGACGTCAGGCCCGTGGACCTTCGTGTCGTCGCCGCCGCGAAGATCGATCTTGGGGACCCCAAGGAGCGAGGCAGCTTTCGTGAGGATCTGTACTACCGGCTGAATGTCGTGACGATCTCCATTCCGCCACTGAGAGACCGGCGCGACGATATCCCGCTTCTCTTCGGTTATTTTGCCGAGCGAGCCGGGAATCGGTTCAAACGCGATGTGCCGACAGCGTCAGCAGCGGTCCATCGCCATCTGCGGGATCACAGCTGGCCGGGCAACGTGCGCGAGCTTTCCCACTTTGCCGAACGCTTCGTGCTTGGGGTAGAGCAGGCCGCGGGGGGCATGGTCCGCGCGGCAGCGGTGGAGGACGGCCCCCTGCCACTCCCCGATCGCATGGAGCGATATGAGGCCGGCATCATCCGCGAGACTCTCGACGCCAACGGAGGCGACGTGAGGCGGACGATTGCCGACCTCGGCATTCCGCGCAAGACCTTTTACGACAAGCTGCAGCGGCACGGCATTGTCCGGGCCGACTTTGCTCAATCGGGTGGCGGCGAATGAAGGGCCGCCTGCACCAGATGCGGGTCTTTCAACCGGCGGCGACGCCGTAGCGGACAGCCGGCTTGTCGCGCGAGAGATTGGGCCGCAGCGCCATGCGCGCCGCGTTCAGCGCAACCAGGTCCTGATCGTCCGGCAGCGACGGGATCGTCACCAGCTCGCCCTGATCGAGGCCCGCAAGAGCAGCATCCACCATGTCGGTGACATCCATCACCATTGATGGCGGGAAGGCGTCGGTCGACAGGCCAGCGCGCTCGAAAATCTCCGTCCGCGTCAGTCCCGGCAGGACAGCCTGGACCTTGACGCCTTTCTCCGCCGTTTCGGCATGGATGCCCTGGGTAAGGTTGAGCACGAAGGCCTTGGTGGCGCTGTAGGTACCGTTGAACTGCTCCGGGATGAAGGCGACCACCGAGGCTATGTTGACGATCGCTCCCCTGCCCCTTGCGGCAAATGCCTGGGCGGCGGCGACGGCAAGGCGGTTTACCGCGACGACGTTCAGTTCGATCATCTTTTCCAGATAATCGGCATCGTCAGCGAGGAGCTTGCCCTTGGGGCCAACGCCGGCGTTGTTGACGAGCAAAGTGATGGTCTCGTCCTCGCGCAGGCGCTGCTCGACCACACGCACATCCGCTTTCTCCGTGAGATCGGCGCGCAGCACATTCACTTGCACGCCCTGCTCCTTCGCCAACTTTTCCGCCAGC
The DNA here is from genome assembly GCF_030382195.1 of Rhizobium sp. S96. Taxonomy (NCBI): domain Bacteria; kingdom Pseudomonadati; phylum Pseudomonadota; class Alphaproteobacteria; order Hyphomicrobiales; family Rhizobiaceae; genus Rhizobium; species Rhizobium sp. S96. Next base: position 99,945 of record NZ_JAUDRY010000004.1, read on the forward strand.
GCAGAGAGGCGACCGGCATCGCGCGCGACCAGCAGCAGGTCATAACCGCGCTTGGCCAGGCGATCGGCATAGGTGGCGCCGATGCCGGACGAGGCACCGGTTACGAGGGCAGTTCCGAGATTGGAGCGGGACATTGCAGCATTCCTTTCGGTTTTTGGAATTTACTGGTATATGCCACTATATTGATCCATGATCGCGATTGTGCAAGGGCTTTCATTCAAAAATTGCGGTCGCTGCGATTGACTGATCGTCAACGCACGGAGGACAACAGCCGCGGAGGCAACGAGATGAATGAAAAAAGACAAGAGCCAGGCGTGTGGAGCTACTGCAGCAACGGGGCACTGAAACGTGCGTCCCGCCAGCTTGGCCAGCTTTACGAAGATATCCTTGCGCCGAGCGGGCTGAGGATCACCCAGTACACATTGCTGACCCAGATCAAGATCGGAAAAGAGACGCCGCTGAAGCTGCTGGCCGAAACCATGGTCATGGACCTCTCCGCACTCGGCCACACGCTGAAGCCACTCTTGCGCGATGGCCTCGTGGAACTCGTGCCGGACGCGCAGGACCGCCGCGTGAAACGCGTGCGCCTGACAGATGCCGGCAACGAACTCTGGACGAAGACGAACATCTTGTGGCGAGACGCGCAGGCCCGCTTCGACGCAGCGTTCGGAAAGGAAGCGTCTGAGGCGCTTCGGCAGACCATGGACCTGATCTCATCGCCGAACTTCGCCCGCGCATTTGCCAGCGCTGACCACGCATCCGAGGATGTCGCCACCGCCAACGCGCAGCGAACCCAAAGGTGAGTGCGCGACGGTCGGTTGGCTACAGCCTGATCACATAGTCCTTGCGAGTCGTTTCAACGACTTCCCAGGTCCCCTTAAAGCCCGGCCTGAGGACCATTCGGTCGCCCGCTCGAAGCTGAACGGCGTCGCCACCATCTTCGGTCACGATCGAATGACCGGACAATACGTTGAAATATTCCCATTCATCGTAGGCGACGCGCCATTTGCCCGGCGTCGCTTCCCATATGCCCGCGTAGAGAACGCCATCGACGTCTTCGAGATTCCACGTCCTGAACTGAGGATTGCCGGAAATAATGCGGTCGGCCTCCGGAGCGCCGTGCTCCGCTTCGGCGTCGCTGATGTCGAAAGTGATGTAGTTCGCCATGGGACCTCTGTTGTTCCGCCAGGACGCGCGACCGCCCGCCCGGCGATGAAATTCGTAGCGCAGTGCGGATCGCGTGCGCCCGCGCCGCAAGACCCGTTACGGTTTGTCGATTTGTCACTGTCGCCCAGCCGATGAACAAAAAGCAAGGCGGTTCACCGCCGAGCTAGAAAGGATTGATATAGTTGGTTATCGCGATCTGTCGCAGTAGCACCTTTCTGATGACATGCGCGGCCTCGACATGGCTCGTATAGATCGCCGCCGTGCCTGTGCTCCCGGCGGGAAGCCTGCCCGCAATGCTATCGTCATCCAGCTTGATCCGGACGACCAGCGGCAGATTCTGAATGGCCTTTGATGTCACCGCAGAGCCGGACGTCTGCGTCTGTCCTGTCGATACGGCCTGGAGAATGCTTTCCACCTTCCCGGTATAGACCTTGCCCGGCATGAACTTGAAGGTGATCTCGGCCATCTGGCCAGGTTCCAGATAGCGCGCATCGATCTGGGGAACCTCGACGCCGATGATCGTCTCGGAGGTATCTATGAACGCCATGACGGGCGACAGTGGGAGGCTGGAGACCCGTGCGCCGGTCCGCAGCGCCACGTTGGTCACGTATCCGTCAGCTGGGGCTCGCACCACCGTCTTGTCGAGGTTCCATTTCGCCTCGGTGATTTCAGCGGCGAGTTGGTCGGCTTCGGCTTGGGCCTGTTCGACATCGAAACCGCGACCGGCACCGGTCGTGCGCAGCCTCGTTGTTTCCGATAACCGCAGCTTGGCGAGCTCGAGTTGCGCCGCGAGCGCGTCCAGCTTCGCCTGATAGGGAACGGGGTCGATACGGAAGAGGACGTCGCCGGCCTTCAGCGGCGTGTTCGCCTTCACCGGAACATCGACCACCTCGCCTGCCACATCAGGAACGATTGCCACCGAGTTGCGGACAACCAGGGCCGCACCCTGCGGCGCGCCCCAGTTCATCGGAATGAAAAGGCCGATCAGCAGCAACAGGAAGACGATGACCGGCGAGATCTTCCAGAACAGGTTGAACCGAACAATGCAGAATTTCACGAGGCAGAACAGGATGACCAAATAGACGTTCAGCAGGACAACGATCATTGCGCCTTCTCCGCGTTCGCAGCCCGCGGCGCGTCGACGTGTGCCCAGATCAGCACCAGCGGCCAAAGGGCAAAGCCGAAGAACAGCGTCACCCAACCGCCCACGGTGACGGCAGCGGCCCAGGGATGGTTGCGCCGCTTTGCGATCATCCCTGGCAACATTGCGAGAAAGACAATGACGGCCACAGTACTGGCAACGAGAACGATCAGCACGATCCAGGCGAATACGTCTACGATACTCATCATCCAAGATCCTTGAGAGGAATAGGCACATCACCGCCGAAATCCGAGGGTGCGCAGCGCTCAGTCTGGGCGATGGTGGGATTGTGGTGGCGCGGCCACTTCACGCAAGTACGTAACAGTAAATGCCGGCGTTAATTGTCCACGGTAGTCGCAACGCGTAGCGTGAGGACCGGGCGGGTGGCATGGCCAGATACGAAATCGGGCTCCAGCCAGTGGCTGGAGCCCGACGTTGTGCTTCTGAAACTCAGAGGCTTCAGACCTTGGCGAGCGACTGCTCGAGGTCGGCGATTATGTCCTTCACGTCCTCGATACCGATCGACAGACGAACGACATCAGGGCCGGCGCCGGCCGCGATCTTCTGCTCATCCGTCAGCTGGCGATGCGTGGTCGATGCTGGGTGGATGACGAGCGAGCGGGTATCACCGATGTTGGCGAGGTGCGAGAAGAGCTGGAGATTTTCGACGAGCGACTTGCCTGCTTCGTAGCCGCCCTTCACGCCGAAGGTGAAGACCGAGCCCGCACCCTTCGGGGAATAGCGCTTCTGCAGGGCGTGGTTCGGGTCATCCTCCAGGCCGGCATAGTTGACCCAGGCGATCTTGCTGTGCGCCTTCAGCCATTTCGCCACGGCAGCGGCATTTTCGCTGTGACGCTGCATGCGAAGCGGCAGCGTCTCGATACCGGTCAGGATCAGGAACGCATTGAACGGCGAAATTGCCGGGCCGAGATCGCGCAAGCCAAGGACGCGGCATGCAATTGCAAAGGCGAAATTGCCGAAGGTCGAATGCAGCACGACGCCGTTGTACTCCGGCCGAGGGCTCGACAGCATCGGGTAGTTGCCGGACTTCGACCAGTCGAACGTGCCGCCATCGACGATGATGCCACCCATCGAATTGCCGTGGCCACCGAGGAACTTGGTCAGCGAGTGAACGACGATGTCGGCGCCGTGCTCGATCGGGCGAATGAGATAGGGGCTGGCCATCGTGTTGTCGACGATGAGCGGCAGACCGTGCTTGTGGGCGACTTCCGCAATCGCCGCGATGTCGACGAACGTGCCGCCGGGGTTCGCCAAGCTCTCGATGAAGATCGCACGGGTCTTTTCGTCGATCTGGCTTTCGAAGCTTGCAGGATCTGCCGGATCGGCCCAACGAACCTGCCAGCCGAAATTATCGAAGGCATGGCCGAACTGGTTGATGGAACCGCCGTAGAGGCGCTTGGCGGCGACGAAATTCTCGCCGGGCCGCAAGATGGTGTGAAAAACGATCATCTGCGCCGCATGACCCGAGGCTACGGCGAGCGCCGCGGTGCCACCCTCCAGTGCCGCAACGCGCTCTTCAAGCACGGCCTGCGTCGGGTTCATGATGCGCGTATAGATATTTCCGAACTGCTGCAGGCCGAACAAGGCAGCCGCATGGTCCGCATCGTTAAAGACATATGCCGTCGTCTGATAAATCGGTGTCGCACGGGCACCGGTTGCGGGGTCTGGCTTGGCCCCAGCGTGAATCGCCAACGTATTAAAACCTGGATCGTTATTGCTCATGCAGTCCTCCCATACTTTTCAATAGAATGGGGCGGAGCATAGCGGACGATCTCGAAAAGTTAATTGCTATCCGTTTCAACCGAAAGGCGTTTGGCGGAAAATTTTCTCGCACTCACCCCAGAAGGCGCGGATACTCGATGGCCGGGCAGCGGTTCATGACGACCTTGATCCCGCCAGCCTCGGCTCGTTCGGCCGCCGCATCATCGCGGACGCCAAGCTGCGCCCATATCACTTTCGGCCGCGGTTGCATGGCCAACGCCTCATCGACGACCTCGGACAGATATTGCGACGCGCGAAAGACATCGACCATGTCCACCGCAACGGGGACATCCGATAGGCGAGCATTAACGGTCTGCCCGTGTATGGCCTTGCCCGCCTGCCCCGGATTGACCGGTATGACAGTATAGCCGCGCGACAGAAGATAGCCCATCACGCCGTTGCTGGGGCGCGCCGGGTTGGGCGATGCGCCGGTCAAGGCGATCGTCTTCACCGAATGCAAGATGTCGAGAATATAGCTGTCGTCGTATTTGTCGTGATTCATGCTGGGCATCCTCAGGAATGCGGCCATATTTGTGTTATCTCGCCTCGGTTTAGCAAGATACGAAACCAACGGCGAAGTTGATCGTATATAGGCACGATGACGCCCTGGAGGATATGGTGATGAGAAAGACAGTTCTTTTTGTTGCAGCGACCGTTCTGGCTGCATCGCCGGCCATGGCGATCTCGCGCTACAATTCGCTGACGATAACCTGCGACAGGGCGCGCGCGGCCATTCACAACGAAGGCGCCGTGATCTTCCGCTACCCCTCGACGCGGGTTCGCGGCATGGCACTTTTCGATCGTTATATCCGCAACAGCCGCTTTTGCGACGCGAACAAATATGCCGAGTGGACGCGTATTCCGACCAAGGACAATCCGCAGTGCCCTGTTCTGAATTGCCAGAACATAGACAACCTGGACGGGACATTTATCATACCAAACAATTCGCTGTAATTCCTTCGAGCGACGTTTGGAAAGGCCGGGAGCTTAGCCTTTCTGGCACAACCTATTGTATATATCCTCATGATCAGCGAGGAGATCGATTGTGACAGCTTTGTCACACAGCCAGAAATTGTTAACGCCATCCGCATCACTGTTCTGTGTATAACCTGTTTATGTCCGTATTTGTTCACGCATATGTTAGAAACACCGCATAGTTGAATGGACTAGGCTCGTTCGATCGGCTTTTGGTGTACGCCCATCATTTTTGCGTTGAGCCGAGATAAGCCGCAAGTTGCACTCCTGCCAGCATCGGCCAAACGAGCGCTTTTCAGCGCAGCCCATATTGCGATTGCTTTTTCTCCGGCAGGGCGTAACAACCGTCTCCATCGCTCTTCTTACACCATCCGGTAGTCCATTCTTGCCGCTAGATATCATCCTTCTCGTCCTATTCGGGGCGTTGCTCCACGCAACGTGGAATGCCCTCATCAAGGCCGGCACCGACAAGTCGCTCGATGCCAGCCTCGTTTCCGCAGGCGGCGCCGCCTGCGCGCTACCCTTCCTGGCCTTGCTGCCGATGCCGGCATCCGCATCGTGGCCATTCATCGGGGCCTCGGCGATCCTGCAGTTCATCTATTTCCAGCTGGTTGCCGGTGCTTATCGGGCTGGCGACATCGGCCTGGTTTATCCGCTGATGCGAGGCTGCGCGCCCCTCCTGATCGTCGCGACAAGCGGCGTCATCCTCGGCGAAACGCTGTCCGGCGGCGCCCTGATTGGCACCATGACGATCTGTGCCGGCATCCTGACGCTGGCCTGCGAGGCCCGGAAGGGAAGCGGTCATGCCATTCGGCTCGCTCTCGCCAATGCCTTCGTCATTGCGACCTATACCTATGTCGACGGCATCGGCGCCCGACTATCCGGCAACGCAATTTCCTATACGCTGTGGATGTCGCTGCTCCCGCCCGTGCTTCTCTTTTCCTGGGCGATCTGGCGCCGCGGGCTTTTCGCCGTTGCGGTTCATGTCCGCTACAACTGGTGGCGTGGATTGATCGGCGGCGGCGGCTCGATCGCCTCCTATGGCTTGGCACTCTGGGCCATGACCAAGGCCCCGGTGGCAACGGTTGCCGCCCTGCGGGAGACGTCGATCCTCTTTGCCCTCATCATTTCAGTTGTGATCCTGAAAGAAAAAGCGAGCCCGTGGCGCTATCTCGCCGGCGTGATCATCGCCATGGGGGGATTGATCCTGAAGCTGGGGTAGCCGTTGGCTATTCCCCCGTCCACTCCGGCATCCGCTTGCCCAGGAAGGCGCCAATCCCCTCCTCCGCATCCGCGGTCAGCATATTCTCGACCATCACCTGCGCGGCATAGCCATAGGCCTCCTCGACGGGCATTTCGAGCTGGCGGTAGAAGGCTTCCTTGCCGATCCTCAGCGTCAGCGGGGACTTCCCGGCGATCACCGAAGCATATTTGGTGACGACCTGCGTCAGATACTGCTTGGGGACGATGCGATTGACGAGGCCGAAGTCCTTCGCCGTCGATGCGTCGATCGTTTCGCCGGTCAGCAGCATTTCCATCGCCTGCTTGCGGTGAGCCGCACGCGAGATCGCAACCATCGGCGTCGAGCAGAAGAGCCCGATGTTGACGCCTGGGGTGCAGAAGGTGGCCGTATCTGTGCAGATCGCGAGGTCGCAGGAGGCGACAAGCTGGCAGCCGGCGGCCGTGGCCAGACCATCGACTTCGGCAATCACCGGCTTGGGCAGTCGCGCAATCTCCATCATCAGATCCGCGGCAAGAGCAAATGTCTCCTCGAAGAAGGCAACGCCGCCGTCCGCGTCGCCACGATGCTCCGTCAGCTCCTTGAGGTCATGACCGGCGGAAAAAACGGTCCCGGTCGAAGCAATGATCACGATGCGGACATCGTCGTTTTCGGCAGCGTTCTGCAATTCGCCCATCAGCGTCTCGAGAACGGCGATCGACAGCGCATTGGCCGGAGGATTGTTGAGCGTCAGCCGCAATATGCCATCGGAAAGCTGGCGGATCACCAATGCGCCACCATTCGCTTTGCTTGCATCCGTTCGAAACGATACGACTTCTGCCATGGCTGAACTCCTGCATGTTTGCTTCGTACCAACAGTTTTGCCACAAGCGGCCTGGGATTTCGAGGAGAAGCAATGCAACCAGTGATGACAATCGACGAGGTCCACCGATTTCTCGACGCGGATTTTCCACAGATCCACGCCGATGGCCGCATGATGGTGGTAACCGAAATAGCGCCGGGTCGGGCCTCCATACGGCTCGACCCTTCCGACCGACACCTGAGACCCGGTGGAACCCTGTCAGGTCCTGCCCTGTTTACACTGGCCGACGTGACCGCCTACGTGGCTGTGATTGCCCACATCGGCCCCGTGGCGCTGGCCGTGACCACCAATCTCAACATCAACTTCCTGCGACTGCCTCGGTTGCAGCCGACGGTCTGCACATGCCGAATCCTGAAGCTCGGCAGGCGCCTTGCCGTCATTGAAGCTTCGATTTTTCAGGGCGATCCGGAGCATCTAGTCGCCCATGCGACGGCAACATACTCGATTCCGCCTCGAGAAAATTGAGGTATCAAATTACCACATATCTAAGTGTTTGATTTCGCTTCATTGTTTTTCGTGGCACCATTCGCCGCGATATTGACCGTATTCGCGACAGGCCTTATACACCGCGTCAGATCGCAGCCCTTCCCGGCTGCTTTCTTTTTGGTGCGCCTTCGGGCTCCCAAATCAAGCAACAAGAAACGCCCTTTCGCCTTCGGGCACAAGGGATCCAAAAGAGAGTAACTACTATGGCAACTTTCTCCCAGAAGCCTGCAGAGGTGGAGAAGAAGTGGGTCATCATCGACGCCGAAGGGCTCGTTGTTGGTCGTCTCGCTTCCATCATCGCTATGCGTCTGCGCGGCAAGCACAAGGCAACTTTCACGCCCCACGTTGACGACGGCGACAACGTCATCGTCATCAATGCCGACAAGGTCGTATTCACCGGCAAGAAGTACTCCGACAAGGTTTACTACTGGCACACCGGTTACGCAGGCGGCATCAAGGAGCGTACCGCTCGTCAGATCATCGAAGGCCGCTTCCCGGAGCGCGTTCTCGAGAAGGCTGTTGAGCGCATGGTTCCGCGTGGCCCGCTCGGTCGTCGCCAGATGAAGAACCTCCGCGTCTACGCTGGTTCCAACCATCCTCATGAAGCACAGCAGCCTGTCGCTCTCGACGTCGCCAAGCTGAACAAGAAGAACGTAAGGAGCGCCTAAGAATGGCTGACCTCTCCTCCCTGAAGGATCTCGGCACGGCTACCGAAGCTTCGGCTCCGGTTCACGTCCGCAAGGTTGACTCGCTTGGCCGTTCCTACGCGACCGGCAAGCGCAAGAACGCCGTTGCCCGTGTATGGGTCAAGCCGGGCTCCGGCAAGATCGTCATCAACGGCAAGGAATTCACGGAATACTTCGCACGTCCGGTTCTGCAGATGATTCTGCGTCAGCCGATCGTTGCTGCTGCCCGTGACGGCCAGTTCGACATCGTCGCAACGGTTGCAGGCGGCGGTCTTTCCGGCCAGGCCGGTGCCGTTCGTCACGGCGTTTCCAAGGCACTCACCTACTTCGAACCGGGCCTGCGCTCGGTCCTGAAGAAGGGTGGCTTCCTGACCCGCGACAGCCGCGTTGTCGAGCGTAAGAAGTACGGTAAGGCCAAGGCCCGCCGTTCGTTCCAGTTCTCCAAGCGTTAATCGCTTCGGATTTCGGACTTTGGAAGGCCGGGCTTTGCCCGGCCTTTTTTTGTGCCCGGCGCTCACCGTGCTTGATCAATAGGCAAGCCGGCATCGCCTCTCGTTCTCCGGACAAGAGCAAGATTGCGCTTCCATCTCCCGCCACCGGTCAACCCACTGCTTGACACATTCATACCCATACGGCTATACGTCAATTAATAGCCAACCGGGTATGAATTACGCATGTCTGAACGCCAGCCCAATTTATTTCGCGCACTCGCCGATCCCACACGGCGCGGTATCTTCGAGCGACTTTGCCGCGAGGGCGAGAAGACCGTCAGCGCCCTGACGGCGCATGCCGGCGTGTCGCAGCCGGTGGTTTCGAAGCATCTCGCGAATCTCAAGCGGGCCGGCCTCGTCCGCGACCGTCAGGACGGCCGCCAGACCCACTACAGCGCTCAGCCCGGCGCCCTCGTTCCGCTGGCCGACTGGACAACCGAGATGACCGGCTTTTGGGAAAAGAAGTTCGACGAACTCGAAGACTTGCTGAAAAGGATGGACCAATGAACGATACATCGACCGAAACACGTTCCGTCGTCGTCGAACGGCAGCTGCCGTTTTCGCAGGAGAAGACGTGGCGCGCCCTGACGCAACCGCACCTTATCGCCGAATGGCTGATGAAGAACGACTTTGCGCCTGTGAGGGATCACCGTTTCAAACTGACTGCGGACTGGGGCTCGGTGGATTGCACGGTTCTTGAAATCGCCCCGATCAGCACGCTCTCCTATACCTGGAACGCCTATGGTCTCGAGAGTGTTGTCACCTGGACCCTGACGCCGACCAGTGGCGGCACGCATCTGCGGATGGAGCAGTCCGGCTTCCGCCCAGACCAGCAGCAGGCCTACGCGGGCGCCAAGCATGGCTGGCAACGTTTCTTCGACAATCTTGGAGAGGCGCTGGCGCGCAATGATTGATTTCGCCGGCAAAGCGCCCGCGATTGAACGTTATTCTGGAAGGAGGAGCAGAACATGAGTGCATGGATCAGACAGGGCCATCGATGGCTCTCGATTTTGTTTACACTGACTGTCATTGCCAATTTTGCAGTCAGGCCGTTCGGTGAGGCACCCGACTGGCTGACCTACTCGCCGCTGCCTCCGCTCTTCCTGCTGCTGTTCAGCGGTCTCTATATGTTCGCCCTGCCCTATACGGCCAAAGGCCGAATGAGCAAGATGGGCGCCTAGGGCTCGCCGAGAGCAACGGCGGCACGATCCGTGTCGCCGTTGGCAGCGATCCGGCAATCTTCATCGATCCGTCATCTGATAACCGTCGGATATTGTTGCATTTGAGGATCGAGCCACATACTCCTTGATGCCTGCGAGAAGGAGTATTCACTTGGCGAACAAGTCGATCGATCATGCTTTCACGGCAACGAGCCTCACCTCGGCGGCAACGGATCCAACCTTTGCCGGAGCGTTGTCCTTCATGCGTCGCCGCTTCACGAAGGACCTGACTGGCGCCGACGTGGTTGTCTGGGGTATCCCTTTCGATGCCGCGACGTCCAACCGGCCAGGGACGCGCTTCGGGCCTCAGGCGATCCGCCGGGCTTCGGCTATCTTCGACAACGACCCCCAGTATCCCTTCAACCGCGACCTGTTCGAACATATGGCGGTCATCGACTACGGCGACTGCCTGCTCGATTATGGCAACCATCATGAGACGCCGGCCGCGATCGAAAAGCAAGCAAAGACGATCGTCGATAGCGGCGCCTTCATGCTGACGCTCGGTGGCGACCACTATGTGACCTGGCCGATCCTCAAGGCGCATGCGGCCAAGCACGGCCCGCTGGCGCTGGTGCAGTTCGACGCACACCAGGATACGTGGTTCGACGACAGCAAACGGATCGACCATGGCTCCTTCGTGGCGCGCGCGGTCCGCGATGGGATCATCGATCCTGACCGTTCTATCCAGATCGGCATCCGCACGCATGCGCCTGACGATTTCGGCATCAATATTCTCTACGGCCATCAGGTCGAGGAGATGAGCGCGGCCGAGATCGCATCGATGATCATTTCGCACACCAAGGGTGCGCCGGCCTACCTGACCTTCGATATCGATTGCCTGGATCCGGCTTATGCGCCCGGCACCGGCACGCCGGTTTCGGGTGGCCCGTCCAGCGCCAAGATCCTTTCGGTGCTGCAGCGGCTGCACCAGCTCGATATCCGCGGCGCCGACGTCGTTGAGGTGTCGCCCGCCTACGATCATGCCGACATCACCGCCATTGCGGGGGCGACGGTCGCGATGTATATGCTGGGGCTACATGCCGAACGACGCGCGACAGCGTCACACGGCTGACTTATCCCTCTTACAAAATGAATCCGGACTTCATTCCAACCTATTGAAATTGTGAGCAAGACAATGGCACCGAAGATCTTCATCGATGGCGAACACGGCACGACGGGCTTGCAGATCCGCACGCGCATGGCTGGTCGCCGCGACGTCGAGCTTCTGTCCATTCCGGAAGCGGAGCGCCGCAATGCCGCGATCCGCGAGGACATGCTGAACAGCGCCGATATCGCGATCCTGTGCCTTCCCGACGATGCGTCGAAGGAAGCCGTGCAGATGGTCTCGGCCAACAACAATGTCCGCGTCATCGACACGTCGACTGCCTACCGCGTCAACCCCTCCTGGGCCTATGGCTTCGCCGAGATGGACAAGGAGCAGGCAGACAAGATCAAGTCGGCGCGTTTCGTCGCCAATCCGGGCTGCTATCCCACCGGCGCCATCGGCCTCATGCGTCCGCTGCGCGCCGCCGGCATCCTGCCGGACGGCTACCCTGTGACGGTCAACGCGGTTTCCGGCTACACCGGTGGCGGAAAGCAGATGATCGCACAGATGGAAGACCAGAGCCGCGACGACGCGATCAGCGCGCCGCACTTCCTCTACGGGCTGCCGCTGACGCACAAGCACGTCCCCGAGATGAAGATCCACGGCCTGCTCGACCGCGCGCCGATCTTTGCGCCGTCGGTCGGCAAGTTCGCGCAAGGCATGATCGTGCAGGTGCCGCTGCACCTCGACATGCTGGCGCCGGGCGCGACGCTTGAGAGCATCCACGCGGCGCTGACCGCCCATTATGCCGGCCAGGATATCGTCACGGTGGTTCCGCTTGCAGACAGCAGCAAGATGGCGCGCGTCGATGCCGTCGAGCTCGCCGGCAAGGACACGATGAAGCTCTTCGTGTTCGGCACGCCAGGCGGTTCGCAGGTCAATCTGGTTGCCCTGCTTGACAATCTCGGCAAGGGCGCGTCGGGAGCCGCGGTGCAGAACATGGATCTGATGCTGGCCTCCTAGAGCTGAGCGGCCGTGGGCAATGCCAAGCGCCTAGCCCTGACGTTCGCAACGATCGCGCTCGTCGATCTGTTGCTACTTGGGCTGCTTACACTTTGGCAGATGACAGGAGGCCTTTTGCGTGGGGCGGCTATCGGTCTTGATCCAGACCTCTGGCTTGCCGCGTTACTTCTTTTTCTGTTGCTGTTAACGACAGGAATATTGATAGACGCCGTCTCGATTACTCTTCCTCGGATAACGAGCGGCCGCAGCGTATATCTGGTGCAGCCGATCGGTGGCGGCCTTATTGCCGGCACCATCATGCTTTGGCTGTCACATGTCGAAACCTACTTCACCCCACCAGGATACGAGGCGGCCTATTTTTTCGTTGGGGCGGCAGTTGGCGGCATGTACGGCATCGTGCGCGCAAATATGCAGTACCGTTTCCAACCAAATGTCTGACCTCCGGCGGTGTGCTTCCGTATGACATGCACCTTGCCCCACGGAATCTTGTCCGATGCCAACTAGCCAGTTTGTGACCGACGCGACCGCCTGGTTTTCTGCCGCGCTGCCGGATCATGGTCTTTATTCGCTGATCGTCATCGCCTGCATCGCCGGCCTGGCGCGCGGCTTTTCGGGCTTTGGCGCAGCGCTGATCTTCATTCCGCTCGGCGGGGCCATCATTGGGCCAAAGCTGATCTCGCCCGTGCTGCTTGTGATCGACGGGCTGGCGACGCTGGGCATGATCCCACCCGCCTGGCAGCGCGCGAACAGGCGAGAGGTCTTTACGATGGCTGCTGGCGCGATGCTGGGCGTGCCGGCCGGGACCGCCGTGCTGGCGTTGCTCGATCCCCTGCTCCTGCGCTGGTCGATCACGATCATTGCCGTGTTGCTGCTGGCGCTGCTCGTCTCGGGCTGGCGTTATCATGGAAGGCCGCATTCCTATCTCAGCGCCGGCGTCGGTCTTGTTGCCGGGCTGTTCAGCGGTGCGGCGCAGTTGGGTGGCCCTCCGGTGGTTGCCTACTGGCTGGGTGGGAAAACCGACTTCACCAAGGTCCGGTCGAACATCATTCTCTATTTCGCCATCTCCACCTGCTTCAGCGTGGTCAGCTATTACGCCGGCGGATTGTTCGTGCCGACGGTGTTTGCGCTGACGCTCGTCATCCTGCCGAGCTATACGATCGGCCTGTTCGCCGGCTCCAGGCTTTTCGGGCTGGCACGGGAAAGCACCTTCCGTGTGATCTGCTATGGCCTGATCGGCGCCTCGGCTTTTCTGGGCATGCCGGCGCTCGACGGTATCCTGCGCTGAGCCCCGGCGCGAGCCTCCACCGAACGGCTGAGAGCGCCGTTTTGCGGCTTCGTTGATCAACTGCCGCAAGCCGCATACAGTTGCTCCCGAGGAGTTCAGAGGGAGCAATCATGAATACCGTCTTGTTCGGTATTGCCTTCATCGGCGGCACGATCGTCGTAACCCTTGCGTTTTATTTTCTCATGCGCCTCGTCATGGGCACCGACCCGACCGGCAAGGACCGGGAGCTGGCCGGTGCGATCGTCCTGCGCATCTCATCGCTCCATGCCCTCATCCTGGCACTGGTGTTCGCCCAGGAGATGATCGAGTACCAGCAATTGAAGTTCGAGAGCGTCACGGAGGCCAACGCGATTGCCGATATCTACTACGATGCAGATCGCTACGGCTCCGACGAGAAGCAGTTAATTCAACAGGCGCTGTTCGAGTATGTGCAAATCGTCGTCGACGAGGAATGGCATGAGCTTGGCTCGACGGGAGAACTGTCACAGACGGCCTGGAGCAAGTGGGACAGCGTCTACCAGAGAATTCTCGATCTGACGCCTACCAACCCGCGACAACAGAGCATCAGGGAGCACATGCTGGTCGACGTCCACAGCATCGCGGATTCCCGCGACAAACGCGCCAACAGCGGCACGGACTCCATCAGCAGCATCTTCTGGTTTGCGGCGATCTCCGGCGTCGTTTTCATGGCGCTCGGCTATTACCCTTACCCGCCCGACCCGCGAAACCTGTTGCTGCTGTGCGTGCTTGGCGCGTTCACCGGCATCATTCTGTTCTTCATCTACGCCTTCTCCAACCCCTACAACCCGCCCGCGACGCTGGAGCCAGCGGCCTTCGAGCGGCTGTTGCAGGAGATGGCGGCGCCAGTGGCTGATAACTGACTGGCGGCTAGCGCAGCGCTGTGCGGAGCCTGTTGTCTCTTACGACAAGCGTCTCGCCGGGCCCGTGCACGGCTGCAAAGAGCAGGCCGGCCAGGAAGGTGAAGTGGTCGATGAAGAAGCCGAACTCGGCCTGATTGCCACTCCAGTGGCTAGGCCCATGAAAAGCAAAGGCAAGGAAGATAACGTAGACGCCGGCCAGCAATGCCGCCTGGGAAAAGAAGGCGCCGGTCAGGAACGCAAGCGCGAGCGCAAGCTCAAAGAAGGCGGCAACCCAGGCGAGGAAAAGTGGAGCCGGGAAGCCCGCCGAGGCGATGTAGCTCGCAGTCGATTGCATGTCGATAAACTTGAAGCTCGTCGCCATCAGGAACACCCCCGCGAAGATGAGGCGTGCGACGAGAATTGCGATTGTCCTACCCATGATGTGTCCTCCCCGGCCAATGGCCTTCCGTTTCGATCTCCGGCAGTTGATGCCTGTTGACCTCTCCCTGCAAGGACGGATTGCGGGCCGTCGTTCCGACAGGCCGCACAATCTTTTTTTATCGCCCCGCGAGATCGGAGAGTTTGCCCGCACGATGCGGGCGCTCCTATCTTGATTCAAGTCGCTCACATACAGATTCCGGAAACCCTGGGAAGCCATTGATCTCAGAATCGTTTGAGACGATCAGGCCGGCATCGATCTTTATGCAATTTCTATTTCTCGCGGCGGGTAGCGGAATGGATTTCCTACGGCGGCCGGCGGTAGCCTTTCCTCATGATGCACAAGGTGAACGTCATGAGAGACTTCAGTTCTTCGAGCCTGCACATCTCCCGGCCGGAGCGGCACGTGCCGAAACGGCGGATGCGTGAAAGGCGAACGGCGCAGGCCATGATCCTGTTCGGCGTCGTTCTGGCGGCGGTGGAACTTTATGTGATCCTGGGCGGGTTCTGGCACCAATGAGACAGAGCAGCCCCTTGCGTCTCGGGGCCGTCACGACGGCCTTGATAACGCCATTCCGTGGCGAGGCGGTCGACCTTACCGCGCTGGAAAGTCTCGCCATCAGGCAGATCCAGTCCGGCATCGGCGGCATCGCCGTTTGCACGGTTACGGGGGAAGGCCCGACCCTTTCAATGCTCGAGCGTTCGGCGGTCCTTCAGTGCTGCGTGAGAGCGGCAGACCGTCGCGTTCCAATAGTCGCCGCGACCGGCACCAACTGCACGCTCGAAACGATAAGGCTCACCCAGCAGGCCGAAGCTCTCGGCGCGGACGCCGCGATCGTGACCGTGCCCTATTATTCGAAGCCCGGACAGCGCGGCATTCTCCACCATTTTGAGGCGCTCGCCACGGAAACCAGTATCCCGCTCATCGTGGACGACAACCCGGCGCGCTCGGCAAGCTGCCTTTCGCCACGGACACTGGAGGCGCTTGCGTCCATTCCTTCGATCATCGGTGTCATTGGACACGGGATGCTGCCTCCGCCGCCTGCGTTGCGCGAGCGCTTCCTGTTTCTCTCCGACAGCGACGATACCTCGCTCGCTTTTCTGAGCGGCTACGGCACCGGCATCATCTCGTCCGGCGCCAATGTCCATCCGCGATTGTTCAATTCGCTCCACAATGCCGCCCTCGCCGGCAATATTCCGGGAGCTCTGGCGCTTGAACGGCGGCTGCACACGGTGATGCAAATACTGGGCGACCAGGCACCGGCGCAGATCAAATATGCGCTGCGGCTTCTCCTGGATATCGATCCAACGGTTCGGCTGCCGATGGTGGAGCTTGATACCGAGGAGAAGGCAGCCGTTTTCGAAGCACTCACCTCCACCGCCGAAACGCACCCGCTGGCGTCCTGACCGCCTGTGCGACCGTGTCGTCGAATCCCCGACATTTCACGAAAGGAACTGAAATGCCCCTCCTCCATCACGCTCGCCGTTTCGCAGCAGCCAGCCCGCAAGCGCTTCCGCGTTTCACGATCGGCAGCGACCGCGCCGGGCGCTGGGTCGTCAATGATCGTGAGGGGCGCGTAGGTGGCATATTCGTCAGCCGGGATGCGGCGCTGCATTTCGCGGCCGAAGAATGCGACCACGATCTCAGCCAGATCTCGTTCGCTCCAGGGGAAACGGCTCTCCGTCTCATCGAAGGCGGCCCGGATCCCATCGTCCATTAGTGGCTTTGCAGAAATCCCGGCTGGAGCCTCAAAGGCCAACTCTTCCTTAACCGGGAATCGCTAATGTCCGTCGCAATAGACGACGGACGCCCCCATAATGCCGAAACCCAATTTTCGCTTCACCCACTATGACCTCAAGGAACAGCGAGCTGGGACGATCATCGAAGTGACGCTGTCAGCTGTCGCGAATGTTCGCTTGATGACGGCGCCAAACTACCAGCGTTTCACCGAAGTGCTCGACTTCAAATATGTGGGCGGCATAGCGCGCAAATCACCTGTGAAATTGTCAATCCCGGAAAGCGGCCACTGGCATCTGGTCGTGGATATGGAAGGGCATCATGGCCTGGCGGAGTCTGCCGTGAAACTGATTGCCGCGCCCGCAGGTCAGGTGCGCGCCTCCTGATCAGCGCTGATTGCGCTCCTTGCGAAGCTTCGCCCACCAATCCAGCCGCTTCCTGATATCCCGCTCGAAGCCGCGCTCCGGTGGGTCGTAGAAGGTCTGCCGCCCCATCTTTTCCGGAAAGTAATCCTGGCCCGAGAAGGCATCCGGCTCATCGTGATCGTAGCGATAGCCTTCGTTATAGCCTTCGTCCTTCATCAGCTTCGTCGGCGCATTGAGAATGTGCTTCGGCGGCAGGAGCGAACCGTTCTGCTTGGCCGCCTGCGTCGCGGCCTTGAACGCGGTGTAGACGGCGTTCGATTTCGGGGCTGTGGCGAGATAGACGCAAGCCTGGGCCAGCGCTAGCTCTCCTTCAGGAGAGCCCAGATAGTCGTAAGCATCCTTGGCGGCGTTGCAGATCACTAGCGCCTGGGGATCGGCAAGACCGATATCCTCCACGGCCATGCGCACCAGCCGGCGTCCGAGGTATAGCGGATCCTCGCCGGCATCGAACATGCGCGCGAGATAGTAGAGCGCGGCATCCGGGTCGGACCCACGGACCGACTTATGCAGCGCGGAAATCAGATTGTAATGCCCGTCCTGCGCCTTGTCGTAAACGGGAGCCCGGCGCTGGACGATCCGCGTCAGGCCTTCTGTGTTGAAGATCTCGCCCTGGCGGGCAGCGCGCCAGACCTCTTCGGCAAGCGTCAGCACCGCGCGGCCATCGCCATCGGCCATGCGGAGCAGGCTGATCCTTGCCTCCGGCGTCAGCGGCAGCGGTTTCTGTTCGGTTGCCTCGGCACGCTTCAACAACTCTTCGAGGCTCGTATCATCATGCGACTTGAAGGTGAGGACGCGGGCGCGCGACAAAAGAGCGGCATTGAGCTCGAACGACGGGTTCTCGGTCGTCGCGCCGACGAGGATGACGGTGCCGTCCTCCATGACAGGCAGGAAGCTATCCTGCTGCGCGCGATTGAAGCGATGGATCTCATCGACAAAGAGCAGCGTCTGACGCCCATCCATGCGGCGCAGCCGCGCCGACTCGAACACCTTCTTGAGAT
Source organism: Rhizobium sp. S96 (assembly GCF_030382195.1). NCBI lineage: Bacteria > Pseudomonadati > Pseudomonadota > Alphaproteobacteria > Hyphomicrobiales > Rhizobiaceae > Rhizobium > Rhizobium sp. S96. The sequence continues at coordinate 117,807 of NZ_JAUDRY010000004.1, forward strand.
CAGCGACCCCGGAAAAGATCGCAGAAATCTGTTCGAAGGCGAGACCCGCCTCGCCCGACAGCAACCGCGCAACGGTGGTCTTGCCGGTGCCGGGCGGGCCCCAGAAAATCATCGATCCCAACGAGCCACTTTCGATCATTCGCTTCAGAACGCCGTCATCACCGGTCAGGTGTTCCTGACCGGTGACTTCAGCAAGCGTCTGCGGGCGAAGCCTGTCGGCAAGCGGCCGCCGGTTGGCGACCTCCTGCGGAATGCGCGGCGCGAAGAGATCGTTGCTCATCGGAAGAACTGCCGGATGCGCTGACCGTCGCGCTCGATCTCGACGCGCCAGAAGCTCGGCTCCTGGGTGGCGAGTGCGGCCAGATCCTTGGTCGTCTTCACCTCAGTGCCGTTGATGGACACGATGATGTCCTTCGGCTCAAAGCCAAGCTGGGCGGCGACCGAACCGTCCTTCACTTCGGCGACGACGACGCCGGTCGACTCGGTGGGCATCCTCAGCTCGTCGGCAACACGCGGCGAAAGGTTCTCGACAACGGTGCCGGTAAAGGGCGAGCGACCGCCGATGGTGCGTTGATCGCGCGGTGCCGTTTCAGGTGCGCGGCCAAGCTCGATGCCCAGCTGTTCCTCATGGCCGTTATCAACCACCGTCAGCTTGGCGGATTTTCCGAGACCCGCGGTCGTCAGACGATAGAGAAGCGCGTCGGGGTGCTCGACCGGAACGCCATCGACAGCCGTAACCACCTCGCCTGCCTTCAAGCCCGCCTTTGCAGCTGGTCCACCCTCGGTGACTTTCACGACGATTGCACCCCGCGCCTTGCTGAGCCCAAGCGCATCAGCGACCTCGGAGGTTACCGCATCGAAGGTCGCGCCGACATAGGGGCGCTCGAAGGTCTTTACACCAGCGTCGGCCGACGCCAGGAAAACCTTGACGAGATTGGCAGGAATCGCAAAGCCGATACCGTTCGAGCCGCCACCACGCGAAAAGATCGCCGTGTTGATGCCGATCAGCTCCCCCTTCATGTTCATCAAAGCGCCGCCGGAATTTCCGGGGTTGATCGAGGCGTCCGTCTGGATGAAGAAGCCGAACTCGTTCTTGACCACCTGGTTACGGGCCAGCGCCGAAACGATACCAGATGTGACAGTCTGGCCGACACCGAAGGGATTGCCGATCGCGAGGACAAGATCGCCGACCTCGACACTGTCGGAGTTGGCTATCGATAGTGTCGGGAAGGTTTCCTTTGTGTCAATCTTCAAGACGGCAAGATCGAACCGGTCATCCTTCAACACGACCTTGCAGGGAAACTCCCGTCCGTCCGACAGGGCAACCTTGATATCGTCAGCACCTTCGATCACGTGGTTGTTGGTGACGATCGTGCCATTGGCTTCGACAATGACACCCGAACCGAGCGACGATTGCTTCTCGGTTCTGTTCGGCATCTGCTGCCCGAAGAACTGCTCGAAGAAGGGATCGCCGGCGAAGGGCGACTGACGCCGGACGGTCTTTTCCGCGTAGACGTTGACCACGGCGCCCGAGGTCTGCTTGACCAATGGCGCAAAGGAAAGCTGCATCTCCATCTGGCTCTGCGGTACGGTCTTGGCGGTCTGCGCATAGGCATCGAACGGCAGCACGAGCACCAGAGCCATCAGCGGCAATGCGGCGCGTTTCAACAGATCGTGCATGGGAATCCCTTCTGAAATACTCTCGAGAATGACTTGTAGCGCTGGACGCTAGAAAGGAAAGAGGGCGGAACCATGGAAGAATAAGGCAGCTCACGAGATGCTGAACGCGCTTGCCAAAATGATTCAGGAACAGACGACATGCAACTGATAACAAAAGCCAAAAGCTGGGCGAAGTCACTGAAAAGAGACATTGTCGCACTGTGGCTCGCCGCTCGCGATGATCGGGTGCCGTGGCATGCCAAGGCGGTGGCCGGTGCGGTCGCCGTCTACGCTCTCTCGCCGGTCGACCTGATACCGGACTTCATTCCTGTGCTCGGTTATCTCGACGACCTGATCATCGTGCCGTTTGGCATCCTGCTGGCAACCCGCCTCATCCCTCCCAGTGTCATGGCAGACCTTCGTGCTCAAGCGGCGGCGCGGCTTGAGCGGCCGTCGGGGCGAGCGGGCATGATCTTTATTCTTGCCGTCTGGGCCTGCTGCATCATCTACATGGGCCTGCTCTTTCTGAGGGCCCTTCGTCATTGAACAGGAAACGATGCATGATCTCACTTCGCGATATTGCCTTGGCGCTGACGGGCGCCTCCATGCTGCTGTTGCCTACAGCCAGCTACGCCGCCAGTTTCGATTGCGAGGCGAAGACGCTGCAGCCTGACGAGAAGGCGATATGCGATATCAGGGCGCTCAACGACGCCGACGTGAAGATGGTGACGACGTTCGACCTTCTCTCCGGCCTGATGGCGATGGGAGCACGCGGCACGCTTCAGGACGAACAGACGGCCTGGCTGAAGAAGCGACAGGCTTGTGGCGCCGACACATCCTGCATCAAGGCCGCATACGACGAACGGCTGCTGCAGCTGGACTCGACCTACAAAAAGATAAACCGGCCGCTTTGAGGCGACCGGTCCATAGAGCAGCTGACTCTTAATCAGCGTATCCAGATTACCGTTCAGCGACCGCCGAGATCGCGCACCGCGCCACGGTCGGCGCTGGTTGCGAAGGCCGCATAGGCCTTCAGCGCGGTCGTGACGTTGCGCTTGCGGACTTCGGCGGGATGCCAGCCCTTCTCTTCCTGCGCGGCACGGCGCGTGGCCAGCTCCTTGTCATCGACCCGCAGGCTGATGGTCCGGTTCGGGATGTCGATGTCGATCATGTCGCCATCGCGAACGAGACCGATCGTGCCGCCATTCGCCGCTTCCGGGGAAGCGTGGCCGATCGACAGACCCGAGGTGCCACCGGAGAAGCGGCCATCGGTGATCAGCGCGCAAGCCTTGCCGAGACCCTTCGACTTCAGATAGCTGGTCGGGTAGAGCATTTCCTGCATGCCCGGACCGCCCTTCGGACCTTCGTAGCGAATGACGACGACGTCACCGGCCACAACAAGGTTCGACAGGATCGCCTTTACGGCCGCGTCCTGGCTTTCATAGACCTTTGCCGGACCGGAGAACTTCAGGATCGATTCATCGACGCCTGCCGTCTTCACGATGCAGCCATCGAGCGCGAGGTTGCCCTTCAGAACGGCGAGGCCGCCATCCTTCGAGAAGGGATGCTGTGCATCGCGGATAACGCCCTTCGCGCGGTCGAGGTCGAGTTCCTCCCAGCGAGAGCTCTGGCTGAAGGCAACCTGTGTCGGAACACCACCTGGTGCGGCGCTGAAGAGATCGAAGGCAGCCTTGTTGTCGGTGACAGCGACATCCCATTGGGCCAGCGCTTCACGCATGGTCGGAGCGTGGACGGTCGGCAGGTCGACATTCAGCAGGCCGGCACGATCGAGCTCGCCGAGAATCGCCATGATACCGCCGGCGCGGTGAACGTCTTCCATGTGAACGTCGGCCTTGGCAGGCGCGACCTTCGACAGGCAGGGAACGCGGCGCGACAGGCGATCGATATCATCCATCGTGAAATCGATCTCGCCTTCGTGGGCGGCAGCCAGGATGTGCAGAACGGTATTGGTCGAGCCGCCCATGGCGATATCGAGTGCCATAGCGTTCTCGAACGCACCCTTGCTGGCGATCGTGCGCGGCAATGCAGTCTCATCGTCCTGCTCGTAATAGCGCTTCGCGAGCGCGACGACGCGGCGACCGGCTTCCAGGAAAAGTTCCTTTCGGTCGGAATGGGTCGCCAGCGTCGAACCATTACCCGGCAGTGACAGGCCGAGGGCCTCGGTCAGACAGTTCATGGAGTTTGCCGTGAACATGCCGGAGCAGGAGCCGCAGGTCGGGCAAGCCGAACGCTCGATGACGGCGACGTCTTCATCGCTGATCTTGTCGTCGGCGGCTGCGACCATGGCATCGACGAGGTCGAGCGCGACCTTCTTGCCGTTCAACACCACCTTGCCGGCTTCCATCGGGCCGCCGGAGACGAAGACCGTCGGGATGTTGAGGCGCAGCGAGGCCATCAGCATGCCGGGGGTGATCTTGTCGCAGTTGGAGATGCAGACCATGGCGTCGGCGCAGTGGGCGTTGACCATGTATTCGACGCTGTCGGCGATCAGTTCGCGCGAAGGCAGCGAATAGAGCATGCCGTCATGGCCCATGGCGATACCGTCGTCGACGGCGATCGTGTTGAACTCCTTGGCGACACCGCCGGCCGCTTCGATTTCGCGAGCAACGAGCTGGCCGAGGTCCTTGAGATGGACGTGCCCGGGAACGAACTGGGTGAAGGAGTTCACCACCGCAATAATCGGCTTGCCGAAGTCCGAATCCTTCATGCCCGTTGCGCGCCAAAGGCCGCGCGCGCCTGCCATGTTGCGGCCGTGGGTCGTGGTTCTGGAACGATAAGCTGGCATTGGTGTATTCCTCAAGGTGCCGGAAGTTATCGACGTTGCGTGGCGGCAAGGCTTGCGGCCGGGCAATCGCTACTTTTTGGAATTGTCCTAATCCAAACGGCCTGTACTGTCACTACCGGGAAGGCCGAAACCGGTACGCTGAGCTGATCGAGCGTCTACGTGGTCAGCGAGCGTTTTGTTACAGTTTATCGCCTCACATGAGTACACAAAAAATTGGCTTCCCGCGCAAGCACCTGACGGCATAAATGATCCGAACAGAGCGCTGATGCGTTGAAGGTTTGAGACCCGGTTATCGGGCTCAGGAGGTTTTGACATGCCAATGTACCGTCCGCCCAAGATCGCCGCCTCGGAGATCACGCCACAACAGATCTATCTGAAGCGTCGCGCGTTCCTCGGTGCTGCGGCGCTGGGCACCATGGCGCTCTATGGCGCCAGCAAGGCGAGCGCTGCCGCACTTTCGGTCGTTGACAGCAAGTACACCGTCGATGAGAAGGCGACGCCACTCAAGGATGTGACGACCTATAACAATTTCTACGAGTTCGGCCTCGACAAGGGTGATCCGGCCGCACTTTCCGGTGACTTCAAGCCCTTGCCCTGGACGATCAAGGTCGATGGGATGGTTGGCAAGCCCGGCACCTTCGACATCGACGCCTTGATGAAGGAATTTCCGATCGAGAGCCGCACCTATCGCATGCGCTGCGTCGAGGCTTGGTCGATGGTCATCCCTTGGGACGGCTTTCCGCTCGCCTCGCTGCTTAACAAGGTCGAGCCGCTCGGAAGCGCAAAATATGTCGCCTTCGAGACGGTCGTCCGCCCGGACGAGATGCCGGGGCAAAAGGGCATCTTCCAGTCGCTTGATTGGCCATACGTCGAAGGTCTGCGGCTCGATGAGGCACGCCATCCCCTGACGCTGCTTGCCGTGGGGCTTTACGGCCAGACACTGCCGAACCAGAACGGCGCGCCGATCCGACTGGTGGTTCCCTGGAAGTATGGCTTCAAGGGCATCAAGTCGATCGTGCGGATCACGCTCACCGACCAGGAACCGAAGAACACCTGGCAGGTCACCAACTCGCAGGAATACGGCTTCTACGCCAACGTAAATCCCGAGGTCGATCATCCACGCTGGAGCCAGGCGACGGAACGGCGTATCGGCGAAAGCGGCTTCTTCGGCGCCAGCCGTCATCCGACCCTGCCGTTCAACGGCTATGCCGACGAGGTGGCTAGCCTCTACAGCGGCATGGATCTCAGGAAGAACTTCTGATGGCGGCCTTTTCGTTCAGTCTGCCGAAGCGCTGGCAATCGGCTTCCGTCTGGGCGCTTTATGTCGTCGGTCTGCTGCCTGCCGTCTGGACCTTCTACCTCGGCGCAACGGATCAGCTGGGCGCGGACCCGGTGAAGACATTCGAGCTTTTCCTCGGCCTCTGGACGATCCGCTTTCTTATCCTGACGCTGGCCGTATCCCCTACCCGCGATCTCTTCGGCTGGAACTATCTCCGCTATCGCCGCGCGCTCGGTCTCTTGGCCTTCTACTACGCCCTGATGCACTTCACGGTCTACATGGTCCTTGACCAGGCCCTCGACCTTTCGGCGGTGCTTGATGACGTCTTGAAACGGCCCTTCATCATGTTTGGCATGGGGGCGCTGGCGCTGCTGGTGCCGCTTGCCGTGACATCGAACAATCTCTCGATCCGCCGCCTCGGCCAGAATTGGGTGCGGCTGCATCGCCTCGTGTACATCATTGCCGCTGCCGGCGCCGTGCACTTCGCGCTGTCGACAAAGCTCCTCGATCTGCAGCAGTACATTTATCTCAGCCTGATCATCCTGCTGATCCTCTATCGCTCATGGAGACCGATCGCGCGGAGCAGGAAGCGTTCATCGGGGCGAGACCGTCGACCGGCTACGGCGAACGCGGCTTAACCCGCATGGGGCCTCATGAAGCAGACCCGCGCCTCAAGTTGACGCATCCGTATCCGGCTGATTGATCATGGCTTCGATATTGTGGCCATCGGGATCAAGAACGAAACAAGCAAAGTAGTCGGGCCCATAGTGCGGGCGTGGGCCGGGAGCCCCATGGTCCCTGGCGCCGGCCTCGAGTGCGGCGTGATAGAAAGCCTCAACCTCGGACCTCTTGCTAGCACGAAAGGCGATATGCACCGGCGTCAAAGGCGGCTGGCTATCGGCTTGTTGGATTTCGAACAGGCAACCATTGCCTATATCGAATGCCCAGAAAACGTCCTCTTTTCCGAAGGAAAGCGCGTATCCCAGCGGCGAAAATGCCGTCTCGTAGAAGATCTTGCTCTTCGCGAGGTCACCTACCGCGATAGTTATGTGGTCTATCAAGTGCACGCTCCCAAAGACGCAACGGAGCCACGACGCCACGCTGGATCTGAAATGCACTCAACAGGCAAGCCGAGAGAGCAAGTGGACGATCGCGGTCGTCATGATCCCCACAAACGAAAACAGCCGGGCTTTTCAGCCCGGCTGTTCTGCTTCCGGCGAACCGGAAAGGATTAAGCGGCTTCAGCAGCAGCTGCTTCGGCTTCAACGCGAGCCTTGTCGGCTGCGCCCTTGGCGTTTACGTCGCGATCGACGAATTCGACAACAGCGAGGGCAGCGTTGTCGCCCTGGCGGTAGCCAGCCTTCATGATACGCAGGTAGCCGCCGTTGCGGGTTGCGTAGCGCGAAGCGATTGCGTCGAAGAGCTTCGAAACAACAGCGGCGTCGCGGATCTGCGAGATCGCCTGACGACGAGCGTGCAGGTCGCCGCGCTTGCCGAGGGTTACGAGCTTTTCAACGATCGGACGGATTTCCTTTGCCTTCGGCAGGGTGGTCACGATCTGCTCATGGGTGATGAGCGAAGCCGCCATGTTGGCAAACATTGCCTTGCGGTGGCTAGCGGTTCTATTCAGCTTGCGGCCGGCTTTACCGTGGCGCATGGCTATTCTCCTTCACTTGCAGGCATTCGCCTGCCGTTTGAACTGTTAGTACTGGTCTTCGTAACGCTTGGCGAGATCTTCGATGTTTTCAGGCGGCCATGCCGGCACTTCCATGCCGAGGTGCAGACCCATGGAAGCGAGAACTTCCTTGATTTCGTTCAGCGACTTGCGACCAAAATTCGGTGTGCGGAGCATTTCTGCTTCGGTCTTCTGAATGAGGTCGCCGATGTAGACGATGTTGTCGTTCTTCAGGCAGTTTGCCGAGCGAACAGACAGTTCGAGTTCGTCCACCTTCTTGAGGAGAGCCGGGTTGAAAGCGAGTTCGGTGACTGCTTCTTCTTCGGTTTCCTTCTGCGGCTCGTCGAAGTTGACGAACACGCCAAGCTGATCCTGGAGGATGCGAGCCGCGAAAGCGACAGCATCTTCGCCGGAGATCGAACCATCGGTTTCGATCGTCATGTTCAGCTTGTCGTAGTCGAGAACCTGTCCTTCGCGGGTATTTTCAACCTTGTAGGACACCTTCTTGACCGGCGAATAAAGGCTGTCGACCGGGATGAGACCGATCGGAGCATCTTCCGCACGATTGCGGTCGGCCGGAACGTAGCCCTTGCCGTTGTTGACGGTGAATTCCATACGGATTTCGGCGCCCTCGTCGAGCGTGCAGATCACATGCTCGGGGTTGAGGATTTCGATATCGCCGACCGTCTGGATGTCGCCAGCCGTTACAACGCCCGGGCCCTGCTTACGCACGACCATGCGCTTTGCGTCATCGCCATCCATCTTGATGGCGATTTCCTTGATGTTGAGGACGATGTCCGTAACGTCTTCGCGGACGCCCGGGATCGACGAGAATTCATGCAGCACGCCATCGATCTGCACGGCCGTCACTGCGGCACCGCGCAGCGAGGACAGCAGAACGCGGCGAAGCGCGTTGCCGAGGGTGAGGCCGAAACCGCGCTCCAGCGGCTCTGCTACGAGCGTCGCCTTGGTGCGCGAGCTCGAAGAGAACTCGACCTTGTTCGGCTTGATCAATTCCTGCCAGTTTTTCTGAATCATATTTTTGCCTTCCGTTCGTTGCCACCATCCAATCGTGACAACCGAGCTTGAGAAGCACCGGGAGCGAAGATCCGCTCACCGGTGTTGTGAATGGCGATGATCAGACGCGGCGCTTCTTGCGCGGGCGGCAACCATTGTGCGGGATCGGCGTCACGTCGCGGATGGACGTGATCATGAAGCCAGCAGCCTGGAGCGCGCGCAGAGCGGATTCACGACCCGAACCCGGACCGCAAACTTCAACTTCCAGCGACTTCATGCCATGTTCCTGAGCCTTCTTGGCGCAGTCTTCAGCAGCGATCTGAGCAGCGAACGGGGTCGACTTGCGCGAGCCCTTGAAGCCCTTGGCGCCAGCAGACGACCAGGCAATGGCGTTGCCCTGTGCGTCGGTGATCGTGATCATCGTGTTGTTGAAGGTCGAGTTGACGTGAGCAACGCCCGACGAAATGTTTTTACGTTCGCGACGGCGAACGCGTACGGCTTCCTTGGCCATTTGTATCCCTTTCTTGGATCTCTGCACCGCCGTAATGCCAGCGGCTACACCGGAACGAGACCTTGCGGCCCTGCCCCAAACTCAAAAGAGGCCGGCGCAGACCGCCAGCCCCCACACTCCCGGTTTCCCGGAAATTACTTCTTCTTACCAGCGATCGCCTTTGCCGGACCCTTGCGGGTACGAGCATTGGTGTGCGTGCGCTGACCGCGGACCGGAAGGCCACGGCGATGACGCAGGCCGCGGTAGCAGCCGAGGTCCATCAGACGCTTGATGTTCATCGAGGTCTCGCGACGCAGGTCACCTTCGACCTGGTAATCGCGGTCGATGGTTTCGCGGATCTGCAGGACTTCAGCGTCGGTGAGCTGATTCACGCGACGATCAGCAGGAATACCGACTTTCTCGATGATTTCCTGTGCGAATTTCGGACCGATCCCGTGAATGTACGTCAGCGCGATTACAACGCGCTTTGCAGTCGGGATGTTGACGCCAGCGATACGTGCCACGCCTATTCTCCTTGCGTTCCAGTTGCCATCCGGCAAGTGGTGTCTCGTTACACGACCCAGAGAGGTCGCAATTACAATTCAGGTTCTCAACAAGTCAAAACGATCGAACCCGGAATTCCCTTGGGAAGTCCGCGCCGATCGCATGAGATATCGCGAGTTGGCGCGGTGTTTAGCGGAATCAGCGCTTAAAAGCAACCGCTTCCGCCAAGTTTATTTCCAAAGCCCTAAAGCTTCGAAAGAATGGCTTCGATCTCGTTCGTCACGTGATCGATGTCTGCCATGCCGTCAACCGACTTCAACTTGCCCTTGGCATAGTAGTAGCCGATCAGCGGCGATGTTTCCTTGTAGTAGGCGCCGAGACGGGTGACGACCGTTTCGCGGTTGTCATCGGGGCGACGCTTGAAGTGGGTCGAACCGCAACGGTCACAGACCCCTTCCACCTTCGGCTTCACGTTGGTGTCGTGGTACCCTGCTCCGCAGTTGGCGCAGGTGTAGCGGCCGGAAACGCGGTCCGCCAGAATCTTGTCGTCGACCTGGATCTCGATGACCGTCGAAAGCTCGATGCCCTTGCCTTTCAGCATTGCCTCGGTCGCGTCGGCCTGAACCAATGTCCTCGGAAAGCCGTCAAGGATGAAGCCCTTGGCGCAATCCGGAGCGTCGAGGCGCTCGGAGACGATGGCATTGACGATCTCGTCGGAAACAAGCTTGCCGGCGTCCATGACAGCCTTTGCCCGCTTGCCGACCTCCGTGCCCGCCGCAACGGCAGCACGAAGCATATCGCCCGTGGAGAGCTGCGGAATACCGTATTTCTCCACGATCCGCTGAGCCTGGGTCCCCTTACCCGCGCCCGGCGGCCCTAACAGTATGAGTCTCATCGCCCCCTCTTTCCTCCGCGCAACTTCGATTTCTTGATCAGGCCTTCATACTGCTGGGCGATCAGGTGACCCTGGATCTGTGCCACCGTATCGAGAGTTACGCTAACCACGATCAAAAGCGAAGTGCCACCGAGGGACAACGGAATGCCCGTTTGCGACACCAGAATTTCCGGCAGAATGCAGACGAAGACGAGGTAGATCGCGCCGATGACCGTAATGCGGGTCAACACGTAATCGATGTACTCTGCGGTGCGCTCGCCCGGGCGAATGCCGGGGATGAAGCCGCCATGCTTCTTCAGATTGTCGGCCGTGTCCTTCGGATTGAAGACGATGGCCGTGTAGAAGAAGGCAAAGAAGGCGATCAGCAGACCGTAAAGGAGCATGTAGAGCGGCTGGCCGTGGCCGAGGGCAGCGACAATAGACGTCGCCCAGGCCGGCAGAGCCGTGGTGTTCGCGAAGCCTGCGACCGTTGCGGGCAGCAAAAGCAGCGAAGACGAGAAGATTGCCGGGATAACGCCCGAGGTGTTGAGCTTCAGCGGCAGGTGCGACGTGTCGCCCTGGAACATGCGATTGCCGACCTGACGCTTCGGATACTGGATCAGAAGCCGGCGCTGGGCACGCTCGACGAAGACGATGATGGCAATGACGGCGATGGCGATCACAATAACCGCGAGAATCAGCGTCGTCGACAGAGCGCCGGTGCGGCCGAGTTCGAGGGTACCAGCCAGCGCCTGCGGAAGGCCCGCTGCGATACCTGCGAAGATGATAAGCGAGATGCCGTTGCCGATGCCGCGCGAAGTGATCTGTTCACCAAGCCACATCAGGAACATCGTGCCGCCGAGCAGCGTGATGACGGTCGAGACGCGGAAGAAGATACCGGGATCGACGACCAGACCATTGCCGCTCTCAAGGCCGACCGAGATGCCGTAGGCCTGAAGCGCACCGAGCAGCACCGTGCCGTAGCGGGTGTACTGGTTGATGATCTTGCGGCCCTGCTCGCCTTCCTTCTTCAGGTTCTCGAGCGCCGGGACGACCGAGGTCATCAGCTGCACGATGATCGAAGCGGAAATGTAGGGCATGATTCCGAGTGCGAAGATCGCCATGCGCTGGACAGCGCCGCCGGAAAACATGTTGAAGAGACCGAGAATGCCGCCGGACTGGCCGCGGAAGGCCTGGGCGTATGCTTCGGGGTTAAGACCCGGAAGCGGAATATGCGTCCCAAGCCGGTACACGAGGAGAGCTGCCAGTGTGAACCACAGGCGCTTCTTGAGATCCTCGGCTTTGGCGAAGGTCGAGAAATTGAGGTTGGAAGCCAACTGTTCCGCTGCAGACGCCATGCGATTCTCCGCGCTACCAATTTCGGGTTCCCGCTTGGGGCCAATCCCGGAATCGGCATTTCTGAATTATTCAAAAGCGGGCTTCGGACGGATTGCGGGCGCAACCTATGCCTCACCCTGTTTTTAGTCGTACCGTCGATGACGCACGTGCGTCCAGCCGGTTTTTGTGAGGCTCACATATGGGAGCAAAATCGCCCGGTGTGAAGCACCCCGGGCGACTTATCATAGATTAATTATTCTGCAGCTGCGGCAGAAAGAAGCGTGACGGAACCGCCAGCCTTTTCGATCTTTTCGACAGCAGGCTTGGAAGCACCAGCTACTTCGAACTTGACCTTTGCCTTCAGCTCGCCGTCGGCGAGAACGCGAACGCCGTCCTTGACGCGACGGATAACGCCGGCAGCCTTGAGAGCTGCTGCATCAACCGTGGACTTGGCGTCGAGTTTGCCAGCGTCGATCGCAGCCTGAACACGCTCCAGGGACACGACAACGAAGTCGGCCTTGAAGATGTTGTTGAAGCCGCGCTTCGGCAGGCGACGGTAGATTGGCATCTGACCGCCTTCGAAGCCGTTGATGGCTACGCCCGAACGGGACTTCTGACCCTTGACACCGCGACCACCGGTCTTGCCGGAGCCCGAACCAATACCGCGGCCGAGGCGCTTGCGGCTGTGGGTCGAACCTTCGTTGTCTTTAATTTCATTGAGTTTCATAGCGAATACTCCCGGCTTACTTCTCGTCGACGATGCGAACGAGATGCTGGACAGCACGGATCATGCCACGAACGGAAGGGGTATCTTCCAGCGTGCGACGACGGTGCATCTTGTTCAGTCCGAGACCGATCAGCGTGCGCTGCTGTACGTCTGGACGGCGAATCGGGCTGCCGATCTGCTCGACGGTAACCGTCTTTGCTTCGGTCTTCTTTGTAGCCTTGGCCATGGATCAGCTCCTCTTATTCTTCAGAAGCGTTACCAGAAGCGGCACGGCGAGCCTGAAGCGTTGCATACTTGATGCCGCGCTGAGCTGCGATGTCCTTCGGGTGAACCTGGTGCTTCAGAGCGTCGAAGGTAGCGCGAACCATGTTGTATGGGTTCGACGAACCGGTCGACTTTGCAACGACGTCGTGAACGCCGAGCGTTTCGAAAACGGCGCGCATCGGGCCACCGGCGATGATACCGGTACCGACCTTGGCCGAGCGAAGGAGAACCTTGCCGGCGCCATGGCGGCCGTGAACGTCGTGATGCAGCGTACGGCCGTCACGCAGCGGTACGAAGATCAGTTCGCGCTTGGCAGCTTCAGTCGCCTTGCGGATTGCTTCAGGCACTTCGCGTGCCTTGCCGTGACCAAAGCCAACGCGGCCCTTCTGGTCGCCTACGACGACGAGAGCAGCGAAGCCGAAGCGACGGCCACCCTTAACAACCTTAGCAACGCGGTTAATCGCGACCAGCTTGTCGACGAATTCGCTATCGCGTTCTTCGCGGTTCTGGCGATCGTCGCGAGAACCTCTTCTTTCCTGTGCCATTGTCCTTTTCCTTTTTCTTTTGCGGGTGGAACGGCAGACAAAACGAGGACCGCATCAGCCTCCCCTATCGAGGAGCGTTTGCGGCCCGGTGAAGATCCGGCCGGAAGCTTTGGGCTCCGGCCGGAAATCTAATTAGAAGGACAGACCGCCTTCGCGAGCTGCATCAGCCAGGGCCTTGATGCGGCCGTGGTAGATGAAGGCGCCACGGTCGAATACGACTTCCTTGACGCCAGCCTTCGATGCGCGTTCAGCAACGAGCTTGCCTACGAGGGCAGCTGCAGCTGTGTCAGCACCGGTCTTCAGAGAACCGCGCAGGTCCTTATCGAGGGTCGAGGCAGACGCAAGCGTCTTGCCAGCAACATCGTCGATAACCTGAACGTAGATGTTCTTCGAGGAGCGATGAACCGACAGGCGCGGACGGCCATTGGCCACCGACTTGAGATGACGGCGCACGCGGTTGGCACGACGTGCAAGTGCTTCTTTCCTGCTAGCCATTTCGCGTGTTCCTTACTTCTTCTTGCCTTCTTTGCGAACGATACGTTCGCCGGCATACTTGACGCCCTTGCCCTTGTAAGGCTCAGGACCGCGGTATTCGCGGATTTCAGCGGCAACCTGGCCGACCTGCTGCTTATTGATGCCAGTGACAACAATTTCAGTCGGCTTCGGCACAGCAATCGTGATGCCAACCGGCGGCTCATAAACCACGTCGTGGCTGAAACCGAGAGCGAGCTGCAGGTTCTTGCCCTGAAGCGACGCGCGGTAACCAACGCCGTTGATTTCGAGCTTGCGCTCGTAGCCATCCTTAACACCCGTGAAGATGTTTTCGATCATCGTGCGGGACATGCCCCACTTCGAACGAGCATCCTTCGACTGCGTGAGCGGTGTCACGACAACCGCATTGTTTTCGAGCTTAACGCCGACTTCGTCGTTTGCGACGAAGAACAGCTCGCCCTTCGGGCCCTTTGCAGTAACCTTCTGGCCTTCGACCGTAGCCGTAATCCCAGCAGGAATCTGAACGGGCTTCTTACCGATACGAGACATTTTTATATCCTGTCTGTTCGCTATGGAGATCGATGCTCGGTATTAGAATACCGAGCAAAGAACCTCACCACCAACGTTCTGTTCGCGAGCCTGGTGATCGGCCATCACACCCTTCGGAGTCGAAAGGATGGTGATGCCGAGGCCGTTCGCGACCTGCGGAATGGACTTGACCGAGACATAAACCCGGCGGCCCGGCTTGGACACACGGCCGATCTCACGGATCACCGATGCGCCTTCGTAGTACTTCAGCTCGATGCTGATTTCAGACTTGCCATTGCCGAAATCGACAAGGGAGTAGCCACGGATGTAGCCTTCAGCCTGAAGAACATCGAGAACACGTGCACGGAGCTTCGAAGCAGGCGTCGAGACCGACGACTTGCGGCGGGAAGCGCCGTTACGGATGCGAGTGAGCATATCGCCCAACGGATCAGTCATTGTCATCTAACCTGCTCCTTACCAGCTCGACTTGACGATGCCCGGCACCTTGCCGAGATTGCCGAGTTCACGCAGCGCGATACGCGACATGCGCAGTTTGCGGTAGTATGCGCGCGGACGGCCCGATACTTCACAACGGTTGCGAATACGGGTCTTCGATCCATCGCGCGGCAGGGATGCCAGCTTGATCGAGGCCTTGAACCGGTCTTCGATCGGAAGAGCCTGGTTCATGATGATCGCCTTCAAAGCTGCGCGCTTGGCAGCCTGGTTTGCGACCGTGGTACGGCGGCGCTTGTTCTTTTCAACTGCGCTTGTCTTCGCCATGTGCGGTTCCTTTTCTACGCTCGTCGTTACGGTTACTGACGGAACGGGAAGTTGAACTCTGTCAGCAGAGCCCGTGCTTCGTCGTCCTTCGTTGCCGTCGTGCAAACGATGATGTCCATGCCCCACATCTGATCAACCTTGTCGTAGTTGATCTCAGGGAACACAATGTGCTCCTTGATGCCCATGGCGAAGTTGCCACGGCCGTCAAAGCTCTTCGGGTTCAGGCCGCGGAAGTCGCGAACACGCGGAAGAGCGATGTTCACGAGACGGTCCAGGAACTCGTACATGCGAGCGCCGCGCAGGGTAACCTTTGCGCCGATCGGCATCTGCTCGCGGACCTTGAAGCCAGCGATGGAGTTGCGTGCACGGGTGATGACCGGCTTCTGACCAGCGATAGCGGCCAGGTCAGCTGCAGCAACAGTCGGCTTCTTCGAATCAGCCGTTGCTTCGCCAACACCCATGTTGATTACGATCTTGTCGAGCTTCGGAATCATCATTTCGTTGGCGTAGGAGAACTTCTCCTGCATCGCCGCACGAATGCGCTCGACATATTCCTTCTTGAGCCGCGGCTCGTACTTTGCGTCAGCCATCAGATCACCTCACCGGAACGCTTGGCCACACGGACCTTCTTGCCGTCAACAACCTGGAAACCAACGCGGGTCGGCTTGCCGTCCTTGTCGACGATTGCAACGTTGGACAAGTGAACCGAGGCTTCCTTGCTGATGATGCCTGCTTCCTGGGTCTGCGTCTGGCGCTGGTGGCGCTTCACGACGTTGACGCCACGAACGACGGCGCGATCTTCCTTAGGCAGAACCTGGAGGACTTCGCCAGTGCGGCCCTTGTCCTTGCCTGCGAGCATGACGACCGTGTCGCCCTTACGAATCTTTTGCATCGTTCGCGCTCCTTACAGTACTTCTGGAGCGAGCGAGATGATCTTCATGTGGTTCTTGGCGCGAAGTTCGCGCGGAACCGGTCCGAAGATACGGGTGCCGATCGGCTCTTTCTTGTTGTCGATGAGGACTGCTGCATTGGTGTCGAAGCGGATGATGGAACCATCAACGCGACGGATTTCCTTGGCGGTGCGAACAACGACCGCCTTCATCACGTCACCCTTCTTCACGCGGCCGCGCGGAATAGCTTCCTTGATCGAAACGACGATAACGTCGCCGATCGAAGCATACTTGCGCTTAGAGCCGCCCAGCACCTTGATGCACATGACACGACGTGCGCCGGAATTATCCGCCACGTCGAGGTTTGTTTGCATCTGAATCATATCAGGTCGCCTTTTTGGTTTACCGGAATGGTTGGGCTTACGCCCCCTACCCCGGCATATGAAAATCTTCAGCCGACCGCTTGCCACAAGAGCAGGCGAAATACGGCATTAGCTTGAATAGCGCGGGATCGATCGTGCCAGGGTGGTTTCCCAACGGGACCTTCCGTGCGCTCAAAGCAAAAGAACGCTCGACGAACGAGCGTTCTGACGCTGCTTCATACAGAAATTTCCGCGAGACGCAAGGCCCCGCGAGAAATTCTTACTTTGCCTGGGCGGCTACGACCGTCCAGCGCTTGTCCTTGGAGATCGGCGCGCATTCCTCGATGGATACGGTATCGCCGATCTTGTACTGATTGTTTTCGTCGTGGGCCTTGTACTTCTTGGAACGACGAACGGTCTTCTGCATCAGCGGATGAGCGAAACGACGCTCAACGCGGACAACTACAGTCTTTTCGTTCTTGTCGCCAACGACGACGCCCTGCAGGATGCGCTTCGGCATATTCTTAGGCCTTTGCTTCTGCCGCCTTCTGGCGGGCAATGGTTTTCACGCGGGCGATGTCCTTGCGAACTTCGTTGACGCGAGAGGACTTTTCGAGCTGACCGGTGGCCTTCTGGAAGCGCAGGTTGAACTGCTCCTTCTTCAGGTCGGCAAGCTTGTCCTTGAGCTGATCGGCCGTCAGGCCGCGAACTTCTTCGGCTTTCATGTGCCTTGCTCCTTACTCTGCAATGCGCTGTACGAAGCGCGTCTTGACCGAGAGCTTGGCAGAGCCGAGGCGAAGCGCTTCGCGAGCGATTTCTTCGCTGACACCGTCGATTTCGAACATCATACGGCCTGGCTTGACCTTGCATGCCCAATATTCAACAGAGCCCTTACCCTTACCCATACGGACTTCGGTCGGCTTTGCGGTTACCGGAACATCCGGGAACACGCGGATCCATACACGGCCAGCACGCTTCATGTAGCGCGTGATCGCGCGGCGGGCCGCTTCGATCTCGCGTGCATTTACGCGGTTTGGCTCCTGAGCCTTAAGGCCGAATTCGCCGAATGCGAGGTCGGAACCTCCCTTGGCGACGCCCTTGATGCGGCCCTTAAATTGCTTGCGGTACTTGGTACGCTTTGGCTGCAACATTTTCTTATTCTCCGAACTTATCTGCCACCAACGCTATCAAGCGTTGTCGCGGCGACGATCGCGGTCACGGCTAGCCGGACCCTGAGCATCACCCTCGAGTGCGCGGCGCTCGGAGGCCATCGGATCGTGCTCAAGGATTTCGCCCTTGAAGATCCAAACCTTGATGCCGCAAATACCAAAAGCGGTTTCCGCTTCGGCTGTGCCATAGTCAATGTCAGCGCGCAGCGTGTGCAGCGGAACGCGACCTTCGCGGTACCATTCCGTACGAGCGATTTCAGCACCACCGAGACGGCCTGCGCAGGTGATCTTGATGCCTTCGGCGCCAAGACGCATTGCAGACTGAACGGCGCGCTTCATGGCGCGACGGAAAGCAACACGACGCTCGAGCTGCTGCGCGATCGACTGTGCGACGAGCGTAGCGTCGACTTCCGGCTTACGAACTTCAACGATGTTGAGGTGCGTTTCGGAGTTCGTCATGTCCGACAGCTTCTTGCGGAGCTTGTCGATGTCTGCGCCCTTCTTGCCGATGATCAGGCCAGGACGAGCCGAGTGGATCGTGACGCGGCACTTCTTGTGCGGACGCTCGATAACCACCTTGGCGATACCGGCCTGCTTCAGTTCGCTCATGACGAACTTGCGCATCTTCAGGTCTTCGTGCAGCAGCTGACCGTATTCGGCATTGTCCGCGAACCAGCGGCTATCCCAGGTACGGTTGATGCCAAGACGGAAACCGATTGGATTGATTTTCTGACCCATTATGCGGCCTCCTCTTGTGCCTGCACTTCGCGGACAACGATCGTGAGGTGCGCGAACGGCTTCTCGATGCGAGATGCGC
Organism: Rhizobium sp. S96; assembly: GCF_030382195.1. Lineage (NCBI taxonomy): Bacteria > Pseudomonadati > Pseudomonadota > Alphaproteobacteria > Hyphomicrobiales > Rhizobiaceae > Rhizobium > Rhizobium sp. S96. The sequence goes on from NZ_JAUDRY010000004.1 coordinate 136,023, forward strand.
GGCCACGGCCACGAGCGTGGAAACGCTTCATGACGATCGACTTGCCGACGTAGGCTTCCGCTACGACCAGCGCGTCAACGTCGAGATCGTGGTTGTTCTCGGCGTTTGCGATCGCAGATTCGAGCGTCTTCTTGACGGCGCCTGCGATACGCTTGCGGGAGAATTCCAGCTCAGCGAGTGCACGTTCGACCTTCTTGCCGCGGATAGCCGCAGCAACGAGGTTGAGCTTCTGTGGGCTGACGCGGAGCGTACGGGCGACTGCTTGCGCCTCGTTGTCCTTCAGCCGGCGTTCGGCTTTTGCCTTGCCCATGATTACTTCCTCTTTGCCTTCTTGTCCGCACCGTGACCGTAGTAGGTCCGGGTCGGAGAGAATTCACCGAATTTATGACCGACCATGTCTTCATTGACGCTGACCGGAACATGCTTGCTGCCGTTGTAGACGCCGAAGGTGAGACCGACGAACTGCGGCAGGATCGTGGAACGACGGCTCCAGATCTTGATTACTTCTGCACGTCCGCCTTCACGAACCTTCTCAGCCTTCTTGAGAAGATAGCCGTCAACGAACGGACCTTTCCATACTGAACGAGCCATTGGAGACTTCCTCTCTTACTTCTTACGCTGGTGACGCGAGCGCATGATCATCTTGTCGGTCGACTTGTTCGACCGAGTGCGCTTGCCCTTGGTCGGCTTGCCCCACGGGGTAACCGGGTGACGACCACCAGAGGTGCGGCCTTCACCACCACCGTGCGGGTGGTCGACAGGGTTCATGACGACACCGCGGTTATGCGGACGCTTGCCGCGCCAAACCGTACGACCGGCCTTGCCGTCGTTGATGTTGGCGTGATCAGGGTTCGAAACCGCACCGATCGAAGCAAGGCAGGAGCCGTGCACGAGACGCTGTTCGCCGGAGTTCAGGCGAAGGATCGCCATACCCTGGTCGCGGCCAACGAGCTGTGCGTAGGAACCAGCAGAGCGAGCGATCTGGCCACCCTTGCCCGGCTTCATTTCCACGTTGTGGATGATGGAGCCGACCGGGATGAACTGCAGCGGCATGGTGTTGCCAGGCTTTACGTCGACAGCCTTCTCAGAAGCGATGACCTTGTCGCCGGCAGCAAGACGCTGCGGAGCGATGATGTAGGCCTGTTCGCCGTCTGCGTAAGCGACGAGCGCGATGAAGGCGGTGCGGTTCGGGTCGTATTCGATACGCTGAACGGTGCCTTCAACGTCGAACTTGCGACGCTTGAAGTCGATCAGACGATACGTACGCTTGTGACCGCCGCCGATGAAGCGAGCCGTGATGCGACCGAGGTTGTTACGACCGCCGCTCTTGGTCAGACCTTCCGTCAGCGCCTTGACCGGCTTGCCCTTGTAGAGCGAGGAGCGGTCGACGATGACCAGCTGACGCTGGCTCGGGGTCGTCGGATTGAATGTTTTCAATGCCATCTTTTTATACCTCAGAGACCGGTGGAGACGTCGATCGTCTGGCCTTCAGCCAACGTCACGACAGCCTTCTTCACGTCCTTCTGCTTGCCGACAAAACCTTTAAAACGCTTGGTCTTGCCCTTGCGGAGCAGAGTGTTGACGGCCGTGACCTTGACGCCGAAGAGCGCCTCGACTGCAGCCTTGATTTCCGGCTTCGACGCCGTCTTGGCGACGTTGAAAACAACCTGGTTGTTCTCGGATACCAGAGTGGACTTTTCGGTGATCGCCGGCGAGACGATCACATCATAGTGGCGAAGATCGGTCACTTGAAACGCTCCTCTAGAGCTTCAACGGCAGCCTTGGAAAGCACGAGCTTGCCACGGCGCACGATGTCATAAACGTTGATGCCCTGGATCGGCAGAACATCGATGTTCGGGATGTTCTGTGCTGCGAGCTTGAAGTTGCCATCAAGTTCAGCGCCACCGATGAAGAGGGCGTTGGTCAGGCCGAGCGTTTCGAAAACCGATGCCAGTGCCTTGGTCTTTGCTTCTGCAGCAACCAGGTTGTCGATGATGATGACATCATCAGACTTCAGCTTGGCCGAGAGAGCGTGACGCAGGCCGAGAGCGCGAACCTTCTTCGGAAGGTCGTGTTCGTGGCTGCGAGCGACCGGGCCGTGAGCCTTACCACCGCCGCGGAACTGCGGAGCACGAGCCGAATGGTGACGAGCGCGGCCCGTACCCTTCTGCTTGTACATCTTGGCACCGGTACGCCATACGTCGGCGCGGCCCTTTGCCTGGTGAGTGCCCTGCTGCTTCTTGGCAAGCTGCCAGCGGATAACGCGGGCGAGGATGTCTTCGCGGGGCTCGAGACCGAAAATCGCGTCAGAAAGAGAAACCTTCCCTGCGTCTTTTCCCTCGAGGGTCTTGACGTTGAATTCCATTGGTCTGGCTCCCTTACTTCGCGGCCGACTTGACGGCGTCGCGCACGATGATCCAGGCACCCTTGGAACCGGGTACTGCACCCTTGATCAGGATCAGACCGCGATCTTCATCGGTCGAAACCACTTCAAGGTTCTGAGTCGTTACGCGCGTCTGGCCCATGTGACCAGCCATCTTCTTGTTCTTGAAAACCTTGCCCGGATCCTGACGCGAGCCAGTCGAACCGTGCGAACGGTGCGAAACCGACACACCGTGCGTGGCGCGAAGACCGCCGAAACCGTGACGCTTCATGGCGCCCGCAAAGCCCTTACCAATCGTCGTGCCGGTGACATCGACGAGCTGTCCAGCGGCGAAGTGGCCAGCCTTCAGCTCAGTGCCGACGTCGAGCAGGTTGTCTTCCGTGACGCGGAATTCAGCAAGCTTCGCCTTCGGCTCGACGTTGGCGATGGCGAAGTTGCCGCGCATTGCCTTGGACGTGTTCTTGACCTTCGCCGTGCCAGCACCAAGCTGAACTGCGGCGTAGCCGTTCTTTTCTACTGTGCGCTGGGCTACAACCTGGCAACCTTCCATACGCAGTACTGTTACCGGAACATGTTCGCCGGCGTCGTTATAGACGCGGGTCATGCCGACCTTCTGTGCAATCACACCTGAACGCATCGGTTCAATCCTTCCAACTCAGCTCGAGCCAGGCTCAGAGCTTGATCTCAACATCGACACCAGCGGCGAGATCGAGCTTCATCAGCGCGTCTACCGTCTGCGGTGTCGGGTCAACGATGTCGAGGAGGCGCTTATGCGTGCGCATCTCGAACTGCTCGCGGCTCTTCTTGTCGATGTGTGGGGACCGGTTGACCGTAAACTTCTCGATGCGAGTCGGAAGCGGAACGGGGCCCCGGACGCTTGCGCCGGTGCGCTTCGCCGTCGACACGATCTCGCGCGTCGAAGCGTCGAGAATGCGGTGATCGAACGCCTTCAGGCGAATGCGGATATTTTGGCCGTTCATTCGACGTTATCCTTGTGTTTGTTATCCCGTGCGCCTTTTGGGTAGGCACGGGCTGTTCTTATTCCTAAGGCGGACCACCGGTTTCAAAGATCGATGGAGGCTGCGGGTTACCGAGCCCCTATCCAGTCTTCAGGCCTTTCGACCCACCTTATTGTTAGCTTAGTCACCCGCTTCGACGAACGAAGCAGGGCGCAAATAGCGCTCGCGCGCCATGTGCAACATTTTCATGTAATAAGCAAGCGGCTAAAGGCCACTTGCTTCATAATATTGTCATCGAAGCGGCCACTCCGTTAAGAGTGGCCGTTGCGAAGATTACTCGACGATCGAAGCGACGATGCCGGCGCCGACGGTACGGCCGCCTTCGCGGATAGCGAAGCGCAGCTTTTCTTCCATCGCGATCGGAACGATCAGCTCGACAGCAACGGTGACGTTGTCGCCAGGCATAACCATTTCCGTGCCTTCCGGCAGTGAGACGATACCGGTCACGTCAGTCGTACGGAAGTAGAACTGCGGACGGTAGTTGGTGAAGAACGGCGTATGACGACCGCCTTCTTCCTTCGTCAAGATGTAGGCTTCGGCCATGAACTTCTTGTGCGGCTTGACAGAACCCGGCTTGCACAGGATCTGACCACGCTCAACGCCGTCACGGTTAACACCGCGAACCAGAGCGCCGATGTTGTCGCCAGCCTGGCCCTGATCGAGCAGCTTGCGGAACATTTCAACGCCGGTAACCGTCGTCTTCGAGGTTGCGCGGATGCCGACGATTTCGACTTCTTCGCCAACCTTGACGATACCACGCTCGACGCGGCCGGTCACAACCGTACCACGACCCGAGATCGAGAACACGTCTTCGATCGGCATCAGGAAGGGCTGGTCGATCGGACGCTCAGGCGTCGGGATGTAGGCGTCAACAGCGGCCATCAGCTCGCGGATCGCGTCTTCGCCGATCTTCTTGTCGCTGTCTTCCAGAGCGGCCAGAGCCGAGCCCTTGATGACCGGGATGTCGTCGCCCGGGAAGTCGTAGGACGACAGAAGTTCGCGAACTTCCAGCTCGACGAGCTCGAGAAGCTCGGCGTCGTCAACCTGGTCGACCTTGTTGAGGAACACGACGATCGCCGGAACGCCAACCTGACGAGCCAGCAGGATGTGCTCGCGGGTCTGCGGCATCGGGCCGTCAGCGGCCGAGCAAACCAGGATCGCGCCGTCCATCTGTGCGGCACCGGTGATCATGTTCTTGACGTAGTCGGCGTGGCCGGGGCAGTCAACGTGCGCGTAGTGGCGGTTCGGCGTCTCATACTCAACGTGTGCCGTCGAGATGGTGATGCCGCGTGCCTTTTCTTCCGGAGCAGCGTCGATCTGGTCGTACGCCTTGAACTCGCCGAAGAACTTCGTGATCGCTGCCGTCAGAGACGTCTTGCCGTGGTCAACGTGGCCGATCGTGCCGATGTTAACGTGCGGCTTGTTGCGCTCAAACTTACTCTTTGCCATTTGAATGCTTCCTGTGAACGAAATGGATGACCCCGGCGAACCGGTTTAGTGCCGCCGTTTAAGGCTTTCGGCGGCATTGCGCAAGACTTAATTGCGGACGTTATTCCTTGCTGCGGTCGCATATGGGAAGGAACCATTCAAACGGCAACCTTCACCCGGAAAGGTGACGCAAAGAGTTTATTCGTGGGGAGGCACAACCGACTGATCTTATGATACGACTTCCCCTATCTCGCTCGTGGGAGCGCCTGTTGGGGAGAATGCAATGGAACAGACGGCAATCGTAAAACGGTCGGCCAGCAACTTTCTGATCTTCGCCGCCTGTGCCTTTATACTATGGATATTCGCCGCTGCGATCGATTGGGTCGCTCAACTCGTGCGCCTCTCGTCGCCGGAGCGACTTCCCGCGCTTGCGGCCTCCATCGTCAGTTCGTCCACTCTCCAGGCAATCGTCGCCATCTGGCTCTTGACAGCAGCCGTGGCGATCGCCTTCCCAAAAATATTGACGCCACTATCGACCACGACCACGTTGATGTTCGACGTCGGATACGGGATTCTGGGGGCGCTGACCGGGTTCGGGATCGCGATCGGTCTATTTGGGGGCGGCTGGTCGATCCTGCTGCGCGCCCTCATCTATAGCGCGATCATTGCCATCGGCTTCTTTGCCGTCCGGAAATGGCTCTCGAAGGAGGAACTGAAGACTTACGGCCACAATCGTTGGACGGTTGCTGGAATCATCGCCCTCGTCTCGCCGTTCGTTCTTTTATGGGGCTGAAACCGGGCACTCTAAGCACACCGCTAGCGCGCGGCATGACTGCCGGATCGTAAATTGCTTGGAGAAGTTTTGGAGCGGGTAGCGGGAATCGAACCCGCGTATTCAGCTTGGAAGGCTGCTGCTCTACCATTGAGCTATACCCGCGGGGTGGTCCGATCCAATGACGAATGGTGGAGAGAGTTGGATTTGAACCAACGTAGGCTGAGCCAACGGATTTACAGTCCGTCCCCTTTAACCACTCGGGCATCTCTCCAGTTTTTCGTCCGGATCGTTAGACCAAGTCTGCTAGACCTTCGAAGCGTTGCCGCCCCTCGGTCTGCGCCGCGTATATGACGGGCCGAGTTGCCTATGTCAACACGATGACGATGGAAAATATGTGAAAAATGTCATCGGCGGTGGAAAGGCCCTGCGCACAAAGAAATCCTATGCGGAAAGAAACGCCACCGCTATAAAGCGGCATGAGCAAAGACAACAAAACAGGCGGTCCGTCCGCCGACGAAAAATCCGCCAAGGATACGCACTACGCGAATCTGCGTCGTGCGCATCGCGACAACAAGCGCGAACGCGGCGAAATTCCAACTCCCGGCTTTCAGAAGCGCAAGCGCGGTGGCGACGACTGGAAGCCGCCGGCACTGGCGCCCGACCAGGTCTATCTTTATGGCCTGCACACCGTACGCGCGGCGCTCGAGAACAAGGAGCGCAAGAAGATCAAGCTGTCGGTGACGCAGAACGCGCTCGCGCGCCTGGAGATCGACGCCGACAGCCTCGGCATTCCTGTCGAGATGGTTTCGCCGCAGGATATCGACAAGGTGCTCGGCCCCGAGGCGATCCACCAGGGCGTGATGCTCGAGACGCGGCCGTTGCCTGTTCGCCGCCTGGAGGCACTGAAGAGCAGCCCGCTGCTGCTCGTGCTCGATCAGGTGACGGATCCACACAATGTCGGCGCCATCATGCGCTCGGCCGTTGCCTTCAATGCCGGCGCGGTCATCACCACTCAACGCCACAGTCCGACCGAATCCGGCGTACTCGCCAAATCGGCGTCCGGCGCGCTGGAAATGATTCCCTATATCCAGATCACCAACCTCGCTGACGCACTCGGCGAACTGCATAAGCTCGGCTTCTATACGATCGGCCTCGATTCGGAGGGACCGGCCCCGCTGGAGGGCACATTCTCCGGCGAGAAGATTGCGCTTGTTCTCGGCGCCGAGGGCAAGGGCCTGCGGCAGAAGACCCGCGAAACCGTGAGCGCGCTGGCACGACTCGACATGCCGGGCGAGATCAAATCATTGAACGTATCGAATGCCGCGGCGATCGCGCTCTATGCCGCGAGGCTGCACTTGAAGGGATAAAACGGCCCAGAAACGGGCCGCGACAAGGGGGTGTCATGATCCGTTTAGCGTTTCGACCGGCAGTGGCAATTGCTGCCGGTCTCCTCTGCTGCCATGCCGCACTTGCGGACGACGTCGACGCCGACACTGTCAGGGCACAAGCCGGCACCTATCTCATCGCGCCCGTCAGCGGAAAGCCCGGTTGCAGCGTCACGCTGGATACAGGCACCGCCATCGGCGGCTACTCCCTTTCCGGTCAGGACAGCTGCAGCAAACCGCTCCCCTTTCTTGCGCAAGCCTATTCCTGGAATTTCGACGACAATGGCGACCTGATCCTCATCGACGCGACGCGCAAGGTTCTCGCGCGCTTCGTTGAAAGCGAGGGTTCCCCACTAAAGACGGAAGGCGACGACCCGCTCCTCCTCACCGAAGCGCCGCAAGGTGTGGACCATCTGCCAACGGCCGCAAGCCTCGCGGGAAAATGGATGCTCGAACGCCCCAATGGGGAAAAGCTCTGCACACTCACCCTGCAGGATAGAATGGATGAGGATGGCAATGCGCCATTGTCTCCATCCGGTGACTGCGCACCGGCAATCGCCAAACTCAACATCGCCATCTTTCACCTAGAGGGTTTCGGCCTCGTGCTCATGAGCAAGGATGGCGCTTCGATTTCATTCGACATGCGCTCCGATGGCTCGTTCGAAAAGAGCCCCGATGAAGGCGGCAAGCCCTTGCTTATGGTCAAGGGGCAATAAAGGCTTCGCCTCGACCCGCCGACCAACGTTTCAAATCACCCGAGCAACGGGAGACCACTCGATATGGCAGTTCGCCCTCTTTTTATCGGCATACTCTTCGTTGGCATCCTTGTTGCCATCATTCTCAGCATGACCTGGATCGACAAGACACAACCCATCCATCAACGCGATCCGCTCGCGCCCTCCACGTTGCCCACTGAGCCAATCCCCGCACCTAGCCAGTAAAGGTCACCTTCACGTGCCGGAACCGGAAAGCCTCGATTGCGTTTCATTCTCCGTCAACAAGGAGAAGACGCTTGCGCATAATGATTGCCGTCATTGCCGCCATGGTTATTTCAGTGCTGAGCATCGTCATCATGTCACCATCAGGGGACGCCGGTGAGGCGAACGGCGATCACCTGCAAGCCAGCATACGTCAGACCTCGCAAAACTAGGCGTGCACCGCTCCGCTCGGACACACGGCTTATGGTTTCCCCCCAGCAAAATCAATGCCGGGCGGATTTCTTCTTTACAGGACGGCAGAATCTGGTACTTGGCACGCATTGCCCTTGTAGCTCAGTTGGTAGAGCACCTGATTTGTAATCAGGGGGTCGCGGGTTCGAACCCTGCCGGGGGCACCATAATTTCCCTAGTGAAATCAATTTATTGCCAAACACATTGAGCCTCTTTTGAGGATTTTCATGTTGCGTTGTGGTGCAAACTGTTTCCCTTGATTCCCAACGGTTTACCGATAGCATCGGGCAGTCCACGCGACAAGAAATCCAATGGCACGGAGACATTCGCGTCGGCGAGAGGCCGCCGAATTTGATTTTTCCCCGCCGCTTGCTGATGGTGCTTCGCCGGGGCCGGCTGACGAAACGCCCGATTGGCGCATCGTCGAGGTGCTTAGGTGGCTCCTCGTTCCATCCGGGTTCGGGTTGGGAATCTCATCCGGCAGATTCTCGGGCTCGAGCTCTTGGATTGGCGGCTGACGAACATCTGGCGGCAGACCCGGAAGCGGACCACGTTTCGGGCTGGGACCGGGTTCCGTTGAGATGATCGTCATGGCGACCTCCTTTGCGGACCAACCCGATAAACCTGGCTTTGTTCCGCCTAAAGCCCCGTCGGCTCCGAGAGGAGGCTAACTCGATGGTGCGAGGCTCTTTGGATCTCGGAGCGGATTGCTCGAAACGTTATGCCCTAGTGACGCGAGTGAATGATCAGTAACTACAGGTCCAGTTGTTGGTCGGCCGGAATCCAGCGTCGCAAGCAGGATTTCTGGAGGTCCGAGGGTTATATTGGAAGTCGGGCGGGTTGTGGTTGGGGTGCGTGGTACAGGCTGTAAGCGCGGCCAGCCCCAGCAACACTATACCGGCTAGGAGTGCCTGAATTCTGCTCATTACAGATTACCTCACGTAAGCGCCCGTTTTCATAGCACGATGCTGTTTGGCGCGGAATCCGAGCCTGCCGCATGTCGATCAGATACTACTCTCCTGGACGGCAGGCGCTACCGCTAACAGTGTAAAGGTTGCATACTTCGCTAAACAAGTAATCCATGCTTTGCTTCCTAGTCGAACGGACGCGGGGGTGGATGAATTGCGCTTTGTTCATGAAGCCCACCAAGCTGGGCGCGAAGGCTTCTCTAGTATTGTAGACGAGGCAGAACGATCAACGACGAGCAGGATCCAAATCTTGGACGGCTGGCAACCGCTCAGCATCCTGCTTGTTCTCGTAGGTCATCTGCTTCCCCTCGGACCGAAGTCCTGGAACGCCAACTGGTCTGCTGCCGCAACAGGCATGGTTTTGTTCTTCACGCTATGCGGTTTTCTCATCAGACGATTTCTGCTGGCGCGAGCAGACGTGCTTGACCTCCTCCTCAGGCGCTCGTTCCGAATTCTTCCCTTTGGCATGGCTGACAATAACCGTCCTGACGCTGGTCGGCGGCGCGGATCTGACGACATTCCTCGCCAATTTTCTATTTGTTGCCAATCTTCCGCCCTCGCAGCTGCTAGAAGGCGGCGGGCACCTGTGGAGCCTGTGGTTCGAGATCTACAGCAGTATTGTCCTAGGTGTTCTGGCCGCCGTCTTTGCGAAGCAGTTTGGTTCTGTTCATTCGTTCGTCCCTGCGCGTCTCGTGTCGTTCGGCGGGGTCGCTGCATTCTCGTCTGCATTGTACGGCGGCCTGAGCTATAACGCTTGGGCTCCGTTGGTGGCGGTCTGCATCGTTTTGTTCCTTGCGGTGCGTGGAAAGCCGATGTTCATGGGGAAGTTTCTCGGCGGCATGTCCTATCCCCTCTACCTCAACCACTGGATAGGTGTCTTTGTCGGCCATGCGTTGATGTCGCCCTTTGGTATGCGAGACACGATGGGACGACACGTGTTCTCGGCGATTCTTAATCTGGGGATAGCGGCGTCACTCTATTGGTGCGTTGATCGCCGCATTGTCGCTATGCGCGGCCAGTTGTTCACGGGGGAAAGAGGAAAACTCACGATGTACCTTGGGTACGGCCTCGTAACTATCGGTATCATTGGTGGCTTGATCCTAACGGCCTTCACAGACGCTCAAGTCTGACACCCTGAGACTGGGGCTGAAGGGTGGCGTAAGCATAACGAGCTGTAATTGTCCGGCCGCAGTTCAGCGCTTGATTATCCAGGCCGTCATCTTGCCAAAGTATTGGGTCGCAAGAAAAGTGAGCGCCGCGATGCCAACAACGGCGAGCGCGCCTATGCCTCGCTGCTTCATGGCAGTCACCTCATCAACGGTCGGGGGCACCAATAATTCAGAACTCACATCAATGATTTAATAATCGAACCATCCCCAATTGGCGGTTCTTTTCCACTTCACGGCTTGTTGTATCCAATCCCTTTGGATTGCAGGCATTTCACCTGCCGTATCGGCGAATCCGTGCAAAATGCGACACGCTCTGCCCCATCGGGACGATCCGAGGCGAGTCGAAGATCTGCCGGAGGCTCCCTCATCCAGCGATCGGCCCCAGAGAGACGAGCGTTGATATGACCTTCTCGAACTCGGTGAGTAGGAACTGGAATTCAGAGTCGCCCATTTCGGCGATCTCTGGCAGGCCAGCGGACACCGTCGCGACAAGATTGTCTATCCAAACACAGGCGCCGGGCTCAAGGCTTGCCAGCACCGTCTTCCCCAAAAACTCGATCTCACTGAGTAGTCGCAAAAACAGCGCCATCCGCTGCTCACGGTCAAGCAATGGCAATGAGATGATGGCCTCTTGAACCTGGGCAATTATTGCTAGAGACATCTGCCCCCTCCGTAATCAATATTCTTACTCAATCACGGGATCGGACCGCGCGATACGGACTTAGGTCTTAGTCAGGGCCTTAACGGATCGTACATCGATGCGACAAATCGGCGCGGTTCGAGCTGACGAGAAGCGCCGATGGTTTCATACCCTGCTTCGGAGCTCGGATAAGGCATCCGCGTCGACATAAAGGGAAGTTCTGATCATGCCGTGCGCATCGCTCCGCCAAGCTGGTATCGAGCGTGTTCTCAGCTCCGCGAAGGCGACTAGATCGATCGCGCAGATGGACGCCAAGACTTTGGTCATGGCCATATGCCCCGGCGCGGTCGAAGCTCCGCCGCCGTCTCGTTGGGTAGTGAAGATTGCAGCGATATTGTAGCCGACGGCAAACCTAAACGGTAGATTTGTGCGACGTCCAAACATAGTAGAGCAGAATCGGATGTGGCTTTTTCCCGGAACCGAGGTGCGCCATAGATCTCGGAGCCTCTTGCGAGGACAGATACCCTGGCGAAACTCCAAAATGTCGGGCATGCCATTTCCAGACTATTGGCCCTAATAGCCAATGCGGGCGAACGCCTGCAGCCTTAAAATGCCTTGTCGTGCGAACCTATAATCATTTAGCTAGGCCGACATCACAAAGGGCATTGCATGAGCCTCTCCTTTCAGACGCTTAGTTTTCTGGCTTCCCCGACGACCGAGGCGCTTGCGGCGCGAGACGAGTTGATTCGCGTGTACGGCAATGTCCCCGCCGACGAAGCAGACGTGATCGTGGCGCTCGGCGGCGACGGTTTCATGCTGCAGACCCTGCACGGCACGATGAACTCCGGCAAACTCGTCTATGGCATGAATCGCGGATCGATCGGCTTTCTAATGAACGAGTATCGGGTTGACGATCTGCCCGAGCGCATCAACGCCGCAGTCGAAAACGCGTTCCGGCCGCTGCAGATGACCACCGCGAACGCGGATGGCACGAACTCGACGGCGCTTGCGATCAACGAGGTTTCCCTGTTTCGTCAGTCTTATCAGGCTGCCAAGCTGCGGGTCGAAGTGGACGGCGTGGTGCGTCTCGAAGAGCTGATCTGCGATGGTATGATGGTTGCGACACCTGCGGGCTCGACGGCCTATAACCTTTCGGCCCATGGACCGATCCTGCCCCTGGACGCTCCGCTGCTCGCCATGACACCTGTCAGCGCATTTCGCCCACGCCGCTGGCGCGGCGCCTTGCTGCCGAACAAGGTCACGGTCGATATCCATATTCTCGAGGCCGAGAAGCGCCCTGTGAACGCGGTTGCCGACAACAGCGAAGTCAAGTCGGTGCTGCATGTTCGCATTGCCCAGTCGGAGCATACGACGGCCCGTATCCTCTCTGATCCCGACCGTTCCTGGTCGGATCGTATTCTTGCCGAGCAATTCGAGGATTGACCATGTCACTGCGGTCGATCGCATTCATCGCTCTCTCATTGGCCGGCTGGTCTTTCGCTGCACGCGCAGCTGAGCCTCTGGATGCCATACTTCCTGCCTTCATCACCTTTGCCACCAGCACCGGTTACTGGGAGGATGACGGCAGTGCCCCTGCCGTTCAGCATGCGCCTGCGGCTGCTCAACCTGCCGGTTCGAAGGAAGCGGAGACCGCAAAGCAGCCGCGGCACGGCTACTACAAGCTGTTCGCTGTCCGCCAAGCCGACAGAACGGCGAAGGTCTACCTGCAGCAGATCGCGCAGACCGATGAGGGGCCGAACATCGTTTCGACGGTGGAGCTGCAGGAGCTGAATGACCTGAAGCCCTATGTGACCGATATCCGTCCGGAGAACTCGACCGGCATCCTGAAGGAGCCCGGCCTCTTCGCGACCGTGTTTCTCAAGACGGATCCAGATGCCGACGCCGAAAGCTGGACAGTCATCATCGACGAATTCGGCGACGTCACCGTCGGGAAGGCGAGCAACTAGCCGCCTCCCCGACCAATGCTTAACCGCTGCAGTTGCCTGAGGCAGCCTTGCCGGCAAAACGGTCTCTGATCCAATCAAGCTGAGCCGCCGTCGATTCGCTCATGACAGGATCATGATCGAGGCCCGGATAGCTCTTGAACTCCAGAACCGGTTTGTTGCCGCAAGCTTTCTTCACGGTATCGCGGATCGCTTCGACCGGCACCGAGTTGTCGCCTTCGCCTGCTATGACGAGCATCGGGCCGCCGACCGGTTTGTCGCCAGCCGAATTCTCGAGATAGAATTTCCGCACCCATTTATTATCGCGCCAGCCCGGCTTCACCATCTGCGGCGCCTCGACGCCGTCGTAGTTCAGGAAGCCGTAAAGCCAGCACCCCTCGTTGGTGACCTTTTCATAGCGGTCCATGGCTGCGCTCGACAGCATGTCCTCCACCTTGAACTCGGGATAGTTCTGCTGCACGGCATAGGCGTGCCAGGCGAGATAGAAGCCCGCTCCTTTCGTCGCCTCCGGGTGATCGAGGAACCAGCCCAAGTGGGTCGCGCCGGCGACGGCGACCGCACCGAGATAATCGGGATCGGGGCTTTTTGCCTGTGCCTCCGCTACGCCCCAGGCGGCCAATCCACCCTGCGAGTGACCATCGACAACCCACTTCTTCCCGAGTGTCGCCACGGCTTTGCGCGCCGCCGGTACCGAGTAGATCACGTCGTTGGCCTGATCCGCCTTGTTCATGTAGGGGTGATGACCCTTCGTGCCCAGGCCGTGGTAGTCCGTCGCGACAACGGCAAACCCACCGGCCAGCATGCCGGCCAACCCCTCGCCTCCGTAGTAGACGTCCTTCATCGCCGATGGCGCGCATTGGCGCGCGATGCCACTGGTGCCGTGCGCCCATGCAATCACCGGCCAACCGCCTTCCGGTGGCGTCCCCGCGGGCGTCAATACGACGGCCGACGTCATCGCATCCGCACCATCCTGAACGGAGTGATAGAGAATGCGTGTCGCCGTGACGCCGGCGGCAAGTGCGTAGTCGCTCACAGTCTCGCTTGCGAGCAAGGCACCGGGCTTGCTGTCCGCCAAGCGAAATGACTGGTCATAGAAAGCCGTCAAAGGCAGGGCATCGTCCTTCTCCGCCAGCACAGCCTCTTCCACAGTCTTGGGAAAGGGGGGCGGATCGTCTGCCCTCGTTAGCCCTGGCTGCCCGATGACAGCTGCCGCAGCCAATACCCCCATCGCGATACCGCGCCATTCGAGCGCGCGCATTTCCCTGATCATATCTTCCTCCACAAAATTTCGAGCCATCAGGCTCAAGTCAAAATACGAATATTTATTCGCATTTGTCAACGCGGTGGCGATGGGGGAGAAAATTCGGCTTGTGATCTGGAAGTCCGGGCCGAAAACGGTCTAACTTCAGCGCGTTGCAAGATCGAAGGCAGGACATCCGTGACGATAGAGCCGCGAAAAAAGCCCAAGCAGGATCGCTCCCACAGCATGGTAGAACGCATTCTCGGAGCCGCGCGGGAACTGCTGGCCGACGACAGCACCAAGGGGCTGACGACGAGCGCGATCGCCGACCGGGCCGGACTGTCCGTCGGCTCGCTCTATCAATACTTCCCGAACAAGGAGGCGATCGTTCTCGAACTGGCACGCCGCTGGCTGGCAGCGTTTCGGCCCATTCCGCTAGCCTATGCGACCAAGGACATACCGCGGACCTGGGCGGCGTTCAGCCGGGAATTTCGCGATTTCACGCAGGCGATCGCGGCCATGTACGAGGAAAATCGAGCACTTCTTCCGACAATCGAGGCGCTTCAAGCGCACCCAGAACTGCGCCGCATTGCCGAGGAGCATGACCATGCGATCATCGAAACCCACACCGCCTGGCTGCTCAAGGCCGATCCTGATCTCGGCGCCGCCACGGCTCGCCGGCTGGGCATCCTTCTGCTGGAAACCGGACACATCTGCTTTGCCGTCGCGTTGACGAAGCGACACTCGCCCTATCGGCTCGTCGTCGAGGATGTCATCATAATGCAGGAAGCGCTGTTGCGCGCGCATCTAAAAATGCCCGGATAGAATCAAAGAGGCCCCACGCGGGGGCCTCTTGATACAAATTAGCTGCTGCTATCAATCGACGTCGTCGACGACTGCATCCGGCTTACCGCTGATGCGATGGGCAAGTGCGGCTTCCATGAACTCGTTGAGTTCGCCGTCCAGAACATCGTCGGGCGCGGTGCTCGCTACGCCGGTCCTGAGGTCCTTGACCAGCTGATACGGCTGCAACACGTAGGAGCGGATCTGGTGGCCCCAGCCGATATCGCTCTTGGAGGCGGCTTCGGCGTTGGCAGCGGCTTCACGCTTCTCAAGCTCGGCTTCATACATGCGGGCACGCAGCATGTCCCAGGCCTTGGCCCGGTTCTTGTGCTGCGAGCGCTCCTGCTGGCACTGCACGACGATGCCGGTCGGAATATGCGTGATACGAACGGCGGAGTCAGTCGTGTTGACGTGCTGACCACCGGCACCGGACGAGCGGTAGGTATCGATGCGGCAATCGCTTTCGTTGATCTCGATCTGGATCGAGTCATCGACAACGGGATAAACCCAGATCGACGAAAAGGAGGTGTGGCGACGCGCGTTGCTGTCATAGGGCGAAATACGGACGAGGCGGTGAACGCCCGATTCCGTCTTCAGCCAGCCATAGGCATTGTGGCCCTTGACCAGCAGCGTTGCCGATTTGATGCCAGCCTCTTCGCCATCGTGAACTTCGAGCAGCTCCACCTTGAAGCGCTGGCGTTCGGCCCAGCGGGTGTACATGCGCAACAGCATGTTTGCCCAGTCCTGGCTTTCGGTACCGCCGGCGCCGGAATGAACTTCGAGATAGGTGTCGTTGCTATCAGCTTCGCCAGACAGCATCGCTTCGACCTGGCGGCGGGCGGCCTCGGCCTTCAGCGCCTTCAGCGCATCTTCCGCTTCCTTGACGATGCTGGGGTCACCCTCTTCCTCGCCCATCTCGACAAGTTCGACGTTGTCGTTCAGCTGCTGCTCGAGCTGCCGGACACCATTGATGCCGTCGTCGAGTTGCTGGCGTTCGCGCATCAGCTTCTGCGCTTCGGAAGCATCGTTCCAGAGGGTCGGATCCTCTGCCTTGTTGTTCAACCAGTCCAGCCGTCTTATCGCCTGGTCCCAGTCAAAGATGCCTCCTCAGCAGGGTGATAGCCTGCTTGGTTTCATCGACTACGTTCTGGATTTCCGCTCGCATTTTCCTGCTTCTTTGCGTTGCTTGAAAAGTCGTCCGTCAAATAATTGTGGCGGCTGCGGATGTAAAGCCGCAACCGCCACATCTGTCCTGTGAAAGGCTTAGTAGAGACCGCCGGCGCCCGACTGGACCGCCTGGTTTGCCTGCGGCGACGTCTTCAGGATCTCCTCGGGAGCCATCGTGCTGTCCATGCCGATGACAGAGAAGCTGTCCGCGGGTCCGGTGCCAGGTTTGAATGCCTCGATGATAGTATTCGGATCGCCCTGCACAGCGGCCATGCCGGTCTTGCGGTCGATCGGGATGAGATTCATGCCGGCCGGAATAACGAACTTGGATTCCGGCATGTCCTTGACGGCAGCCTGCATGAACTCGTTGAAGATCGGCGCAGACAGCGAACCGCCGGTGCCGCCACGTCCAAGCGTCGACGGAGAATCGAATCCGATATAAAGGCCGGCAACGAGATCGGGCGTGAAGCCGACGAACCATGCATCCTTTTCATCGTTCGTGGTGCCGGTCTTGCCGGCAACGTCACGGGTACCGAGCTGAACCTTGCCGGCTGCGGTACCGCGCTGGATAACGCCCTGCATCATCGACGTGATCTGGTAAGAGGTCATCGGATCGAGGACGGTTTCGCGGTTATCCACGACGTTCGGCTCATCCTGGCTCTGCCAGTCGCTGGCATTGCAGCCCTCGCAGACACGCTCCTCGTGTTTGAAGATCGTCTTGCCGTAGCGGTCCTGGATACGGTCGATCAGCGTCGGCTTGATCTGCTTGCCACCGTTGGCGATGACTGAATAGGCCGAAACCATGCGCATGACGGTTGTCTCGCCGGAGCCCAGCGACATGGCCAGAACCGGCATCATCTTGTCATAGATGCCGAAGCGTTCCGCATATTCGGCCACAACATTCATGCCGAGATCGTTGGCAAGGCGGACCGTCATGCGGTTGCGCGAGTGCTCGATCGCAAAGCGCAAGGTGTTGGCGCCGCCGCCCTCGCCTTCATAGTTATCAGGCGCCCATACCTGGCCATTGCCGGTCTGGATCTCAAGCGGATCGTCGCTAACGACGGAGGCAGGCGTATAGCCATTGTCCATGGCCGCTGCATAGACAAACGGCTTGAAGGAGGAGCCCGGCTGGCGCATTGCCTGCGTTGCGCGGTTAAATTCGGACTGCGAGTAGGAGAATCCGCCGACCATCGCCAAGACACGGCCGGTCTTCGGGTCCATGGCGACCAAGCCGCCCTCGACCTTCGGCGGCTGACGCAGGCGGTAAGAGGTCGAGTTGTCGTCGCCCAGGCGCTCGACATAGACGACATCCCCGGCCGAAAGCACGCCTTGGGGAGACTTGGCCGTTTTGCCGCCGGTGGAGGAGCGGTAGGCCCACTGCATGTTCTTTGCCTGGATCACGCCGCGTTCCCGCTCGGCAGGAACTTTTCCCGCGCCATCCTTTGCCGGCTGCAGCCCGATGTCGACGCTGTCGTCGGCGACAGCGAGCACCACCGCCAGGCGCCATTCCGGCACATCGCTCAGGGCCGGGATATCAGCAAGCGCCTTGCCCCAATCGGCAGTCGTATCGATTTGCTTGAGCGGGCCGTGGAAACCACGACGTTCGTCATAGGTTGTCAGACCATCCTGGAGAGCCTTGCGCGCGAATACCTGCAATTGCGGATCGAACGAGGTGCGGACAGAGAGACCGCCTTCATAGAGCGCCTTTTCCCCGTACTGGTCGATCAGCTGCCGGCGGACGGCTTCGGCGAAATAGCCGGATGCGAAGAGCGAGGGACCACTCGTGCGGCCGGTTACACCAAGCGGCTGCTGTTTTGCTTCGGCACCATCCGACTGGCTGACGTAACCGTTTTCGACCATGCGGTCGATAACCCAGTTACGACGTGTGATCGCAGCTTCGGGATGGCGGAATGGATGATAATTTGCCGGACCCTTTGGCAGCGATGCCAGATAGGCAGCATCGGCGATCGTCAGTTCATTGACCGACTTGTTGAAATAGGTGAGTGCGGCACTGGCGATGCCGTAGGAATTCAGGCCGAAGAAGATTTCGTTCAGATAGAGCTCGAGGATCTTGTCCTTGCTGTAGGCCTGCTCGATCCGGAAAGAGAGAATGGCCTCCTTCGCCTTGCGTTCCATCGTCTGCTCGCTCGAGAGCAGGAAGTTCTTGGCGACCTGCTGGGTGATGGTCGAGCCGCCCTGGGTCGGACCGCCGGTCAGGTACGCGACGACGGCGCGCCCGAAGCCTGTGACATCGATACCGGGATGCTGGTAGAAGTTCTTGTCTTCAGCAGACAGGAAGGCCGCCTTGACGCGATCGGGAACCGCCTGGATCGGCAGGAAAAGTCTGCGTTCCTTGGCGTATTCGGCCATCAGCGCGCCGTTCCCGGCATGCACGCGTGTCGTCACCGGTGGTTCATAGCTGCTCAGCACAGCGTAGTTGGGAAGATCCTTCGTGACCGTCGCAAGATAGACAGCAACGACGGCCGCGACGCCCAAAAACAGGACGCAAGCCACTCCGAAGAAATATCCAAGAAGTCTGATCATATCTAAGCTACCGGTATCTCAATCATCGATCGGCGCGAGCATAACAATCGCATGGATCGGGGCGTTTTGCACGTTTGGCGACTTACTCCATGAGCGTTATCGCCACAAGCCGTTTCCGTTCGGCCATCAAAAACATAGCGGGGAGTAACGGCGCGAATGTGAGCAAAATAGGGCCCGAGCGCCCTATTCCCATACTCCGACAGCGTTACGCAGCTGACTGTAACATCTGCGCCACGCAGGCGTTCAACCACCATTCGCCACCATGGAAGAATGATAGTGCTTAACCGCCTCGGTCAGAAGATCGGCCATTTTCCCGCGCCACACGTCGTCCAACAGGAGCTTCTCGTCGTCCTTGTTGGACAGGAAGCCCAGCTCGAGCAGGATCGAGGGAACGTCAGGCGCCTGCAGGACGCGGAATCCCGCGTGACGATGCGGATTGTTGATCGTCCCGACCTGATCCTTGAAAGACGCCAGAACGCTCTCAGCAAGAGAGATCGAAAAGGCCTGCGTTTCACGACGCGTGAGATCGAGAAGAATGTCGGCGACCTCCGGCGGCTCCGTAGCCGCAGCCTTTCCGGCGATCTGATCGGAAAGATTTTCTCGTTCGGCAAGATCTGCTGCGAGTTTATCCGAGGCCTTGTCGGAGATCGTATAGACGGTGGCGCCGCGGATATCCTTCTGCTTCAGCGTATCGGCGTGCATCGAAACGAAGAGACCGGCATGATTTTGCCTGGCGATCTCCACCCGCTCCGACAACGACAGGAAACTGTCATCCTTGCGCGTGAGAAATGCCTTGATGCCGGGCTCGCGGTTGAGGCGATCGGCAAGCGCCCGGGCGAAGGCCAAGGTCACATCCTTCTCCTGCGTTTTGGTATCGATGCCGATGGCACCGGTATCGATACCGCCGTGTCCAGCGTCGACGGCAACGATGAAATCGCCGCTGCCGGGCTGTGCCGGTAAAGGGATCGCGCTCGTCACGTCAGGAGCAGCCGGCTCAGCCCAGGACTGGGCTTTGACCAACTCATCAAACTTCTCTTTGTCTGAAATTTCGGCCTCGAGCACCAGTCGCTGCCCCTTGCCGCCTTCGTCGGCCTGGACCTTTGCCAGCCCGATCTTCAGCGGCTTGGTTGCCGTGAGCACGATGCGCGCGCTGTCCTCATCCATCTTGCCGTAACGGATATCCTTGAACAGCCCCCTCGCCTCGAGGTCCTTGGCCGGAAAGCCGAAGGCGGTCGCAGGCAGGTCGACGACGACGCGCTCGGGATTGGCAATGTAATGAATCGAAAACGTCGGCGCGCGATCGAAATCGATCACGATCCGCGTACGGGCATCGTCTCCCACAATGCGGGCGCCATAGGCCAGCAGCGGCTCAGCAGACGCCGTATCGGTCGCATGGACGACCGCAGGCGCCATCGTCGTGATGGCCGCCGCGATCACACATCCAAGGAAATTGTTCTTTCGCAAACCGGAGACCACCGTCGCGCGTCGCATCCTCTTAAACAATCGACCGCCACACCTTAAATAACATCTGTGATGGATCCTGCGCGGCAGACGCGAAAGCGGCTGAAGTACAGCCCCCATGCGCACCGTCAGAATCGGCACCCCTCATCCTGTCTGTGTATGCTTCGCCAAATCCATCAATATTATGGCACATTTGGCTTTTCCCTTGCTATTGTGACGGAGAAAACATACAAGGTTTTTCAGGGTAGAAGCACTGACGGGATAGAGTCGCCGACACGGCAGCCAACCGCAAAGGACCTGGCGCCACAACCGGCAATCGTCCGCCGTCTCACATGTTTTTACTCGACAATGGATCCTGGATTTTCCGGATAGTTCGGAAACTTCATCGGTGGATAGCCACCAACCGCTCTTTAAAGAGAGAGCAAACTCATCGGACCTGAATAGGGTCTTAGTTTTGTCGATCTCGCTTGGTCTTTGATGGTGTCGCAGCAGGTTTTATCTGAAGTCTACAGGCCCCGGGAGAAAAGCTTCCCCGCTGTTGTCTGGCTGCTGCCTTCCACACCGCACCAATCGCGACTTTCACTATCCGGCGCTGCAATGGCGGGCAGCACTCTTTCTGTACTATCGACAGGAGGAGTTGCTGGCGCTCGACTGCGCCGAGGAGCACAGCTTACATGGCAGACAAAATGCTTATCGACGCGTCTCACGAGGAAGAGACGCGCGTCGTTGTCGTTCGCGGGAACCGCATAGAAGAATTTGACTTCGAGTCACAGCATAAGAAGCAAATTCGCGGCAACATCTATCTCGCAAAGGTAACGAGGGTCGAACCCTCGCTACAGGCCGCGTTCGTGGACTACGGCGGCAACCGGCACGGCTTCCTGGCCTTTGCCGAAATCCATCCCGATTATTACCAGATCCCGCTTGCGGACCGGCAGGCGCTATTGCGCGCGGAAGCTGAAGAGCATCGCCGCGACGACGACGTCGAGCATGTCGAAACCGCAACCGTCGATCTCTCGACGCAGGCACAGCCCGACATCGGCATCGTTGCCAGCGACGACGAACCCGTAGCCGTCGAGGCAGCGGTCGAAGCAGTTGAGGTCGTGGCCGAAGTCACGGAAGAGGCTGCGCCTGCCAAGAAGGCAGCCAAGCCGCGTCGCAGCCGAAAGAAGGCAGCGCCTGCAGCCGATGCAGAGACAGCAAGCGAACCGGAAGCTACGGCTGCCGTCGACAGCGAAGACGATGGCTCGACCGGCGGCGAGATGGCTGCAATGGTCGAAACCGACTCGATCTCCGAAGACGTCGATGCCCGCCGCCGCGGCGGTGACGATGATGACGACGACGATCATGATCACGAAGAAGAAGTGATCGAGAGCGTCGGCGCCGAAGATGCGATGGAAGAAGTTCCGGATCGCGTGCAGCGCAAGCCGCGCAAGCAGTACCGTATCCAGGAAGTCATCAAGCGTCGCCAGATTCTCCTCGTGCAGGTTGCCAAGGAAGAACGCGGCAACAAGGGTGCAGCGCTTACGACGTATCTGTCGCTTGCCGGCCGCTACTCTGTTCTGATGCCGAACACCGCACGTGGCGGCGGCATCTCCCGCAAGATCACCAATCCGCAGGATCGCAAGCGCCTCAAGGAAATCGCACGGATGCTCGAAGTGCCGCAGGGCATGGGCGTCATCCTGCGCACCGCCGGCGCCAACCGCACCAAGGTCGAGGTCAAGCGCGACTTCGAATACCTCATGCGTCTGTGGGAAAACGTCCGCACGCTCACGCTTGCTTCGACAGCTCCCTGCCTCGTCTACGAGGAAGGTTCGCTGATCAAGCGTTCGATCCGCGACCTCTATAACAAGGATATCGGCGAGATCATCGTTGCCGGCGAGGAAGGCTATCGTGAAGCGAAAGACTTCATGAAGATGCTGATGCCGAGCCACGCCAAGGTGGTTCAGCCTTACCGCGACATTCATCCGATCTTCTCGCGCTCCGGTATCGAAGCGCAGCTCGATCGCATGCTTCAGCCGCAGGTGACCCTGAAGTCCGGCGGCTACCTGATCATGAACCAGACCGAAGCGCTGGTATCGATCGACGTCAACTCCGGCCGTTCGACGCGTGAACATTCGATCGAAGATACCGCGCTGCAGACGAACCTTGAGGCTGCCGACGAAGTAGCGCGTCAGCTGCGCCTGCGCGACCTTGCCGGCCTCATCGTTATCGACTTCATCGACATGGAAGAAAAGCGCAACAACCGCGCCGTCGAGAAGAAGTTGAAGGAATGCCTGAAGAACGACCGCGCTCGTATCCAGGTCGGCCGCATCTCGCACTTCGGCCTGCTCGAAATGTCGCGCCAGCGCATCCGTGCTTCCGTTCTCGAATCGACGACCCAGGTCTGCTCGCATTGCGGCGGCACCGGTCACGTCCGGTCGCAGTCTTCCGTTGCCCTGCATGTCCTGCGCGGCATCGAGGAATACCTGCTCAAGAACACGACGCACGACATCACGGTTCGCACGACGCCTGACATCGCGCTCTATCTGCTCAACCACAAGCGCCAGACGATCATCGATTACGAAGCACGCTTCGGCGTCTCGATCATCATCGATGCGGACGGCTCCGTCGGGGCACAGCATTTCGCGATCGATCGCGGCGAAGCCGTCGAAAACCCGGTCAAGATCGAGACGCTCTTCAACTTCGCAGCCATCCCTGACGACGATGACGACGATATCGTCATCGAGGCGGATGAAGAGGAAGACGAAGAACTGGAAGAAAAGCCGGCAGCTGCCGAGCGCCCGGCGGCTCGCGCCGAAGGTGAAGGTGACGGGCGCAAGCGCAAGCGTCGCCGCCGCCGTCGCGGTCGCAACGGCAATGCCGAGCAGCAGGCATCCGGTGATTCTGCTTCCGAACTCGCCGCTGGCGACGAGGACGAAGGCGACGACGAGGGTGATGATGCCGAAGGCGCTACCGCAGCTGCGGCGACCGAAGAGCGCACCGAGGGCGATGACGCCCAGCGCCGCAAGCGCCGCCGTCGCGGCAAGCGTGGCGGTCGCCGGAGCCGCGAAGAAGGTGCCGAGCAGAACGCTGATGGCGAGAGCGATGATGCCGAGGCGGAAGCTGGCGATGTCGCTGCAGCCGACGAGGCAGTCGTAACCGAGGGCGAGGTCATCGAGACTGTTGCTGAGGAAGCTGTCGAGGCCCAATCGGCAATGGCTGCCGTGGAAGCGGCCGCATCTGTCACCGAAGACGTGAAGCCGAAGCGCGCTCGCCGGAGCCGCAAGGCGTCGCCGGTCGAAGAGCCGGTGGTCGAGGCCGTTCCTGCCGAAGAGGCTGCTCCGGTCGCTGAAGCAGAAACCATCGAGGCGGTCGCAGATCTCGCAACGCCGGCCGACGAAGACGCAAAGCCGGTGCGCGCGAACCGCGAATCGAACATCTCTTCTTCCGAGCCGACGGTAACGTCGACCCGCACTGAACCGACCGACAACGACGGCAAGCCCAAGAAGGCTGGCTGGTGGCAGCGTCGCGGTTTCTTCTGAGACTGATCCCCACAAGGGAATGATAACGATCCGGCTGCGGCAACGCGGCCGGATTTTTCGTTATGGCACCCGATGAAGCTGCAAGCCTGGGTGGATCAGCCGGGGCGATATGTGAGAACCACCATTCCGTTCTTGAATGTCCTGCTGTCCTCCAGCGTCAGCGGCAAGCGACGCGAAAGACCGGCAAGCGCCGCACGCCCTCCACCGAGCACAAGCGGCACGACGACGAACTGAAAGCTGTCGACAAGGCCGGCTTCCGCAAACAGTCTTGCGGTGCTGCCGCTGCCGAGGATCACCATATCCCTGCCCTCCTCGTTCTTGAGGGCCTGCATCGCTGGCACAGCGTCACCGTGGAGCACCTTGGTGTTGTTCCAGTTTGCTTCTCGCATCGTTCTTGAAAAGACGATCTTCGGCAATTCGTTCATTGCGGCGGCGACAGCGGGATCGTTCCGTTTCGCCATATCGGTCGGCCAATAGGAGGCCATGAGATCGTAGGTCACGCGGCCCATGACAAGCGTATTTCCTGAACCGGCATTGGCTGCCACGAATGCCTTGAAATCCGAATCATCGGCATGAGCCCAGCTCATGTCGCCGCGTTCATCGGCGAAATAGCCGTCCACGGAAATGCTGAGAAACACCTTGAGCTGTCGCATGCTGGCCTCCCGCCCTTTCTACGTTCTGACAAGGACGGCGATGGGAGGCCCGATTCGACAAACGAAACTAAAAATCTCTCTGTCTCGGCATTCGCCTGCGAGCAGGTGGAGCGCTAGTCGCGCTCGGAGATCACCGTCTTGCGCGGGTATTCGCCATAGAAGCCGCGCCAGTTGGCGACCGCGAAGCCGAAGACGACAAGTGCGCCCGCTTGGTGCAGCAGTCCCCAATGGAGTGGGACGTGAAGTAGCAGTGTCGCGATACCGATCGACGCCTGGACGACGACGAGCGCAAAAAGGACGACGGCGCGGCGCGCATGCGTTGTCGAAGGCGCCGCACTGAGCGCGATGATCATGTTGACCAGCGTCAGCGCAAACAGCGTGTAGGCTCCGACGCGGTGAATGAACTGCACCGTCTTGGGATTTTCGAAGAAGTTGATCCAGGCCGGCTGCTGTATCAGGAGATCGGACGGGACGACTGCACCGTCCATCAAAGGCCAGGTGTTATAGGTGAAACCGGCATCGAGCCCAGCGACGAGCGCCCCGAGATAGATCTGGAACAGCGCGAAAATGGCGATGGCACCAGCCCAGGCGCGCGAACTTGACGTCGGCGGCGCATCGTCAGAGTGCGGCGACAGTCCCCGCATGATCCACATGCAGGACGCAAAGATCAGACACGCCATGACCAGATGCGTGGCGAGCCGGTACTGGCTAACATCGGTGCGAACGGAGAGACCCGACGACACCATCCACCAGCCGATCGCGCCCTGCAGACCGCCGAGCGCAAGAATGCCGACCAGTGGCCAGCGGAGGCGCTTCTCGATCCGACCGGTCGCCCAGAAATAAAACAGCGGCAACGCGAAGATCACCCCAATGCCGCGAGCAATCAGCCGATGCGCCCATTCCCACCAGAATATCCCCTTGAACTGCTCGACCGTCATGTCGCTGTTGAGCACCTGATATTCGGGAATGCGCTGGTAGAGCTTGAACTCTTCTTCCCATTCGGCTGCATTCAGCGGCGGGATCACGCCGTGGATGGGCTTCCACTCGGTGATGGACAGGCCGGCATTGGTCAACCGGGTGGCGCCGCCGACGATCACAAGACAGAAGAGCGCCAGGAGAACGAACCCGAGCCAGATGCGGACGACGCGGCGGTTGCTGTCCTGCGTGCGCACTTCCTGCAACAGCTGCTTCTCGATGGTCGTATTCGCGATGCTCATGACTGCTCCTTGTCTGCGCTGTTGATTTGCCTTAGCGGCTCATGCAAAACAAGCCCCGAACCTTTGCGGCATGCCGTCGCGGCGGCTGCCAATCTCTTTTGAAAGACAATCGATGCCCGTTCGCCTTCGCAAGTTCATCGGCACGATCCTCATCGTCGTTCTCGTGCTCTGCTATGCGCTGCTCGCGAATACCATCGCGGTTGCGACGCTCGGAGATGCGCCCTGGTGGGGTCACCTGCTCTATTTCGCACTGAGCGGCCTGCTCTGGGTGCTGCCGGCGATGGTCATCATAAAGTGGATGGCCGGCCCTAAGCAGCAGTAAGCGTTAATCGCCGGATAACCGTGATCGGCGGAAATCCCGGCGGACGCGACGGCATAAACAAAATCCACGCTTCCGCCCTCTATTCTCTTCGCGCAACGAGCTTGACCGGAGAGTCCTAGTGCAAACGCAGATGCTTCATGTCGATGATGAGCCCCTGGGCGGCGGCCGGGATGGCGTTTCAGCGCCGATAGCCAGCACCTGCGAGATCGACATCGTGGATGCGATCGAGCCCCTCGAGAAGGAGTGGCGCGCGCTTGAGAAGGACGCCTTAAACTCGCTGCATCAGGGCTACGACTGGTGCGCTGCCTGGGTCCGGGCACACGGCCGCGCTCTCGCCATCATGCGCGGGAGATCGGGCGGGCGGACGGTTTTCATCCTGCCTGTCGAGATCGTTCCGTCATACGGCGGACGGATCGCCAAATTCATCGCCGCCGATCACAGCAACATCAACACCGGCCTGTTTTCGGCCGATTTCGTCGCCGACCGCAGCTTCGCAGAACAGTTGCGAGTGGCCCTGCGCGGGCGAGCCGATCTTCTGCTGCTCCAGAACATTCCGTTGATCTGGCGTGAGCGTCAAAATCCGCTCGCCGCGTTGCCGATGGTGCAAAACCAAAATCACGCCTACCAGCTTCCGCTGCTGGAGACCTTCGAAGCGACGCTCGCCCAGCTGAACGCAAAGGGTCGACGCAAGAAGTTCCGGGTGCAGTCCAAGCGGCTCGAAGCGCTCGGCGGCTTCGACTATGTCGCCGGCGGTCGCTCGGAGGAACAGCATTGGCTTCTCGACCGCTTCTTTCAGATGAAGCGTGAACGCTTCGCGGCCATGGGCCTGCCTGACGTCTTCGCTGATCCTGAAACCAAGGCATTCCTGCATGGCGCGCTCGATGCAAGAGCCGGCGAGGCATTTTCACTGGAAATGCACGCAATCCGCCTGAAGGGCCAACATGATGGAAAAATCGCGGCGGTCGCCGGCATATCCAGAAAGGCCGACCACGTTATCTGCCAGTTCAGCGCGATCGATGAGGGCATTGCCGCGGAGGCAAGCCCGGGTGAGTTCCTGTTCTGGCAGATGATCTCGGGGCTTCACGGCAAGGGCGTCAGCCTCTTCGACTTTGGCCTCGGTGATCAGGGTTACAAGCGCTCCTGGGCGCCCGTCGAAACAGATCATCATGACGTAGTCTTGCCCATCACCGCGCGAGGGTCTCTGGCCGGGCTTGTGCATCGCGCCATCACCCGCGGCAAGGCTTACGTCAAAAGCCGCGAGCGTCTCTACAAATTCGCCCAGCGCACGCGCAGGGTTGCCAGCGTCTGATCACGCCGCCTGGCGCGATATCATGTCGTCCGCCGGATCGTCGCCTGACATGAGTACGACACGGCTGTAGCCGGCCGCTTCGAAAGCGGTCATCGCGGCGACAAACTCGTCTTCGACAATATCAGGCATCGAGAGGATGATTTCAACATCCTTGCTCTGCGTCAGACGTGAGACGCCTGCGACGTCGGCCGCACCACATTCGACAAGCACGATATCATAGGCCGAAGCAAGCGCGTCCAGCAGCAGCGAAAGGCGGCTGGCGCCGCGCATGGCCCGTCGCGTATCGCTCACGCCCTGGGGAATGAGATGCGCATCGGACAGGCGATCGCCGTGGATCGTGTCGCCGAATGCTGCTTCCCCGCAGAGAAGATCGGTGATGCCGAGCGCGTCGCGATCCTGCGCCATGAGGTCGGTCGGGCAGCCGGACCCCGTCATATCGACCAGAACCACACGCGACCCCGCATCGGCCAGCTTGCGTGCAAGAGACACGGTGGCTGCCGAACCGCGATCGCCGGTCGGCGAAATCGCGATCGCGAGCGGCGCCCGGCTGCCAATTAGGTATTCCGCGACGGAAGCAACGGAAAACTCGTTGTCGTCAACCGGCGGCTCCTCGGAGAGCACATCGGCCACCTCATCGGCATGTTCTTCGTCCTCTACTGTCAGAGCCAGCATGCTCGGTGTGGCGGCACTCCTACGCGGTTCGGAAGGGACGCTTTCATCCTTCTCGACCAGCTCCTCCTCAGCGGCTGTGGAAACGCCGACAGGGCGCAGCGCCCGACCGCTAAACAACTCGGCCAGCATGATTGCGATCGAAGTCAGGATGAAGGTTGCGAGCGCAACGACCGTGACGATCGGGACGACCTTCGGGAAATAGGGATCGACTGGCTGGATGGCATTCGACACGACGCGCGCGTCCGCCGGGCTGGAATTCTTGTCTGCGCGGGAAGCCGCCTCGCGGTAGCGCGACAGATAGGTTTCGAGAAGCTGCCGCTGGGCGACCGCCTCGCGTTCCAGCGCGTTGAGGCCGACTTCGTCCTCGCCCGCTTGCGCGCTGCTTGCCTTGACCTTGTCGGATTGCTGCTCAAGCTCAGCCTGACGGAGGGCCGCAACTTTGGCCTCGTTCTCGATGCTCGACAGA
This sequence comes from Rhizobium sp. S96, assembly GCF_030382195.1. NCBI lineage: Bacteria > Pseudomonadati > Pseudomonadota > Alphaproteobacteria > Hyphomicrobiales > Rhizobiaceae > Rhizobium > Rhizobium sp. S96. The sequence continues at coordinate 164,338 of NZ_JAUDRY010000004.1, forward strand.
ATTCTTTGCGTCTCCTGGCGGATCTGCGTCTTGATGTCGGCAAGCTGCGCCCGAAGGCTCTTAAGCCGCGGGTGATTGTTGAGCAACGAAGTCTGAAGATCAGAGATCTGCGATTGGAGGGCAGATTCCGTACCCTTCAGACGCTGGATCGACTGCGAGGACATGATGTCCTGAAGGGTATCCGACGGCTCGCCTGATGACAGGCTGTCGCGAACGGACCGGGCGCGGGCCTCCGCATTGGCCCGCTCGCCGCGCACGCGCGTCAATTCGGCAGAGATGTCGTTCAGCTGTTGCGTCGGAAAATTGGTGCCGGTGTTGGTTGGCAGCAGACCGTGTTCGGCGCGATATTCGGCAACCTTCTGCTCCGCCTCGCTCACCTTCCTGCGAAGGGTCTCGATTTCGGGCTCCAGCCAGCGCGTCGCCTCCGAATTGGAATCGAGCTTCGCGCCACTTTGCTTGACAAGATACGCCGCAGCCATCGCGTTCGGAATGGTCGCCGCGAGCTTCGGATCCTTTGACGTGAAGGTGATGCCGATCACCCGCGAACCGGGGACCTGGTAGACCTGCAATCGCTCGGTGAACGCATCGATCACCCGCTCCTCGGGTGGGCTCTCCAGAGGGCTCTTCTTCAGATGAAGCGCGATCAGGATATCGTTGAGCGCCGACCCGTTGGCCGCGGCGTCAAATTCCGGAAGCGCGTAAAGCTTCTGGCTGTTGATGACCTGCTTGATCAGATCCGCGGATTGGAGAAGCTGGACCTGGCTTGCGATGTTGAGTTCATCGAGAAGCGGGCTGGCGCCGGCGTCATTGGCCTGGGCTGTCGCGAAAGCCGGAGCACGCGGCTCGATCAGGATGCGTGTCTCGCTGCGATATTTCGGCGCCATCATCTTGGCGCCGGTGAAAGCGACCCCTGCCCCGAGCACGGTTATTGCCACGACCTTCAGCCGCCGCGCCCATACCGCACGGACCAACTGGCCAAGATCGATGTCCACATCCTGATGACCCATTACGCCGGACATGCTCGTACTCCAAGAACAAACGTGCGGCGAAGGTAAATGATTACAGTAACTCAAGGGTTAATGCTTCAGTGCAAGCCATTGGAGCCGTCAACACCGGAAAGCGGAAAAATGCCCTCCCTTTACCGGCTATTAACCCTAACGGAATGATAACAGCGGGGAACACATTCATTTCTTGCGAGCACCTGCGCATGCCTGTCGCACAGCCAAAACTTCTGCTGGCCCTGAGCCTCGCCGCCGTGACTGCGGTGTTGGCCGGCTGCAATAGCTACAAGCCGGCCCCGCAGGCCTTCAATCAGGCGACGATCCAGCCCTATTCACTGGATAGCGGCGATCGCTTGCGCATCACAGTATTCGACCAGCCGAGCATGACGAACGTCTACACGATCGACCAAGCCGGATACATCGCCTTCCCGCTCATCGGACAGGTGCCGGCGCGCGGTCGCACCTTGCAGCAACTCTCGGGCCAAATCGCCCAGAAGCTCAAGCAGGGCTACCTGCGTGATCCCGACGTCACGATCGACGTCGATCGTTACCGCTCGATCTTCATCATGGGCGAAGTCGGCCAGCCCGGCCAATATGCTTACGTCCCGGGCATGACCGTACAGAATGCCGTGGCTGTGGCCGGTGGCTTCAGTGCCAGGGCAAACCAGGGCGCCGTCGACGTCACACGCAAGATCAACGGCCAGGTTCTGACGGGCCGGGTCAACATCTCCTCGGCGATCATCGCAGGCGACACGATCTACGTGCGCGAACGGCTCTTCTGACCCTTGATGAGCAAACAGCGCCCTCTTCGCATCCTCCATTGCTTCAGATCCCCGGTCGGCGGAATCTTCCGCCATGTCCGCGACCTGGTGATCGAGCATAGCAAGGCAGGGCATGAAGTCGGCATCATTTGCGACAGTTCGACCGGCGGCGAGCACGAGGACAGCCTTTTTGACGAAATCCGCCCCTATCTCGCTCTCGGTCTGATCCGCGTCCCGATCCGCCGCTCGGTCAGCTTTTCCGATATCGGCGTCATCTGGGACACATACAAACATATCAAAAGCTTGCGGCCGGATGTGCTGCACGGACACGGCGCCAAAGGCGGCGTGCTCGCGCGACTTGCCGGCTCAGCCTTGCGGGTGAACAGGTATCGCGTAGCCCGCCTCTATACCGCGCATGGTGGAAGCCTACATTATTCCCGCTCCTCGCTCATCGGGCAGTTCGTCCTGCGCATGGAGCGGCTGCAGGAATACTTCACCGATGCGCTCGTCTTCATCTGCGAGTACGAGCGCGACACCTACGCCAGGAAGGTCGGACGCCCGCGAACGGAAACGCGGCTGATCTATAACGGCATCGGTGAACGGGATTTCGCACCCGTACCCACGCGATCGGACGCCGTGCATTACATCTATATCGGGATGCTGCGGGACCTTAAGGGTCCCGACCTTTTTATAGACGCCTTCGCAAAGGCCGAGCGGATTCTCGGTCGCCCTCTCTCGGCCCTGATGATCGGCGACGGGCCCGATCGGGACAAGTATCGCGACATGATGGTCGAACGCGGGCTCGGCAAGCGCATCGGGATGCTGCCAGCAATGCGTGTGCAGCAGGCCTTCGCGATGGCGCAGAACCTTGTCGTACCATCACGGGCGGAGGCCCTTCCCTATATCGTTCTCGAGGGATTGGCTGCCGGCAAGACGATCATCGCCACCCGGGTCGGCGGTGTTCCTGAAGCCCTTGGCGTAGACAGCGCCGCCTTGGTGAAGCCCGAAGATGCCGACGATCTGGCCCGCGTGATGGCGGATGCAATCCGCGTCCCCGGGTGGCACGATGCGGTCATGCCTGCGATAGAAAACGTCAGGGCGGTATTCTCGTCTTCGGTTATGGCTGGCGATGTGCTGAAATTGTACCGCGAACTACTGGATGACCAAGCGAAGCAAAGCATTGCGGCTGCTTCGTAAAAGTTTCTTAGTCCCTTTCTGCTATTGCCATTTGGACAACCAGCGGCGGTAGCCTGATGAACAAGGCAGAGAAAAACGGTCAATTCGATCTGGAAGCACTGCGCAAGCAGGTTTCCGGCATCAATCTGCGTGGCAGCGACACGGAAGCTGAAGCGCCTTCCGAGCCGATCAACGAGTTTGCAAGACAGATCGCCGCGCAATTCAGCGAAGAGACACGCTCGCCATCGATCATGATCGGGCAACTGCGGCTGTTCGAGTTCGTATCGGAGTTTGCGATCGGTCTCCTTGCCTTCCTCATCTGGCCGGGTGATGTCACCGACACCTTCCTCGGCCGTGCCGCAACGGCGGCCGTCGCTGCGGCTGTGCTCGTTGTGGCGCTACAGGTCACCGACAACTATTCCATTCCGTCGTTGCGCGCGCGGATTCGGCTGCTGCCTCGGGTATTCGCCGCGTGGACGGTCGCCTTCCTGTTGACGGCGGCAGCCACGAGCCTGCTTGGCGGGATCGGCTGGGCGCATGCACAATCCTATCTCTTCTGGTTTGCCCTCGGCGCCGTCTTTCTGCTGGGTTCGCGTTTCCTCATCGCCTACGGCATCCGCAACTGGGCGCGCAACGGCATCATGGAGCGGCGCGCTGTCATCGTCGGCGGCGGTGAACCGGCAAAGAACCTGATCCGCCTGCTGGAGCAGCAACCCGACAACGACATCCGTATCTGCGGCATCTTCGACGACCGCGGAGAGCAACGCTCTCCGATCATGGTGGCGGGCTATCCCAAGCTCGGCACGGTCGCCGAGCTCGTCGAGTTCGGTCGCATGACACGCATCGACATGCTGATCATCGCGCTACCGCTCAGCGCCGAGGCCCGTATCCTGCAGCTTCTGAAAAAGCTCTGGGTCCTGCCGGTCGACATCCGCCTCGCCGCGCATGCGAACCGCCTGCGCTTTCGTCCGCGCGCCTACTCGCATGTCGGCGCGGTGCCGATGCTCGACATATTCAACAAGCCGATCCGCGATTGGGATTCGGTTGCCAAGCGTTGCTTCGACGTCTTCTTCGCCGTCATCGCGCTCGCGATCGTCTGGCCGATCATGCTGGCGACGGCGATTGCCATCAAGGTAACCTCGAAAGGGCCCGTCTTCTTCATGCAGAAGCGGCATGGCTTCAACAACGAAGTCATCAACATCTTCAAGTTCCGGTCCATGTATACCGACATGGGCGACCCGACCGGCCGCGCTGCCGTGACGAAGGGCGATCCGCGTGTCACGCCCGTTGGCCGCTTCATCCGCAAGTCGTCGATCGACGAACTGCCGCAGCTTTTCAACGTTCTTCGCGGCGAGCTCTCCCTCGTCGGGCCACGTCCTCACGCAGTGCTTGCCCAGGCCCGTGATCGCGCCTTTGGCGACGTGGTCGAAGGTTACTTCGCCCGCCATCGCGTCAAGCCAGGCGTGACCGGCTGGGCGCAGATCAACGGATGGCGCGGCGAGGTCGACAACGACGACAAGATCAAGTTCCGTACCGCATACGACCTCTACTACATCGAAAACTGGTCGCTCTGGTTCGATCTGAAGATCCTGTTCCTCACGCCATTCCGGCTGTTCAATACGGAAAACGCCTATTGAGCACGGTGGAGGCGGCATATTCCCGCGTCGCCAATCCGCAGCGGGCGACGCTGCGTCTGATCGGATCGGCTGCGGTCGCATTCGGCGTCTTCCTGTCCGGTTTCGTTATCAATGAACCCGCCCCTTACGAGCTCTGGATGGCCGGCCTAGTCGGTATCTGGTTTATCCTCGGGCTCAGGATATCTCGCTACACCGCCCCTCTCCTGGCGCTTCTCATGACATTCAACGTCGGCGGCATGCTGTCGTTGACGCAGATGCGGGATCTCGCCGACGGACCGATGTATGTTGCCGTTTCGAGCTTCCTCGCACTGACGGCCGTGTTCTACGCGGCGATCATCGAAGACAGCCACCGGCGCCTGCCGTTGATCTTCAACGCCTGGGTCTTTGCCGCGGTGATCACCGCGACGCTCGGCATCCTTGGCTATTTTCACGCCTTCCCCGGCGCCGAGGTCTTCACGCTCTATGACCGTGCCAAGGGGGCCTTCCAGGATCCGAACGTTTTCGGCCCCTTTCTGGTCCCCCCTTCGCTCTATCTGGTCCATGGAATACTGACCGGAAATTTGCGGTCTGCTCCGATCCGCGCCGGAGCCCTGCTGATCCTCGCCTTCGGCGTCTTTCTCTCCTTCTCCCGCGCAGCATGGGGCCTCTTTCTGCTTGGCGTGCTGCTGCTCGTCTTCCTCATGCTGTTGAAGGAGCGTAGTGGAGCCTTTCGCCTGCGCATTCTCATCCTGTCGCTTGCGGCGATCATGATGATGACGGCATCGCTGCTCATCGCCCTCCAGTTTCCCAAAGTGAGCGACCTCTTCTCGACGCGCGCGCAGCTGGTGCAGGACTACGACGGCGAACATCTCGGGCGCTTCGAGCGACACCGCATTGGTTTCACGATGATGATGGAACGACCGCTCGGCATAGGGCCGATGGTCTTCGGCACCATCTTTCCTGAGGACGAGCATAATATCTGGCTGAAGTCACTGACGACCTATGGATGGCTCGGCTTCATCAGCTATGTCGGCATGCTGTGCTGCACCCTGTGCCTGGGTTTCAAGAATCTGCTGAAGGATCGGCCCTGGCAACCATACCTGATGATCGGGTGGATCGCCGTTCTCGGCCATGCGGCGATCGGCAATGTCATCGACATCGACCACTGGCGCCACGTTTACCTCCTGTTCGGCGTTGTTTGGGGCTGCGTCGCTCTCGAGGCACGGCATATTCGCAACGAGAACCGTCGCGCGCACCGCTAGCCCCTTGCGAACGCTCGCCGCCGCGCTAGACTTTCCTTATGATCACAGCGACACAAATGCGCGGTGCCCGCGCCATGACCGGATTGAGCATCGAGCAACTGGCAGCCGCCTCGGGCCTGCCGATTGCAACCATCGAAACACTCGAAGAAGATGAAGCGAATGGCGAACCACACGCCGTGCTCGCCATAAAGCATGCCCTGGAGGCAGCCGGCATCATCTTCATCGCAAGCGGCAATCATGACGAAGGCGGGCCCGGCGTGCGGCTGAAAGCCCGGTCGGCGGCCGATGAAGGCATCAGGCCGGAAAACCTCAACGCTGCCAATGATGACTGATTGCTCCGGCGGGTGATCGCTAGAGATAGGCTTTGCCGAGAGCCGCGAGCTTGGCGGGGTCCTTGACGCCCTGCCGATAGAGCTGGATGATCAACGCACCGATGTGCTCGGCTTCCGCCGTGTTTCGGCTGATGCCCCGGTTCTCGCAAACGTCGTCGAGGACCCCCGATAGAAGATTCAGATCTTCCGAGAACAGCGGCAAATCGCGCGGAAATATAGGGGATTTGAGCATCGGAGCTGCACGTCCCATCCAGGGCTACCAACACAGACAGCCTAAAAGCCGGCCGCCCTTCCATAGCCGACAATGCGATTACTATGCGCGCAGGATCGGCATTTATCAACTCATGTTGTGTTAGGAAACATTAATGTGAACGGTCCGACACTGCCTCTGCGCAGGAAGGCGGCTGCCGCTCACCCCTTCAAACGGTCACTGATGAACTGCGACTGCATCGATCCTTCGATGATGATCGTGGCACCCGCCTGCATCAGGTAAGCCTCGGCGAGCTCATAGAGAACGAGCGCCGCTTCGTGCGCCGGCCATCCGGACTGAGTTGCCTGACTGGTCAACTCGTCAAAAGCCTTGGCAATATCTTTTCTGCACATCTCGTCACGATTACGATCCAACATGGCCCACCAGACGTATCCCCAAATACATCTAGCACGCAATTTCGTTAATTTCGAGATCCATCATGTACTTATATTAGAGAATTACTTATTAAATGAATCTCAACGCTCAACAACACTCTGTGCCTTATGATGAGCTCGTGACTCTCGCAATAACAGTCGAAAATCGTCACCGGTCTATACCGCGAGAAATTGTGCCACCCACATAAACACGGTCAGCGTGCGTCGAGGGAATCAAAGCAACCCTACACGCACAAATGCGAAAGAGCCGCACTTGGCGGCTCTCTCGTCTTCTCATCCGGACGCAAATAGCATCGCGGCTCTGGGGTGGATTGCCTAGCCAGCAGGCGTGAGGGTCACCGAGGTTCCCGTCGCGGCGACGTTGAGGCCGAGTTGGCCGGTCACGCTGATCGTCTGCAGGTGGATCGATCCTGAGGTCCCACCAATCAGGATATTGGCGCCAACGCCGCCGGCAAGTGTCGCCTCAGCGGTTATGCCCTGGTAAAGGCCGCCCAGTGAACCGCGGTGATAGCCGGCGGTCGGCGCGAACACAGCCCAAACCAGCCCGCCGCGCGTCGTGAAGCCGACATCAACGCCCAGCTTGCGCACCGCGCCGCTGTAATAATCAGGGGTTCCACCGCCAGCAGGCGTGAAGACGCATTCGAGCGTCTTGGCCGAGCCGATCAGATAGCCGATGCCCCCACCAATGTTACATGCCAGAACACCAATTCTGACGCCGTCACTGCTATCGGGCGCCACATAAGTACGATTGAGGTCGGCAGCGGCAAGACTCGTGGCAAATGACTGCGCCAGAACCGCCGTTGCGAGTACTACTGCGATCTTCTTTGTCATGGCCTTCTCCTTATGTTTTCGCAATCAACATAGGGCTGCCCAATAATTTACCAAGCCCGGGCGCGCAACTTCGTCATTTATCTGTTAATTCCGCCACTTGGCGCCGTTGCCGCGCAACTCCTGATCGCTTCAGTCTTGCGACGACTGTCAGCTGCCACCCGGGGGGCAGAAACAACAAAGGCCCGCGTAGGCAGGCCCTTCAATACCGGTATTGGCTGAAAACGATCAGCGACCGTAAACTCGGCGCTTGAGATCCGAACGGCTTACACCGATGTCCTTCAGTGCGGCATCATCCATACGAGCCAGTTCGCGGTATGCCTTACCAAGCTGAAAGAACTCAACAATCCTGTTGGCGATATTCATTGCATTTCTCCTTTTGCGTTGCACAATTATATAGCGCATTGCACATGGAGTGAGCAGATCGAAATTTGCATATGAGGCATCTGGAATTTGCAGATGCGTGCATTTCAGCGGCGGCTGCACGCTGGGCGCAAGCGCGGCGCATCAAAACAAAGTTGACTAGACTGGAAGGCTGGCGTCCCTAGAGAGACGCGTCCTCGACGTGGCACCAGATCGCAAGGAGCGGCTCCGCGGTGCAGCGCATCGCAAACTTGCGACCGGCTTCGTTGAAGAAGATCGTTCCGGCTGTTGCCCGGAACCAGTTGCTGTCGTCGAGGCAGACCTCTCCATCCGACAACAACATGAACACCCGCGAATGGAATTGGACGTGGTCCGGGAAGCGACTGTACGGCGCCATAAGCGTCAGCCCCAGGCGCACATCGCTGCGCTCTTCCATACCGCCTGGGCCGACGATCACCGCATGCGCATGTGCCATCTCGAAATTCAGGCTCGCGAAAGGGCCACCGCGACCACGGCGCCATGTCAGGCGTTCCGCAACGTTGAAAAGCGATTCCTTTATGGCGGCGAAACGCGGCAGGGAAGCCGCTACGTTTGCAAGCGCGCGCTGCAGATGCTCCGGCGGCGTCAGATCGGTTGCGGAAGCTTCCCGCACAGAACCACGCTTCTCAAGCCGTCGGTAAACGTTGCCGGCCACATATCCGGCCATATCGGGAGCCTGCGGGGACAGCAAAACGTCGCCGACGACATTCAGGACCTCCTGGAGGTCTGAAGGGCGGTAGCCCGCGCCCTGCTGCGAAACCTGCCGGCGCGCGGGTTCGCTTTCGTCATTGAGTAGAAGGTCCGCGCTTCGCGTTACTGACCTGTCCGACACCTGCCGCATTCCCTGTTCCGTCTTCATTCCATTTTGCTGCTCATAGCGACTATTGCCAGTAAAGTCGCTAGATCAAACCACCATCCACATGAAGATAATGGCCGCTGATATACCCTGCATCCGATGGCAAAAGAAAGTCTCTTGCCGCCTCGGACTGCCGGATTCAGGCGAGAAGACCCATCACTGCCGGGCGCATCGCCAAAAACAAAAGCCAGCTAGCGGTGTCGCTAACTGGCTTTGTAAGGAGAAAGCGTCACGCGTCCGCTAAACCTTGAAAATATCGGAATGGCCGGATTCGAACCGACGACCCCTTGACCCCCAGTCAAGTGCGCTACCGGGCTGCGCTACATTCCGTCACGCCTAAACAGGCTTGATCCTGTTAGTCTTTCGGGATTTTCGGCGCAAGCGAAAAATCAGGTCATCAGAATAAAAAACAGCGACCGCCTTTAAGCGTAGCAACACCAGCAGGTTCAAAGCGCTTGCCCAATCGTTTGCTTGCGACTAAGGGGACGGCGCGACATAGGGAGTTTGAGAGACATGCAGATCGAAATCCCCTGCCCGAAGTGCAGGAACACAAGAATGAAGTTCGAGCGGCCGGAGCCGTTGGATAGCGATATCCTCACCTGCTTCACCTGCGGACACGAACTCGGCACGCTCGGCTCGGTCAAAGCCAAGATGCAGGCCGCGTTCGAGCGGATGCGCAAGCAGGCGCTGCAGAAGAAAAACTAGGATGCCGACGCGAGGCCGATGCGCCCATCGGCGGCAGCGTTGACGCGCCACTCCAGATAGTCCGGAATGGAAAAATGCGGCGTCTCGAACGGCGTCGTATGCGTTGCGGTGATAACAGTAACGTCGGCGCCGGCGGCCTCGCCCGCCAGAATTCCGGCGACCGCATCCTCGAAAACAAGACATTTCGAGGGATCCACGCCAAGCCGTTGTGCGCCGAGACGGTAACATTCTGGGCTTGGCTTGCCGGCCGCAACTTCCTCACCGCTCACCAGAACCTTCGGCGTCGGAATTCCGGCCGCGGCCATGCGGCGCTTCGCGAGCTCGATCGGTGCAGAGGTGACGATTGCCCACCGGTCGGGCGCAATGCTGTTCAGGAAGGAAACGGCACCCGGGATCTGCACGATGCCCTCGACGTCGGCCATTTCCTCGTCGAGCAACTGCTTTGCCTCATAGACCGGATCAACGCCAGGCAGGGCTAGCTGCTTGATGACATCCACGGCGCGAATGCCGTGAATGGTCTTCAAAAAGACCTCCGGCTCCAAGCCATGCCGAACGGCCCAGCCTGCCCAAACGCGCTCGACGACGGCGATTGAATTCAGAAGCGTGCCGTCCATGTCGAACAGAAAGGCATCATAGGATTTTCCGGGAACGGAACTGAGCGCGGACACGAATGTCTCCTGAACATGTCGAATGGATGAGATGGCAGCGCCGAGCGGTCGGCGCGCTGCGCGGAAGCCCTATCAGCGAACCTGATCGAGCAGGCGTTTGCATTCGAGAAGATCGTACAGCGCTTCCTGCAGAAGCGCACGATCTTCCTTGCCGACGCTGGATTTGCCGATCGACACTTCGGGTGAATCTTCTTCGCCACCGACGAAATTGAAGAAGCGACGCGTGATCGGCGGCTTGGCGCGACCGACGACCTGGTCCTCGTCCGAGAGACCGACCCGTGGCTCTGATGCCTCGCCATCCTGTTGCCCGCCAGCCAGCGCCTGAACGCTCGCGAGATCACCATGGCCGATCGCGATTACGAACTTGTTGCCGTTCGTCTTCAGCAGCTTCTGGACGCCCTTGATGGTGTAGCCGTGATCGTAGAGCAGGTGCCGGATGCCCTTGAGCAAGTCGATATCTTCCGGGCGATAATAGCGACGCCCGCCACCACGCTTCATGGGCTTGATCTGCGGGAAACGGGTCTCCCAGAAGCGAAGCACGTGCTGCGGAAGATCAAGGTCGTCCGCTACCTCGCTGATGGTGCGGAAAGCATCTGGGCTCTTGTCCAACATCTTACTCCCTACGCGATTTCAGGCGCGCGCCTGCCGCACGACGGCAAGGCATCGACCGAACCACCGACAGGTGAACTCGGCCGCGACTCATCATATTTCAACGGTTTGCCGCCGTGAATTCAAGTCACGTCTTTAGGTAAAGCACAGATCGCTGACGGAAGAGGCTTGTGAACCGAGCTTTGGCTCGGTCAACACGGAGGATTACACGGCAGGGTTGGCAGGCTTCTGCTTGACCTTGCGAAGGGTATGGGCCTTCAGAATCCTCGTCTTCAGGACATTCGAAGCCTTGAAGGTCATGACGCGGCGAGGAGAAATCGGCACTTCCTCGCCGGTCTTCGGATTTCTCCCGATGCGCTCGTTCTTGTCGCGCACCTGGAATGTTGCAAAGGAGGAAAGCTTGACGGTCTCGCCGCGAACAATCGCGTTACAGATCTCGTCTATGACAGTTTCCACAAGCTCTGCCGACTCAGTCCTGGACAGACCGACCTTGCGAAAAACTGATTCCGCCAGATCCGCTCGCGTCACTGTTTTTCCGGTCATGGTTTCCCCGCCCATCCGTTTAAGGTTTTTATGAAACGAACAAAGAGTATTTGTCTTGCGCCTTACGGTCAAGCCTTTGTTCGTTGTCAGTTTTTTCGATTTGAGACGGCTACCAGCGCAGCAGAACGGCGCCCCAGGTGAACCCGCCGCCCATGGCTTCCAGCATGACGAGATCGCCCTTCTTGATGCGACCGTCGGCAGCCGCTGTCGCCAGCGCCAGAGGGATGGATGCCGCCGAGGTGTTGCCATGCAGGTCAACCGTGATGACGACCTTCTCCACCGGAATATTGAGCTTCTTTGCAGAACCCTCGATGATGCGGCGGTTGGCCTGATGTGGAACCAGCCAATCAAGATCGTCGGCGCTGGTACCAGTCGCTTCGAACGCTGCAACGACCACGTCGGTGATCATGCCGACGGCGTATTTGAAGACTTCACGGCCCTCCATGCGCAGCTTGCCAACAGTGCCGGTTGTAGACGGTCCGCCGTCGACATAGAGCTTGTCCTTGTGCGAGCCGTCAGAGCGCAGGTGCGCGGTCAAGACGCCGCGGTCAGCCGTCGTCCCTTCGCCCTCGGATGCCTCGAGAACGAGCGCGCCGGCGCCGTCGCCGAAAAGCACGCAGGTGGTGCGATCGTTCCAATCCAGGATGCGCGAGAAGGTCTCGGCGCCGATGACCAGAACGCGCTTGGCGAGACCACCACGGATGTAGGCGTCGGCGGTGGTGACGGCATAGACAAAGCCGGTGCAGACCGCCTGGACGTCGAAGGCGAAACCGTGGGTCATGCCAAGACGGTTCTGGATGCTCACAGCCGTCGCCGGGAAGGTATTATCAGGCGTCGAGGTGGCGCAGATGATGAGATCGATATCAGCAGGCGTCAGGCCGGCATTTTCGAGCGCCGCACGCGCTGCTGCCGCGCCGAGCGAGGACGTCGTCTCGTCGTCGCCGGCGACATAACGCTGACGAATGCCGGTCCGCTGGACAATCCATTCATCGGACGTGTCAACGACATCCTCGATGTCGCGATTGGTCATAACGCGTTTCGGAAGTGCGGCTCCGAACCCGCGAACCACTGAACGGATCATATTCACTAAACCTCGTCGCTCATGCAGCTTCCGGCCCGATCGGCGGCAGCCTTTTGGCATGATACTTTTGCAAGTCGTTTTCTATTTTCTCATTGAGGCCATTCTTGGCCATGTCATAGCCGACCTCGATGGCTGCCGAAATGCCTTCGGCATTGGCGCCACCATGGCTCTTGATGACAACGCCGTTCAGGCCGAGGAACACGCCACCATTGACGCGGCTCGGGTCCATCTTCTCGCGCAGCATGTCGAAGGCGCCCTTGGCGAACAGATAGCCGATCTTGGCAAGAAGCGTTCGCGACATGGCAGCGCGAAGATACTCGCCGATCTGTCGCGCTGTTCCTTCGGCGGCCTTCAGGGCGATGTTGCCGGAAAAGCCTTCGGTCACGACGACATCGACGGTACCCTTACCGAGGTCGTTTCCTTCGACGAAGCCGAAATATTCCATGGAATCGAGGTTGGCTTCCCGCAGCAGGCGACCTGCCTCACGAACCTCTTCCTGTCCCTTGATCTCTTCAACCCCGACGTTCAAAAGACCGATCGTCGGACGATCGACCTCGAACAGCGCGCGCGCCATGGCGCCGCCCATTAGCGCGAAATCCATCAACTGCTGGGAATCAGCGCCAATCGTTGCGCCGACATCCAGAACGATGCTCTCGCCCTTCAGGGTCGGCCAGATTGCAGCGATCGCGGGGCGTTCAATATTGGCCATGGTGCGCAGACAGAACTTCGCCATGGCCATCAGCGCGCCGGTATTGCCCGCAGAAACCGCCACGTCGGCGTCTTTCGTCTTCACCGCCTCGATCGAACGCCACATGGTAGAGACATAACGACCACGGCGAAGCGCCTGACTTGGCTTCTCATCCATGCGAACGGCGAGTTCGCAGTCATGGAAAACCGACTTTTCCTTGAGCTTCGGAAACTTATCGAGGATCGGCTCGCACTGTTCCTTCAAACCGTACATCACGAAAGACATATCTGGATGTCTTTCCAACGCTTTCGCGGCGCCGGGGATGACAACCTGGGGACCAAAGTCGCCACCCATGAGGTCGAGAGAAATTCTGATCACGCGTCCCTGATCCTTGTTTTTCGCCTCTGGAGGGCGAAATTTCGGCCAAAATACCGGTTTTCCCGTCGCTTACAACTGAATTGTGTCAAATAACCAACGGCTTTCAGTCCTTTTTCCAATCCTTCAGCACGGCAAAAGCGGACGGTTTCTTGTCGTTTTCCCCAGTGTCCTCGATGTGATTTCCGAACTCAACGCCTTCCTTCCGGGGATAGGGATCGATGGCCATGGCAGCAAATTCCGTGACGACTTCGCCGACATCGATCGTGTCGCCGGAAAAGCTCTCCGGCAGATCAGGGCCATCGGGATCGAGCACCATTTCGCCGGCGTCATTGGCGGGGCGACGGGCCAGCTTGGAATTCTCGGGCACGAAAATCTGCTCGAAAGTCTCGTCGATATTCGACGGCACCGGCTCGAGCGAGACGACACAGGCCTGGACGATCTTGGCTTGCACCCTGCCCTTCACGCGAATGCCGTCACGCTTCCAGCGAGCGATCTGCAGGTCCGCACGAAAATCGTCGACCGATAGGACGTCCCAGGTCTCGGCGATTGCCAGCAATTCCCTCTTGTCGGCTTCAAGGCGCACTTCGACCGGATTCGCGGAAATGTGGCCGACCTTGACGAGATAGGAGAAAGGGATGTCGTCGGTGGAGTGCTTCATAGTAATCTCCTCATGCAGCCTTCGGAAGCGTCGCAGAACCTGTCGCGATCGTATCTTCCGACTGGGCTGAAAGATGTGCTTCAGCTTCGAACATCCAGCCTGTAAGAGCACGCATGTCGACCGCGTCGGTTGCCTTCGGGTGTATATTTCGGCTGAGCGCGTCGTTCAACGCTTCGGCATCGGTTGCGTCCATTGCCTTCGAGTAAGCTTCGAGCCGGCCATAGAACATGCCGGCCAGCTTCTTCATCCGCTTGGGAACACTATTGTCGCCGATGCCCAGTTCGCGGATCGAGTAGTCGATATCCTCAAAGAAGGCATCGACGATCTCCTGCGCGATTTCCTGGCCGCTGGTGGCAGACGCACGCGTGCGCCGAAAGAACAGGATCATGACCGCCGACAGCATCTCGAACCGTCCCATGACGGTATCGGGCACATTCATGCTTTCATAGAAATCCGGCATGCGCGCCGCGGCGGTCAGCGTCTGATACTGCCGATCGACGATCGCCTGATTGTTGTTTTTCTTGCCAAAGAGCCCGAAGATCATTGTTTTTTCCGGAAAGGCCTCTTCTTCGCGCTAAGCAGCGTCCGGCCTTGTTGCATGATTTCGAAAGCTGGTTTACCGAAGCAGGCGCGAATTGCAATGCCGAAGGTGGCCGCTTTCGGGACAGCACCTTTTTGGGAGCCGCTCGCCGGGCTGTCGGTTATCCGACCCCGGAAAGGCCACAATGGTTTTGCATCAGCGATACTTTGCAGGGCCAATGGCTGCGCTATCGATACGTTAAGGGAGTAGATGTCGTTGAAGAAACGGTATTTCAAGTCTGACAAGAAATTCCTCAGCAATGCAGCCATTGCCATCTTGATTGCCTCAGCCGGATTGACTGGATGCCAAACAGGTACCGTTCTCAACGGTGGCTATGTCGCCGATGAGCAATCCCTGAACCTCGTTCCAGAGGGCTCGAGCCGCGAGCAGGTTCTGCTTTCGCTGGGCACGCCCTCGACGACGGCGACCTTCGACGGCGAGGTCTTCTACTACATCTCGCAGCGCCGCGAACGCTCGCTCGCCTTCCAGAAGCTGAAGGTCGTCGACCAGAGCGTTCTCGCCATCTATTTCGACAAGGACGGCGTCGTGACCCGCCGTGCCAACTACACGCTCAAGGACGGCAAGGTCTTCGACACGATCAACCGCGTCACCCCGACCGGCGGCAAGGATCTCACCTTCCTGCAGCAGCTGCTTTCGGGCGGCAGCGCGGCGAACATGGCAAAGGGCCTGTTCGGCACCAGTGGCGCTCCGGCGTCGCCGCAGAACCCAGGCAGCTTGCGCTAAGAGCCTGGCATCTCACAGAAAAACCCGCCGGATCGCTCCGGCGGGTTTTTTATTGGCTATGTTTGTGGAGCCGTCAGGCCAGGATGGCGAGCAGCAGCAACGCGACGATGTTCGTGATCTTGATCGCAGGGTTGACGGCCGGTCCGGCGGTATCCTTGTAGGGATCGCCAACCGTATCGCCCGTTACAGACGCCTTGTGCGCCTCCGAGCCTTTCAGGTGACGCGTGCCATCCTTGTCGACGAAGCCGTCTTCGAAGGATTTCTTGGCATTGTCCCATGCACCGCCGCCCGATGTCATCGAGATGGCGACGAAGAGCCCGTTGATGATCACGCCGAGCAGCGATGCACCGAGCGCCGCAAACGCCGAGGCCTTGGATCCGGAGATCGCGAGAACACCGAAGTACACGACGACGGGTGCCAGCACCGGCAACAGGGACGGTATGATCATTTCGCGGATGGCGGCCTTGGTCAGCAGGTCGACAGCCTTGCCGTAGTCCGGCCGCTCGGTCCCCTGCATGATGCCCGGCTTTTCCTTGAACTGGCGGCGAACCTCCTCGACGATCGCGCCGGCGGCACGACCAACGGCAGTCATTGCGATGCCGCCGAAGAGATATGGAATCAGGCCGCCGAAGATCAGCCCCGCGACCACGTAAGGGTTCGAGAGGTCGAAGGAGATATCGCCGATGCCCGCGAAATAAGGGTACTTGTCACCGTTTGCCGCGAAATACTTCAGATCGTAGGAGTAAGCGGCAAAGAGCACGAGGGCACCGAGGCCGGCCGAGCCGATCGCATAGCCCTTGGTGACGGCCTTGGTCGTGTTGCCGACGGCGTCGAGCGCGTCGGTCGACTTGCGGACCTCGGGTGGCAGGTGGGACATTTCCGCGATGCCGCCCGCATTGTCCGTCACCGGACCGAAGGCGTCGAGGGCGACGATCATGCCGGCAATGCCGAGCATCGCGGTTACCGCAATGCCGGTCCCGAAAAGACCACCGAGCTGGTAGGTGGCAAGAATGCCGCCGACGATGACGATGGCAGGCAATGCCGTCGACTCCAGCGAAACCGCCAGACCCTGGATCACATTGGTGCCGTGACCGGTCACCGACGCCTGGGCGATCGAGTTGACCGGGCGCTTGTTGGTGCCGGTGTAATATTCGGTAATGACGACGATCAGCGCCGTGACGATCAGACCGACGATACCGCACAGGAACAGATGAGTGCCGGTGATCTCACTGCCGCCAACGTTTCCGACGCTTCCCCAGCCGATGGTCAACGACGTCGCAGCGCCGAGACCGACGATCGACAGCAGGCCGGTCACGATCAGTCCCTTGTAAAGGGCACCCATGATCGAACTGTTGCTGCCGAGTTTGACGAAGAAGGTTCCGATGATCGAGGTGATGATGCAGGCGCCGCAGATCGCAAGCGGGTAAATCATGGCCGACTGCAGGATCGGTGCGCCGGCAAAGAAGATGGATGCCAGAACCATCGTCGCGACCACAGACACGGCATAGGTTTCGAACAGGTCGGCTGCCATGCCTGCGCAGTCGCCGACGTTATCACCGACGTTGTCTGCGATGGTAGCAGGATTGCGCGGGTCGTCCTCTGGAATGCCGGCTTCGACCTTGCCGACGAGGTCACCTCCGACGTCTGCGCCCTTGGTGAAGATACCGCCGCCGAGACGGGCGAAGATCGAAATCAGGGATGCGCCGAAGCCCAGCGCGACCAGGGAATCGACAACCTCGCGCGAGCCAGCCTCGTGGCCGAGAACGACGGTCAGCACATAATAGTAGATGGAGACACCGAGAAGGGCGAGACCAGCGACAAGCATGCCAGTGATCGCGCCCGATTTGAAGGCGATTTCCAGCCCTGCAGAAAGACTATGAGACGAGGCCTGGGCGGTACGGACATTGGCGCGGACGGAAACGTGCATGCCGATGAAACCAGCAGCGCCCGACAGAACGGCGCCGATCAGAAAGCCGATTGCAGCTGTGCTGGAGAGTAGCAGCCAGGCTGCGATGAAAACAACGATACCGACAATGGCAATGGTCTTGTACTGACGCGTCAGATAAGCCTGCGCGCCTTCGCGGATATAGCCCGCGATTTCCTGCATGCGGCTATTGCCCTGATCGGCGGCCAGCACCGACCGGGTTGCCCAGATGGCATAAACCACCGAGAGCAGACCACATGCTATTACGCCTAAAAGAATGGTCATTTCGCTCTTTCCTCCAAAAGAGCCGGAGCTCACTCCCTCTCCGGCTGCGAACACGCCGACTCGATTTCCTCCCACAGAAATGCTGCAACGCCGGGTGGAGATTGCGTGGAGGAAAACAGGACGTCAAGCCCGCCGGGGCTGAAAACCCTTACGGAGCAACGGGAAAGGAGGAATGGCCTCTGATGGAGGAGCGGCCCTGCGACCTGAGGTAGCGCTACTTTTTCGCTTCGCCGCGAACCTGCTTCGCAATGCGGTCGAGAACAGCATTGACCAGCTTCGGCTCATCATCGCTGAAGAAGGCCTGGGCAATCTCGACATATTCCGTGACGATGACCGCGACGGGAACATCCTTGCGCTCGAGCAACTCGAAGACGCCGGCGCGCAGGATGGCACGGACCGTGCTGTCGAGGCGTGACAATGCCCAATCGTCCTGCAGTGCGGAGGCGACCAGCGGATCAAGACGCTTCTGTTCGCGTACGACGCCGGAGACGATCGACCGGAACCAGGAGGCATCCGCCTTCAGGTAGGTCTCGCCATCAATCTCCTGGCCGAGGCGATGCGCTTCGTATTCGGCGACGATTTCCAGCACGCCGGTGCCGCCGATATCCATCTGGTAGAGCGCCTGAACGGCAGCGAGGCGTGCTGCGCCCCGCTGGTTCGCTGCCTTGACCGGACGCTCGGAGTTCTCGTTGTTCATTCGTTATGCACCCAGTTTCTTCTTCAGCTCGATCATCGTGAGAGCTGCACGGGCGGCAAATCCGCCCTTGTCCTTGTCAGAGCGGCGTACGCGCGCCCATGCCTGTTCATCATTTTCGACGGTCAGGATACCGTTGCCAATGGCAATGGATTCACTGACGGCGAGATCCATCAATGCACGCGAGGATTCGTTCGATACGATATCGAAGTGGTAGGTCTCGCCGCGAATGACCATGCCCAGAGCGACATAACCGTCGTAGTTCGTGCCGTCATTATCCGCCCCATCAAGCGCCATGGCAATCGCTGCCGGAATTTCGAGCGCGCCCGGAACTGTTACGACGTCGTAGGTCGCGCCTGCTTCGGTCAAGGCAAAGGTCGCGCCTTCGAGAAGGGCGTCAGCCATGTCGTCATAGAAGCGAGCTTCGACGATCAAAATATGGGGAGCGGTATCTCGCGCCATGCTTCACCTTCATTTCCTAGAGGACTTGCCACACGGCAGGTCGCGGTCAAAACATGCCTTTGGCCGAATGGCAAGCAAATTCCGATCATAGCTTGGATGCAAATTTGGAAACGCGGGCAATAGCATAGCCGGCACGCCCGCGGGGGCCTCCCGACCGTCAACGTCAGTCGCCTCAAAAATGGCAACCTGAAGGCGGAAAAACTAACCAATTTGTAATTCGATTTCAGAGGCTTACCCATTGAAATGCAGATGCCTTGGCGCCAGCTTTATCAGGCAACCCAGACGATCCCCTGCACGACAGCCGACCGTCAACGCAGATGAAAGGACACCACCATGAATCGGGTTACCGCTATCGCCTCCCTAGCCCTTGCCGACGCTGGCCATGCGGAAAACTTCGCCGTGAGCAACCCGGCAGGCATCGAAAGCACACTCAGGATATTCAACGGCACCAACTTCGAGGTCAGACATATCCCGGGCGAGACCGGCAACATGGGCGGAAGCAATACCCCGGAAGGCCATAGCGCCGACATTCATGTGATCCGGGCCGCGATCGCTTCGAATGCACGCCTCGCTCTCCGGCTGAGCGAGCACGGTGTTCGCGTTCAGGACATTGTCAACGCCGCCCTGTCTCCCGATGGCGGCATCGTCTTCTATTGTCACTAGGATCGATGGGCGGCGGATAGCTGCCGCCCTAGCATGGCCCAGCAAGGGTTGTGTTTTCCAGCGGAATGATGCCTCCTCCCCGCGATCAGGAGGAGCAACCATGTCCGAAATTCCAAAGCCCGTCATCAATGTCGGCGATCTCACGCTCGAACACTGGACGCAGGGCACCCTTTATGAAAGCCGGGATACATCCTTTGGCGCGCTTCTCGGACTGGCCGGCCTCGGCATCAGCTACAATGAAGTGCCGCCCGGCAAATCGAGCTGTCCCTTTCACAATCATCACGTCGAAGATGAGTTGTTCTTCGTTCTCGAGGGAAGCGGCGAATATCGTTTTGGTCCGAAAAGCTATCAGATCGGCAAGGGCGATACGCTTGGCGCTCCGGCAGGCGGACCGGAAACCGCGCATCAGATCATCAACACGGGATCGACGGTGCTGATCTATCTTGGCATCTCGACCAAGGCGAAAACCGAGATCGTCGAATATCCCGATTCCGGCAAGCTCCTCGCCAAGACCAATCGACCGGGAGACGGTCGCAAGAACTTCCGGTTCATGGGTCGCCCTGGCGACGATCTCGATTACTGGGATGGCGAGCCTGGAGCATGACCTTGATCCCGACGATAGAAACCGAGCGGCTGAGACTCCGCCCCCATAACCTCGACGATTTCGACGATTACGTCGCGCTCTGGGCGAACGAGGACGTCGTTCGCCATATCACCGGTACTCCTTCAACGCGCGAACAGACATGGGGGCGCATGCTCCGCGCTGCCGGCATGTGGCACCATATGGGGTTCGGCTTCCTCGCGATCGAGGAAAAGCAAAGCGGCCGCCTCATTGGCGAGGCGGGCTTCCTTGACATGAAAAGGGAGATGCAGCCCGAAACGACCGAAGGCACGCTGGAAACAGGATGGGCGCTACTCCCTAGCGCACAACGCCACGGCTATGCGACCGAAGCGCTGCGGGCTCTCATCGCCTGGGCCGAGGAGCGCTTTCCATCGAGGCCGATGACCTGCATCATAGATCCGAAAAACAGCCCTTCCCTGCGCGTCGCGGAAAAGCTCGGCTTCCGCGAAGTGGCACGCGTGAACTACAATGGAGAGGTTATTCTGCTTTCGCGCTCGGGAACTCAGCAAGTCTCGCTGCATAGCGCGCCATAGTGTCGACCTCGAAGTTCACGAAATCACCAGCCTTGCGCTGGCCCCAGGTCGTGACTTCGAGCGTATGGCGGATCAGAAGGACATCGAAATCCGTTCCCTCGACGGCATTGACCGTCAGCGACGTGCCGTCCAGGGCGATCGAGCCCTTCGGAGCGACAAACTTCGCAAGATGCTCCGGCGCACGCAGGCGATACCGGATGGCATCACCCTCTTCGATCACGGACAGAATCTCGGCCTTGCCGTCGACGTGGCCGGAAACGATATGCCCACCGAGCTCGTCACCGATCTTCAGGGAGCGCTCGAGGTTGACCCGGCTGCCTTCCTTCCAGGTGGCGATCGTCGTCAGGCGAAGTGCTTCTTCCCAGGCTTCGACCTCGAACCACCGTCCGTTGCTGCCCTCGCTCGGCAGACCCGTCACGGTCAGGCAGATGCCGGAATGAGAAATCGACGCACCCATATCGATCGTGGCAGGATCATAGCTCGTCGCAACGCGAAGCTTGATGCCTTCCTTCAATGGTGAAACGGATTCGATCGTGCCGACGTCGGTGACAATTCCGGTAAACATCAAAACTCTCTTTCGTATTCATCGAGGCGGTCGTCGCCGAAGGTAAATGTGCCCATGTGGGCAAAGCCAGATGGCATATCGGCTTTCGTAACCGGCGTTTCAATACCGCCCGCGCCAATCGTACCGGGCCCCTGATAGAGGAGAATACGGTCCACGAGACCGGCCTCAAGGAAAAGCCTTGCGGTTTTCGCTCCGCCCTCGATAACCAGCGACGAGATCCCCCGCGATGCGAGTGCCGGCAACAGTTCGTCGGGCCGATATGGGTTGCATTGCACGACCTCGACGCCGGCTGCGTCGAGAGCTGCCCGACGTCCGGCGAAATCGTCGTCCTCGCTATTGTCGAAGAGCGGCGGTTCTCCCGCAACGACGATGACAGGGACGTCTCCTGCCGTTTTGACCAACTTGCTCTCAAGCGGCAAAGACAGGTCGTGATCCAGCACGACACGGATCGGCGATCGCGCCTCCTGCCCCGCGGTCCGAACTGTGAGCAATGGGTCGTCGGCGATTGCTGTACCGATGCCAACGAGGATCGCATCAGTTTCAGCGCGCAGCTTCTGCACTTCGGCGCGGGCTGCTGGTCCCGTGATCGCCACTTGCCCCTCGCCGGCTTTTCCGATCATACCATCGGCAGAAATCGCAAGTTTGAGAGTCACATAGGGTCGGTGTTTCGTCTGCCGCATGAGGTATGCCGCAAGCGAGCGCCGGCCCTCTTTTTCTAGAACGCCGGTATCGACCTCAATGCCGGTGTCGCGCAGCATGGCAATGCCTCGTCCAGAAACCCGAGTGTCCGGATCCGTGACACTGATGACGACGCGCGCAACGCCATAGGCGATCAAAGCCTCGGCGCAGGGCGGGGTCTTTCCGTGATGCGAGCAGGGTTCAAGCGTGACGTAAGCGGTGGCGCCGCGGGCCAGATCGCCAGCTTGAGCCAAGGCTTGCGGCTCGGCATGCGGTCGGCCGCCGACGGCTGTAGTGCCGCGACCGACGATCGCGCCGTCGCGAACGACGACGCAGCCGACGGATGGATTGGTCGATGTCTGACCAAGGTGCAGCAAACCGAGGCGGATTGCCTCTTGCATGAAACGCGCGTCGTCCGACGAAGCGCTCATGGGCTAGCCGTCCAGCGGATCGCGGGCGATCTTGGCGTTGATTTCGGAGATAACCTTCTCGAAGTCCTCGGCGTGCGAGAAATCCCTATAGACCGAGGCGTAGCGAACGAAGCCAACGTCATCGAGGCTCTTCAGGGCCTCAAGCACCTGCAGGCCGATCTGTTCGGAGCTGATCTCGACTTCGCCGGAGCTTTCGAGGCGCCGCACGATGCCGGAAACCGCCCGCTCGATCCGGTCGCGATCGACAGGACGCTTGCGCAAGGCGATTTCGAAGGAGCGTACCAGTTTGTCCCGGTCGAAAGGCACCTTGCGGCCGGTCTTCTTGAGGACCATCAACTCGCGCAGCTGCACGCGTTCGAAGGTCGTGAAGCGACCGCCGCAATCAGGACAAATACGCCTGCGGCGGATGGACGTATTGTCCTCCGCCGGGCGTGAATCCTTGACCTGTGTGTCTTCCGATCCGCAGAATGGGCAGCGCATGCGCTATCCTTAGCCGATGTAATCGTACATTGGGAAGCGGCCGGTGAGGTTGACCACCTTGTCGCGTACGGCTGCTTCGACGCTGGCATTGCCTTCGTCGGAGTTGGCGGCCTTCAGGCCATCGAGAACCTCGACGATGAGATTGCCGATTTCCTTGAATTCCGCTTCCTTGAAGCCGCGCGTCGTGCCGGCAGGCGCGCCGAGGCGGACGCCGGAGGTGACGAAGGGCTTTTCAGGGTCGAACGGGATGCCGTTCTTGTTGCACGTGATGTAGGCGCGGCCGAGCGCTGCTTCTGCGCGCTTGCCCGTCGCGTTCTTCTTGCGAAGGTCGACCAGCATCAGGTGGTTGTCGGTGCCGCCGGAGACGACATCGAGGCCGCCTGCGATGAGCGTTTCGGCAAGCGCCTTGGCGTTCTTGACGATCTGGGCTGCGTAATCCTTGAACTCAGGCTGCAGCGCTTCGCCGAAGGCAACGGCCTTGGCGGCGATGATGTGCATGAGCGGGCCACCTTGGAGACCCGGGAAGACGGCCGAGTTGAACTTCTTCGCCAGATCTTCGTCATTCGTCAGAATGACACCACCGCGCGGGCCGCGCAGCGACTTGTGGGTCGTGGTGGTCGCAACATGGCAATGCGGGAACGGCGACGGATGCTGGCCACCGGCAACGAGACCGGCGATATGAGCCATGTCGACCATCAGATAAGCGCCCACCGAGTCAGCGATTTCGCGGAAGCGCTTCCAGTCCCAGATGCGGGAGTAAGCGGTGCCGCCGGCGATGATGAGCTTCGGCTTGGTTTCTTCGGCCTTGCGAGCGACTTCGTCCATGTCGAGCAGGTTGTCGCCTTCGCGAACGCCGTAGGACACGACGTTGAACCATTTGCCGGACATGTTGACCGGCGAACCGTGGGTCAGGTGACCGCCCGAATTCAGGTCGAGACCCATGAAGGTGTCGCCTGGCTGCAGCAGCGCAAGGAAGACGGCCTGGTTCATCTGCGAACCGGAGTTCGGCTGAACGTTGGCGAAGTTGACGCCGAAGAGCTTCTTGGCGCGTTCGATCGCGAGTTCTTCAGCGATATCGACGAACTGGCAGCCGCCATAGTAGCGCTTGCCCGGATAACCCTCAGCGTACTTGTTGGTCATGATGGAGCCCTGGGCTTCCAGGACCGCACGGGAAACGATGTTTTCCGACGCGATCAGCTCGATCTCATGACGCTGGCGACCGAGTTCCTTTTGGATCGAACCGAAGATTTCCGGATCGGTATCGGCAAGCGAGCGATTGAAGAAGGTCTGGGTGGAAGCATTGGTCATGGGCGGGCTCCTCAACTGGAATGCGCGAAGGTATTAGCGCCCTGCCCTGCCAAGGGCAATACGGAGAACGACATTTGCTAGGCAATCTACGCGCAACAAAAAACCGCGCCTGAAAAGACGCGGTTTCGAAAACAAATATGCGGGCCGGCGGCCTTACTGGACCGGCTGCTCCGTGCCAGCGGTCGTATCGAGAGCCAGTTCGGCATTGCCATCCATCTGGTAGATGTCGTCGCGGAACTGCACGACGCCATCCGGCATGCCCCATGCGGAGATGTAGACGAAGTAGACCGGCACTTCTTCGGCAAGCTTGATCGGCGTGTTGACGCGCGTGGTGATGACCTGCTCCATCTGCTGGCGCGACCACGGCGGGGTGTCGCGGAGCAGCCACGTCGTCAGATCGCGGACGTTCTGAACGCGGACGCAGCCGGACGACTCGAAGCGCATGAGCTTGTTGAACAGACCCTGCTGCGGCGTGTCGTGCATGTACTCGCCGTTCTTGTTGTAGAAGTTGATCTTCGTGGACGCCATGGCGTTGATCTTGCCCGGATCCTGGCGGAACATCAGGTTCGGTGCCTTCTCGGCATTCCAGTCGATCGTCTCGGGGGCCACTTCGTTGCCCTTGCCGTCGATCAGGCGAATGGAGTTCTTCTCGAGATAGGTCGGATCCTTGCGCATGAGCGGCACGATGTCCTTCTCGACGATCGAACGCGGCGCGGTCCAGTATGGATTGAGGATGACCTCGTAGATCTTCGAGTTGACGAGGTGCGTCGGACGGCTGAGGCGCCCGACAATGGCATTGTGCCGCGTGACGACGCTGCCGTCTTCGACACCTTCGACGTAAGCGGCCGGGATGTTGACCATGACGTGACGACGACCGAGATCTTCGGGGAAGGTCTGGAGGCGGATGAGGTTGGTATTCAGCTGCTGCAAACGCACGTCAGCCGGGATGTTCATGGCCTTCAGCGTGAATTCGCCGATAACACCATCGGCCGGCAGGCCGTGGCGCGCCTGGAAACGCTTCACTGCGCCATCGACATACGAATCGAAAGAGTTCGAGATGCCGGCTTCGCGCGGCAGGTCGCCGGTGATGATCAGCCGTTGGCGCAGGCCCTGAACCACCTGATCCGTCACGCCGATCTGCAGACGCTGCTGGCTGCTGCCGACTTCGGGCCAGCCGCCGGCAGAGGCGATCTGCTGGTATTCTGCAATTGCCTGCTGCATGCTGGGCATGGATTGCGGGCCGAGGATCGGGGTGTTGGAAACAACAGCCGTGGCCGTACGGGAAGCCGCCTTCGCATCGAACTGGTCATCCCAGTCGCCACGCTGCGGCGCATTGATGATCGAATCGAGCGCCGATTGTGCCAACGCCGGTGCGGCAAGAGCGCCCGCACCCACCATAGCCGCAGACGTCAGAAACGCCCGACGAGAGAAAGCTTCAGTTCCGATTTTCTTCGACATCCATCCCAACCACTAAAATACCGCTGCTTGAGAGACCAGCGGCCTTTGCGCCTATAACTGCGGGCACACAGTCATTATCAGCCCATCGCCACGGCGCATCACACATCTACGTTTCCGGCCATCACATGATTGCGAGCAGGAAGCGCGAGGTTATCGGACCTCTGATTTGGAAAGCGCCAATTTGCCGTACTTTTCCGCTGACATGCTAATATGGCCAATTCGTGTCACCCAGGCAAAACTCAACTTATGCGGGCGACGCAAATTTCAAGCCATATGCCAGCATGAAACGTGGCGGTTAATAACGCCTAAAAAACGGCTTGAATACAGGCGTTTGCGGTTGCCTGCCATGCGTTGCAAAGATGACACGCTGATGACACAGCACCCGGGCGAGCGGTCATTCGCGCCAGTGTTCCGCGACCCAAGGCGCGGGACGGATGTACTGGCGCAGATAGCGCGCGAGGGACCGCTTTCCCCGCCGAGAACGGTCGAACATGTGCGAAATATGATACATCGGCGACACAGCCGGGCCCTTGCCACCGTAGCGGCCTTCGATGGCAAATTGCGGATGAAAACCGCGGGGGAAGATCACGACCTTCGCGCTGGCAGGCAGCCGGGGTGCGAAGAGGTAGTTCAGCGGCCACGGCCAACGGCAATCCTGCTTGAAATGCAGGACCCAGCGACGCGAGAAAAACTTTGCGCCGCCCGGGGCGTTGCGTGTCACGAACCGCTGCTCGAATCGATATTTGTCGGCGACGCCTTGCGGATCTGCGCGAAACTTCTCCTGCAAAGGCACAAGCTTGCCCACGGGAAAGCGGAAAAGCGACGTCTGCCCAAGCCGTTCGAAGGGCGTCGTCTGGTTTCGCGACAACACCACGTCATCCGGCCCACCAACGTCGAAGAAGGCATCAAGCGAGCTTACGATCACGAGATCCAAGTCCAGGAAAAGAACTGGTCCCTTCAGATTGCCAAGCTTTGGACCCCAAAGCCGACCCTTTGGCCAGATTCCCAGCGTGTTGACTGGCATTTTCTCGACATCGAGCGGCGGCAAGTCCTCGCAGAGGATTTCCGGATTCAGGTCGGCGCGGTTGTCGGTAAAGCAGGTGAAGGTGAAAGGCGGCGTTATGTTGCGTTTCACCATGCCATAGAGCCGGTTTATGAACGGTGCGCCGTATTTCGTACCCCAACTGATACAGATTACCTGCTTCACGCCGCCGCTTGCCGTCAGCACCTCTGACATCATGTCTCACTATCCCCTAGCCTAGGCCGACATCCAGGTCGGCGCGCTCCCCTTTATCAAGTCTGTGCAAGTCCCGCCAGCCGTCAAGCGCATGACGAACCACGAGCAGAAAGGGCGCAACGATATAAACCGTTGCACCCTTCTGTGCCTTGGAGGTCGGGTAAGCCAGCAGGGAAGTTGGCTTACGAGATTAGAGGCGATAGAGGATCTGGTCGTTCCAGAAACGATCGAGACGGGTCAAAAGCTTGTTCATCTGCGTGAATTCGTCCGTGCCGATGCCGCCGACCTTGTCGATCGAGGCGATATGGCGTTCGTAAAGCTTTGCAACGGTTTCGGCGATGTCCTGGCCGGTTTCCGTCAGGCTGATGCGGACCGACCGACGGTCGATGCGCGAGCGCTGGTGGTTGATGAAGCCAAGGTCGACCAGCTTCTTGACGTTGTAGGAAACGTTGGAGCCGAGGTAGTAACCGCGAGAGCGAAGTTCGCCGGCGGTCAGTTCCGAGTTGCCGATGTTGAAAAGGAGCAGAGCCTGGATGGCGTTGACGTCGCTGCGACCCTGACGGTCGAACTCGTCCTTGATGACGTCGAGAAGACGGCGGTGCAGACGTTCAACAAGATGAAGGGATTCCATGTAAAGATCACGGATGCCCTGTTCCTGCTGGTCACGGAAGTTCGATACCGCCTGCGGCTTGATTTTCGTGTTCATGATGACTGCCTCACTGTTTTGTTTGGCGGTGTTGGTTTTCTTCCCGCCTTGAGACAGACCCTATCGAATACAAATAAAATTCTACTTAAACTGCAGCCTTAACAGCACCTTACCGGAAGCGGAGGTTGTATCAGGGTAAATCAACGCTTACCTGCTGCCGCCGCCGACGGCTCTCCTGCCAGAGCACGAAGCGGAAGGCGCAGTAGATCAGCGCGACCAGAATGTGCAGCAGGATGATGAGGCGATTGGCGCCAAAGATCTCCGGCAAGAAGCCATACATGAGGATCTGGCCACCGGCTGCAAGCACCCATATGACTGGCCCCCAGGAGACGGCAAGCCAGAGCCCCAGAGAGGCAACCGGGAAGACAACGGCGAGCCCCGTGCTGGCGACTTTCCATGGCAGGCTCAGAAGATCAAAGCGACCGGCACCAACCAGCGAATAGCCGACCAGCATCGCCCAATATTGCAGGCCGAACCAGAAGCACGAAATCGCCACCAGCCTCAGGAAGAGGACAAAGAAAACGCTCGCCAGCGTGCGCTTGGGTATCGTCGGAGAATCAATATCCATAGGTCAAACAATAGGGCTGCATTTGCGTCTCCGCCACCAGTTCGTCCGTTGCGGCCAATCGTCCGGTTTGGTTTCGAGATGCGGCATGATATTGAGCCCAACATAGAATGGAATTGCTGAGAGTTGGAATAATGCAGGACAAGACACACCTCGTCGATGAAATCACCGGCCACCGCCGGATGCGCCGCAATCGCAAGGCTGACTGGACGCGCCGTCTCGTGCAGGAGAATCGCGTCACCGTGGACGATCTCATCTGGCCGGTCTTTGTCGTTCCGGGATCCGGCATCGTCGAGCCCATCCCGGCAATGCCGGGCGTCAACCGTATGAGCGTGGACAAGCTGGTCGAGGCAACGAAAGAAGCGGCCGATCTCGGCATTCCTGCTATCGCCACCTTCCCGAACATCGAAATGGAATTGCGTGACGAAACGGGCTCCAACAGCCTCGAAGCGAACAATCTGATCAACCAGGCGACGATCGCGATCAAGAAGGCGGTGCCGAACATCGGCATCATCACAGACGTCGCACTCGATCCCTTCACCAGCCACGGCCACGACGGCATCCTGCGAAACGGCGAGATCGTCAACGACGAGACGGTCGAGCAGGTCGCACGCGCCGCCGTCATGCAGGCGGATGCAGGCTCTGACATCATCTCCCCATCGGAAATGATGGACGGCCGAATTGGAGCGATCCGCCAGGCGCTGGATGCGGCCGGGCACCAGAATGTCGGCATCATGAGCTACGCGACCAAGTTCGCCTCCGCCTTCTACGGACCTTACCGCGAAGCGATCTCCACCGGCGGACTGCTGAAGGGCGACAAGAAGACCTATTACATCGATCCGGCCAACGGCACTGAGGCGATCCGTGACGCCGCCCTCGATGTCGAGGAAGGCGCAGACATGCTGATGGTCAAGCCCGGCCTGCCGTACATCGACATCTGCTGGCGCATGAAAGAAGCCTTCGGCCTGCCGACCTTCGCCTACCAGGTCTCGGGAGAATATTCGCAGATCAAGGCTGCCGCGATGAACGGCTGGATCGACGGCGAGCGAGCCATGATGGAGACTTTGCTGGCGTTCAAGCGCGCGGGTTGCGATGGCGTTCTGACCTACTTTGCTATGGAGGTCGCCAAAATCCTGGCGAAACGCTGATCGCTCAAGGGCCTCAATATTGTATTTGAGGCCCGCGATACCATATTTTTGGCATCGCTTCTCGAAAGGAGACCGCAAAGATGACGCTCAACCCGAACCCGCTCTATGCCGCACCGGACGACTGGCGCGCCTACAGTGGAACGCTGAGCCGCCGTGTCTTTGCGTTCATCCTCGACTACGTGATCATTCTCCTGCTCTGCATTCCCGCGGCAGTGGTGCTGTTCTTCCTGTCAATCGTCACACTGGGGCTGGGGTTTTTTCTATACCCGGCACTGTTCGTGATCGTCGCCGGTCTCTATTTCGGCTTTACGGTTGGCGGACCAAGCCAGGCCTCGCTCGGCATGCGGGCGATGGGCATCGCCATCATTCGCGTCGATGGCCGACGAATGGATTTCCTCACGGCGATCGTTCATCTAGCCCTTTTCTGGATCCTGAACTCGGTGCTTACACCGCTGATTCTGTTGGTTGGCCTCTTCACCGACCGCAGCAGGCTGATCCACGACCTGCTCATCGGAACCGTCACGGTCCGCACCGCCTGACGTCCGCCAAAAGGTTGAAACAAATGCGATCCGCCGATCTTTGCGGCGATCGCCGCCGCACCATATCCGAAAGTATATGAGGCAAGAGCGGACACGAAATGGCCGCGCTGTTGACGTTTTGTATTCTTAAGTCATGCTGTTCCGTCAACAGCTAATCGAAGGAAATCTCTGCAGCAGATGAATACGCAGACAACGCCATCACCGCAGTTTTATCTGACGGCTCCGGCTGCCTGCCCCTATCTGGCCAACGAGATGGAACGCAAGGTTTTCACGCATCTCGTCGGTCCGCGCGCGGCAGAGATGAATGACATCCTGACACAGGGCGGATTTCGCCGTTCACAGAACATTGCCTACCGCCCCGCCTGCGAAGCCTGCCGCGCCTGCATATCGGTGCGTATTCTCGCGCGGGAGTTTCAGCCGACGAAATCGATGAAACGCGTGCTGGCGACCAACTCCGATATCATCGCGACGGAATTTCCCGCGCAGCCTTCCAGCGAACAATATTCCCTTTTTCGCCGCTACCTCGATTACCGCCACCAGCAGGGCGGCATGTCCGACATGACTGTTCTCGACTATGCGATCATGGTCGAGGACACCCACGTCAATACCAAGATCATCGAATACCGGCGCCGCGTCGAAGGCTCCGGGCTGGAGACCCGTCCGACCGGCGAGCTGATTGCCGCAGCACTCACCGACACGATGAGCGACGGGCTTTCTATGGTCTACTCCTACTTCAATCCGGATCTCGATCGCCGATCACTCGGCACCTTCATGATCCTCGATCATATCAGGCGCACGAAAGCGCTTGGATTGCCCCATGTCTATCTTGGATACTGGGTTCAAGGGTCGAAGAAAATGGAATACAAGACTCGCTTCCAGCCGCAGGAGCATCTGACTCCGCGCGGATGGGAGCGTTTCGATATCTCCACCCTGCCCGAAAGCACCCACGACTAAATGCCACTTCCCATTCTTTCCGATCATCGGAAAGGCTTGCTGCTGACGGCAATCGGCGGCCTCGCTCTTTCCATGGATATTCCCCTGGTGCGGTTGGCGCACGGCGACATGTGGTCGATCCTCGGCATGCGCAGCATCACGACGGTTGCCGTAACCCTGCTGATCGTCTGCTTGATCCGCTATATCAGGGGAGCCTGGCCAGTTGTCGTACCGGGGCGTCATGGCATTCTGGCCGGATTGCTCTACGGAACGTCCACCCTCACCTTCCTTCTTGCCGTTTTCAACACGGCAACGGCCAACGTGGTCTTCATCGTCGCGTTCAACCCGATGTTCGGCGCGCTGTTGTCTTGGCTGTTCCTGAAAGAGCGGCCATCGGTCTCGACGCTTGTAACAATGCTGGTGATGGTTTTCGGCGTGGGGCTTATCGTGCACGACGGCTTGTCGGGCGGGCATGTGTTTGGCGACGCCATGGCGCTGCTGTCGGCGCTGATCCTCGCGTCAGCCATCACGGTCGGTCGCGCGTCGCGCCGGGACATGGGGTTCGTTCCGCTGCTGGCAGCCGCCTTCCCGGCGGCGCTCGGCTTTGCCAACGCTCTACCTGCCGGATTGACGATAGAGCATCCGGCCTGGATCATATTCAACGGCGCGCTTCTGATGCCGATCGCGTTCTGGTGCCTTGCGACCGGGCCTCGCTACCTATCGGCGCCGGAAGTCGGCATGTTCTACCTGCTGGAAACGATCCTGGCGCCGATCTGGATCTGGCTGATATTCGCCGAAACCCCGTCGAGCATGACGCTGACCGGCGGCGCAATCCTGGTTGGTGCGATTATGGCGCACTCGCTTTGGATGGTTCGGACGAAGCCTGCGCAACAAGCTCTGACACATTGACCGTCTGCAGAGCTTCAAGCTCGCGTTCCAGTCCCTGCATCACGTGAGCCCAGCCCTGCCGCGTCTGCTCTTCGAATTGGCCCCAATCGGCGCACATTTCGTGTGAGAGCGTCAGCCGCGAACCTTCGGCCAGCTGTTCGATATCGATCTGGATCTTGTCGGCGTTGTGATCGTGTTCAGCCGCCGAGAACGAGAAGACCATGCGCCTCGGGCGGCGCAACTCGAGAAAGACGCCGTAGTGGACCGCGTCACCCGTGGGTCGCCGATCGACGACCAGAAAATGACCGCCTACCCGCGGATTGATATCCACCCGGATAACGCGACCCTCATCGCTCGCAAACAGGAAGCGCTTTGCTATCTGGGGGTTGAGCCACGCATCATAAACCGCGCACGGCGAGGCTGCGTAGGTATGGGCAACATTCAAGGTAATCGTATTGCAAGCAGTCATCAACATTCCTCCGTGATCGGACATGCCGCCTGCGCGCAGACGCCACATACGATCATTCCGTCCGCCTGCGGAATGATGTTTGTCCATGTTGTGATTAAAGGACAAAGATAGAGGAAAGACCTCGCTCGCCAAGAGCGGGGGCATTAAAAATTTCAACCGGCGAATTTGCCGCTACGCGGGAAGCCCTTCGGAACGGTACGGCCCGCGGTGGCGCGGTCGGCCAGCCATTCGGCAAGCTCGTCCTTGTTCTTGGTGAAGGTGCGCCCGGCGCTGTCTTCCCATACAAGACCCGTCTCGATTGCAAAGCAGCGGACGTCGGAGATACCGCCATCCTTGTAGCGCTGCAGGCGGACGCCCTTGCCGCGGGACATTTCCGGCACCTGCGCCAGCGGGAATACCAGAAGCTTCCTGTTTTCGCCAACCACGGCAACGTGATCACCGCTGACAGGAATGATCAGCTTGGTTTCGTCGGGCATCGAGACGTTCATGATCTGCTTGCCCTTGCGGGTATTGGCAACCATATCGCCTTCCGCGACGACAAAGCCGTTGCCAGCCGTCGAGATGATCATCTGCTTGCGCTGCGGATCATGGACGAAGGCGGTCAACACGTCCTGATCATTGTCCATATCGATCATGATGCGCAGCGGCTCGCCGTGACCTCGACCACCGGGCAGCTTGTCGCCACCAAGCGTGAAGGCCTTGCCGCCTGTCGTGATGATGAGGATCTTGTCGGTCGTCTGCGCGGGGAAGGCAACCTTCAGCGCGTCGCCTTCCTTGAAGGTCAGGGTCGCGGTATCGGCGATGTGACCCTTCAGCGCGCGGATCCAGCCCTTTTCGGAGACGACAACGGTGATCGGCTCCTTCTCGATCATCGCCTGCTGGATCGCCTGCTCGTCAGCCTCCGGGGCTTCGGCGAACTGCGTGCGACGACGGCCGAGTTCGGTCGCCTTCGCGAACTTCTTCTTCACCTCGCCAATTTCCCAGGCGACGGTCTGCCACTGCTTTTCTTCCGATGCCAGCAGCGCCTCGATCTCGCCCTTCTCCTTGGTGAGGGCATCGAACTCGGTGCGGATCTCGAATTCTTCGAGCTTGCGCAGAGAGCGCAGCCGCATGTTGAGGATCGCTTCGACCTGGATTTCGGTCAGCGCCCAGCGGGCGACCATGACAGGCTTCGGCTCGTCCTCTTCGCGGATGATGCGGATCACCTCGTCGATGTTGAGGTAAGCGATCAGCAAGCCGCCGAGGATTTCCAGGCGACGGTCGATTGCGGCCAGACGGAAGCGCGAACGGCGCTGGAGCACCTCGCGGCGGTGATCCAGCCACTCCTTCAGCACGTCGTTCAAAGCCATGACGCGCGGGATCCGCCCCATCGACAGAACGTTCATGTTCAGCGGGAAGCGGCTCTCCAGCTCCGTCAGCTTGAACATGGATTCCATGAGGATGGTCGGGTCGACGGTCCGGTTCTTCGGTACCAGCACGACGCGGACGTCTTCTGCCGACTCGTCGCGAACATCTTCCAACAGCGGCAGCTTGCGGGCAATCAGCAACTCGGCGATCTTTTCGATCAGGCGCGACTTCTGAACCTGGAAGGGGATTTCGGTGACGATGATCTGGTAACCACCGCGACCGAGATCCTCGACCTGCCACTTGGCACGCGTGCGGAAGCCGCCGCGCCCCGTCTTGTAAGCCTCGATGATGCTCTGGCGGTCATCGATGATGATACCGCCCGTCGGGAAGTCCGGACCGGGAATGAAGGATTCCACCAGCGTCTCGACTGTCGCATCCGGATGCTTGATCAGATGCAGCGCGGCATCACAAAGCTCATGGACGTTGTGCGACGGAATGGACGTCGCCATGCCCACCGCGATCCCGGAGGAACCGTTTGCGAGCAGGTTGGGGAAGGCGCCCGGCAGCACGACCGGTTCTTCGTCTTCCTCGTTGTAGGTGGGGCGGAAATCGACCGCATCCTGTTCGATGCCATCGAGCAGGAGACCCGCGACCTCGGTCATGCGGGCTTCGGTGTATCGGTAGGCAGCCGCGC
The DNA here is from genome assembly GCF_030382195.1 of Rhizobium sp. S96. Lineage (NCBI taxonomy): Bacteria > Pseudomonadati > Pseudomonadota > Alphaproteobacteria > Hyphomicrobiales > Rhizobiaceae > Rhizobium > Rhizobium sp. S96. The sequence continues at coordinate 198,500 of NZ_JAUDRY010000004.1, forward strand.
TGTCGCCGTCGATATTGCCGAAGTTGCCCTGCCCGTCGACGACGGGATAACGCTGCGAAAAATCCTGCGCCAGGCGTACCAGCGCGTCATAGACCGACTGGTCGCCGTGCGGGTGGAACTTACCGATGACATCGCCGACGATACGGGCGCACTTTTTGAAGGCGGAGTTCGGCCGAATGCCCATCTCGCTCATCGCGTGAATGATGCGGCGGTGCACTGGCTTCAGGCCGTCTCGCACGTCAGGAAGCGCGCGATGCATGATGGTCGAAAGCGCATAGGCGAGATAGCGCTCTTCGAGCGCCGCCTTTAGGTCAACCGGAAGAATGCTGTCATCGTCTCCGCCAGAGGGCGGCAAAATCTCTTGTCCCATATGTCCTGACTAGCCGAGATGACCCCTTTGGGCAAGAAATGCAGGCATTCCGGCTGTGGATGAAGTCTTGGAAGAGCAAGAAAAATGGGGCTGGCGGTACTCTGCCCGAATTTGGACTTTGTTTGCTTTTCCCTTCAACACAAATTTAGAAGTCCGCAAATATAAACCGCCATCGATCCGTAGTAGATTGACGACCAAGTTCACACCGCCACAGAGGACCACCAATGACATTTTACCGGACGACACGGCTGATGCTGTCGGGCGTTGCCTTTCTTTCCCTCGCCGGCTCCGCCTTCGCTCTTGATGGCCAGGACCTGCTGAAGAAGATCAATGCGGCCTATACGCTCCAGGGCGGCACGCTGGCGGCAGAAGGCGTCGATGTCGACGGCACGACCGTCACGCTGAAGAACGCGAGCTTCAAGCCCAACAGCGGCGAAGCCATGCCGATCGGCGAAATCACGCTGACCGGTGTTGAGGAAGACGAAGACGGCGGCTACTACATCGAAGAAGCAGCCTTCCCCGATATCGACACCACCAACGACGGCGCGACACTGACAGCAACCGAGCTGTCGCTCGGCGGCATTTCCATTCCTGCCGACCCCAAGGGCGAAGGTCTGGATTCCATGCTGCTTTATGAAAGCGCGCATACCGGCCCGATCAAGGTCGTAAAGGACGGCGCCGAGGTGTTTTCGCTCGGCGGCAGCGATGTCAACCTGACGCTGCGCGAAGACGAGTCCGGCTTCGATTTCGACGGCGCCTTCAAGAGCCTCAAGGCCGATCTCACCAAGGCCAGCGACCCGCAGAGCAAGGAAGCAATCGAAAAGCTGGCGCTGCAGCACATCAACGGCGACATCACGATGAAGGGCGCCTGGGATCTGGCGCCTGGCACGATCGACGTTTCCGAATTTGCGTTCGACTTTACGAACGTCGGCAAGCTCAACCTCGCCTTCAAGATCTCCGGCTACACGATGCCCTTCGTGAAGTCGCTGCAGGAAGCCGCCAAGCAGGCTGAAGCCAACGCGAACAAGGAAGAAGCTCAGCAGGCGCTTGGCCTCTCCATGCTCGGCCTGTTGCAGCAGCTGTCGTTCGAAGGCGCCCAGATCCGCTTCGATGACGCCTCCATCACCAAGCGGGCGCTCGACTACGCCGGCAGCCAGCAGAACATGTCCGGCAAGCAGATGGCGGACTCGCTGAAGGCGATGACGCCGATCATGCTGGCTCAGCTCAACATTCCGGAGCTGCAGAACGCCATTTCGGCGGCCGTCAACACCTTCCTCGACGACCCGAAGAGCCTGACGGTCAGCGCTGCCCCCGCCAAGCCGGTTCCGTTCCCGATGATCATGGGCGCGGCCATGGGTGCGCCAAACACCCTGCCGCAGGTCCTCGGCGTGAAGGTCTCGGCCAACGACTGATCGTTGCGCCTAGCAAGTGCCTGGAACCCGGCGTGCCCTACGGTCCGCCGGGTTTTCTTTTCTTGGGTTCTAGACGGTGTAGCGGCGCAGTTCGGTCAGGGCGTGGTCGACCACGTCCAGAAGCTCTGCCGTGGTGGCACCGTCGCGCGCCTGGACGGACATGCCCTGGACGATGGCGCCGAGGAAGCGGGCGAGCGAGGCTGCGTTCGCATCCGGTTTGATGTCCCCTTCCTCGATGCCGCGCTCGATGCGCGCGGTGAACAGCCGCAGCGTGTCGAGCCGGAGCGAGGAGACATAGTGGGCGATGTCTTCGTTTTCGGATGCGCAGTTCAGCACCGCCGTCGAGATCATGCAGCCCTTGGGGTGCTCGGGCGCCGTGAAGATGATGGCCGAGTTCTTGAGGAACCGGGCGAACGTCGTGACGGTATCGATCGCTTCGCTGAACGGATTGCCCGGGTTCGGCCGGGGCATGCGGCGATACTGGTTCAACGCTTCGCGGTAGAGTTCGGCCTTGGAGCGGAAGGCGGCGTAGAGGCTCTGCGGGGTTATCCTCATCGATGCGGTCAAGTCCGCGATGGACGAACCGTCGTAGCCGTGTTCCCAGAAAGTATCGCGCGCGGCGGCGAGCACCGTCTCCCGGTCGAAGGCCGGTGGCCGCCCTCGCCTGCCCGAGGTCACTTTTTTCGCGCTGTCGTCATTTTTCACAATGATCACTCTAGAAATATTCTGCAACCTGATTTATTCAGGAATGGTCATTGTGATTATAGGAGATCTGGTCCGATGAGTCTTCCCCTTGATTTGCAGAGAGCAACGACGCCCCTTTCCCTCGCCGAGGGGGTCGATGCAGCAATCGACGCTGCTTTGAACGATAAGCGGCTGGTCGGCGCGGTCGTCCTGATCGCCGCGAATGGCGAGATTGTCTATCGTCGGGCCGCCGGGCTCGCCGACAGGGAGAACGGCATTGGAATGCGGGAGGACACCATCTTCCGGCTGGCCTCCGTCACCAAGCCGATTGTCACGATCGCCGCAATGCGGTTGATCGAGCAAGGACGTATGGGTCTGGACGACCCAATCACCAAATGGCTGCCTGATTTTCGTCCGACGCTGCCCGATGGCGGCGAGGCAACCATCCGGATACGGCATCTGCTGAACCACACGTCGGGCCTCAGCTATTGCTTTGCCGAGGAGCACGGTCCCTATGTGCGCGCCGGCGTCTCTGATGGGATCGGCGAGCCCGGCATGTCGCTGGCGGAAAACCTCCGGCGGATCGCGAGCACACCATTGCTGTTTGCCCCCGGAGAAGGTTGGCGTTATTCGCTCGCGATCGATGTGCTCGGCGGTATCATCGAGGCCGAGATGGGTGTTTCGCTTGACGAGGCCGTGGCGGAGCTCGTCACCGGCCCCCTCGGGCTTCGGGACACCGCATTTTCCGTTCGCGATCGCCAGCGTCTTGCCGCAGCCTACACGGACGCCTCGCCCGAGCCGAAGCTGATGGGCAAGGAAGCGCTGGTGTCGGCCTTGACCGGTTCCGTTCGCTTCGCGCCGGATCGCATCTTCGACCCCACCTCCTATCACTCCGGCGGCGCCGGGATGGCGGGCACGGCAGACGATATCCTAACGATCCTCGAAACGATCCGAAGAGGTGGTGCTCCCCTGCTCTCGAGCGAAACGGTTGCAGCGATGATGGTCGACCAGACCGGCGGGCGCCGGCAGGCCGTGGAGCCCGGCTCCGGATTCGGGTTCGGCTGGGCCGTCGTCACCGATCCGGAAGCGGCGCAGGTGCCGCTTACGAAGGGATCGCTGCAGTGGGGCGGCGTCTATGGCCACAGCTGGTTCGTGGACCCATCCGAGGGGCTGACGGTCGTCGCCCTTACCAACACGACGCTTGAGGGCATGTGGGGCCGGTTCACCGTGGATCTGCGCAAGGCGGTCTACGCGGCGATCTGACTACGCTCCAAAAATGCAAAAAGCCGGCGAACAGGTCGCCGGCTTTTCTTTGTTCAATCAGTTTGCTCAGTCTTTCTTGACCGGCGGGATGACGCGCAGCGACAGTTCCATCAGCTGCTTCGGCGTTGCCGGCGACGGGGCGTTCATCAGGAGGTCCTGCGCCTGCTGGTTCATCGGGAACAGCGTAATTTCGCGCAGGTTCTTGGCGCCGAGCAGCAGCATCACGACACGGTCGATACCGAAGGCGCAGCCGCCGTGCGGAGGCGCGCCGTACTGGAACGCACGGTACATGCCGCCGAAGCGTTCCTCGACATCCGTCTGGCTGAGGCCGACCAATTCGAAGGCCTTGACCATTGCTTCCGGCGACTGGTTACGGATCGAGCCCGAGGCGATTTCGAAGCCGTTGCAGACGGCGTCATACTGGTAGGCCTTGAGCGACAGCGGATCCTGGGTCTGCAGCGCCTCGAGGCCGCCCTGCGGCATCGAGAATGGGTTGTGGGCGAAGTCGATCTTCTTGTCTTCCTCGCTCCATTCGTAGAACGGGAAGTCGATGATCCAGCATAGCTCGAAACGGTCGCGATCGACGAGGTTAAGGTCTTCACCTGCCTTGGTGCGCGCTTCGCCAGCGAACTTGTAGAACTTCGCCGGTTCGCCGGCGACGAAGAAGGCGGCGTCGCCTGCTTCAAGGCCGAGCTGGACGCGGAGCGCTTCGGTGCGCTCTTCGCCGATGTTCTTGGCGAGCGGGCCGGAACCGCCGACCTTGCCGTCTTCTTCCTTCCAGAAGATGTAGCCGAGGCCAGGCTGGCCGAGCGACTGCGCCCAGGCGTTCATGCGGTCGCAGAACGCACGGCTGCCGCCGGTCTTGGCCGGGATCGCCCAGACTTCGACCTTCGGGTTGGAGGCGATCATGCCGGCGAAGACCTTGAAGCCGGAGCCTGCGAAGTGCTCGGTGACGGCCTGCATCTCGATCGGGTTACGCAGGTCGGGCTTGTCGGAGCCGTACTTGCGGATCGCGACGTCGTAAGGAATACGCGGCCATTCCTTGGTGACCGGCTTGCCTTCGGCGAACTGCTCGAAGACAGAGGTCATGATCGGCGCCATCGTGTCCCAGACGTCTTCCTGGGTGACGAAGCTCATTTCGAGGTCGAGCTGATAGAATTCGCCCGGCAGGCGGTCGGCGCGCGGGTCTTCGTCGCGGAAGCACGGCGCGATCTGGAAGTAGCGGTCGAAACCGGCAACCATCAAGAGCTGCTTGTACTGCTGCGGCGCCTGCGGCAGCGCGAAGAAGGTGCCGGGATGAATACGCGACGGCACGAGGAAGTCGCGCGCGCCTTCCGGCGAAGACGCCGTCAGGATCGGGGTCGTGTATTCGCCGAAGCCAGCCGACGTCATGCGGTTGCGGATGTCGGAAATGATCTGGCTACGCTTGACGATGTTCTTGTGCAGCGTCTCGCGGCGCAGGTCGAGGAAGCGGTACTTGAGGCGGATGTCCTCAGGATAATCCGGCTCGCCGAACACCGGCAGCGGCAGTTCCTTTGCTTCTGAGAGGACTTCGATCTCCTGGGCGTAGAGTTCGATCTCGCCGGTCGCCATGTTCTTGTTGACGGTCTCTTCCGAGCGGGCCTTGACGACGCCGTCGATGCGGACGACCCACTCGCCGCGCACGGTCTCGGCGATCTTGAAGGCCGGGCTATCCGGGTCGGCGACGACCTGGGTCATGCCGTAATGGTCGCGAAGGTCGATGAAGAGAACGCCGCCATGGTCACGAACGCGGTGGACCCAGCCGGAAATCCGGACATTGGCGCCGACATCCGCCTTGCGGAGGGCTGCACATGTGTGGCTGCGGTAACGATGCATCATCTCAATTCCCAGTATTTGGCTTAAAGACGGCGGCCGGGGGCTCCAATGGCTCTCCCACGCCGACAAGAAAATCGGGCGGAAAAGCGCATGGACTGCCTGATTTGTCAAGACTTGGCGCGATTGGTCGTCGCTTTGGAAGCACCATTCACACCACAGGAACCCTATCCCTTTGCCAGGCCCATGCGGCAGTTTGGCAGCCGGCCCCATATTGCTGAAGCCTGCAGTCAACTTTAAGAAGGGCCGATATCACTTTTCCGGAGCCGCGCCATGCCCTTTCTCACCCGCCGCAATCTGTTGAAGGCTTCCGCCGTCGCAGGCGCTTACGGGGTCGGTATCGGTGTTGCCGGCAAATTCGGGCTGGCGGAAGCGGCACCAGAGCCGCAAGTCCTAAAGGCTGTGAAGACGACCGCCAGCATTTCCGATGCGGGGATAACGAAGGACATCATGACCTGGGGCGACGGCGGCCCGCCGCCGGTGCTCAGGATGACCAAGGGCAAGCCCTATGCCGCACGGCTGACAAACACGCTCGACGAGCCGACGACCATCCACTGGCATGGTCTGAGAATCGCCAACAAGATGGACGGCGTTCCCTTCATGACGCAGCCCTACGTCTATACCGGCGACAGTTTTGACTATGCCTTCACGCCGCCCGATGCCGGCACGTTCTGGTATCACCCCCACTGCAATACGCTGACCCAGATGGGCCACGGCATGACCGGGGTCATCGTGGTCGAAGATGCTGAAGACCCGACCTTCGATTCCGAGGTGGTGCTCAACCTTCGCGACTGGCGCCTCGGCAGCGACGGCCAGTTCATCGCGGCGTTCCGCCCGCGCGACGCCGCCAAGACAGGAACCTACGGCACCGTCCGCACTGCCAACTGGTACCAGGAGCCGCAATACGACGCTCCTGCCGGCGGTCTGGTCCGGCTGCGGATCGCGGTTACCGACGTGACGCGCATCTTCTCGCTGAAGATGGAAGGAGCCGACGCCACCGTGATCGCGATCGACGGCAACCCGGTGCCCAAGCGCTTCCCGCTCGACCTGCTGCTGATCGGCCCCGGCCAGCGCCTCGACCTTGCAGTCCGTATGCCCGACGGCGAAGGCGCGATCGCCACGCTTGAGGATATTCGCGGCACGACGCCGAAGACGATCGCCAAGCTTCGGTCCGTCGGTCAGTCGTTGAAGCGCAATGTCGGGGATCTGGCGGCACTTGGTGCCAATCCCGTGGCTCGGGCGGATCTCGATGCCGCGCAGAAAATTCCGCTGGTTCTAAGTGCCACGGCGGAAAGCGCACCTGCCGACAGCATCTGCGGCACGCTCGGCTACAGTTTCTGGGCGATCAACAAGGTGCCGTGGCCCGGCGACACGAAGGACCCGACAGCGCCGCTTGCGGAACTGAAACTGGGCAAGAGCTACATCTTCCAGCTCGAGAACGTGACACCGCACACGCACCCGATTCACCTGCACGGAATGAGCTTCACCGTGCTCTCCTCCTCGACGCGGGAGGTGATGCCTGTCGTGACCGACACCTACCTGATCCAGCCCGACGAGAAAGTACAGCTGGCCTTCGTCGCAGATAATCCCGGCGACTGGCTGTTGCATTGCCACATCATCGAGCACCAGAAGACCGGTATGACCAGTTATGTCCGGGTTGTTTGACAACTAATCGCGGGCTTCTTGTTGACATATCCGGCCGAAAGGAGAAGGAAGATTTATCAACCTTTTACCTGCGAATGAATTGATATGATCGAAACAACCGCCGATTTGGAGGCGGCCTGCAAAGAGCTGGCCAAGTCAGAATTCATTACTATCGACACCGAGTTTCTCCGCGAAACGACCTTCTGGCCGGAACTCTGCCTGATCCAGATGGCGAGCCCGACGACGGAAGTGCTGGTCGATCCGCTGGCAAAGGGTCTCGATCTCAAGCCGTTCTTCGAGCTGATGGCCAACCCGGCAGTGCTCAAGGTCTTCCATGCGGCGCGCCAGGACATCGAAATCATCTTCAATCGTGGCGGTCTCATCCCGCATCCGATCTTTGATACGCAGGTTGCCGCGATGGTCTGCGGCTTCGGCGACTCCGTCTCCTATGACCAGCTCGTCAGCCGCACCAAGGGCGTGCAGATCGACAAGTCCTCGCGCTTCACCGACTGGAGCCGCAGGCCGCTGTCGGAAAAGCAGCTGGACTACGCACTTGCCGACGTGACGCACCTGCGGGACGTCTACCTCTACCTGAAGGCCGAACTGGAGCGCGAAGGGCGCTCGTCCTGGCTGTCGGAGGAGATGGATGTCCTCGAAGCCCAGGAAACCTACGATCTTCATCCAGACGATGCCTGGCAGCGCCTGAAGATGCGTCTACGCAAGCCGCAGGAACTGGCGATCCTGAAGTTCGTTGCCGCCTGGCGCGAACGCGAGGCCCGCAGCCGCAACGTACCGCGCTCGCGCGTCATCAAGGATGATGCGATCTACGAGATTGCGCAGCAACAGCCGAAAGATGCGGAAGCGCTCGGCCGGCTGAGAACGATCCCGAAGGGATGGGAGCGTTCGGCCGCCGGCACCGCTGTTGTCGAGGCCGTCAACGCTGCACTCGCTCTGCCGAAGAGCGAGATGCCGCATGCGCCGCGCCACACGCAGACGCCGGAAGGCGCTGCAGCGGCAGCCGAACTCCTGAAGGTGCTGTTGAAGCTCATTTCGGAAAAACACGGCGTTGCGCCGAAGGTCATCGCCAACAGTGAAGATCTGGACAAGATCGCTGCCGAGGGTGAGAAGGCCGAGGTCGCGGCTCTGCACGGATGGCGCAGGGAGCTGTTCGGCGAACCTGCCCTGCAGTTGATCCAGGGCCAGGTCGCACTGCGTTTCGTCGGCAAAAAAGTCGAGACGGTAACGCTGTAGCGGTCACAAGTCGGACGTTTTTGCGCGTATAAGCATTTTCTGAGGGCCGTTGGAATCGAGAAACCGACCGGTCGCGCCCTTACAGAAACGCTGGATGCTACCTACATTCCTGGGTACACGCGTGACACGTCAGGGTTAAAAAGACTATATGCGGGAAATATCTCCGGTCCAGAACTGGTTACTGATCGCGCTCGTGATCGCGGCCAGCGGTGTCCTCTACGACATGAGATTTTACGGCGGCCATCCGTTCGTTGGAGCAACCTTTGCGTTGGCGATCGGTCTGCCGATCATTGCCTTTGAGCGTAAAGTCATCCTGCGGCGCCTCAATCGCCGCATGCAGGCTTTGCCGACGGTGACGTTCTTCCTGGCCGAAATCTTCATCTACGAAATCCTGATGAGCGCCGGGTTTGCCGTTGCTGGCCTTTCGATGTGGACACTCGGCATCTTTCGTCCGGGATCGTGGATCGATGCTGTCATCCTGCCGTTCGACGCATTTCTCTATGCGCTCGCCGTCTGCGCACTGATCATCTTCGTGCTGCGGGTTCGCGAATTGCTGGGACGCGACATCTTCACCAGCATGCTCTTCAGCCGCTACCGCAAGCCGCTCAGCGAAGAACGTGTCTTCCTGTTCATCGACCTGGTGGATTCCACCGCCTTCGCGGAAAAGCATGGCGACCTCCGGGCCCAACAGATGCTGAGCTCGCTGTTTGCGGCCTTTGCGGAGCCGGTGCGGAAGTACAAGGGCACGATCGACGACTACGTGGGCGATGCAGCGATCATCAGCTGGCCGCTGGAGCGCGGCGTCAAGTTCGCGAGATGCGTGAACTGCATCTTCGACATCATCGGCGAAATTGAAAACGATGCGGAAAGCTGGCTGAAGACCTACGGCCAGGTGCCACGGCTGCGGGCTGCGCTGCACGGCGGCACCGTCATCACTGCGGAAATCGGCGTCGATCACCACAAGATCACCTATTTCGGCGACACCGTGAACACCACCTCCCGTCTCGAGACGCTCTGCAAGACGTTGAACCGCTCGGTGCTCATCTCCTCCGACCTCGCCCAGCGCATCTTCATGCCGGAGACCGTTGTGGCCGAGGATCTCGGAACCCATGCCGTGAAAGGGCGTGGCCAGAGCCTTGGCGTCATCGCTCTCGTCAAGGCCGAAAGCCGGAAGGCGTCACCAAAGCTTCACGCAGGCGTCAACGCGCCGACATGAATCCCCTGCTAATCGAGACCCGCATTCCAATCTTTGGGGGTTTCGATGAAAAATACTCTTCTTGCTTCCGTTTCATTTGTTCTTTTGATCGCTGGCACGGCAGCAGCCGACCAGCAGCAATTTCCTGCAAAGCTGGCCGGCCAGGCCATCCTGCCTGCCAACACGCTGGTCCCGGCTCCGGCCGACGCACCTGAATTCCTGAAGCACTCCGGCAAGTTCACCACGGCCGACCGCAAGCGCACCGAAGCGCTCGGCACAGTTCCGGGCAAGGACGGCGCTCGCGTGACCGACCTGAAGCTGCCTTTCGACGGCCAGCCGATCCAGGGCTTCTCCGGTATCAAGGTCATGCCGGACGGTACTTTCTGGACGCTCTCCGACAACGGTTTCGGCTCCAAGGCCAACTCCAGCGACGCCATGCTGTTCCTGCACCAGATGAAGTTCGACTGGGCGACCGGCAAGGTCGAGGTGGTGAAGAACCTGTTCCTGTCCGATCCTGACAAGAAGGCGCCCTTTCCGATCGTGCTCGAAGGCGCCGAAAAGCGTTATCTCACCGGTGCTGACTTCGACATCGAATCCGTGCAGCCGGTTGCCGATGGCTTCTGGATCGGCGAGGAATTCGGCCCCTATATTCTGAAATTCGATACCGAAGGCCGCTTGACGGACGTCGTTTCGACCGTCGTCGACGGCAAGCCCGTCATGTCGCCTGACAATCCTCTCCTGTCGGTTCCGGCAAACCCGACCGCCAAGATGCCCGTCTTCAACCTGAAGCGTTCGGGCGGTTTCGAAGGTCTCGCCATGTCGAAGGACGGCAGCAAGCTTTATGGCCTGCTCGAAGGCCCGCTCTATCTCGAAGACGGCAAGATGGAATCGGTTGAGGGCCACACCGCCATCCGCGTCATCGAGTTCGACACCGCTTCCAAGAACTGGACCGGCCGCACCTGGTTCTATCCGTTCGAAGACAAGGGCGTGTCGATCGGCGACTTCAACATGCTGGACGACTCCACCGCCCTCGTCATCGAGCGCGACAACGGCGCTGGCAGCAAGGACAAGGCTTGCGCCGATCCCAAGCAGCCGAAGCCGGATTGCTTCGAAGCGCCGGCCGAGCTCAAGCGCATCTACAAGATCGAGTTCAGCGACGCCAATGTCGGCAAGGCCGTCCGCAAGATCGGCTACATCGATCTTCTTGATATCAAGGACCCCGACAACAAGAAGAAGGCTGGCAGCGAGGATGGCGTCTACGACATGCCGTTCGTTACGATCGAAAACGTCGATCGCGTCGATGCCACGCATATCATCGTCGGAAACGACAACAACCTGCCCTTCTCCGCCGGCCGCGCCGTCGACAAGGCAGACGACAACGAGTTCAGCCTGCTCGAAGTCGGCGATCTGCTGAACGCAAAGTAAGTTCTGTCTCCTAAAGGAAAGCCCCGTTCGAGAGAGCGGGGCTTTCCGGAAATGAGCGGCGCACTACAGTTCGAAAACTCGAACTACCGCTCCGTTGCGCCCTTTCCAGCGAGAATGTGATCACGGAATTTGGCGATCCGCGCCGTCCGCGTTTCCGACTTCTTCACACCGTTGAGATTGATCACGTAGCTTTTCTGCCGACCGGGTGTCAGATCGTGGAAAGCCTCGGCAAGTTCAGGGTCAGAATCCAATGCCTCAATCAACTCCTCGGGCAGGTCGACTTGGCTTTGCCCCTTGGGCGGCTTGATGCCAGCCTCGGCATAGCCCATCGCTTCCTTCAGGTAAGACAGGATAACTGGCTCCACCTTTACGACCTGCGCGTTCTCCACAAAGCGAAACATATCAGGATGTTGCGTGTTCGGCCCCTGCTTCTCAAGCATGCCTTCGGGGTCTTTCAGCAATGCGGCGTTAAAGAACGTCAGGCGGAAATCGTCGCGGAAGGCGCCGATTATCGCGATATTGCGGCCTTCATGTATGTAGCAGGGATGCGCCCACTTTACCGTCTCGACGAGACCTGCCTTGCGACAGATCCGGCGCAGCTCGTTCAAGCCGTCAATCCATTGCCGCGTCGAACAGTCAGGTGTCGCAAACCGTTCGCAGCGTCCGCATCCCTTCGTAAAGAAGTCCTCGATGTCCGTGATCATGTCGCTCGCCCAGATTCGCACGTGATTGGATGGTCAGTTCGACCATACCAAACCATTGCGTCAACTTGCGGCCGAAGTCTGCATTATGCCCGATCGATACGATCGTAGCCGGCTCCACGTAACCGCCTACCTAGCCAGCTGCCACTTGCTCCGGTCGAGCGAGATGCGGCGTGCTATTCGAAGCGGAAGGCTAGCCGCTTGTTTGTCAGCCTCGCAAGCTGCTGCAGGCGGCCATCCAGACGCTCGCCGGCAAAATCACGATACTCAGCCGGGACGACGAATTCGAGGTCCAGATCAGGGCTCGACGACTTCTGGAATGTCAGGTTGCGGACGACGCCCGGCATCGAAGCCGAGAACAGATAGACGACACGCAGCATCCCGCCCAGAAGCTTGGCACGCTCGACATAATGCGGGGTCGCGATCGTCGCCAGCGGGCTTGTCGCACCGTCGTCGTGCAGCCCTTCGAAGCGATAGTAGTTGGCAAGTGCGATGAATGCGCGGCCAGGATGGGTGATCCCCACGAACGACGTGTGGGCGATAATGTTCAGCGCCTGCAGGCCCCGGTAATCGGGATGGGCGCGCCAGCTGATGTCGGCAAGAAGACAGGCTGCCTGGCGATAGCGGGCATCCTCTTCGGTTTCGGCGATGCCGAAGAACGGCATCATCCGGCCGGTCCACTCGGCCAGCTCGCGCGCATGCTCCGGAGAACGCGCACGCAGAATCGCCAGTTCCCTGGCGGCTTCGATCAGCGGATCGGCACGGCGTTCGCTCTCGGATAGCAGCGAAAACAGGTAGCCTTCGCGCACGCCCTGCCCCGAGAAGGAGATGACCGCTGGCTTCATGACGCTCAGCACTTCCTTCATCGCCACCGCGCCGAAGGGCAGCAGCACGCGACGGAACTTCGAGACCGCGGCCCAGGCCGGATCCTTCGAATCCCTGACCGTCTCCACCTGATCGAGAAACTGCATCATTGCGTCGAGGGTGATTTCGTATCCCTGCATCATGTGCAGCGGATAGTGGGTCAGCTCCATGTGGAGCTTGGCGATGTTTCGCCATGTGCCCCCGACGGCATAAAAGGTCCGCCCCTCGCCCTTTGCGAGAAGCTTGGCGCTGGTCTTCACATGCTTGCGGGCGAAGGCACGGGCCTTCTCCATCGATCCGTTGGCGTATTCGGAGAGGCGCAGACCGCCGAGCGGCAAGGTCACGCCCTGGCCGATTTCCTTGCCCTTGATATCGATAAGTTCCAGCGAGCCGCCGCCGAGGTCGCCGGCGATCCCATCGGGCTGGAAGAACCCGCTGACGATACCGAGCGCCGAGAACTTGGCCTCTTCCTCGCCGGAAAGAACACGGATCTTCCGCTGCAGGATGGTTTCGGCGCGATGAATGAAATCCGGGCCGTTGGAAGCTTCGCGTGCCGCAGCAGTCGCAAGGACATACATCGTTGCCGCACGCGCCTGATCGGAGAGTGCCTTGAAACGGTGCAGAGCTGCGAGCGCCCGTTCGACGCTGGCCTCGTCCATCTTGCCGGTCAGCGCGATGCCTTTGCCGAGACCACAGAGAACCTTTTCATTGAAAAGGATCGTCGGCGACCGGGACATGCCCTCGTAGATGACCACACGGATCGAGTTCGACCCGATATCGACAACGGAGACCGGGGCAATCCCTGGAAGGCGCCCCTGGGCTTCTGATTCAACCATACAGGTCCAGTTTTATCTTTTTGTCCGGCCGGAAAGCAGGCCGGCGATCAGCTTCGGCGCACTGGATTTCAAGGCTTCACCACGACCGGAAAGGCTGGGGTTCGTCATGAAATACTGTTGCGCGTTGAACGGCTCCTCGCCCTTGCGCACTTCCATGCGCCTGGACGTCCCGTCGGCCAATATCTCGTAGCTTTGCTGATTGTCAATGAGGTTACCGAGCATGATCTGAGACAAAACCTGCTCGTGAACGGTCGGATTTGTCAGCGGAACGAGCGTTTCGACGCGCCGATCGAGGTTTCTCGGCATCATATCGGCCGAACCGATATAGACGAGCGCCTTGTCGGACGGCAGGCCGTGGCCGTTGCCAAAGCAGAAGATGCGGCTGTGCTCGAGGAAGCGACCGACGATCGACTTGACGCGAATATTCTCCGAGAGGCCCGCCACCTGCGGACGCAGGCAGCAGATGCCGCGGATGACCAGATCGATCTCGACGCCGGCGCGGCTCGCCGTATAGAGCGCGTCGATGATCTCCGGATCGACCAGCGAGTTCATCTTCATCCAGATCGCCGCCGGCGCGCCATTCTTGGCGTGCTTGATCTCTTCGTCGATGTGACGAAGGATGCGCGTGCGCAGCGTGTACGGAGAGACGGCCAGCTTCATGCTTTCTTCCGGCTCGCCGTAGCCGGTGATGAAATTGAAGATGTTGGCCATGTCATGGGCAATGACGGGGTTGCAGGTGAAGAACGACAGGTCGGTATAGATCTTCGCCGTGATCGGGTGATAGTTGCCGGTGCCGAGGTGGCAATAGCTGCGCAGCTTGCCTTCCTCGCGGCGAACGACGAGCGACATCTTCGAATGTGTCTTCAATTCGATGAAGCCGAAGACAACCTGCACGCCGGCGCGTTCAAGGTCGCGTGCCCAGCGAATATTGGCTTCTTCGTCGAAGCGGGCCTTCAATTCGACCAGCGCGGTGACGGACTTGCCGGATTCGGCGGCGTCGATCAGCGCGCGAACGATCGGGCTGTCGTTCGATGTACGGTAAAGCGTCTGCTTTATCGCCAGAACGTCAGGATCGCGCGCAGCCTGGAGAAGGAACTGGACAACCACGTCGAAAGACTCGTAGGGATGGTGAACCACCATGTCCTTTTCGCGGATGGCGGCGAAGCAGTCGCCGGCGTGCTCGCGGACGCGTTCCGGAAATCGCGCGTTGTAGGGCGGAAATCGAAGGTCGTCGCGCGGCGCCTTGGTGATTTCCGAAAGCGTGTTGAGTGCCAGCAACCCCGGCAAGACCGCAACGCGGTTGTCGGGGACGTTGAGCGCTTGGACGACGAACTGGCGCAGCGATGCCGGCATTTCGGAATCGGTCTCGATGCGGATCACCGATCCACGACGGCGGCGCTTGAGCGCCGTTTCGAAGAAGCGCACCAGATCTTCCGCTTCTTCTTCGACTTCGATATCGCTGTCGCGGATGATGCGGAACGTACCCGAGCCCTGCACCTCGTAGCCGGGGTAAAGGCGATGGATGAAGACGTTGGCGACATCTTCGAGCGTGATGTAGCGGATGGTGCTGCCATCGTCCGGCAGGCGCACGAAACGATCGAGCGCCGGCGGCAGGCGCAGCAGCGCCGTCATCGGATCGCGACCGTTCTTGCTGACGAGCTGCAAGCCGATCGAAAAGCCGAGATTCGGAATGAAGGGAAAAGGGTGCGCCGGATCGATCGACAACGGCGTCAGCACAGGGAAGATCGCCTGCTCGAATTCGGTCGCAAGCCAGTTGCGATCAGCTTCGCTGAGCGCGCCCGGGCGAACGATCAGAATGTCTTCCTTGGCAAGATATTGCTGGAGAACAGCGAGCGATGCCTGTTGCTCCATCTGCAGGTTGTCGATCTCCTGCAAGATCGCATCCAGCTGCTCGGCCGGCGTTTTGCCATCCGGCGTGCGAACCACGATGTTCTGGCGCACCTGACCTTCGAGGCCCGCCACGCGCACCATGAAGAATTCGTCGAGGTTGGCAGCCGAGATCGACAGAAAGCGAACGCGCTCGAGCAAGGGATGCTCGGTGTTCAGCGTCTCTTCGAGAACACGGCGGTTGAACTGCAGCCAGGAGAATTCGCGGTTGATGAAACGTTCCGGGCTCGACAGTAGCTGTTCCAGCGGGGGCACATTGTCCTTGGCTTCCGGTGTAGGTTCATGGTGCTCCGCGACTGCACTGTCCATGGTATTTTTGCCCCGTTTCGTTCGGCCAAGCGAATTATATCAGTTTCACGACGGAACTGTGACAGTCAATCAGCCGGGTCGGAATTGCCCAATTCATTCAACACTTCGGCAGCCAGCGACCGGGTGATCTTGGTACCCCTCGACAGCGCGAGGCGATCCAGCCTTTCGACAATCGTCTGCGCGGCGTTCAGCGACCGTTCCATCCTGGCAACAATGTAGAGAACAAGCTTGTCATCTATATAAAGCTGCCGGTCCGAGAAGAGCTTGACGATCACCTGGGACAAGAGCTCTTCGTCCGGCTCACCGATCTCGACGACCGTTGCTGCCTTCAGGCGAGAACGCAGATCGGCCAGCTCCACCGGCCATGACATCGGCCAAAGGCGGCTCGTCATCAGCAGGCTGTTGCCGTTTTCCCGCACGCTGTTGATGACATGGAAGAGTTCGGTGTCGTCGAAGCCCACACGGTCGACATCTTCGAACAAAACTGGGGTGCTGGCGGCCTCCACGGCAGCATTCGCGCCCGCCTTCGGATGGATGGAGACGGCGCCGCTGTGCTCCTTCCAGATATTCGCCAGATGCGTTTTCCCCGAACCGACGGGGCCGGCAAGAATGACCACCGGCGACGGCCATTGTGGCCAGGCATCAACGATCGACACGGCGGCGGCCAGCCGCTCCGAGATCAGCAGATCGTCGCGACCGGTCGCGGCATCATGCGAAAATGCCAGGGGAAGCTGCTCAACAGCCTTGCGCCTTGAATCGGCGGTTTTCACGTCAGTCATTTGGGATCAGCTTTTGTCTTCCTGATCTGGCCGGGCTTCGCCGCGCCAGCATAAAGATCGCTTTGAAGGTAGCGCGAAAGCGCGAAACGAACAAGCACGCCGACGGCAGCGGCGGCGGGCACCGCGACCAGCAGACCGACGAAGCCGAACAGAGCACCGAAGGCAAACAGCGCAAACATCAGCCACACGGGGTGCAGGCCAACGCTATGACCGACGAGCTTCGGCTGCAGGATATTGCCTTCCATGAACTGGCCGCTGAAGAAGACGGCAAGCACGGCACCGACCCAGATATAGTCGGGCCAGAATTGGACGATGGCCACGCCGACCGCCAGAACCAGGCCAACCATGGACCCCACATAGGGAATGAAGCTGATCATGCCCGCGAAGAGGCCGATCAACAGGCCGAAATTGAGACCGACCAGCGACAGGCCGACCGCGTACCAGATGCCGAGGATGAGGCACAAAGATCCTTGCCCGCGGATGAAACCGGCAATTGCCTGATCGATCTCGCGCATGATCTGGTGAACGTTGTCGACATAATCGCGGGGGATATACTTGTCGATATTCGCGACCATGCGATCCCAATCCAGCAGCATGTAGAAGGCAACCACCGGCGTGACGATCATCAGCGAAATCACGTTGACGACGGCAAGGCCGGAACTCCAGACCTGGCTGAAAAGCCCGGTGAGCAGGCCGAAGCCCTGCGACAGGATTTCCGAGAAATTGTTCTTGATCGTCCCGAGCTGGCTCTTGATCCAGTCCGGCAGTACGGAGTCCTGCGACTTGGTAATGAACGTCTGCAGCTGATCGATATAGCCGGGCAATCGGCCTGCAAAATCGCTGAACTGGCTTGCAAGGATCGGAATGAGGATCATCAGCGCAAGGACGATCAGGATCACGAAGGAGATCAAGATGACGATCGTCGCCATCAACCGGCTGAGACCCAGGCGCTCAAGCCGATCGGCGACCGGATCCAGGAAATAGGCGAGCGCCATGCCCGCCAAGAATGGCAGCAGGATCGAGCTGAAGACAAAAAGAAACGCAACGAAAAAGGCGAGCACGATCAACCAGAAGATGACCTGGCGCTTGAGACCTGCCCCGCTAACCTGCTGTGGCATCACATACCTCTGATCGGCCGCCGCTTGGCCGCGACACCTCGGTGCGGCCTTCGAGCCACATAGGATGCAGCTGCGAGAATGGTCAACCCCGGCGCTTAAAATCCCGAATGCCTCGGTCAAAATAGCGGGAAATTGGGGCTTTCTCCATGCAATCCCTTGCATAAACGCCCCCGCCATGCAATTGCGACCGCATGTGACGCGGGGATATTTCCCGCCTCGAAGACAGCCATCGGAGAGCAGCATGAGCCAGTCTGGAAAGAACGGCCTGACCTATAGCGACGCAGGCGTGGATATCGACGCTGGCAACCTTCTCGTCGAAAAGATCAAGCCCGCTGTGCGCTCGACCCGCCGCCCCGGCGCCGATGGCGAGATCGGCGGTTTCGGCGGCCTCTTCGACCTCAAGGCAGCGGGTTTCACCGATCCGGTTCTGGTTGCTGCCAACGACGGCGTCGGCACCAAGTTGAAGATCGCGATCGACGCTGACTACCATGACACGGTCGGCATCGACCTCGTCGCGATGTGCGTCAACGATCTGGTCGTGCAGGGTGCGGAACCGCTGTTCTTCCTCGACTATTTCGCAACCGGCAAGCTCGATCCGGACCAAGGCGCTGCCATCGTCGAGGGCATCGCAGCCGGTTGCCGCGACGCCGGCTGCGCGCTGATCGGCGGCGAGACCGCCGAAATGCCGGGCATGTACTCCTCCGGCGATTACGATCTGGCGGGCTTTGCCGTGGGGGCTGCCGAGCGCGGCAAGCTGCTGCCATCGGGCGACATCGTTGAAGGCGACGTCATTCTGGGCCTCGCTTCCTCGGGCGTTCATTCCAACGGCTTCTCGCTGGTGCGCAAGATCGTCGGCATTTCCGGCCTCCATTGGAGCGAGCCGGCGCCGTTTGCAGACGGCAAGACGCTTGGCGAAGCCCTGCTCACGCCGACCCGCATCTACGTAAAGCAACTCTTGAGCGTGATCCGCGAGACCGGTGCAATCAAGGCGCTGGCACACATCACCGGCGGTGGCTTCCCCGAGAACATTCCGCGCGTGCTGCCGAAGCACCTCGCGGCCGAGATCGACCTCGCTGCCGTCAAGGTTCCGGCCGTATTCTCCTGGTTGTCCAAGACCGGCGGCGTCGAGGCCAACGAGATGCTGCGCACCTTCAACTGCGGCATCGGCATGATCGCGGTCGTCTCGGCCGAGAATGCAGACACGGTCATTTCGGCGCTGCAAGCCCAGGGCGAAAGCGTCGTGCAGCTCGGCCGGATGATCGCCCGCGCTGAAGGCGCCGGCGGAACGCTTTACAAGGGCACGCTCGCCATATGACGTCTCCGCGCAAACGCGCCGTCGTCTTCATCTCAGGCGGCGGCTCCAACATGATGGCGCTGGTCGCGGCCGCCAAGGCCGGAGATTATCCGGCCGAGATCGTGGGCGTCATCTCCGACAAGGCCGATGCCGGCGGGCTGGCCAAGGCGGCTGCCGAGGGCATCGCGACCTTCGCGTTCGCGCGCAAGGACTACGCCAGCAAGGAAGCGCACGAAGAGGCGATCTTCGCGGCACTCGACGAATTGTCACCGGATATTCTCTGCCTTGCAGGCTATATGCGACTGCTGAGCGGCACGTTCATCCAACGCTACGAGGGTCGGATGATCAACATCCACCCTTCCCTGCTGCCGCTGTTTCCCGGCCTGCATACGCATCAGCGCGCAATCGACGCCGGTATGCGGATCGCCGGCTGCACCGTGCATTTCGTCACCGAAGGCATGGATGAAGGTCCTGTTGTCGGCCAGGCAGCCGTGCCGGTTCTCTCCGACGATACCGCTGACACGCTGGCAGCGCGCGTTCTGACCGTCGAACATCAGATCTATCCGCAGGCACTCAGGCTGTTTGCCGAGGGCAAGGTGCGGATGGAAGGTGGCAAGGCTGTCAGAACAGCCGATGCGTCCGCTACAACCGCAACCGGTGCCGTGATCTCCGCCTGACCGGCGCCCGGCCGGAGATTGACCGGCGAGATGATGCGGATCATCATGTGCGTGGCCCACGGAGCAACGCTATGACGATAACCGTCAATCTCAATGAAGCGAGCCTTCCCGAACTTCTCGCCAAGGTCGAAGCAGGCGAGGAGGTCGTTATTCTGCGCGATGGCGTGCCAGTGGCGAGGCTGGCCCCCGTCGCGGCGGATGACGAGAAGCGCAGACAGGCGATCGAGGCCGTCCGCGCCTTCCGGAAAACCATGCCTGCTATCACACAGGAAGAAATTGCGGAATGGAAGGCGACGGGCTGGAGATGACGGCCAAATTCGTCGTCGATTCATCTATCGTGTGCAGCTGGGTTCTGCCAGACGAAAGCTCGTCGATCGCGGCTGCCGCATTCGCCTATCTGCAAACCGCCGACGCGATTGCTCCCGACTTATTGTGGCACGAAGTGCGCAATGTGTTGATGATGGCGAGAAGGCGCAATCGGATCGACTTCGACAAGGCTCGTGAAGGTGTGAAAGTCTTGCGTGGACTAGCATCTTCACACAGCGATCATCGAGCGACGACACGATTCTTGGCGTGGCGGAACGGCATCAGTTGACCGCTTACGACGCAGCTTACCTAGCGTTAGCAATTCAAACGAAACTGCCGCCCGCCACTCTGGACAAGCAACTGATCGAAGCAGCGGCACGCGAAAACGTGCCGCTGCTCGTTTGATCGGATCAACCTTTACGCCGCCAGCGACCGTGGCTGGTGCAACGTGCCGTCGCTGTAGACGAAGCGGCCAGCGCGGAAGGTGGCGCGGATGCGGTGGACTTCGCCGGGTTCGACAACGACCAGATCGGCGCGCTGGCCGACAGCAATCTCGCCGCGATCGAGCAAGCCGGCCGAACGGGCAGCATTCTTCGTCGCCATGGCTACCGCAGTCGGAAGGTCGGTTTCGGCGGCGATCTTGAAGATGCCGGGCACGAAGGCGGCCGGATGATAGTCGGCCGCGATGACCGACAGCAGACCGGCGCGGGCCGCATCGAGTGCACTCAGGTTGCCGGACATGGACTGGCCGCGAAGCGCATTCGGCGCACCCATCAGTGTCCACAGGCCACGGCGGCGCGCTTCCTCTGCGGCCGGCAGCGTCACCGGGAATTCGCTGATGGTGACGCCCATATCATGCATTTCGGCGACCTTCTCGGCGCTGTCATCGTCATGCGAGGCAAGCGACAGCTTATGGCGCAGCGACAGGTCGACGATATGACGGAGCGTGGTCTCGATCTCGGGATTGTTGCGCATGGCGATGCGCTTGGCGACCATCTCTGCCGCCATTTCCTCGGAGATTGCACGGCGCTCGGCAATGCTCAGAATATAGCTCTGGATGTTATTGTACTGGCCCTGCCCCGGCGTATGGTCGGTCAGCGACACCATATCGACATGACCGGCATCCAGCAGCTTCTCAAGCGCCGGCGCGGCGCCGATATTGGTGATCTCGTAGCGGGCGTGAACGCGGTGATCGATCAGCAGGCTGTCCTTCAGGCGGCTGACACCCTCGATGACGGCGCAGGTCGTCTCCAGCGAACGCACGTGGCCATAGACACTTTCCGTCGCGAAGGACACAGCGGCATAGGCCGTCGTCACGCCATGCGCGGCGAGCTTCTTGTCCAGCTCGTGAATGCCGAAATCGATCGGCATCATCGCGTTGGGGCGCGGTGCAATCTCGCGCTCGATCATGTCACCGTGCAGATCGACGAAGCCGGGCATCAACAGACGGCCTTCGCCATCAATCGCAGCATTGGCAACGGTCTCCGGCCGGATCTCGGCAATGACGCCATCCTCGATGCGCACCGAGCCGTTGTTCACGACCTCATCTGGCAGAACGATCGTGAAATTGCTGAGCCACATCGGCTTTCTCCTTGCAGGTGGGAATTATGACAAGCCGGAGCGGATAGTCCCGATTCATGACAGCCGAATGAACCCCTCAAGGCTTATTCAGGGCACCTCTGTTCAACGCCGCCCATTGCAGCAGAATAATCGTCTTGAAATCCACGATCTGACCGGTCCCGATCATCGCCAGCGCTTGATCGAGAGGGACTTCGACGACTTCGATGTCCTCATGTTCTTCCGCCAGTCCACCACCATTCGAGACGCGATCGTCCGTGTCGATCGAGGCCGCGAAGAAGTGGACGACTTCGGTGCTGGAGCCCGGTGAACTGTAGGCCTTGAAGAGAAAACTGATGTCGCGGACACGGAAACCGGTTTCCTCCATCGCCTCGCGTCTAATGGCCGCTTCGGGCTCCTCGCCATCGAGCAGGCCCGCTGGCGTTTCGAGGATCCAGGCGGGCTCGCCATGAAGCTGGACCGGAAGACGAAACTGCCGGACCAGTACCACGGTGTCGCGTTTGGGATCGTGAAGCAGGATCGTTGCCGCCGGCGTGCGGTGGTAGACCTCGCGATGCAGGCGATGGGTCTCGCCTTCCGAATCCGTGTAGTCAATCTCGTAGTTGCTGAGCCGCGTCCAACCATCCGAGAGCGTCTTATCCTCGACGATCTCAGCCTTTGCGTTTTCGAACTTCGTCATGCGGCATCCTTGCGAAGCCAAACCTTGTTGTCGTGGACGGCAGCGCCACCATACGGCGCGACGGGGTCTGCGCCGGTCAGAACGTTGATGCCCTCGCCATCCACATGCGCCTTGTTCGGCCAGAGACCCTCGGCGATCAGCACGCCGGGCTTGACCTCAGTCGTCAGCTTGGCGTGCAGGCGGACTTCGCCTCTGGCGTTGCCGACCTGCACGAGATCGCCGTGGGCGATGTCTTGAGCTTCCGCATCGGAGGGATTGATCATCAGCTCCGGCCGCCCCTCTTTCTGCCGCGAGGTCTTGGTCTCGGCGAAGCTCGAGTTCAGGAAGTTGCGGGCGGGAGACGTCGCGAGGCGGAACGGGTGTTCGGCATCGGCCACTTCGATGACGTCGACCTGATCCGGGAACTGGGGCAGTTCCGGATAGGGGCCGAGGAGGCCGACTGCCTCCGGCGGGCGGTTCGGCGCTGGCTGGTTGCGCCAGTCGGGGCGGAAGTGGAAGCGTCCGTCGGGATGGGCGAAGCCGTTGATGAAATGGGCGTCGTCGAACTCCGGCTGGCGATCGAACCACTTGTGCTCGAGGAAATGATCGTAGCCGGGGAGTTCGCTCGATTGGAGAACGCGGTCGATCATCTCGCGCGCCGTGAAGCCGAAACCCGGGCGATCGGCCACGCCGAGGCGCTTGGCGAGTTCCTCGATGACGAAGAGATTGGTGCGCACCGTTTCCGGCGGTTCGACCAGCTTGGGGCCGAGCAAGATATGGTTCTGGCCGCCGGCGCGGTAGATATCGTCATGCTCGACGAACATGGTGGCGGGGATGACGATATCGGCCATCTCGGCGGTATCAGTCATGAACTGCTCGTGGACGGCGACGAAGAGGTCGTCGCGGGCGAAGCCGCGCTTCACCAGCCGCTGCTCGGGCGCGATGTTCACCGGGTTGGTGTTCTGGATCAGCATGGCGGTGACGGGGCCGCGATGGCGCAGGGCCACAGGGTCGCCGGTCAAGGCGCGGCCGATCTGCGACTGGTCGATCATGCGGATGTCGGCATCCTTCATCGACTTGCCGGTCAGTTCCGCGTTGTTCATGCGGAAGATGTCGCTGTTCGAATGGAAGGCGCCGCCGCCCTCATATTGCCAGGAGCCGAGAACAGTGGCGACCGAGGCCGCCGCGTGCATGGCGACCGCGCCGTTGCGCTGGCGGGTGAAGCCGTAGCCTAAGCGGAAGAAGGTCTTCTTCGTCGTGCCGACGAGCTTGCCGAAAGCTTCGATCTCATCGACCGAAAGCCCGGTGATGGCGGCGGCCCATTCCGGCGTCTTCGTCTTCAGATGCGCTTCGAGGCCGGCGGGATCATCGGCGTATTTCGCCATGTAGGCGCGGTCGGCATAGCCGTCGCGGAAGGCGATGTGCATGGCGGCGCAGGCAAGCGCTGCATCGGTGCCCGGCTTGAGGATCAGCGCTAGGTCGGCCTGCTTCATCGTCGGGCTGTCATAGATATCGATGACGACGATCTTGGCGCCGCGTTCCTTGCGCGCCTTGATCGCGTGAGTCATGACGTTGACCTGCGTGGCGACCGCGTTGGTGCCCCAGATAACGACGCAATCGGTGCGCGCCATTTCGCGCGGATCCGGGCCTCTCAGGACCCCGGTCGCCATGGTGAAGCCGGTCCAGGCCGGGTTAGTGCAGATCGACGAGAAGAAGCCGGAGTAGCGTTTGGCGTGGCGCAGGCGGTCGATGCTGTCACGCTGCACCCAGCCCATGGTGCCGGCATAGAAATAGGGCCAGATAGCCTCGCTGCCATCCCTGGCTTCGGCCTTGACGAAGGCTTCCGCGATTTCATCCAGCGCGGCATCCCAAGAGATCTGCTGCCACTGCCCTGCCCCCTTGGCGCCCTTGCGGCGCAGCGGGTGCATCAGGCGGTCGGGATGATAGAGGCGCTCGGCATATCGGGCGACCTTGGCGCAGATGACGCCCGAGGTGTAGCTGTGGTCGTTCGCCCCGCGCACGCGACCGATCCTGCCATCGTCTGTGACCTCCACCTCCAGCGCGCAGGTGGAGGGACAGTCGTGCGGACAGGCGGTGTGGCCGATCCGGACGGCAGACTTCGGGGATTTGGCTTCGATGGGGGTCGCAATGTTCATGGAGTTTCTATATTCCAACCCGAAACCGGCCAAAAGCCGGAAACGACGCCCCTCACGCAAATTCATGTAGGCATCAGCGAAAATGAACTACCGCCACATCTACCATGCGGGCAACTTTGCCGATGTCCTGAAACACGCGGTTCTCGCGCGCCTCGTCCGCTACATGCAGAAGAAAGATGCAGGCTTCCGCGTGCTCGATACGCATGCCGGCATCGGGCTCTACGATCTCTCCTCGGAAGAGGCGCAGAAGACAGGCGAATGGCGCGACGGGATCGGCAAGATCATGGAGGCCGAGCTTTCGCCGCAGGTGGCGGAATTGCTCGAGCCCTATCTGACGGCGATCCGCGAGCTCAATCCTGACGGCGGCATGCGCTACTATCCCGGCTCGCCGAAGCTGTCGCGCATGCTCTTCCGGCCGCAGGACCGGCTGTCGGCGATGGAGCTTCATCCCGAGGACTACCAGCGGCTGCATCGCCTGTTCGAGGGCGACCATCATGCCCGCATCACCGAGCTCGACGGCTGGCTGTCGCTCGGCGCGCATCTGCCGCCGAAGGAGAAGCGCGGCATCGTGCTTGTTGATCCGCCCTTCGAGGAAGATGGCGAGTATGAGCGGCTGGTCGATGGCCTCGCCAAGGCGCATCGTCGCTTTCCGGGAGGCACCTACTGCCTCTGGTATCCGATCAAGAAGGGCGCGCCGATCAAGGAATTCCACGAGGCGCTGCAGGCGCTCGATATTCCGAAGACACTTTGCGCCGAGCTCACCGTGCGCAGCGACCGTGGAATGAATACCGGACTGACCGGCTCGGGGCTCATCATCGTCAACCCGCCCTACACGCTAAAGGACGAGTTGCACCAGTTGCTGCCGGCGCTGAAGGATCATATGGCGCAGGACCGTTATGCCTCGCACCGGGCGTTCTGGCTGCGCGGCGAGAACAAGGCCGTGAAAGAGGATTGACCGACTCTTTCCGGCGCGAAATAGTCTTGGCACATTGCAAGCATTTTTGAGAGAGAACGACTATGAAGATCCTGTGTGCACCAACCTCGCCCTATTCCAGCAAGGTGCGCATGGCCGCGCGTTATCTCGAACTCGACGCGACCGAAATCCGCGTCGACACCAATGCCGGGCCGGCGATCCTCGTCGACAACAACCCGCTTGGCAAAATTCCGACCCTGCTCACCGATGACGGCGTTTCGATCTACGACAGCGTGGCCATCATGCATTATTTCGGCCGTCTCAAGGGCAAGAAGCTCTATCCCGCGAAGAACGGAAAGCGCCTGGAAGCCGAGATCCTCGAAGCACTGTGCGACGGCATCTGCGACTGCCTGCTCGCCATCGTCTACGAGCGCCGTTTCCGTGACGAGGAAAAGGTGCATCAGCCGTGGATCGACCGCCAGTGGAAGAAGGCCATCAGCGGCCTCAGCCACCTCAGCGTTCATCTCCCGAAGATCGGCAAGAAGCTGCATGGCGGTCACTTCGCGCTGGCCGCGACACTCGGCTATCTCGAGCTGCGCTTCAAGGGCCAGTGGGAAGCCGAACATTCCGAGCTCATCGGCTGGGCACGCGACTTCGAAAAGAAGTTTTCGGCCTACCCGGAGCTGAAGCCTCAGGGCTGAGTTTGCTCCCTGTCTGCCTTGACGAAATCGATGAAGGCGCGCAGCGCCGTCGGTAGTTGCCGGCGGCTTGGATAATACAGGAAGAAGCCGGGGTAGAACGGGCACCAGTCCTCCAGCACCCTGACCAGCCTGCCGTCATCGATCGCGGTGCGCACCTGATCTTCGAAGAGATAGCCCAATCCACTCCCCTGAACGGCGGCGTCGAAGATAATATCCTGATCGCCCAGTGTCAGCGGCCCCTGAACGTCAATCTCCAACTCGACGCCGCCACGTTCGAACTCCCACCGATAGAAGGCACCGCCGGCGAACCGATAGCGGATGCAGGCATGGTCCTTGAGATCGTGCGGCGTGACCGGCTTATTCCTGCCGTCGAAATAGCCGGGAGCGCCAACCACCGCGAAACGGTGGCGCGGGCCGATCGGTACCGCGATCGTGTCGGCAGCAATGCTCTCGCCAAAGCGTATCCCGGCATCGAACCCGGACGAGACCATGTCGACAAGGGCGTCGTCGATAACGATTTCGACCTCAACCGAGGGATAGGCTTTCAGGAAGCGCGAGACGATCGGCAACAGCACGAGCCTTGTGGCTGCGCGGGCCGCGTTGATCCGCAACTTTCCATAGGGCTGGCCACGAAACGTGTCGAGATCATCGAGCGCCGCGTCGATATCGAGGAAGGCAGGCCGTATCCGGTCGAACAGTCTCTCGCCTGCCTCCGTCAGCGCAACACCGCGGGTGGTGCGGTTGACCAGACGAACCTCAAGCCTCTCTTCGATCGCCCTTAAAGCGTGACTCAAGGCCGATGCCGTCACACCGAGTTCGACCGCCGCTTTTCGGAAACTGCGGTGAGTGGCTATCGCCAGGAAGATGGCGAGATCGGTCGAGCGTACACGTCGCATTGATGAATATTTCTCAGCAGCCCATGGAGAAGAAGGCAAATTCTCTCACCAATATCCATACGCTACCTTGGTCGTGTCAGTAAATCACAACCGAAAGGAAAAGGTCATGCGTGTCTGGTTCATCACTGGTGCATCGAGAGGTTTCGGCGCCCTCATCACTCAGGAAGCTCTCAACGCCGGAGATGCCGTCGTAGCGACGGCGCGCAATCCTCAGGGTCTGCAGGAGAAGTTTGGCAATCACCCAAATCTCCTCACCGTATCCCTGGATGTCACCGACGAAACCTCGGCGCACAAGGCTGCCGAACAGGCCGTCAAGCGGTTCGGCCGTATCGATATCCTCCTCAACAACGCCGGCTTCGGTCTGTTGGGTGCTGTCGAGGAGGCAACAATGAGCGAGATCGAAAGGCTCTATCAAACCAATGTCTTCGGACTGCTGAACGTCACCCGCGCCGTGCTGCCGCATATGCGCCGCCAGCGTTCGGGTCACGTCATCAACATCTCTTCGATTGGCGGCTATGTCTCACATGCCGGCTGGGGCATCTATTGCTCGACCAAGTTCGCCGTGGAGGGCCTGACAGAAGCGCTGGCCGCAGAAGTCGCACCGCTGGGCATCAAGGCAACGGTTGTCGAGCCCGGCTTTTTCCGCACCGATTTCCTTGACGAGAGTTCGCTTGCGGTAAGCCCGAGTTCAATTGCCGACTACCAGGAGACACCGGTGGGCGCGATGCGCGAATTCGCTGCAGGCCACAATCACCAGCAACCCGGTGACCCTGCCCGCTTTGCCAAGGCAATGATCACCTTGGCACACTCCGACAATCCGCCACTGCGCATGCCGTTCGGCAGCGATACGGTTGCCGCGATCGAAAAGAAGAATTCCGATGTTGCCGAGGAACTCAAGGCATGGCGCGAGCTCGCTCTATCGACCGACTTTCCGCGCGAGAGCAACGCCGCCTGATCGCGCGTGAGCAACAAAAAAGCCGGGCACTTGGCCCGGCTTTTTTTCGCATTCGATGTTCGGCTTAGAACTTCATGCCGATACCGACCTTGACGCTGTGTTCGTCATAGCCGCGCGAGATGTTCGAGCCGCCGATGTCGAAGTCATTGTGCTGGTAGTCGGTGTAACGGTATTCAACACGAGCCGTGATGTTGTTGGTCACGAAGGTTTCAGCACCGGCGCCGACCGTGTAGCCGAGCGCGGTATCGGTGTCCGAACCGTTGCCGTTGCTGAACTTGTTCTTGGTCGCAGCAAGACCGGCAGTGCCGTACAGCAGGAACGGGTTCAGGTCGTAACCGATACGGCCACGGATCGAGCCGTTGACTTCGTTCTTGGCCGTACCGCCATGTGCAGCGCCGTCAGCACCGGAATAGCCGATGTCGCCTTCAACGCCGTATACGATCTGACCCTGCTGCCAGTTGTAGCCGCTGTAGATCTGGCCACCAATCGCACGAGCGTTGTACTTGTCGGTGAAGCTGCCCATGTTGTAGGTGCCGGCGCCGCCGAGATAGAAGCCCTGCCAGGTTGCAGCCGGAGCCGGCTCATTCTGTGCAACCGGAGCTTCCGGGATCTGGTCGACGGCGTCTGCTGCATAAGCAGCGGAGAAGCCACCGAGGGCAACGGTCGAAACCAACAGGCTAGCAATAAAAGTACGCATACTCGTCTCCTTTCAAACCCGCGTCCTTCGTCAACTGTCTTACAGCGAAGCATTCGCGAGCAATTACGCATGTCCCTTTCGGATCGAGAGGGAAATTGATGCCCAAATGAGGATTTGAAAGAGCCAAAATGTGATTTGATTGTGGCGCCTGGGTGGCTGAAATTCGATGTTGCTTTACCGCAACAGAATATTTGTTAACCATAATGAATGGTTAAGTCATGAATACTTATTTTATCGAATTATTTTCTTAAATAATACATACAACATCCAAGCCTTGCGGGCAATCGAAACCCCTATTTATAAGGTCTACACACACGCCTATATAAGCAGCGCACAGACTCGCGCGACGAAGAGGCATGATTTTGAACGACAAAAGACTTCGAACCGCATTGGTGACCGGCGCGGCCAAAAGAATAGGCCGGGCGATAGTCGAAGATCTTGCAGCAAACGGCTTTGCCGTCGCCATCCATGCGAACCGCTCGATCGAGGCGGCCGAAAATTTCGCGGCGGAATTGCGGCAAAAGGGATTTCGGGCAATTTCGCTGCAGGCAAATTTAATGGATGCGCAAGCGACGAACGACCTCCTGAAACGGGCTTCCGAGGCACTCGGGCCGATCGATTTACTGGTCAATAATGCGTCGGCGTTCCACAATGATTCGGCGCATCATTTCGATGCGACGGCATGGGAGGAGCATTTCGCGCTGCATGTTCGGGCGCCGTCCATCCTGGCTGCAGCCTTTGCCGAGCAATTGCCGGCCAGCGATGCCGGGCTGATCGTCAATGTGATTGACCAGCGGGTGTGGGCACTCAATCCCGGCTTCTATTCCTATACCTTGTCCAAGGCCGCGCTGTGGACAGCGACACAGACCATGGCGCAGAGCTTCGCGCCGCGAATTCGTGTCAACGCGCTCGGCCCCGGCCCGACTGTTCGCAGCGCGCGACAGAGCGAAGAGGACTTCCAGGCGCAGGTCGCCGGCCTTATCATGAAGGCGGGGCCGGGATTCGGCGAGTTCGGACGGACGATCCGCTTCCTCTACGATACGCCCTCGATCACCGGCCAAATGATTGCCCTCGATGGCGGCCAGCACCTTGCATGGCAGACGCCCGATGTGGCGGAGATTACGGAATGAACTCAAGGAAGCTGCCGGACGGCGGCGTTCTTTACGACGAAAATGACGAGGCCGACGACGATATCGAAGTGGAGAGCGAAGCCTCCGCTGCGCCGCTTGCCGCTGCGATCGACTGGAACGAAGGCGGGACCAATGAGACCGGCCTCGTCGGCGCGGATCTGATCGCCGAATTCGTCAAGCGACTACCGAACAGCCCGGGCGTCTACCGCATGTTCAACGAGGCCGGCGATGTCCTTTATGTCGGCAAGGCGCGCAGCCTGAAGAAGCGCGTCAGCAACTATGCGATGGGTCGTGTCCACTCCAACCGCATCGCGCAGATGGTGCGGCAGACGGCACATATGGAGTTCGTGACGACAAGGACCGAGATCGAGGCGCTCCTCCTGGAAGCGAATCTGATCAAGCGCTTGCGACCGCGCTTTAACGTGCTGCTGCGCGACGACAAGTCGTTTCCCTATATCCTGATATCAGGCGACCACCGCGCCCCTGCTATCCTCAAGCATCGCGGCGCTCGCGCCCGCAAGGGCGACTATTTCGGCCCGTTTGCATCCGCCGGTGCGGTCGGCCGCACCATCAACTCCCTGCAGCGCGCCTTTTTGATCCGCACCTGTACCGACAGTGTCTTCGAGACGCGCACGAGGCCCTGCCTGCTCTACCAGATCAAGCGCTGTTCGGCGCCCTGCACGCATGAAATCAGCGATGCGGGATATGGCGAACTGGTGCAGGAGGCCAAGGACTTCCTTTCCGGCAAGAGCCAGAAGGTGAAGGAGCATATGGCCGAGGCGATGAACCAGGCGGCCGAGGATCTGGATTTCGAGCAGGCGGCCGTTTATCGCGACCGCCTCGCCTCGCTGTCGCATGTCTCCAGCCATCAGGGCATCAACCCTGCCGGGGTCGAGGAGGCCGACGTCTTCGCGATCCACCACGAAGGCGGAATTTCCTGCATTCAGGTGTTCTTCTTCCGGACCGGACAGAACTGGGGCAACCGGGCTTATTTTCCGAAAGCCGATCCGCAGCTCACCGGCGCCGAGGTGCTGAGCGCCTTCCTCGCACAGTTCTATGACGACAAGCCGGTGCCGAAGCAGATCCTGCTCTCCGAGACGGTCGATGAGATGGAGCTGCTGTCGGCCGCACTTGCCGAGAAGGCCGGACACAAGGTTTCGATCCTGGTACCGCAGCGCGGCGAGAAGCGCGATCTGGTCGATCATGTCGTCGGCAATGCGCGCGAGGCGCATGGGCGCAAGCTAGCGGAAACTGCCTCGCAGTCCCGGCTGCTGGAAGGGTTCAAGGACACCTTCAAGCTTCCATACGTGCCGCAGCGCGTCGAGATCTACGATAACTCCCATATCATGGGTACCAATGCCGTCGGCGGCATGGTGGTCGCGGGGCCGGAAGGCTTCGTGAAGAACCAGTACCGCAAGTTCAATATCAAATCGACCGACATCACGCCCGGCGACGACTTCGGGATGATGCGGGAAGTGATGACGCGGCGGTTCACCCGACTGATCAAGGAAGAAGGCATTCCCGATCGCAGCCAGCCAGTCTCGACCGCCGATGCAGCGGATATGCCCTTCCCGGCTTGGCCCGACGTAATCCTGATCGACGGCGGCCAGGGACAGATGACGGCCGTTCGGGCTATCCTCGAAGAGCTCGGGATTACCGACAGCGTCATCGCCATCGGCGTTGCCAAGGGTGTCGATCGCGATGCCGGGCGTGAGCGGTTCTTCCTGCCGGCCGGCGAAAGCTTCACCTTGCCGCCGCGCGATCCGGTTCTCTATTTTACCCAGCGCATGCGTGACGAAGCGCACCGTTTCGCCATCGGCTCGCATCGCGCGCGGCGCAAGAAGGAGATGGTGAAAAACCCGCTCGACGAGATCGGCGGCATCGGGCCTTCACGCAAACGTGCGCTGCTCCAGCATTTCGGAACGGCGAAGGCCGTTTCGCGGGCAGCGCTATCGGATCTGATGGCTGTCGAGGGGATTTCGGAAACCGTCGCCAAGCAGGTTTACAATCATTTTCACGACGACGCCGCGAAATAGGTGGCGTCGGTCGCAAATTCCACGCAATGGAAGCAAAAAAACAGAAAGAATGTTGACGCTTTGCAGTCAAAGCCGTCATCTACCGGCGCATCAATTCAGAGAACAGTTCATGGCATCGCGCGCATATAGCATCCCCAATTTGTTGACCTACGGCCGTATCCTCGCGGTACCGTTGATCGTCCTGTGTTTCTTCCTCGAAGGGAAGCTCGCGATCAGCAACACCGCGCGATGGGTTGCGCTGTGGATCTTCGTCATTGCGTCGATCACGGACTTCCTCGACGGCTACCTTGCCCGCATCTGGAACCAGACGTCGAATATCGGCCGGATGCTCGACCCGATCGCCGACAAGCTGCTCGTCGCCTCGATTCTTCTGCTCGTGGCTGCGGACCAAACCATTGCCGGCTGGTCGATCTGGGCGGCGATCACCATTCTCTGCCGCGAAATCCTGGTATCGGGCCTACGCGAATATCTCGCAGCGCTGAAGGTCAGCGTACCGGTGACCCGCATTGCCAAGTGGAAGACAACGGTGCAGCTGGTCGCCATCGCCTTCTTGCTGGCAGGCCCCGCCGGCGACGAGATCTTCCCCTTCACGACGAAGACCGGCATCGGCCTCCTCTGGATTGCGGCAATCCTGACCATTTACACCGGCTACGATTATTTCCGGGCCGGCCTGAAGCACATCGTGGATGACGAAGAATGACAAAACTCGTCTATTTCGCCTGGGTGCGTGAGCGGATCGGCAAGGGCGAGGAAGACATCGCCCTGCCCCCATCGGTGGTGACCGTTTCCGATCTTCTGAGTCATTTGAAGACGCTAGGCGAAGAATATGAGACGGCGCTTCAGTTTCCTGACGTGATCCGTGTGGCGCTCGACCAGGAACATGTCGAACATGACGAGCCGATCGGCGACGCGCGGGAGATCGGCATTTTCCCGCCAATGACCGGGGGCTGACATGACCGGCGTGGTCGAGCCTCATATCCGGGTCCAGCCCGGGGACTTCGATCTCCAAACCGAGGTCGACCGGCTCACGCATGACACGCGCGGCGTCGGCGCCATCGTGACATTCTCCGGGCTGTGCCGGGATGAAGGCGGCACCTTGGCGGCCCTTGAGCTTGAGCACTACCCCGGCATGGCGGAAGCGGAGATGACCCGGATCGCCAGGCTTGCGATCGAGCGCTTCCACCTTCTGGGACTGACGGTCATCCACCGCTATGGAAAGATCGTGGCCGGCGCCAATATCGTCCTTGTGGTTGCCGCAGCTCCCCATCGTCAGGCTGCCTTCGACGGCGCCAATTTCGTCATGGATTTCCTGAAGACATCCGCGCCCTTCTGGAAAAAGGAACATGGTAAGGACGGCGCTACTGGCGACTGGGTTACCGCGAAAAGCGCGGACGACAAGGCGCACGACAAGTGGAAATAGTCACGGGATGGCGCGTTCGCGCCTGCTGAGCACCAGCAACAGCACGAGCAGCGTGAAGACCACCAGATCGCGCCAAATGAACGGTCCATAGGCCGTCCACAAGGTTTCGATCAAACCGAGACCGGCGGCGCCTCCCGCTGATTTCAGCGGATCGGAATAGCCTCCCACGGCGGCGACCATCAAGACCTTCAAGCCGAACATCAATCCGGCGCCGAAATCCATGGTGCCGTAATAGGCGGTAGAGAGAATGCCGCAAAGGCTTGCGACCAGTACGGCAGCGGCATAGGCGAGCAGAAAGACCTTGTCGGCGCTGGTGCCGCATAGCTCCGCCGCCAGCGGATCGTCGGTCACCGCCCGCCACACGCGCCCCCAGGATGTTCGCTTCAAAATGAGAGCGCCGATCGCCACGAAGGCGCACATGAGGATCGTGTTGGCGAGCTGGATCTCGGTCAGCACCACCTCGAAGCCGCCGCTGCGCCAGAAGACGACACGGTCATTCAGAAAAGGCGAAAGCCAGAGGCTGCGGGTATCCAATGCCAGCCGGGCTGTCTCCATCAGGACGATCGTAATTCCCAAGGCCGCGACGATCACGGTATTCGATGATTGGCGAACCAGCGGCATCATAATCGACCGACCGATCCATACCCCCGCCCCCATCGAGTAGAGCAGCGAGGCAGCCACACCGAGCGCCAAGGCTGCCGGCAGAATAAGCCACAGCCGGTTGTAGCCGAAGTCGGTGAACAGCAGCAAAATCTGGCCGGAGAATGCGAAAATCGCGCCATAGGTGATGTCGGCCCGCTTCGTGACGCCGAAGGCGACCGCATAGCCGAAGGCAAGCGCGGCGTAGAGCGCGGCCAATGGTATCGCATTTGCCAATTGCTGCAGCAGGTAGGCCATCGATCACTCCCAGTTCGAAATAATAACTGGCAAACTACGTTTTACCAGTTATATTTTTGAGATGAGCTTTTCGTGGACCGCACATCGCTTCTCAGGTGGAGCCTTGGCCCTGGATGTCGCCAACAGCGTCATTCTCAGGCACGATGACGAGCGGCGAGTGGATCGTTTTGCCGTTCCGGAGCAATTGGAGGCGTTTCCCGAAGCGGCTGCCGAATTCTGCGCAGAGCGCACGCTGTTCGGGGACATCGCCCCTGTGACGCCGGAGAGCCGGAGGAATTTCCTGGCGCTGCGCGAGGCAACGGATCGCTATTTCCGCAAGCGCGTATCGACCGGTAGCGACGATACGCTTCTTGCCCAGCTTCTCGAGGCGATCGCGCTGATCCTTCGCGGCGGACCGGGATCCGAGGCTCTCGAAAAGGCAACGGCGCAATCCGCGCTCCGCCTGGTCGCGATGCCCGAACCCGAAAGGATGAAGATCTGCCGAAACTGCGGCTGGTTGTTCCTCGACCGCAGCAAGAACAAGAGCCGCGCCTGGTGCGACATGGCCGTCTGCGGCAACCGCGCCAAGGCGAACCGCCATTACCGCCGCAGAAAAGAGGAGGAAGCGCCATGAAAGCGCTATCGATAGCCGTGCTCGCGGCCGCGACCCTGCTTGCCGGATGCCAGCGCGAAGGCGACAATCTGGTTGAACTGACGGGCCGCGTCTTCGTCTTCAACTATCGCGTGGCCGTCGCGACCTATGTCGTGACGCTCAACAAGAAGATGGCAATCCCCGAGGGCACGGTAGCGATCGCCGAATTCGAGAACCCCGCGGGTGGCGCGCCCCTCGTTACCAACGAGAAGATCTATCCCTTCTGGGACAAGATCACGCTGCAGAGCCCGGCAGTGCACTGCGTCAAGAAAGACAAGCCCTACGCAGTCAATGTGCGGTTGGTCGACACAAGCGGAAAGACGCTTCAAAGCTTGAAGACGGAGGTTATTTCCAGCCTCGATCAATCGGTCATGCCGGGCAAGCCGCTTGTAATCGGGCCGTTCTACACGAAGAACCCCGAGGTCTTCAAACCGGACGGCACGGTGGACTACGATAGCGCCGACACCTGCCCTTCGACATAGAAAAAGCCGGGGCGATGCCCCGGCTTCATGAGTCACTTCAATGCGTTCAGCGGATTTGCTGAACTCTTGAATCAGCCGACGATTTCGGTGTCGGAGAACCAGTACTTGATTTCCTGGGCAGCCGTCTCAGGAGCGTCTGAGCCGTGAACCGAGTTTTCGCCGATCGACAGAGCGTGAACCTTGCGGATCGTGCCTTCGTCAGCGTTTGCCGGGTTGGTCGCGCCCATGATTTCGCGGTTCTTCAGGATGGCGCCTTCGCCTTCCAGAACCTGAACGATGGTCGGGCCAGAGGTCATGCCTTCAACCAGTTCGCCGAAGAAGGGGCGTTCCTTGTGAACAGCGTAGAAGCCTTCTGCTTCGCGCTTGCTCATCCAGACGCGCTTGGAGGCGACGACGCGCAGGCCGGCATCTTCGAGCATCTTGGTGATAGCGCCCGTCAGGTTGCGCTTCGTTGCGTCCGGCTTGATCATCGAGAAGGTGCGTTCAATCGCCATTGTAATAATCCTCAGTTATCGGGGAAAAGTGGGCGGTGTTTACCCGTCCGATTGCCTGAAAACAAGGGGGGACCGGTAATTTCACGATGCCGTCATAGAGCATGAGGTCGCGTCGACCGACCATCACGCAATTTCATGAGATCATCACCGCCAAAGAGGCGACATACCCCTGCTATACTGCGAAGAAGAATGAATGGAGGCCAAAATGCTGAAGCAATACAGGATGTTTGCCGATTATAACCGCTGGGCCAATGCTCTCGTCTACGATGCTGCATCGGAATTGACGGAAGCGGAGTTTCATGACGACCGCGGCGCTTTCTTCGGGTCGCTGGCCGGCACGCTGAACCACCTCCTTACGGCCGACCGCATCTGGATGAAGCGCTTCACCGGGCACGGAGACGCGCCGGTCAAGCTCAATTCCCTGTTGCATGACGATTTAGCGTCGCTACGCCGAGCGCGACAGGTCGAGGATCAGCGTATCATCGATTGGGTAAACGGTCTGGACGAGACCACGCTCGCGGGGACCTTTACCTACACGCCGATAACGCAGCCGATCGAGATCACTCAGCCGCTGTGGGCAGCCGTTTCCCACTTCTTCAATCACCAGACGCATCATCGCGGGCAATGCCACACGACACTGACGGCATTGGGCAAGCCCAGCCTCGTCCTGGACCTGGTCTACTACCTGCGCGCGGACGGCAAGCAGTGGCTCGAGAGTTGATCGTCAAGGGCGCATTAACCGCGTTTCGGGATCGACGCGGCGGATGTGACCCGAAACGAGGCAAATTCAGTCTATCTTAAATGCTGGGAGGCATAGCAGAACCAAGCCAGGCCGGACGAGCCACAAAGCGAGGGGCAGTTATGCGAAACGCAGCTTCGAATGCACAGGTTCAGCGCGAGGCCGCACGTCCGGCTGCGATCACGGACATCCAGCGGATCGGCCAGCACATCGCCAGGCTAGGGATCGCCGGCATCCCACGCAACTACGAGCTCCTTTACGAAGCCATCATCGGGCAGAACGCCGCGCTGGCGCAGGACATCGCGGCGCTGGGCGGAAGCCCACGACAACAGGCGCTCGATGAGCTTGGCCTGAAGTATCGTCTTGTCGGTCATTGCGGTCTCGTCGGCAACGCCTCGCAGGCGGAAACCGGGAAGATCCTGCAGGATGCAGCCGAGCGCCTATCCGAGAGCCTTGGCCAGAAGCACGCCTTCGTGCGCGCGGCCGAAGCCGTCCTGCGGTCGATCTCCGACAACCCCAGCCAAAGCCTGTCGTCCTTCATGGGCGAGATGGAGTTCCTGTCGACGTCGCTCGGAGAACTGCTCAACGGCGAGACGAGCCTAGAAGTAAAACTGCGAAGCGACATCGAGCGGCTGGAAGCCCTTGAGCGTGGGGTCGCAGCGGCGCAATCCGCATCGGCAACGGACAAGCTCACCGGCCTTCCAAACCGCATCGCGCTGAACAAGACAATGCTCGACCTCTACGAAAGCGACGACGGCGCAGCAGGCAATGCGCTCATCATGGTCGATATCGACGACTTCAAGGCGTTGAACGCCCGCTATGGTACCCAGGCGGGAAGCCGGCTGCTGAAGAAGCTTGCGGATCTCTTCCGCAAGTCGATCAAGAAACACGACTTCGTCGCGCGCACCGACGGCGACGAATTCACGTTCCTGTTCACCAATGTGGGCATGCAGGAAGCGATGGCGATCGCCGAGCGACTGCGCTCCTCGGTCGAGGACAACATCGTCTTTGCGGCAACCGATACTGTCGCTGCCACCAAGCTGACAATCTCTCTCGGCATCGCCCTGAGCGCGGACGCAACAACCGCGTCGCAACTGCAGGCGAATGCGCGCATTGCCTTGCACGCGGCGCAATCCAATCGACGCCAACCTGTGCAGGCATTCGGGCGCTGACAGGCTCTTGCACTGATCGATGCTTTCGGCCAAAACGCCGGGCATGATCACGATTACCGATGTTTCCGCCCGTATTGCCGGCCGTCTGCTTCTGGACCACGCCAGCGTCTCACTGCCCGCCGGCACGAAGGCCGGGCTCGTGGGGCGCAACGGCGCCGGCAAGTCGACCCTGTTTCGCATCATAACCGGCGACCTTGGGGCGGAGACGGGTTCGATCTCCATCCCGAAGAACGCCAGGATCGGCCAGGTCGCCCAGGAAGCGCCGGGAACGGAGGATTCCCTGATCGAAATCGTTCTTGCCGCCGACAAGGAGCGGAGCGCTCTCGTCAAGGAAGCGGAGACGGCGACCGATCCGCACCGGATTGCCGAAATCCAGATGCGTCTCGTCGATATCGACGCGCATTCGGCGGAAGCGCGCGCGGCAAGCATTCTGTCCGGCCTTGGCTTCAATCAGGAAGCGCAGGCGCGGCCGGCTTCGTCTTTTTCCGGCGGCTGGAGGATGCGTGTTGCACTCGCATCCGTGCTCTTCACCGAGCCTGATCTGCTGCTGCTCGACGAACCGACCAACTATCTCGACCTTGAAGGTACGCTCTGGCTCGAAGACTACGTGCGGCGCTACCCGCATACCGTCATCATCATCAGCCACGATCGCGACCTGCTGAACAACGCCGTCAATTCAATCGTCCATCTCGACCAGAAGAAGCTGACCTTCTACCGCGGCGGCTACGATCAGTTCGAACGGCAGAAGGCCGAAGCGGACGAATTGCAGACCAAGGCGAAAGCCAAGAACGAAGCGGCACGCAAGCATCTCCAGAGCTTCATCGACCGCTTCAAGGCCAAGGCTTCCAAGGCACGACAGGCACAAAGCCGCGTCAAGGCGCTGGAGCGCATGGGGACCGTAGCCTCGGTGATCGAGGATCACGTGCAGCCCATTACCTTTCCAGAGCCGGAGAAGCAGCCCGCCTCCCCGATCGTCGCCATCAGCGGCGGTGCGGTAGGCTATGAGCCGGGCAAGCCGATCCTGAAGAACCTCAATCTGCGCATCGACAACGACGATCGCATCGCCTTGCTCGGCTCTAACGGTAACGGCAAGTCTACCTTCGCCAAGTTCATCTCCGGTCGTCTCGAGGCAGAGGCTGGAGAGGTGAAGCTCGCGCCCAGCCTGAAGATCGGCTTTTTCGCCCAGCATCAGCTCGACGACCTCATCCCCGCCGAGTCGCCGGTGGAACATGTTCGCCGCCTGATGCCGGAGGCGCCG
Source organism: Rhizobium sp. S96 (assembly GCF_030382195.1). Lineage (NCBI taxonomy): Bacteria > Pseudomonadati > Pseudomonadota > Alphaproteobacteria > Hyphomicrobiales > Rhizobiaceae > Rhizobium > Rhizobium sp. S96. The sequence continues at coordinate 237,203 of NZ_JAUDRY010000004.1, forward strand.
GAGGCCAAGGTTCGCGCCCGCGTTGCCCAGATGGGGCTTGCAACGGAAAAGATGTCGACGGCCGCCAAGGATCTGTCGGGCGGCGAGAAGGCACGCCTCCTCATGGGTCTCGCGGCGTTTCACGCGCCGAACCTGCTCATTCTAGACGAACCGACCAACCACCTCGATATCGACAGCCGCCGTGCGCTCATCGAAGCGCTGAACGACTATGAAGGCGCCGTTATCCTGATCTCGCATGATCGACATCTGATCGAGGCGACGGTCGACCGACTCTGGCTGGTCAACAACGGCACGGTCACGACCTTCGAAGGTGACATGGATGAGTATCGCGATCTCGTGGTCTCCTCCGGCAAGAAGAAGGACGAGAAGCCACAGATCGTTGAAGAAGCCGCCTCGAAGGCCGATCAGCGCAAGCTGAATGCCGACAGGCGCGCCTCGCTTGCGCCGCTCAAGAAAAAGATCAACGAAATCGAATCCTTGACGGGCAAGCTGGAGAAACTGATTCAGGGACTTGATGCGGAACTTGCAGACCCCGTGCTTTACGAAAAGGCGCCGGCAAAGGCCGCAGAAAAGGCAAAGCAGCGTGGCGAAGCCGCCGCGAAGCTCGCCGCGGCAGAAGAACAGTGGCTGGAGCTGTCGTCCGAGTACGAAGAGGCTATGGCAGGATAGTCACACCGCCTGATGGAGCATCGCGAATTTGGCATTCGTCAACGCTTTCCCCGGCGATTGAAACCGATCGTTAACCATAATCCGAAAGGTTGTTTCAACATTCATTACTGATTTGTTGAGCCAACTTTCATGCATCGCTTCACCATCTATTCCGGCCTCCTTCTCTGTGCCGCCCTCGCCGGCTGCCAAACGGCAAAACAGCCTGCCCCGGACACGACGATCAAGACCTCATCGATTGTCGCGCCGGAAGGCAAACAGACTGCCGCCGACGGCGACGCAGCAACGCCTGCGGCGCGCGGTGCCAGCAAGCACAATCTGGCCGGCCGGACGCTGACCATTTCGTCGATCCACGAACTGCGGTTGCAGGACAAGGAAGTGGTGCTGAGCTTCGACGACGGCCCGATTCCCGGCCGGACGGACCGCGTGCTTGCGACGCTCGACCAATTCGGCGTCAAGGGCGCCTTCATGATGGTCGGCGAGATGGCCGAACTGCACCCGGCGCTTGCGCGCAAGGTGGCCCTGGATGGCAATGCGATCGGCAGCCACACCTACAAGCACCAGGATCTGGCCACGCTGAGCTTCGACGCGGCAATGGCCGAGGTAACCCGCGGCGAAGCTGCGGTGACGAAGGCGACCGGCGTCGACGTCAACTTCTTCCGCTTCCCCTACCTCGCCGACACCAGGAAGTTGCGCTCTGCCGTTGCGATGCGTGAAATGGTCGTGATGGACGTGGATGTCGACAGCAAGGATTACTTCAACACTTCGCCAGCTGCGGTGACGAAGCGAACGATGGACCTTCTGCACAAGCGTGGACGTGGTATCATTCTGATGCACGACATCCACAACCGCACGGCAACGATGCTGCCGACGCTGCTGTCGAAGCTCGAAGCGGAAGGCTACAAGGTGGTAACGCTGAAGTTCAGGAAGCCTGCAGCACCTGCGGAACTCGCTTCGCTCTAATGCGGATGCCGGCGCTTGCCCGCCGGCTTCTTTCTGATAAAACAGGCTCAAAATAAATCATACTTTTGAGCGAAACACCGAACGCGAGCCACAAGCATGTCACCTATCAACCTCGCCATCGTCGGCGTCGGCAAGATCGTCCGCGACCAGCACCTCCCCTCCATCGCCGAGAATCCGGATTTCAACCTGATCGCGACGGCAAGCCGTCACGGCACTGTGGACGGTGTCCAGAGCTTCACCACGATCGAAGCGATGCTGGAAGCCGTGCCTGAGATCAACGCCGTGTCTCTCTGCATGCCGCCGCAGTATCGCTACGACGCAGCCCACAAGGCGCTGTCGGCAGGCAAGCATGTTTTCCTCGAAAAGCCTCCGGGTGCGACGCTCAGCGAAGTTGCGGACCTGGAAAGCCTCGCGGCTGCCAAGGGCGTCTCGCTGTTCGCCAGCTGGCATTCGCGCTACGCCGCTGCCGTCGAGGCTGCGAAGTCGTTCCTCGCATCGACAACCATCAACAGCGTGCACGTCATCTGGAAGGAAGACGTTCGCCACTGGCATCCGAATCAGGACTGGATCTGGCAGGCCGGCGGCCTCGGCGTTTTCGATCCTGGTATCAATGCGCTGTCGATCGTCACGCATATCCTGCCCAAGGCTCTCTTTCTGACCAGCGCCACGCTGGAGTTCCCCGAGAACCGGGACGCGCCGATTGCGGCTGACCTCTACTTCAAGAACGCCGACAACGTCCCGGCACGCGCTGAATTCGACTGGCGCCAGACGGGCAAGCAGAGCTGGGACATTATCGCTGAAACGGCAGCGGGCCAGATGGTTCTCGCGGAGGGCGGCTCCAAGCTTTCCGTCAACGGCGAACTGAAGTTCTCGGCGCCGGAAGAAGAGTATCCCAGCCTCTACCGCCGTTTCGCTGAAATCATCAAGGCAGGCGAATCTGACGTCGATCTGGCGCCGCTGCGCCATGTCGCCGATGCCTTCATGCTCGGCAAGCGCAAGTTCGTCGAAGCCTTCCACGATTGATGCCAAAATGCCGAACCTCGTGATACGGTGACATGGTCACAGGTATCGCGGAGGTTCGGCATGCGGGATGATGCATCTTTCGGCCTTGGTCTGCAGCAGACAAAGGTTTCACTGGTCGAACCCAACGCCCTATGGGAGCGTGCCTACGCCCACGAAGCCGCCGCAATACGCGAGGCCCTCGGGGATATGGCGATCGATATCCAGCATGTCGGCAGCACGGCCATTCCTGGTATCAAGGCCAAGCCGATCATCGACATTCTTGTTGGCATCAAGCACTTCGACGACGGGCCGCTTTGCATCGGCCCGATGGAAAAGATCGGCTACGAGTACGCCGGTAGCGACATCGTACCGGACGATCATATTTTTGGCCGCGGAAACGCCAGCGACAGTCGCACCCACCTCGTCCACATCGTCGAGCATCTGGGCAACAACTGGAATCGAATGCTCGTCTTTCGCGATGCCCTGCGCAAAGATGCCGGACTTGCCCGCGCCTACGAGCAGCTCAAAGTCGGCCTCGCCGGCGAGCACGCCGAAAGCCGCGCGGCCTACACGAAGGCGAAAGGCGAGTTCATCGACGCCGTCCTGGTCAAGGCCGGCGTGAGCTAGCTTAGGCCTTCTTCTCCCAACGGCCTTCGGGCGTCTGCTGCCAATAGGTGAGAGTGTGCCCCTCGCCTTTCAGCTTCTTCCACTGCGCCCTGGCGCCTTCAAGCTGCTCCTGATCATAGCCGTCGAACATGAAAACGATCCGCTGATAGGCATCGACGGACGGCGGTTCCGCGCCGTCGACCACGAAGCGCACCGTCGCCGCATTGCTGTTTTCCGTGGTCACCGTGAGAAGAACCGGTTGCTGATCTGCGAGATCGGCTTCGTCGGTCCCGTGCGGCAGGAAGCTGTCTTCACGAAACGTCCAGAGATGCTGATCAAGCAAGTCACGGCGGGCGGCATCCTTGAGCTGGACGCAAACGCGCCAGCCACGCTCGACACTCTTGTCGAGCAATGGCGGCAGCGCGTCCTCCAGCTTGGATTCCGTCAGATGGTAAAACAGGACTTCCGTCATGATTCGTAGTGAGCGCGCACGAGCTCATCGAGCAGGCGCACGCCGAAACCGGATCCCCATGACTGATTGATCTCATCCTGCGGCGAGCCCATGGCCGTGCCGGCGATATCGAGGTGCGCCCAGGGTGTCTCCTGCACAAAGCGCTTCAGGAAGTGCGCGGCGGTGATCGATCCTGCATAGCGACCGCCGGTGTTCTTCATATCGGCGAACTTGCTGTCGATCATCTTGTCGTATTCCTTGCCCAGCGGCATGCGCCACAGCTTCTCGCGGGTGGCAAGGCCGGCCGCTGTCAGCTGTTCCGACAACTGGTCGTCATTCGAAAACAGGCCGGCGTGCACGCTTCCAAGCGCAACCATGATCGCGCCGGTCAGCGTCGCCAGATTGATCATGAACTTCGGCTTGAAACGATCGTTGCAGTACCAGAGGGCATCGCAGAGCACGAGGCGGCCTTCGGCATCCGTGTTGATCACCTCGATCGTCTGGCCGGACATCGACGTCACGATGTCGCCAGGACGCTGGGCGTTGCCGTCAGGCATGTTCTCGACGAGACCGATGATGCCGACGACGTTGACCGCTGCCTTGCGTGCGGCCAGCACATGCATCAGACCGGTGACCGCAGCCGCGCCACCCATATCGCCCTTCATGTCCTCCATGCCGGCTGCCGGCTTGATGGAGATGCCGCCAGTGTCGAACACGACGCCCTTGCCGATGAAGGCCACAGGGCTCTCGCCGTTCTTGCCGCCCTTCCATTGCATGATGGCGAGGCGCGGCGGACGCACGGAGCCTTGAGCCACGCCGAGCAGAGCGCCCATGCCAAGCTTCTGCATTTCCTTCTCGGTGAGGATTTCAACCTCGACACCGAGCTTTTCGAGCTCCTTGGCCTTTGCTGCAAATTCGACCGGGCCGAGAACGTTCGGTGGCTCGTTGACGAGGTCACGGGCGAGATTGACGCCATCGGCAACACTCTGCGCGACCTTGAACGCCTTGGCCGCCTCGCTTGCATTCGCAGTGATTATGCTGACCTTGACGACGCCGTCACCGCTCTTGCCGTTATTTTCCTCGTCGTTCTTCTTGGTCTTGTAGGTGTCGAAGCTGTAGCCGCGCAGGAGCATGCCGAGCGCGAAATCCGCGACTGCGGAGGCGCCGACATCGACGCCCGGTGCATCAACAAATATCGCCACCTTGGTTGCATTCTTAAGCTTCGATGCGGCCGTCCCGCCAGCTTTCAACCAATCATGCGCAGTCAATTGCTGCGCCTTGCCGAGGCCGATGGCGAAGATGCGTTCGGCGACGGAATCCGCTGGCGCAACGATGTCGAGAACACTCATGGATTTCGCGGTGAACCCGGCAACCTTGGCGGCTTTTGCAATCTGGCCGGACGGATCGACCGCCTGCGCGCCCGCTGCTAGGTCCGCGTCGCTCGCCTTCAGCACGATAGCGTAGCCACCAGCGAGATCCGCTGATTTGTCGAATGATATCTCGAACTTTACTGACATGTCTTCTCCAGTGGGATTGTTGAAAATCCTCTGCTACACTCATTCCGGGTTTTACATCCCGACACAAGCCTTTGCATCAGGCTCGCGACCCGGGAGACATAAACTCTCGTCAAACAGGTGTCATTGCGAGCCGTTATTCATCGACCGAATTCATCCGCCAAGGATCGGGCATTGAACTACGCATTGAGAGCATTAAGGTCGCAGGCATTCAGACGCAATCGCGCGACAGACATCTTCGTTGGGCTTCTGGCGCTGTGGTGGGTCCTCCTTGTCATCTTCAGCCTTTTTCCACAGATCGACTACGAGATTTCCGCACATTTTTTTGTTCGTGAGGTTTGTGGCCTTGGCGCTCATCCAAACCAGAACTGCGGCCATTTCCCCTATCGGGAAGACTACTACCTACAGCTGCTTCGGGGGTTCTGTCTTTGGCTTCCCTATGTGGTCGCCCCAATACTGCTATGGAAACTGCTGGAATGCTATGGCCAGTACGGAATGACCTTCGATGCCAAGCGCGCTCGTGAATTGAAGATCGCGCTCGGTTCCCTTATCGTTGGGCCGATATTACTCGTGAACGGCTTACTCAAGGAGCATTGGGGGCGGCCGCGGCCGCTGGCGACATTGGATTTCGGCGGCGCTCTCGACTTCGTCCGCGCTGGATCAATGGCCGGCAAATGCGTTTCCAACTGTTCCTTCGTGTCAGGTGAGGCTGCCGCTGCTGGCTGGTTGCTCTGTCTAATCATCCTTGTGCGCCCACCCTTTCGGGTGGCCGTCTTCCTGCCCCTTGCCGCGATCTCGCTTCTGGCGCCGGCGATGCGCCTTGCCTTTGGCGCGCACTATCTTTCGGATGTCGTTCTCGGCTGGCTTTCATCGCTCGTCATTTTCGCGGGTCTGTTCGCGCTAGCCGATTCGCCACAGGTCGAAAAAAAATCTGAAATTTGAATGAATTTTCGACGTCCCCTTGTCGCAAATGCGAACCAAAGAGCGTAGATGGTTTTCGCTGCGGAGCGGCATCACTTCGCAAACAGCGTTCAAGGGCGTGCATGAAACTGCTTGAAACATATATATTGCGGCGCGTCGGCCAGATGTTTCTGGTGGCCTTGTTGCCTGTGCTAGCGATCATATGGACGACTCAGGTGCTGCAGCGCGTCAACCTGGTGACGGATAGCGGCCAGTCGATGGGTTCGTTCGCGAAGCTCGCAACGCTGATCCTGCCGTCTATCATTCCCGTCGTCCTGCCGTTCGCCCTCGTCATTGGCGTCACGCAAACGCTGACGACGATGAACAACGACTCGGAGCTTGCTGTGATCGACGCGGCCGGCGCCAAGCGGAGTGTGATTCTCCGACCGATTCTTATCCTGGCGGCTGTCATCAGCGTTTTCTCCTTCCTGGTCGACAATGTGGTTGAGCCGAAAGCGAAAACGGGCGCGCGCCAGATGATCGCAGCCGCATACGCGGATCTGCTGTCCAGCGTCATCGAAGAGAAGAATTTCCGCCGCATCGATTCCGGCCTTTACGTCCAGATTTCGGAGCGCCTCGCCGGGCGCGTCTTGAAGGGGCTGTTCGTGGTGGACGAACGCGACCCTTCCTTTGAGCTAATCTATTATGCGCGCGAGGGCGCCGTTGACGAAAAAGGCACCTCGCTGATCATGCATGATGGCGAAGTGCACCGGAAAACGCCGAATGGCGAAGTCTCGGTCATTCGATTCGATTCCTATTCGTTCGACCTATCCGACCTGACGCAGAACCGTGGTCAGGCGACCCTGCGCGCGTCCGACCGCGAACTGCCGTTCCTGTTCAATCCAGATACCACCGACAAGGACTACATCGCGCGACCGGGAAGCTATGTCGCCGAATTGCACCGGCGCCTGACCGACTGGCTCCTGCCGATGGTTTTCACACTGGTATCGCTGGCCATCGCGGGTGATGCGCGATCGCACCGCGAGGCGCGACTACATCCGATGGTTTCCGCGTTGATTCTCGCCTTTGCCTTGCGCTGGGCAACGTTCTACGCAGCCAACCAGATCGACACGAAGCCGGTCTATATCGGTATTCTCTATGCGATCCCTGCCGTGGTCAGCCTGCTCGCTATCATTTCGCTGGCGAGCCACAAGCGGCTTTCGCTTCTGGCTGCAATCAGCGACCGGACTGCCGCGCTATGGGGCAAGCTACGCCAACGCTTCCCCAACTCCGCTGGACCATCGACGGGAGGCGGCGCATGATTTTCGGAACGCTCGGGCGCTACTTCTTCCGCCGCTACCTCACGACGACCATCTGGTTCTTTCTCGGTGTGACCGGGATCGTCTTCATGGTCGATTTCAGTGAAACAGCCGGGCGCATGTCGAATCTGCCGGGCTACACCGTGACCGGCGGCCTACTGATGACGGCTGTGCGTCTGCCGCTCATCCTGCAGCAGACGGTTCCCTTCGTCGCCCTGTTCGTCGGCATGACCGTGCTGATTGGCCTTAACCGCAAATACGAGCTTGTGGTGACGCGAGCAGCTGGCATTTCGGTCTGGCAGTTCATGTCGCCATTCGTTGGTGGCGCTTTCCTGCTCGGCCTGCTGGTGATGGCCGCTCTCAATCCACTCGCGGCATGGGGACAGCGTCAGGCCGCGCTTGTGGAAAGCAATTGGCGCGGGGATACGGGCTCGAGCAACACCGTCCCGCAGGTTCCATGGATCCGCCAGATCAGTGGCCAGGACGACGTTGTCATCGGTGCGCACAAGGTTCTGGAAGACGGCACCCTGCTCGTCGATGCCGTCCTGATACACTTTGATTCGACCGGCCACATCATTCTGAGACAGGATGCGGCATCGGCAAAGTTGAAGAATGGTTACTGGCTTCTTAAGACGGTTGTGGAGCGTCGCCCCGGCGAGATCGCTGCCCGTAAGGACGAGGTACGAGTCCGCACCAATTTGAAACAGGACTTCGTGCAACAGAGGCTTACAGCCCCTGAAACTATTGCATTTTTTGATCTACCAAACCGTATTCGAGCAGCGAAATCCTTCGGGATTCCGACCAAGGCGCTCGAAACCCAGTTTCACTCATTGTTGTCTCAACCGCTGTTGCTCGTGGCGATGACTCTCATTGCTGCAACAGTGTCCCTAAAATTTAGCCGGTTCAACCAATCGAGGTCTGTGATTCTAGGTGGAATCCTTTCGGGCTTCGTGCTTTATGTGGTCACCGTGCTTGTAAAAGCATTCGGAAGCAGTGGGGTTGTCCCGCCTTTCGTGGCAACGTGGATTCCGGTCACCGTTGCCTTGGCTTTGGGTGCAACAATTCTGCTTCATCAGGAGGACGGCTAGTGGCGGCAGGCGACCGCAAGAGTTTCAGTAAGCAGCTGGTTGCCCTGTTGGCAGGCGTAGCCCTGTGCAGCTTTCCAGGCGGCATCCCAATTGCATTCGCACAGGACGCTATACAAAGCGTAAAGCCCAACATTCCGAAAGAAGCGAAAATGCTGCTTTCGGCTAACGAGCTCATTTATAACAGAGACGCAGAGATTGTTTCTGCGGTAGGCGGCGTGCAGATCAACTACGCCGGCTACAAGATGGTCTCGCAGCGCGTCGAGTATAATCAGAAGACCGGCCGGTTGATGGCGCTCGGCAATGTCGAGCTCATCAGCCCCGACGGCAATCGCATGTATGCCGACAAGCTGGATGTGACCGATGACTTCGCGAACGGATTCATCAATTCGTTGCGAATCGAGACGGCCGATAACACGCGTCTGGTTGCCGAGAGCGGCGAACGCGTCGCCGGCACGCAGATGATCCTGCACAAGGGCGTCTACACGGCCTGTTTGCCTTGCGCCGAAAACCCGCAAAAGCCGCCATTCTGGCAGGTGAAGGCGGAGCGCGTCATTCAGAACGGCGAAAAGCACACGATTCGCCTCGAGAAGGCTCGCTTCGAGCTTCTGGGGCATCCGATCGCCTATGTTCCGTGGCTGGAAGTTCCCGACAATACGGTGAAGCGGAAGTCCGGCTTCCTCTTCCCGAGCTTCAGCACGTCACAGAATCTCGGCTTCGGCCTGTCGGTTCCCTATTACTACGTCATTTCGCCCAGCATGGACGCAACGGTGACCGGAACCGGCTATACGACCCAGGGCTTCCTGCTCGACGCCGAATTCCGCCAGCGTTTCGAAAACGGCACGCATACATTGCGCATGGCCGGGATCGACCAGATGAGCCCCGAGCAGTTCACGCCGGGCACAAGCGATGCGGAGAAGGATTTCCGTGGCCTCGTGGCCTCGCAGGCTCAGTTCAAGATCAATCCGCGGTGGACGTTCGGTTGGGATGTCATGCTGCAGAGCGACAACAACTTCGCGCGCACCTACGAACTCAAGGGTCTGAACCAGAGCACGCACACCAACCAAGTCTATTTGACCGGTCTTGGAAAGCGAAACTACTTCGATCTGCGCTCGTTCTACTACGACGTTCAGGACGCCGATCCGTCCAACACGGCTGAAAAGCAGCAGGCGATCGTCTATCCGGTGATGGACTATCACTTCGTGGCGCCGCAGCCGCTTGCCGGAGGCGAGCTTTCCGCCGACGTCAACTTCACGAATATTTCGCGAACGCACGACGACTTCTATGAAGTGGACGGCTTCGATCGGTTCCGTGGTCTCCAGGGACAGACGTCTCGACTGACCGGTGAGCTGCAGTGGAAGCGTACGTTCGTGACGCCGGCCGGCGTTCTGATCACGCCGCTTCTGGCGGCTCGCGGCGATGCCTTTGCCTTGAATATGGATAATCCAAATTCAAACACGCAGGGCTTCACCTACGACGGCGATTACGACAACAACAACAGCGCTACGCGCTCGATGTTCACCGCTGGATTGGAGATGCGCTATCCGATCCTTGCAACGACAGACAACAGTACGCACGTGTTCGAACCGATCATGCAGATCTATGCACGACCGAACGAACAGCTGGCAGGTGGGTTGCCGAACGAGGATTCGCAAAGCTTCGTGTTCGATGCGACCAACCTTTTCGAACGCGACAAGTTTTCCGGCTATGACCGCATCGAAGGCGGTACGCGGGCCAATGTCGGCTTCCAGTACACCGGTACGTTCGATAACGGCTACAAGCTGCACGGCATCTTCGGCCAGTCCTATCAGCTCGCCGGCGACAACTCGTTTGCTAGCCCAGACCTCGTCAATGTCGGCGCGAATTCTGGCCTCCAGGACAGCGTCTCCGACTATGTAGGTCTCGGTGGCATCGAGACGCCGCAGGGCTTTGCCTTTGCTGCGTCCTATCGCCTGGACCGCGACGATCTGGAATTGCGTCGTGGCGACCTGACGGCCGGCTTCCAGACCGACGCGTTCCAGAGCCAGCTGCTCTATACGCACGTGTCTGCGCAGCCTGAGTATGGCTTCAATTCGGACAACGACGAAATCCAGACGAAGGCAACGGTCAAGTTCAAGGACTACTGGTCGATCTTCGGTGGCATCGCTTATGACTTGAACAACAACGTCGTGAGCAGAAAGATGGTCGGACTGTCTTACGAAGACGAATGCACGATCTTCACGATCGCCTACTCGGACAAGCGAGACGTCAGCGACGAGTCGGCCAGCGACTGGACGATTGGCGCGAGGTTGACCTTCCGTACGCTCGGCGATCTCAACATCGGCGACGTCACGGATCCCAACAAGAACATCTACAACAACTAAGAGCCTCGACAGCGGCGGAAGAAAGGAGCCTTTCTTTCGCCGTATGGCTGTGCAGGACATTGTGGCCGGTCGACATCTGAGGCATACGCTGAACGCTCCGAGAGCAGCAATGCCCGTTTGTCTTGATAAATTAGGAGCGCCGCAATACGAACGTGCGGCGTCAATGGGAAGGGTCGATAGATGATTGGCGCCAGGAAAACCGTAACAACGATGCTCGCCGGCATGGCCTTGGCGCTGCTGACGAGCTTGGTCGTGCCGCAGACCGGGACGGCTTTTGCCGCCAGTGAGGTCCGCGTGGTCGTCAATGGTACGGCAATTACCAGCGGTGACGTTGCCAAGCGCCAAGCCTTCCTTCGCCTGCAGCATCAGAAGGCCGATGCAAAATCCGCTGAAGATCAGCTGGTCGAACAGACCCTGAAGCAGCAGGAAATCTCGCGCGTGCGCATGTCGGTCTCCAAAGACGATGTCGATGCCTCGTTTGCGCGCTTCGCCACCGGCAACAAGCTCACAACAGCTCAGATGACGCAGATCCTCGAGCAGGCAGGTGTCGGCGTCGCCCATTTCAAGGCTTTCATTGCCGTGCAGATGAGCTGGCCTCGTCTGGTCAACGCTCGCTATGGCAACAGCAGCAAGATGTCGAATGCCGACCTCGTTGCCCGGATGATGCAGAACAACAAGCAGAAGCCGGAAACCACCGAGTATATTCTTCAGCAGATGATCTTCGTCGTGCCGGCGAACAAGAAGGGCATTGTTGGCAAGCGTAAGGGCGAAGCCGAAGCGTCACGCTCGAAGTATCCCGGATGCGACCAAGCCAAGGTTTTTGCAGCCACCATGCGTGACGTCTCCGTGCGTGACCTCGGACGTATCCTCGCTCCTGAGCTTCCGCCGGAGTGGAAGCCGCTTATCGAGCAGGCCAAGGGTAATACGACGGCAACCCGGGTTACGGACAAGGGTGTAGAATACCTTGCCATCTGCAGCCAGCGTCAGGTTTCCGACGACCAGGCCGCCGAGATGGTATTCCGCGAAGAAGACCTCGACAAGGCAAAGTCGGGCAAGGAAGCCCCTCCGGAAAATGCCAACGCGACGAAGTATCTCGAAGAACTGCGCAAGAAGGCGCAGATCCTGCGTCCCTGAGCCATCATGACCAATCCTTTTTCCCGCCCGCTTGCGCTTAGCCAGGGCGATCCCGCCGGGATCGGCCCTGACATAACCCTCATGGCCTGGCGTCAGCGGCGGGAGCTTGGTCTTCCGCCGTTTGTCTTCATCGGCGACCCCAACGTGCTGGCCACCCGCGCACGGCTGCTGGATCTGACCGTCGCCATTCGCGAAACCGATTGCGCCGGAGCGGCCGCGCTATTTGCCGATGCCCTCCCCGTTCTGCCCATCGCGGCAGGTGTCGAGGTTGCACCGGGCGAACCGCATGTTGCCACCGCCAAGGGCACCATTGCTGCGATCGAGACAGCGGTCTCGCTGACGATCGCCGGCGAGGCGCTCGGTGTCGTTACCAACCCGATTTCCAAGGCCGTTCTCTATGAAGCCGGGTTCCGTTTTCCGGGACACACGGAATTTCTTGCCGATCTGGCAGCGCGGGCTACGGGGCTTCCAGTCACCCCAGTCATGATGCTTGCCGGGCCGAAGCTCCGGGCGATACCGGTGACAATTCACATTCCAATCAAGGACGTGCCCCAGGCACTTACTACTGAACTGATCATCGAAACCTGCCGCATCGCCAATAACGACTTGCAGAAACGATTCGGCATCGAGAGGCCACGCCTTGCGGTCGCCGGCCTGAACCCGCATGCGGGGGAGAACGGCGCGATCGGCAAGGAGGATGAGTCGATCATTCTCCCCGCCATCCAGTTCCTGAGATCGGAAGGCGTCGACGCGATCGGCCCCTTGCCGGCGGATACGATGTTCCATGACGAGGCGCGCGCACGGTATGACGTCGCGATCTGCATGTATCACGACCAGGCGCTCATCCCGGCGAAGGCACTCGGCTTCGACGATTCGGTGAATGTCACGCTGGGACTGCCCTTCGTGCGGACTTCGCCGGACCACGGCACTGCGTTCGGCATCGCCGGCAAGGGCGTCGCCAGGGAAACCAGCCTCGTTGCAGCCATGAAGCTTGCCGCACATCTCGGCCGCACGGCCGCCGGCGCTCGCTGATGGCAGCTCTCGATGGACTGCCGCCGCTCCGCGACGTCATTCAGCGCCACGGGCTCGACGCCCGCAAGGCGCTTGGCCAGAACTTCCTGCTTGATCTGAACCTGACGCAGAAAGTTGCGCGCGCAGCTGGCTCGCTTGAGGACGTGACTGTTTTCGAGGTCGGCCCTGGCCCGGGTGGATTGACTCGCGCCATCCTTGCGCTCGGCGCCAAGAAGGTCATTGCCGTCGAACGCGACGCTCGCTGCCTGCCCGCCCTTGCGGAGATCGAGGCTCACTATCCCGGACGTCTCGAGGTTATCGAAGGCGATGCCCTGAAGACGGACTTCGAGGCGCTTGCCGACGGACGACCGGTCAAGATCATAGCGAACCTGCCCTACAACGTCGGAACGCAGCTGCTCGTCAACTGGCTGCTGCCAAAGCAATGGCCACCGTTCTGGCAATCGCTGACGCTGATGTTCCAGAAGGAAGTCGGACAACGCATCGTCGCGGAGAATGACGACGACCACTATGGTCGCCTAGGTGTGCTCTGCGGCTGGCGTACGAACGCAAGCATGGCGTTCGACATATCACCGCAGGCATTCACGCCTCCGCCCAAGGTAACGTCCACCGTGGTGCATCTGACGCCGAAGGAGCATCCTATCCCCTGCTCCGTCTCCAATCTGGAGAAGGTGACACATGCAGCCTTCGGCCAGCGCCGCAAGATGCTGAGGCAGAGCCTCAAATCGCTCGGTGGAGAAACGCTTCTGGCTAAGGCTGAGATCGATTCTTCCCGGCGCGCGGAGACCCTGTCCGTCGAAGAGTTCGTACGGCTGGCAAACTGCCTCTAGGAAAACCTGACTGACGACCTCATCGCCGCGGACTCTCGCCCACGGCGTTCAGGCATTCAGCGCACAGATCAGAGCTTGGGCTCTTCCGTCAGAAGACCGTTGACGAAATCGAACAGGCCGTGACGTCGATCGCGACGGACGCGCTCGGCATTGACGATGCAGCTGACATTGCGGAACGCTTCGTCGAGATCGTCGTTGACGATGACGTAATCGTATTCGCGCCAGCGCTCGATCTCGGCTCGGGAGTTCAGCAGGCGCGTGCGGATAACTTCCTCAGAATCCTCGGCGCGGCGATGCAGACGTGACTGGAGTTCCGTCATGGTCGGCGGCAGCACGAAAATCGAGACGATATCCGCCTTCATCTTCTCCTGAAGCTGCAGGGCGCCCTGCCAGTCGATGTCGAACAGCATGTCGCGACCTTCGGCCATTGCGGCTTCAACAGGTTCGCGCGGCGTGCCGTAGAAATTGCCGTGCACTTCGGCCCATTCCAGCAGATCGCCCGCGTCGCGCATTCTCTCGAACTGCGGCACCGTTATGAAATGATAGTGCTTTCCGGCGATTTCGCTCGGGCGCTTTGCTCTCGTCGTAACACTGACGGAGATCTCAAGGCTGTGATCATCTCGCAGCAGATTGCCGGCAATCGTCGACTTTCCGGCACCTGACGGAGAGGAAAGGACAAGCATCAACCCGCGGCGGGCGATCGTGGCAGGCTTATTCAACTGTGCCGGGCTCATGGCTCACTCCAAATTCTGAACCTGCTCGCGAAACTGGTCGATGACCACCTTCAGCTCGATACCGGCAGCGGTGACCGCCGATGCATTCGATTTGGAGCAGATCGTATTCGATTCGCGGTTAAATTCCTGTGCAAGGAAATCGAGCTTTCGCCCGACCGGACCACCCTTGGCGAGCAGCTCGCGGGCTGCCGCCACATGTGCGTTCAGGCGATCAACCTCTTCGCGCAAGTCGGCCTTTGTCGCAAGCAGCGCCGCCTCGGCGTACAGCCTATCCTCGTCGAACTTTCCAGCACCGTCCATCAGCATGGCGACCTGTGCGGAAAGCCGGGCTGCGATCTCGCGGGGCGATCTCGAAGGATCGCGCTCGATCGCCAGCGTCAGGCCTTCGATCGTAGAGACGTGGTCCAGCAGAATGCGCGACAACGCCTTACCCTCGACTTCGCGCATGGAGCGCAGATCGGACAACGCGGCTGAGAGCCCTGCGGTAATCTCGGCGTCACGGGCAGCGATTGCCTCTTCGCTATCTTCCGTCTCACGAAATTCGATAATGCCCTTGATGGACAGCAGCGTATCGAGCTGCAGAGGCACGGGGTCGATGATGCCGCCGAGCTGATCACGCAGAGCAAGAACGGCAGCCAGCGCCTCCTGGTTCAGCACCGTTTCAAAGCGGTTTTCGCCGGCAGAAACCGACAATGACACCTGCATGTTGCCGCGGCTGAAGTGTTCGCCTGCGATCCGGCGGACGTCGTTTTCCATCCGCTCCAGACCGGGCGGCAAACGCAGCCGAACATCCAGTCCCTTGCCGTTGACGGAACGCAGCTCCCATGCCCAGCGCCAGCGGCCGCTGGTGCCCTCACGCCGCGCAAAACCGGTCATGGACTGCAAAGCCATGCGTGCCTCCGAAATCAGTTCGTTTTCTTTTTCTTCTGGGTAGGTGCCGCAGGCGTGTCGGCAGCCGCCGCGGCGTCGGGCTGGCCATCGACCGCGATGTTCGGATCTGCGCCCTTGTCTGCCTCGAGCTTGCGCCAGCGCTTGACGTTGGCATTATGCTCCTCGAGCGTCGCGGCGAAGACATGCCCGCCGGACCCATCGGCGACGAAGTAGAGATCCTGTGTCTTCCACGGATTGGCAACAGCCTCAAGCGCGTCACGGCCCGGATTGGCAATCGGCGTCGGCGGCAGGCCCTTGATCACGTAGGTGTTGTAAGGTGTGTCCTTCTTCAGATCGGACTGGTAGATCGGCCTGTCGGTCGGCTTGCCGTCACCGCCGAACAATCCGTAGATGATCGTCGGATCAGACTGCAGCCGCATACCCTTTGCCAAACGGTTGAGAAATACGGATGCAACGTGTGCTCGTTCGTCCGGAACACCGGTTTCCTTCTCGACGATCGAGGCGAGCGTCACCAGTTCTTCCTTGGACTTCAGCTGCAGCGCCGGATCGCGCTTGTCCCAGACCTGCTCGACCAGTTTTTGCTGGGCGGCAGCCATCTGCTCGATGATCTCCGCACGCTTCGTGCCGCGCGAGAATTTGTAGGTGTCGGGACGCAGGCTGCCTTCGGCCGGAAGGGTGGCAGGCAGGTCGCCTTCGAGAACGGCGTCCTCGTTCATCCGGTTGAACATCTGCCGAACGCTCAGACCTTCAGGGAACGAGACGGAATAGAGAATCGACTTACCGGACTTAAGCAGTTCCATGATATCGTTCATGGACGCATGCGCCTTGATCTCGTATTCGCCTGCCTTGAGGCTTTCGCCCTCATCGAGGTGTGTTGCCGTCAGATAACGGAAGACACGGGCATCGGAGACGATGTTGTTGCGCTCGAGGTTGGAGGCGATCTCGGTTATGCCTGCGCCATTTCGAACGATGAAATTCGTGTTCGCTTCCAGCGGACCCGGCTCCTGGTAGGCCGAGATCGCGTAGTAGAAGACGACGACGGCTGCGGCGCAGCCGAGCACGACGAGCGTCATCAGGAAGTTCAGGAAAATGACGACCTGGCTGCGTGCCTTCTTCGAGCGTCGCGGCGGCTCGGGAACGCGCTCGGGACGCAGGGCTTCCGTGGGCGATTTGGGAATGATCGGCCCGCCCTGCGACTGCTGGCTTTGTTGGCCAATCGTGTCGTTGGTCTGGTTGGTATCGCTCACCGGCAATCCTCTTAACTAGGCCCCAAGTCCCGCTTCTCGCGAAGCAATACGGCAAAATGCAGGTAGGCAGCCCGATGTCGCGCTGCCTTGCCCGTCAGGAGCGTCGAGCTTGAGCTCAAGCTACGTAGCGGCGAAGCACCAGCGATGCATTGGTACCGCCGAATCCGAAGGAATTCGACAGGGCCACGTTGATTTCGCGCTGGCGCGCCTTGTGCGGCACAAGGTCGATCGCCGTCTCACGCTCGGGATTGTCGAGATTGAGCGTCGGCGGCGCAATGTTATCGCGGATGGCAAGCGTTGCGAAGATCGCCTCGATCGCGCCAGCGGCACCGAGAAGGTGACCCGTGGCGGACTTGGTCGAGGACATCGAGATCTTCGAGGCCGCATTGCCGACCAGACGCTCGACGGCGCCAAGTTCGATCGTGTCCGCCATGGTGGAGGTACCATGCGCATTGATGTAGTCGACATCAGCCGGGGTCAGGCCCGCACGCTTCAGCGCGGCGGCCATGCAGCGGCCGGCGCCCTCGCCGTCTTCAGACGGCGCCGTGATGTGATAGGCATCGCCCGAGAGACCGTAACCGACGACTTCGGCATAGATCCTGGCACCACGCGCCTTGGCATGTTCCAGCTCTTCGAGAACGACGATGCCGGCGCCCTCGCCCATGACAAAACCGTCACGGTCCTTGTCGTAAGGACGCGAAGCCTTCGTCGGATTGTCGTTGTGCTGGGTCGACAGAGCCTTGCAGGCGGCAAAGCCCGCAAGCGAGATGCGGCTGACAGGCGATTCCGTGCCGCCGGCGACCATGACGTCCGCGTCGCCGAAAGCGATCAGGCGGGCGGCATCGCCGATGGCGTGCGCGCCGGTCGAGCAGGCGGTGACGACGGAGTGGTTCGGGCCGCGCAGCTTGTGGCGGATCGAGACCTGGCCGGAAACGAGATTGATCAGGCGCCCGGGAATGAAGAAGGGCGAAATGCGGCGAGGTCCCTTGTCGCGCAGCGTATAGCCTGCTTCGACAATACCTTCGATACCGCCGATGCCGGAACCGATCAGGACGCCGGTCGAGATCTGGTCCTCGTCCGTCTCAGGATGCCAGTTGGCATCGTTCAATGCCATGTCGGCAGCGGCCATGCCGTAAATGATGAAAGGATCAACCTTGCGCTGTTCCTTGGGCTCCATCCAGTCGTCGGCATTGAATGTGCCGTCCGTGCCATCACCAACAGGAATGCGGCAAGCAATCTTGGCTGCGAGGTCTTCGACTTCGAATTCAGTGACCAGTCGGGCGCCGTTCTGGCCCGCAAGCAAACGGGCCCACGTCACTTCTGTTCCGCATCCCAAGGGTGATACCATGCCGGTACCAGTGATAACGACCCGTCTCATCGACTGCATTCCCCCGCCTTTTGTGTTCTATGGAGAACCATGCGTAAAACAAAAAGGGCGGACTCCGGGTCCGCCCTTTCTCAATTGCTCAGGATTAAGCCTGTGCCTTTTCGATGAACTTGACAGCGTCGCCGACCGTCAGGATCGAGTCCGCAGCGTCATCAGGAATTTCAACGCCGAATTCTTCTTCGAACGCCATGACCAGTTCGACGGTGTCGAGCGAGTCAGCGCCCAGATCGTCGATGAAGCTTGCGCCTTCGACAACCTTGTCGGCATCGACGCCAAGATGATCAATAACAATTTTCTTTACGCGTTCTGCGATATCGCTCATGTCGGTTTCCTCGACCTTATAATCCTGATCAGAGAGCCTTTATGGCACCCTACCCTGTTTCAGCCTGCGGTGCCCGGGGGCGACCATCGGCAAACTCGTTGTAACCCGGCTACCAGAGATGTCCCAGGCTTGCACAAAAGCCGGCCGGTCCGTCTGCTTTCTCGGGAGACTGTTCACAGTCATGGCCCGCTTAACACGGTTTAAGTCTGCCGCAAAGCCAGAAAATCAACCCCGCCGGGTTGGTCAACACGCTATTGCGGGGAAAACATGCCCCAAGGGCAGTTTCCCGTTTCAGATCATGGCCATGCCGCCGTTTACATGCAAAGTCTGGCCCGTCATGTACGCCGCTTCCGACGAGGCGAGATAAGCGACCGCAGATGCCACTTCGGCACCGGTGCCCATGCGCTTCATCGGGATCGCGCCCATGATCGTTTCTTTTTGCTTGTCGTTGAGCTTTCCAGTCATCGCGGATTCGATGAAGCCGGGAGCAACACAGTTTACGGTGACGTTGCGCGTCGCGATCTCCTGCGCCAGCGACTTGGTGAAGCCGATCATGCCGGCCTTGGAGGCGCAGTAGTTGGCCTGGCCCGGATTGCCGGTGACGCCGACGATCGAGGTGATGTTGATGATACGGCCATAGCGGCGGCGCATCATCGGATGCGTCAGCTCGCGCGTCAGACGGAACATCGACGTCAGGTTCACTTCGATGACGTTATCCCAGTCCTCGTCGCTCATGCGTACGAAGAGGCCATCCTTGGTGATGCCGGCGTTGTTGACGAGAATGTCGACACCTTCGAGATCGGCCTCTGCCTTGACGCCGAGCGCCTTGACTTCGTCGCGGTCGGCAAGGTTTGCCGGGAAGATCTTGACGCGATCGCCGAGCTCGTTGGCCAGCGCTTCGAGCTTCTCAACGCGAGTGCCATGAAGGCCGACGATGGCACCCTGCTTGTGCAGGATGCGTGCAATTTCTTCACCAATGCCGCC
The DNA here is from genome assembly GCF_030382195.1 of Rhizobium sp. S96. Lineage (NCBI taxonomy): Bacteria > Pseudomonadati > Pseudomonadota > Alphaproteobacteria > Hyphomicrobiales > Rhizobiaceae > Rhizobium > Rhizobium sp. S96. The sequence continues at coordinate 256,630 of NZ_JAUDRY010000004.1, forward strand.
GGATGCGCCGGTAACGAGAGCCTTGCGGCCGGAAAGATCGAGCATGGAAGTGTTCCTTGTAATCGTTAAATCAATCAGGCCATGAGAGCGGCAACAGCAGCGTCAATATCCGCTGCGGTGTTGACCGAAATGCCGTTGACGGTCTTGTCGATGCGACGTGCGAGACCGGTCAGAACCTTGCCGGAGCCGATCTCGTAGAGCGTCGCCACGCCATTTGCAGCAAACCACTCAACGGTTTCGCGCCAGCGAACCTGGCCGGTGACCTGCTCGACGAGAAGTGCTGCGATTTCGTTGGCGTCCGTGACCGGTGCTGCACGCACGTTGGCGATCACAGGAACGACCGGGTTCGACTTTGCCACGCCGGCGAGCGCTTCGCGCATCGCGTCTGCCGCAGGCGCCATCAACGTCGAATGGAATGGTGCGGATACCGGCAGCAGGATGGCGCGCTTGGCACCCTTTTCAGTCGCGAGCGCGGCGGCCTTTTCGACAGCAACCTTTTCGCCGGAGATGACGATCTGCCCGCCACCGTTGTCGTTGGCAATCTGGCAGGAGCCGGCAGCAGATGCTTCGGCGCAAACCGCAACCACATCTGCATGCTCGAGCCCGATGATGGCAGCCATGGCGCCGACGCCAACCGGCACGGCGGCCTGCATGGCGTTTCCACGGATGCGCAGAAGACGCGCCGTATCAGCGAGCGAAAAGGTGCCGGCGGCACAGAGCGCGGAATATTCGCCAAGCGAATGACCGGCGACGTAGGAGACCTTGGCCTTGAGATCGAGGCCCTTGGCTTCCAGGATACGAATGACCGCCATGGAAACGGCCATCAGTGCCGGCTGCGCGTTCGCGGTCAGCGTCAGGGTTTCTTCCGGACCGTTGAACATGGTCTCGGAAAGCTTCTCACCCAGGGCCTCGTCGACTTCCTGGAAAACGGCGCGTGCCTCAGCGAAATTTTCGGCAAGTTCCTTGCCCATGCCGACGGCCTGGCTGCCCTGGCCCGGGAATGTGAAAGCGATGCTCATCCTATGTCCTTTTTATATGGACCTCTGGTTATTTCGCCTCCAATTGACATTCTTTCCCGGAGAGTCAAGTACTCCAAGCCTGCGTTCCAAGGCTTTCGCGGCTGCGAGAAAGCTGGAGGCTCCCTCTTGCGCTCGCTCAATTCCGGCCTAAATTCGCGCCGTCCTTCCAGACCCATTCATTTTCAGATCACCTTCAAGGTTCCCAGATGAAATACAAGAAACTTGGCCGTACCGATATTTCGGTCTCCGAAATCTGCCTCGGCACCATGACATGGGGCACGCAGAACACTGAGGCCGAAGCGCACGCGCAAATGGACTATTCAGTCGAAAAGGGCGTGAACTTCTTCGACACCGCCGAACTCTACCCCACGACGCCTGTTTCTCCCGAGACGCAGGGGCTGACGGAGGACTACATCGGCAGCTGGTTCGAGAAGACCGACAAGCGCAAGGATATCGTGCTTGCGACTAAGGTCGCGGGACCGGGCCGCTCCTACATTCGCGGCGGTGATGGTGCGGATGCCAAGAACATTCGCCTGGCGATCGAGGCAAGCCTGAAGCGGCTCAGGACCGATTATATCGACCTCTACCAGATCCACTGGCCGAGCCGTGGTCATTTCCACTTCCGCCAGGCCTGGCACTACGACCCCTTCAAGCAGGACACCGCCAAGGCAATCGCCAACATCACCGACATCCTGGAAACGATGGGCGAGCTGGTGAAGGAAGGCAAGGTCCGCGCGATCGGTCTTTCCAACGAGACGACCTGGGGTACGCAGAAGTATCTGACGCTGGCCGAAAAGCTCGGCCTGCCGCGAGTTGCCAGCGTCCAGAACGAATACAACCTGCTTTACCGCCACTACGATCTCGACATGGCCGAGCTTTCGCATCACGAAGATGTGGGGCTGCTCGCCTATTCGCCTCTCGCCGGCGGCATCCTGAGTGGCAAATATGTTGGGGGCGCCACGCCTGAGGGTTCGCGCGGCGCGATCAACAGCGATATCGGCGGCCGTCTTCAGCCGCTGCAGGAGGCGCCGACAAAGGCGTATCTCGATATCGCGGCCAGACACGGCCTCGACCCGTCAGCGATGGCGCTTGCCTACTGCCTCACGCGTCGTTTCATGGCATCGGTCATCATCGGCGCGACAACCATGAAGCAGCTCGAGACCGATATCGGCTCCATCAATCTCAAGCTCTCGCACGACGTGCTGGACGAGATCGAAAAGGTCCATCGGCAGTATCCGATGCCGATCTAAGCAATTGATTCCCGGCCTCCCCCAACGAGGGAGGCCGGGCTTCTCGGACACAACGGCAGGTTTTGCTGCCGCATCTTCCACTGCAATTTGCCGCTTCTCGAATTTCCGCATTTGCGCTAGCCTGATCTCGCCCTCGCGACACTGCAGGAGCGCCCATGCCGTGGAACGCAAGCTCGCAGTCATCCTCGCCGGAGACGTAGCCGGCTTCAGCCGCCTTGTTGCAGCCAACGAGGAAGAAACGCTTGCGACCTTGGCCGTCTACACCGCAACGATTGGCGACTTGGTTGCCGAGCACGGGGGACGGATTTTCGGCACGGCCGGCGACAGCGTGGTCGCCGAATTTCACAGTGCTGTCCTCGCGGTGCGTGCAGCCGTCGCCATCCAGCGCGCCCTGCATCGGCGCAACGCCGATTTACCCGCCGACCGGAGAATGGAATTTCGACTCGGCCTGAATCTTGGCGATGTCGTCGTGTCGGGCGGCGACCTGCTCGGGGACGGCGTGAATGTCGCTGCACGACTTCAGGAAGTCGCCCAGCCCGCCGGCATCTGCATTTCCGGCACGGTCAGGGACCAGATCGAGGGCAAGCTCGATTTCCCCATCACTCGGCTTGGCGAGCGAACGCTGAAGAACATTCCTCGTCCCGTGCTCGTGCACCGGGTAAACTGGAATCGTGAAGACCCTTTGGAGACTGGTGCTCTCGGCGGCCCTTTAACACTGCCGGACAAACCGTCGATCGCCGTGCTTCCCTTCGTCAACATGTCCGACGACCCCGAGCAGGAGTTCTTTGCCGACGGGCTCACTGAAGACATCATCACGGCGTTGTCGCTCTATCGGTGGTTCTTCGTCATCGCCAGAAACTCGTCCTTTGCCTACAAGGGCCGCGCGGTCGACGCCAAGCAGATCGGCCGAGAGCTGGGTGTACGCTATATCGTCGAGGGCAGCGTTCGCAGATCCGGCACCCGCATTCGCGTCACGGGACAGCTGATCGAGGCCGAAACCGGCGTTCATCTATGGGCGCAGCGCTACGACCGTGAGATCAGCGACATATTCGCCATCCAGGATGAACTCACCCAACACGTTGTCGGTGCCATCGAGCCGGAGATAGTGATCGGCGAGAGCAGTCGCGCCCTGCTCAAAACCACCGACAATCTCGATGCCTATGAATGCCACATGCGCGGGATGTGGCTGCACAATCTGCAGGATACGTCGGAGCATTTCACCGAGGCCATCGCCTGGCATCGCCGCGCCATCGCTCTGGACCCCGACTTCAGCCGCGCGCACATGCTGCTGGCGCGCTCACTCTATGCACGATGCTTCCATGGCTTCAGTACCGATGTCGACAGGGATAGCACCGAGCTCCGCGCCGCCGCCGAGCGTGCGGTGGCGCTCGACGATCGCGATCCCTATGCCCGGTACGCGATGTGCCTTGGCAATTTCGTCGTGCAGCGGGCAACGGCGGCGCTTGCCGAGGCGCAGCAGGCGATCGACCTCACGCCGAATCTTGCGATCGCGCATATGGTCCTCGGCTGGACGAGGATATTCACCGGGCACTTTGCTCAGGCCCAGGATCCGCTCCACATGGCGCTGCGCCTCAGCCCCCATGACCCGTTGACCTATCTCATCCTCGATCGGATTGCGCTGTCCCACTACCATCTCGGAAACTACGAAGAGGCGGCACACTATTCCGAGCGGGGACTTTCCCTGCGCCGCGCCTATTTCAATCGCGTGGTGTTTCTGGCAAGTCTGGGTCAACTGAACCGTCAGGACGATGCGCGCAGGCTGCTGCCGGAAACGCTCGCGAATGTTCCTGCCGACATCGAGCACTACTGGAAGATCCTCACGCCCTATGTCCATGCCGGACACTATGCGCATTTTCGCGACGGGCTGAGCAAGGCTGGCTTTCCCGTCATGGGCTGATTGCAGGACATTCCGCCCTGCCCCTTGCGTTTCCGCCAAAAATCCGTATAAGCCGCCCTGTTCGCAAACCCGGTCTTCTGGCTGGTGGCTGAACGGAGGGCCGATTTTCGAAAGAGAATCGTCGGAACGGAAGCGTTCCAGCCTCCCGTGTCTCCGCTCTCGACCGTCTCGGAAACGCTTTTCTTGCCTGGGTTCGCCCATTCAGGAGCAGTCGTTGAGGCTTAGCCGCCGAATATCGGGTGAATAAACGCAAGAAAGGCAAAGCTGTCATGGCTCTTTATGAACATGTATTCCTTGCCCGACAGGATATTTCCGCTCAGCAGGTTGATGCCCTCGTAGAACAGTACAAGGGCGTACTCGAAGCTAACGGCGGTAAGGTCGGGCGCGTAGAAAACTGGGGCCTCAAGTCCCTGACCTACCGCATCAAGAAGAACCGCAAGGCTCACTACGTTCTCGTCGACATCGACGCCCCGGCTGCTGCCGTGCAGGAAATGGAACGTCAGATGCGCATCAGCGAAGACGTCCTGCGCTACATGACGATCGCTGTTGAAGCCCACGAAGAAGGCCCGTCTGCCATGATGCAGAAGCGCGACCGCGACGACCGCGGCCCGCGTGAAGGCGGCGACCGTGGCCCGCGCCGCGAATTCGGCGATCGTCCGCCGCGCCGTGACGGCGACTTCCAGCGTGGCCCGCGCCCTGATCGCGCTCCGCGCGAAGACCGTGCATAAGGAGAACTGAGAATGTCTGAATCTTCCTCCGCACCGGTTCGTCGTCCGTTCCACCGTCGTCGCAAGACTTGCCCGTTCTCCGGCGCAAACGCTCCGCGCATCGACTACAAGGACGTTCGTCTCCTGCAGCGCTACATTTCCGAGCGCGGCAAGATCGTTCCTTCCCGTATCACGGCTGTTTCGCAGAAGAAGCAGCGCGAACTCGCTCAGGCGATCAAGCGCGCTCGTTTCCTCGGCCTGCTGCCGTACGTCGTCGCTTAATCAGCTGACGAGACCAAATCGAGGGAAGGCAGCAATGCCTTCCCTTCTCCCTTTCGCGATGGGCGCGGATCGGAACTCTTAAAACCCATGTTGAGGCATTCTGAAATCGATTCAGAAGAACCCTCTAACTGCTTGATGAAGCAGGACAGCGACCGTGAACCAACTGAACACAAAAACGCTAGGCATCGGCGCGCTCGCCGGATTGACCGCCGCACTTCTGGTGCTCGGCGCAAGCATGCAGCCGTCGTTCAGTGCTGTTCTTTACGCTGCTTCCGCCCTTCCCATTCTTCTTGTCGGCCTCGGTTGGGGCAATCTGGCGGCAATCTCTTCCGTCATTACCGCCGCCGTGCTCGGTGCGATCGCCATCTCGCCTTCCTTTGCGCTGTTGATGACGCTGGTTACGCTGCTGCCGGCCGGATGGCTGAGCCATCTCGCAAACCTTGCCCGCCCGGCTTCCGAGCTCGGTGGTCCGGATCACCTGATGGCGTGGTACCCGCTGTCCGACATTCTGCTGCACCTGTGTGGGCTGGTGACCATCGCCGTGATCGTTGTCGGCGTCATGATCGGCTACGGACCGGAGCTGATCGACCGCATGGTCGATGCGCTGTTCAGCTCGATCTCTCAGCAGCAGTCCGAATTTGCCCCTGATGCGGCCACCATCGCCCAGACCAAATCGTTGGTCCTGCTGATGCTGCCGGCGATCCAGGGCGGCATGTGGGTTCTGATGCTGTTTGCCGCCTACTATGTCGCGTCGCGCATCGTCAGCGTCTCCGGCCGCGGCCTGCGTCCGCGCGAGGACATTCCGTCGGCGCTGCGCATGAACCGCAATTCGATCTTCGTCTTCCTCGTCGGTCTCGCCGCCACTTTCTTCGGCGGCATTCCAGCGATGGTCGGAGCAACAATCGTCGGCACGTTCGGTGCCGGCTTTCTGCTCTCCGGCTTCGCCGCACTGCATTTTCGCACGCGCGGCAAGGACTGGCGCTTGCCCGCGCTCATCCTTTGCTACCTGGCTTCGCTGCTTCTGCTGCTGCCAGCCTTCTTCATCCTGGTCCTGGGCCTGGGCGACACCCGAAAGGCGATCGCACTGACCCCCAACAAGGATGCCGATGCCCCCAAACAGACAGACACAAAAATCTAAAGACACGAAAGGAACTCTCAAATGGAAGTCATTCTTCTTGAACGCATCTCCAAGCTCGGCCAGATGGGCGAAACCGTAAAGGTTCGCGACGGCTTTGCTCGTAACTACCTCCTGCCGCTCGGCAAGGCTCTTCGTTCCAACGAAGCCAACAAGAAGCGTTTCGAATCCGAGCGCGCAACGCTCGAAGCTCGTAACCTCGAGCGCAAGTCTGAAGCCCAGAAGGTTGCCGACGCCCTCGAAGGCAAGTCCTTCGTCGTCGTTCGCTCGGCTGGCGAAACCGGCCAGATGTACGGCTCGGTCGCGGCTCGCGATGTCGTTGAAATCCTCGCTGCCGAAGGCTTCAACATCGGCCGCAACCAGGTTCACCTGAACACCCCGATCAAGGCGATCGGCATCCACAAGGTTGAACTGCAGCTTCACGCTGAAGTCGAGATCCATATCGAGCTCAACGTCGCTCGTTCGGCTGAAGAAGCTGAGCGTCAGGCAAAGGGCGAAACCCTCACCTCCGTTGACGCGATCTACGGCGTTGACGAAGACGCTCTGCGTCCGGAAGACTTCTTCGATCCGGAAGCTGACGGCAACTTCGAAGACGAAGCATGATTTTTGGAGAGTAGTCTCTGAAACAGAAAGGCCCGGTTCAACGCCGGGCCTTTTTGCTATTGTGGTGCCGGCGCCTGCTCAGGCTCGGCGCTCTTGTCGATGCTGACGACTACCGACATGCCTGGCGTCAGTTGCTTCGCCAGCTCCTGCCCCGGATCGATGCTGATCCGCACGCCGATGCGCTGCGCGATCTTGACGAAATTGCCCGTGGCGTTGTCGGCCTTGATCACCGCAAACTCCGAGCCCGCGGCGGGCGAAAAGCGTTCGACGCGGCCCGTCAGCTTCTGCCGACCCAGCGCGTCAACGGAGAAGGAGACCGGCTGCCCCGCCTGCATCCCCTCAAGCTGCGTTTCCTTGAAGTTGGCAACGATCCAGACATCCTCCGGCACGACCGCCATCAGCTGCGTTCCCGCCGTCACATATTGTCCAAGGCGAACGCCGACTTCTCCGAGATGGCCATCCCGAGGCGCTATGATGGTGGTGTTCTGAAGGTCGATCTCCGCAAGCTGGACGGCCGCTTCCGCACTCGCGACGTTTGCCTCCAGGAGCGAGCGATTGACGATGATGGTCGCGAGGTTCTGCTTGGACACCTCCAGTGCGGCCTGCGCCTGGTTCAGCGCAGCCTTGGCCTGCTCCAGTGTCGCCTGCGCCTGCTCAGTTTCGCTTGCCGACGCAATGCCGCGGTCGTTGAGGTTGCTTACGCGATCCCAGGCGAGTTGTGCCCTCTTGAGCGCCGCATTCGCGCTGTCGATTTGCGCTTCGCTAGAAGCAATCGTTGCCTTGGCGGACAACTCGGATTGGCGCGAATTGTCGAGCGACGCCTTCTGGCCATCGAGGGCGGCGCGCGCCTGGCTCAGCTTCTGCGCATAGATGCGATCGTCGATCTTTGCGAGCGTATCGCCCTGCTTCACCTGCTGATAGTCCTTCACAGGCACGTTGACGACATAGCCGCTGACCTGCGGGCTCATGATCGTCACGTAGCCGCGCACATAGGCGTTGTCAGTGGTCTCCACCGACGTCGCGAAGGGTGGTAACCGCCAGGCATAGAGCACGAGGAGAACACCGACGATGCCGGCGAGAAGCGCAATGAGCGTGGACGGAGAGCGAAGAAACCTGAACATGAATGAACTCTAAGATTACGATTGAGCAGCGGTGATGCCGACCTGCCGCGTTGTCCCCCACTCGACCACACGCAGCCACAACTGGTGAAGCAGGATGAGCGCGAGCCCGAGTAGCGCGACGTAGCAGATGACGAGGAAGGAATCGTTGTAGGCAAGGACGAAAGCCTCGCGCGTCACCTGCTGACCGAGGAGCGCCAGACCTTCCGCATTAAGCAACGTCTTGTCGGTGATGACCTTGCTATAGGAGGATGCCAGCTGTGACACGCGCTGGGCAACGATCGGATCCTGCAGCAATATCTGTTCGACCAGCACATTCGAATGGAACTTCTCGCGGATGGTGACGAAGGTTCCGAGTACCGCGGACGCAAACAGCGATCCGATACTCTGCGTGAAGGTGAAGATCGCCAGAAAGTTCACAATGAACGGCGTGCCGCGCGCCATCGCCGACTTGAACCCCCTTGCCATGACAGGAGGCAGGAACATGGCCGCTCCGGCTGCGACCATCGCCTGGCTGAGATACATCTGCTCGGGGCGCGTCAGGCTCGTCGACTGGCTATCCATATAGGCGCCGCCCGCTATCAGGGCCAAGGCAAGCACATGCGCGGTTTCCACATAGCGTGTGGTCATCAGCGCCGCGCATAGCAATCCGCCGAGAAGCGACGCGACCAGGATGATCGCGTACAGCGTGACGGTCTGATCGTTGAGGAGCCCGAGTTGTTGGTAAAAGCTGGCTGCGGACGACGATTGCTCCGACGAAACGAAGCGGAAGAGTAGCAGCACACCCGCCATCCGCAGGTTTGGTCCTGACAACACCCAGCGGAAATCGATCAGCGGATTGGCACGCGGCAGTTCGATTGCCAGCATCAGCGCAAGGGACCCGACGCAGATGGCGAGCAGGACACCGAGCCAAGGGGCTTCGAACCACCAGTAGAGACGGCCAAGCGTCAGCACGACGGCGAGACAGCCGAAGCCGATCGCCAGCAGCAGATAGCTCAGGATATCGAGACGCTGGATAACGACAGCCCGCGGCGGCGCTGTGAGTGGTAGCGTGTAGATGATCGCAAACGCGATCAACGCCAGCCCCATCTCGAACATGTAAAGCGCGTTGTAACCACCGAACTGCAGTAGCGACGGTGAAATGATGCGGGCAACCGGTGATGCAAACAGCGTGCAGGTCAGCGCAAAGCTGATCCCGACGGTCAGTTTCCGCTCCGGCGGAAAAGGCTCCAGCATATAAAGGAAGCCAAGGGTCAAAAGCGGCGCTGCGGCCATGCCGCTGATGGCGCGCACGACGATGGCCGAATGCAGATCGGTGACCAGCAGATTGAGCGCAGCGGCAACGACGAAGCAGATGATCCCAAGCTCAGCGAAGCGTCGCAGTCCATATTGGGTGCGGATCTTGAACAGCGCGATCGAAAGGCTGGCATAGGGAGCCATATAGGCGGCGGACAGCCAGGATATCTCGTTGGTGGTGGCGGAGAACGAACCTTGGAGCTGATAGATATTCGCGTTCACAAGGTTCATGCCGAGACCCTGTGTGAGGAACAACAGAGCAGACGCCACGATATAGATGGGTAGTTTTGCGGGAGCTAACGACTGAGGCGCGGGCGATGGCTGAGGCTGAGCCGCCTGTTCAACGGGCTTGGGCGCGACATTGTCGTTGGCGCTCTCGGCAAGGCTCATTCAAAGGCCCTCACGCTTCGCGAATGCCCTGCAGGTTGGCTTGCATGGCCCGTATAACATTCAAGGTAGTTCGCAAGTCGTCTTCGGAAATACCGTCGATCACCTGTGCACGCAGATTTACGGCAATATCGTTGATCTCGCCCGCGACCACCCGTCCGGTCTCGGTCATGTAGATCTCCTTGGCGCGTCGGTCGTTGCCCGCGACACGTCGCTGAACGAAGCCCTGCCCTTCCATGGCATCGAGAATGCGAACCAGTGTCGGCGTCTCGAGCTCGAGCCGGTCGGCGAGTTCGCGCTGGTTGATGCCATCCTTCTTGTTCAGGGTGAAGAACACCCGAGCGCGGGGAAGCGTCATGTTCCGCTCGCGCACAAGGGAATCGAAGGCCGCCCGGAGCTTTCGATTGAAAGCCGCAAGATCCTCAATGATTTCGCGTCCGAGAGTGGCATTCACCATAAAGTTCAGCTCCAATTTAATTAGTGCACTAATTATATCTTTGCTATCTACAATGATTTTGGAGGCTTTTCAAGTCTGAAATTGCAGACTTTCGATGCAAGGTAGCTGTCAAACAGCTAAAATATCACGAACGATGAACCGCAGTGAGTCGTTTTGCCCGCGTGTCCTGACGGTTACACTTTCGGTATTTTCAGCGGCACCGCAAGTGCCGCTGTGGAGAAGTCGAACAACGGGCAAAGCCCCGGCGGATTCGAATCTCGAGCAGACCTGTTGCCGCGCTGCACTTGATTTTCTCGTGCGTGGATTGCACACCCGAAGCTTGAAAACACAGAACGGATCAAGATGAACGACGTTGCTCGAAAGATTGCCGCGGTTACCCCAGCGGAGCAGCACTACCGCGAGGCACCCAACAACATCGAGGCCGAACAGGCGCTGCTCGGCGCCATTCTGATGAACAACGACGCCTATTACCGTGTCTCGGACTTCCTCAAGCCCATCCATCTCTACGAGCCGCTGCATCGCAAGATCTACGAGGTCGCAGGCGATATCATCCGCATGGGCAAGATTGCCAATCCGGTGACAATCAAGACGTTCCTGAAGGCCGACGACAAGGTCGGCGAGATGACGGTCTCCGAATACCTCGCCCGCCTCGCCCGCGAAGCCGTGACCATCATCAACGCCGAAGACTATGGCCGCGCGATCTACGATCTGGCGTTGCGCCGCGCGCTGATCACCATCGGCGAAGACGTCGTCAACATCGCGTATGACGCGCCGCTCGACATGCCGCCGCAGTCGCAGATCGAAGACACCGAACGTCGCCTGTTCGAGCTTGCCGAAAACGGCCGCTACGATGGCGGCTTCCAGGCGTTCAACGATGCGGTCGCGCTGGCGATCGACATGGCGGCGGTCGCCAAGGAACGCGACGGTGGTCTCTCCGGTATCTCGACCGGCATCCACTCGCTGGATTCGAAGATGGGCGGCCTGCAGCGGTCCGACTTGATCGTGCTGGCCGGACGTCCTGGCATGGGCAAGACCTCGCTTGCCACCAACATCGCCTACAACATCGCCGCCGCGTATGAAGGCGAAGTGCAGTCTGATGGCTCCTTCAAGGCCAAGCAGGGCGGCGTCGTCGGCTTCTACTCGCTCGAAATGTCGTCGGAACAGCTCGCCACGCGTATCATCTCCGAGCAGACGGAAGTCTCCTCCTCGAAGATCCGCCGCGGTGACATCAACGACGCCGACTTCGAAAAGCTCGTCGCCTGCTCGATGATGATGCAGAAGGTTCCGCTCTATATCGACCAGACCGGTGGTATCTCCATCGCACAGCTCTCTGCCCGCGCCCGCCGCCTGAAGCGTCAGCGCGGCCTCGATTGCCTCGTGGTGGACTACATCCAGCTGATGACCGGCTCCGGCAAATCGGGCGAGAACCGCGTACAGGAAATCACCCAGATCACCACCGGTCTCAAGGCGCTGGGCAAGGAACTCAACGTTCCGATCATCGCACTTTCGCAGCTGTCGCGTGGCGTGGAAAGCCGCGACGACAAGCGCCCGCAGCTCTCCGACCTTCGTGAATCGGGCTCGATCGAGCAGGACGCGGACGTGGTGCTATTCGTGTTCCGCGAGGAATACTACGTCAAGAACTCCGAACCGCGCGACATCCACGATCCGAAGTATCCGGAATGGGAAGCGCATATGGACAAGGTGAAGGGCACGGCCGACGTGATCATCGCCAAGCAGCGTCACGGACCGACCGGCACGGTGAAGCTCGCCTTCCAGTCGGAATACACGCGCTTCGCCGACCTCGCCGATCCATCGTTCACCCAGTACGAGGAACATTGAGGCGAAGGCTCGCCTCAATGCCTTTCATGATCAGATGCCCGCTGCCCGCAGCGCGGCAACGGTGATGACCCCAACGACGACGCTTGCGAGCATCGGCAGGCGTCGAGCAGCCAGCGCGGTCAGCGCACAGCCGATCGTCTCTGCCCAGCCGGTGGAAAACGCAGTTGGCGCGATGACGGCCATCAGCACCGCGGGCGGGATCGCTTCGATCGCCGTCCGCCATTGCTCATTCATCGTGGCGTGACGAATGAGAACGAGACCGCTGACGCGTGTGAAGATGGTTGCCGCAGCCATTGCGACGATTGCGATGACAGTATGAAGATCGATGGTCACGCTGCGACTTCCCTTGTCCTGCCCGTCCACATAGCCGCACCAAGCCCGGCAAGCGCGCCCGCGGCGATATACCAGACGCCGGGCACGAACTGATGCGTCAACACCGCGGCGAGACCGCTTGCGGCAAGCACCGCGCCGGTGTCACGCCCCTTCCAGAAGCCCATGACGAGCACGACGAAGACCGCGGGAAAGGCGAAGTCCAGTCCGATCACGGTCGGGTCTCCGAGGAATGCCCCCAGCAAGGAGCCGGCAACCGACGAGCCGACCCAGGCCGCATAAAACGGCGCGGCGATACCCGCAAACCACCATGGCGTAAGGCGCGTCTCGGCGGCCCGGAACTCGGCCATCGCCCAGAGTTCATCGGCTAGGAACAACATGGATGCGTATTTCTCGAGGCCGGAGAAAGCCTGCATCTTGGTGCCGATCGAGGCGCTCATCAGCACGTGCCGGATGTTAACGAGGAGTGCAGCAAAGCCAACGCCTGCCCAGCTTGCCGGATGGGTCCAGATATCCATCGCGACGAACTGCGAACCGCCGGCGAAAACCAGCGCGCTCATCAGCGCCGCCTCCAGCGTTGACAGGCCCTTCGTGGCCGATATGGCGCCAAAGACCAGGCCGATCGGAATGACGGCGACAATCAATGGCAGGATGGCGCGCGTTCCGGCGAAGAATTCGCCCGCCGCCTGTTTCCGGTTCAGCATCATGACCTCCTGTAGTCTCAAGGAATGGAGGTGTTATGCGAACGAGAAGCCGCCGTATTGAACGAAAGTGATCAGCCTGCGCGGTATTGTGCCGGCGTCGTGCCGGTGCGCGCCTTGAAATGCCGGGTGAAGTGGGCCTGATCGGCAAAGCCGCAGCGAACTGCCACATCCGCGGGCGTCCATCCGGCGCGCAGCAGCTTTCTGGCCTCGCGCACCCGCTTGTCCGTGAGAAACGCGTGCGGCGTGATGTGATATTCCTTGCGGAACGCGCGGATGAGATGAGCGCGACTGAGGCCCGTGACCTCCGCGAGTTCCTCAAGACCGATGTCGGTGTCGAAATTATCGATCAGGTAGTCGTGGGCGCGGCCAACAGCGGTGCGCTCACGCGTATCGACAGGCACGACGATGGCGCTGCCGTATCGCGAAAACAGCGCGGCCAGAACCCGGAACATGCCCTCCTCGGATTCCAGCGCCCCTGCACCGCTCTCCAGTGCCCGATGCGCGGCGTGAAAATCGCTCGCCATCTGTGGATCGTGAGGAAGCTCCCTCGGAAACGAAGGCGTCGCGTTGAACGCCTTGCCGCTCACATCCTCGAGGATATCGACGAAAAGTTTCGTATCCGGGTAGATCATTCGATAGCGATAGCCCTCGCCACCGGGATGGCCATCGTGAACGACGCCTGGGTCGATGAGGTAGAGATCGCCGGGACCGGTCTCCTCCCGCCTGCCCTTCATCGTTGCGATCTGGCTGCCGCTCTCGATCGCTCCGATACTGAAGGTGTCGTGAGCGTGAGGCGCGTATTCGTGCGTAAGGAAGCTGGCGGTCAGACATTCCATGTCGCGGAAGCTTCGGTCACGCCAAAAGCGTGTTCTCTCGACGTTGGCGAGCGGCATCGCTTCCGCGGCCTGTTTCTGCGAGATGTTCTGCATAGCGCTTATTTAGCGCAAGGCTCGGTTTGCGTCTTGAACAAAAGTGATCAATGAGCGGATATCCTACCCCAGCGCTTTCTCTTTGCCATATTGATCTTTAGACTGGCGTCTCCATTGCAATTCCCCTTTTCAGCGGCGCATCCATGACAGAATTTTCCGATACCTTTGAAGACGAGAACACCTTCGATTCCGCCGGCTTGCGCCTTACCGTCAATCTGACGGCTCTAACCGACAACTGGAAGGACATGGCACGCCGCTCCGGAAAGGCGCGTGCGGCAGCTGTCGTAAAAGCCGACGCTTATGGCACCGGGATCGAGGATGCGGGTGAAGCCCTCTATCTGGCAGGTGCGCGCGATTTCTTCGTCGCGACAGTCGATGAGGGTGTGACGTTGAGGCTCTATGCGCCGGAAGCTCGCATCTTCGTTCTCTCCGGTATCTGGCCCGGCACCGAGCGGCGTTTCTTCGAAAACGATCTCGTTCCGGTGATCTCGTCCGAAGAGCAGCTAGCTTTCTGGATGGCCGTTCTTGCCGACTACGGGGACTATCCCTGCGCACTGCACATCGACACCGGTTTCAACCGGCTGGGCCTTCCCATGGAGGAGGCGATCGCACTTGCCGACGACGTCTCCCGTCCGGCAAGCTTTTCGCCGGTCCTTGTCATGAGCCACCTCACCTGCGGAGACGACCACACCTCCCCGATCAACAGGCAACAGCTTGAATCATTCCGCAGGGTTAGCGCCGCCTATGAAGGTATCGATTCAAGCCTCGCGGCCTCCGGCGGCATTTTCCTCGGCAGCGATTATCATTTCGACGTCACCCGTCCCGGCATCACCATCTACGGAGGCGAAGCTGTCACAGGGATGGCCAACCCGATGCGACCGGTGGTGACGGCGGAGGCCAGGGTGATTCAGGTTCGCACCGTCAAGGCGGGCGAAGCCGTAAGCTATGGACGGGCGATGCAACTGACGCGCGACAGTCGCCTTGCGATCGTTTCGGCGGGCTATGCGGACGGTTATATGCGCAGCCAATCGAGCGGCGGCGTGCCCTTGCGGCAGGTCGTTCCCCAGGGCGGTCAGGGCTTCATCGCCGGGCGCAGGGTGCCCGTCGCCGGACGGATCACCATGGACCTGACGATCTTCGATGTGACTGACCTTCCGGAAAACTCTGTAAGATCAGGTGATTACATCGAACTGTTCGGCAGGAACATGCCGGTCGACGACGTTGCCCGCGCTGCCGGAACGATCGGCTATGAAATCCTCACCAGCATCGGGCTGCGGCATGAGCGCCGTTATGTCGAGGACGAAGGTGCAGCGCTCTAGCGCGCCGTCAACGCCAGCCTGACGCCGAGCGCAACCAGCAAGGCGCCAAGGCCGCGATCGAGCCACAGGCCAATGCTCCTCTTGCGCTTGATAAGGTTGGCGAGACGACCACCGGCGAGAATGAGCGGCGGCTCGATGAACGCGGCGACGACAATGATCAGGACGCCGTGGACCGCGAGCTGCAGCCATGTCGGCCCTGCGCCCTCCACTACGAACTGCGGCAGGAAGGCCAGGAAGAAGATCGCGACCTTCGGGTTCAACAGCGACACGAGAATTCCCTGCCGATAGACACGATGCCACGGCAGGACATCGCGTGCGGCGTTGACCAGCCCGCCATCGCTATTCGAGCGCAAGGCCTGGATACCAAGCCAGACGAGATAGATCGCGCCGATCCACTTTACCGCGGAGAAGGCCAATGCCGACGCGGCGAGGATGGCAGAAAGACCGAAGGCCGCAAGCGCCACATGCAGGCACGCCCCCGTCCAGATCCCGAACAGCGCTGCAAAGCCGGTACGGATGCCGCTCTTGACCGTGTGGCCGAGGATAAACGCCATATCCGGCCCCGGCGAGAGATTGAGCAACACCGCCGCCGTGAGAAACGTGATCCAGTGCGCGAGAGAATAGTCCAGCATCTTCCAACTCCAAGATAGTGGAGAAGAGATGCCACCGCAGCCGCTGATAGGGAAATCATTAGTTTTGATCCGTGGCGCGAATGATTATTTGAGCGACACGACTGATTCGAGCCGGCAAACCGGCGCCTGCGAAGGAAAGCGGCAATAATGGCGAAGGCCAGGACACAATTCATCTGCCAAAGCTGCGGCACCATCCACAGCCGCTGGGCGGGCAAGTGCGAGAACTGCGGCGAGTGGAATACCATCGTCGAGGAAGATCCCATGGGTGGGATCGGCGGCGGCCCGGCAAAGACGCCGAAGAAGGGCCGCGCCGTGGCGCTCACCGCCTTGTCGGGCGAGATCGAGGAAGCACCGCGCATCCACACCGGCATATCGGAGCTTGACCGGGCACTGGGCGGCGGCTTCGTGCGCGGCTCGGCGGTCCTGATCGGCGGCGATCCGGGAATCGGCAAGTCGACGCTGCTGATGCAGGGCGCGGCGGCGCTGTCCCGGCGCGGGCACCGGATCATCTACGTATCAGGCGAAGAGGCTGTGGCGCAGGTGCGGCTTCGTGCACAGCGCCTGCAAGCGGCCGATACCGACGTCCTGCTTGCTGCGGAAACCAACGTCGAGGACATTCTGGCGACATTGGCGGAAGGCAAGCGTCCTGACCTGGTCATCATCGATTCCATCCAGACGTTGTGGAGCGATCTTGCCGAGTCCGCGCCGGGAACGGTGACGCAGGTTCGCACCGGTGTCCAAGCGATGATCCGTTTCGCCAAGCAGACGGGTGCAGCCATGGTGCTCGTCGGCCATGTCACCAAGGACGGGCAGATCGCCGGCCCCCGTGTCGTCGAACACATGGTCGATGCCGTCCTCTATTTCGAAGGCGATCGCGGCCACCACTACCGCATCCTGCGCACGGTCAAGAACCGCTTCGGGCCGACCGACGAGATCGGCGTGTTCGAGATGTCGGACAAGGGATTGCGCGAGGTTGCCAACCCCTCCGAGCTATTCCTCGGCGAGCGCAACGAGAAATCACCGGGCGCGGCAGTCTTTGCCGGAATGGAAGGGACGCGCCCGATCCTGGTGGAAGTGCAGGCGCTCGTCGCCCCGACATCGCTCGGCACGCCACGGCGTGCGATCGTCGGCTGGGACTCGGCGCGGCTGTCGATGATCCTGGCGGTGCTCGAAGCGCATTGCGGCGTCCGCCTCGGCCAGCACGACGTCTATCTCAACATTGCCGGCGGCTATCGCATTTCCGAACCGGCGGCGGACCTTGCGGTCGCTTCGGCCCTCGTTTCATCACTGGCCGGTATTGCCCTTCCCGCCGATTGTGTCTATTTCGGCGAAGTCAGCCTGTCGAGCGCCGTTCGACCGGTTGCGCACACGACCCAGCGCCTCAAAGAAGCCGAGAAGCTGGGTTTTTCTGCAGCGCTGCTTCCGTCGGGTTCCGCCGAACTGCCGAAGGGCACGGGCGGTCGCTGGAGCGAGATCGAAAGCCTGCCGGATCTGGTTGCACGGATCGCGGGATCGAAAGGCGCTCTGCGACGTGTGGAAGATGAGGTTTGATCCTTTCATCGCCGCTATCGGTGATGATATAGGAAGCACGCAATGAGGCGCGACTGAGCCGCGGATAAGCGGCCGTCCTGGAGTAGAATTTATATGCCCATTACGATTTTCGACGGTATTGTTATCGGCGTCGTTCTTTTCTCCGCCGTACTTGCAATGGTGCGCGGCTTCTCCCGCGAAGTTCTTTCAATCGCCAGCTGGGGCGGCTCCGCAGCCGCCGCATACTATTTTTACCCTTACATCCTCCCCTACGCGAAGAAGTACACCGACGACGACCGTATCGCGATTGTCGGCTCGGCTGCCGTGGTGTTCCTGATCGCGCTGATCGTGATCTCCTTCATCACCATGAAGATCGCCGACTTCATCATCGACAGCCGTATCGGCGCGCTCGACCGCACTTTGGGCTTTCTCTTCGGCGCGGCTAGGGGCATACTTCTTCTTGTCGTAGCCGTCGCCTTCTGGAACTGGCTCGTGGACGTGGACCACCGCCCGAACTGGGTGAACAACGCCAAGTCGAAGCCGTTCCTGGACTCGATGGTCGTCAAGTTGCAGTCCGTGCTGCCGGCGGAACTTGCGCAGGTCGTCCGGGCGAGCGTGATGGAGAAAATTCAGCCGCAGGGCGGCAACGCGGAGAACGGCAATGCGCCAGCATCCGACCAGGCACCAGCCGAAGACGCAGCGCCCGCCCCTGCAAATGGTGCACAGCAGCCGTCTAATTGACGCAGTGTTCAACAGCTTGACCCGCCACCTGGCAATTGCCATTTGAGCGGAACGTGAATAAAGGTCCGGCCGGGCATCCGCTCCGCCGGGCCTCAGCCGTTTAAAACGCATGATCACGGCGTCATGCTATGGAAGCCGATCCATTCTTGTGAGAGCAAAGGCCCGCATCGATGAACCAGTCTTATCCCGTGACGCTCAATGACGAACTCGATGGAGACACACTCCACGAAGAATGCGGCGTCTTCGGCATTCTTGGCCATGACGATGCGTCGACCCTGACGGCGCTTGGCCTGCATGCCTTGCAGCATCGCGGGCAGGAAGCGGCCGGCATCGTCTCCTTCGACGGTCTGCGCTTCCACTCCGAGCGGCACATGGGCTTGGTCGGCGATCACTATACGGACCCAACCACCCTCGCCCGCCTGCCCGGCAATATCTCGATCGGCCACAATCGCTATTCCACAACAGGTGAAGTCGCGCTCCGCAACGTGCAGCCGCTCTTCGCCGAGCTTGAAGTCGGCGGCATCGCCATTGCCCACAACGGCAACTTCACCAACGGCCTGACGCTTCGTCGCCAGCTGATCGCCGGCGGCGCCATCTGTCAGTCGACCTCGGACACGGAAGTCGTTCTCCATCTTATCGCCCGCTCGCGCTACACCTCCACGGCCGACCGCTTCATCGACGCGATCCGCCAGATGGAAGGCGGCTATTCGATGCTCGCCATGACGCGCACCAAGCTGATTGCAGCACGCGACCCCACCGGCATCCGTCCGCTGGTCATGGGCGAGCTCGACGGCAAGCCGATCTTCGCTTCGGAAACCTGTGCACTCGACATCATCGGCGCGAAATTCATCCGCGACGTCGAGAATGGCGAAGTCATCATCTGCGAGATCCAGCCTGACGGTTCGATCTCGATCGATGCGCGCAAGGCCGGCAACGGCCAGCCGGAGCGCCTCTGCCTGTTCGAATATGTCTATTTCGCCCGTCCGGATTCGGTCGTCGGCGGTCGTAGCGTCTACGTCGCGCGCAAGAACATGGGCATCAACCTTGCCAAGGAAGCGCCCGTCGACGCCGACGTCGTCGTTCCCGTGCCGGATGGCGGCACGCCGGCAGCCCTCGGCTACGCCCAGGAAAGCGGTATCCCCTTCGAATACGGCATCATCCGCAACCACTATGTCGGCCGCACCTTCATCGAGCCGACGCAGCAGATCCGTGCATTCGGCGTCAAGCTCAAGCACTCCGCCAACCGGGCAATGATCGAAGGCAAGCGCGTCGTGCTCGTCGACGATTCGGTCGTGCGCGGCACAACCTCACTAAAGATCGTGCAGATGATCCGCGATGCCGGCGCCAAAGAAGTGCACCTGCGCGTCGCAAGCCCGATGATCTACTATCCTGATTTCTACGGCATCGACACGCCGGATCGCGAGAAGCTGCTGGCCAACCAGTACGACAGCCTCGAGGCCATGTGCAAATATATCGGCGCGGACTCGCTCGAATTCCTGTCGATCAACGGCCTTTATCGCGCTGTCGGCGGCGAGGATCGCAACGATGCCCGCCCGCAGTTCACCGATCACTACTTCACCGGTGACTACCCGACCCGCCTCCTCGACAAGGAAGGCGAGACGATGGGCCGCAAGGTTTCGCTGCTGGCGACCAACGGCTGATTGCCATTGGCTTTGACATTTGAGCAAGGGGCGCTTATTGCGCCCCTTGCTTTTTCAGCTACGGGGGAACCGGGGGACCATGACTGTAAACCTTGAAGGCAAGATCGCGCTCGTCACCGGCGCCTCCCGTGGCATCGGCTATTTTACGGCGCTGGAACTGGCAAAGGCCGGGGCGCACGTGATTGCCTGCGCCCGCACCGTGGGCGGCCTCGAGGACCTCGACGACGCCATCAAGGCCATCGGTGGTTCCGCGACGCTCGTCCCCTTCGACCTTGCCGACATGAACGCCATCGACGCGCTGGGCGCCTCCATCTTCGAACGTTGGGGCAAGCTCGATATCCTGGTTGCCAATGCCGGCGTGCTCGGCGTGATCTCGCCGATCGGCCACGTCGAAGCGAAGACCTTCGAAAAGGTGATGAACATCAACGTCACCGCGACGTGGCGCCTGATACGCTCTGTCGATCCGCTACTGACGCGCTCGGACGCCGGACGCGCCGTAATCCTTTCCTCGGGCGCGGCTCACAAGTGTCGCCCGTTCTGGGGCCCCTACTCCGCGTCCAAGGCCGCCGTCGAGGCTCTGGCCCGCACCTGGGCCGGAGAAAGCCAGAGCACCCCGCTGCGCATCACCAGCGTCGATCCGGGCGCGACGCGCACCGCAATGCGTGCGCAGGCGGTACCGGGTGAGAACCCCGAAACCCTGCCTCACCCATCAGAAATCGCCAAGGCGATCCTGCCCCTGGTCGGCCCTGACGTGACGGAAACGGGCAAGCTGTTCGTCGTGCGCGAGAACAAGCTGGTCGACTATCGACTGCCGGAATAAGCACGCGTCAGTCTACCGCCACTACGGGAACAGGTGCGCGAAACCTGTTTCCGAGGGACATAGCGCGTTCAGATCGACCGGGCCTTGAATACCGTCCAGACTGCCATTGTCGGCGAACTGCCAGATTGACCAATCCCTGCAATCCCTTTGACCTGGCTCCTGCGCGATACTGCGCAGCCAGAGGTAGTGATCCGGGAAACGCGCTTCGTTTCCCTTGAAATACTGGCCGAAGAACTGCTGGTTCAGATAGAAGATCGGCTTGCCGGGATAGGCGCCGTTCAGTTCCGCAAAGAAAGCGCCGATCTCGGCACTCAGCTCATCGACAGTCGGCACCTTGCCGCAGTTGCCGGTAAATTCGAGATCGATGGCAATCGGCAGCGCGTCGGTTTCAACCGGCACCGTTTCGATCAGATTGCGTGCCTGCTCACGACCTGGGCGACAGAAGGTGAAGAAGTGGTAGGCGCCGCGCACAAGGCCCCCGTCCTTTGAGGCCTTCCAGTTCTCGGCAAACCGCTTGTCGCGGTGGTCACCGCCCTCCGTCGCCTTCATGATTACGAAGCGGACGTTCCCTTGGCGCGCCAGCGCTTGCCAATCGATGACGCCCTGATGATGGCTGATGTCGATGCCCTGGATGGGATAGTCCGCAAGCGTCGGAGAGGTGAATGGTGCCATGGCGTGATCGTATGCCAGATACGATGCAATCGCGACAGCGAGAATCACCGTTGCGAGGACCATTCGATCAAGGGTTTTCACGTCAGGGTCTTTCCTACTTTCCAGCGCTTTGTAGCAGAATTTTGTGGGGGCTGTGCGATTGGCATGGCCCGGTGGTGCGCTTGCGCTTCGGGCGTTCGGCGATCCAATCGATTCACCGGATCGATCGCTCCAGCTGGCGCCGGACCGCTTCTCACCCTCTTGACCAAACCCTATTCCCGCGCCATAAAACCCGCCATGAAAACGGTTATCTGCATTATCTGCCGGAAGATTATTCGCTAGCGCGCTCGCTGGCCTGGCCGTTTTCGTCTCCCAAATACCCAAGATGAGAAACGCCCCGGCCCGCCGGTGGAAGTATTTTTCGGATCATTGCATTTTGGGAGAGTAGACATGGACGGCCAGCCGGGATCGCCAACGCCGGAACTCAAGCTGTACAATACGCTGACACGCGAAAAGACGGTCTTTGCGCCGATCGATCCGCAGAATGTCCGCATGTATGTCTGCGGTCCGACGGTCTACGACTTCGCCCATATCGGCAATGCCCGCCCGGTCATCGTCTTCGACGTTCTCTTCCGGTTGCTGAACCATGTCTATGGCGGCGATCACGTCATCTATGCGCGCAACATCACCGACGTCGATGACAAGATCAACGCTCGGGCGCTGCGGGACTATCCGGGCCTGTCGCTCAACGCAGCGATCCGGGCGGTGACAGAGAAGACCGAGAAGCAGTTTCTCGACGACGCCAAGTCGCTCGGCTGCCTCGAACCGACAGTGCAGCCCCGCGCCACTGACAACATCGCCCAGATGATCGAGATCATCGAAAAGCTGATTGCCAACGGCCATGCCTACACGGCTGCGGGCGAAGTGCTGTTCGACACCAAGTCCATGGCCGATTACGGCCAGCTGTCGAAGCGCAATCTGGACGAACAGCAGGCGGGCGCCCGCATTGCCGTCGACGCCCACAAGAAGAGCCCTGGCGATTTCGTACTCTGGAAGCTGTCGAGCGAGAGTGAGCCCGGCTGGGAGAGCCCCTGGGGTCGCGGTCGTCCCGGCTGGCATATCGAGTGCTCGGCCATGAGTGGACGCTATCTCGGCGACGTGTTCGACATCCATGGCGGCGGGTTGGACCTGATCTTCCCTCACCATGAAAACGAGATCGCGCAGTCGCGTTGCGCCCACGGCACCAAGGTCATGGCGAATGTCTGGATGCACAACGGCTTCCTGCAGGTTGAAGGCCGCAAGATGTCGAAGTCAGAAGGCAACTTCGTCACCATCTACGAATTGCTGCACACCGAGAAGTTCGGCGGCCGCCAATGGCCGGGCGATGTGCTGCGCGTTGCGATGCTGATGACGCATTATCGCGAGCCGATCGATTTCTCGATCAAGCGACTGGAAGAGGCCGAGCGGCTGCTTTCTAAATGGCCGGCGGCGGAACCGGGCAATGCAAAGCCCGATGCGTCGGTCGTCAACGCGCTGGCCGACGATCTCAACACCGTCGCCGCTATCCAGGCGCTGCACGCTCTTGCCCAATCCGGAGACCGTGCGACGTTCGCCGCAAGTGCGCAGTTGCTTGGTGTCCTGCCGAAAGCGGCCGAGATCGACGAAGCTGTCGCCATCGAGATCGACAGGCGCGTCAAGACGCGGCTGGAGCTGTTGAAGGCGAAGAACTTCGCCGAGGCGGACAGCATTCGCGACACATTGCTCGCGGAAGGCATCCAGCTGAAGGACGGCAAGGACGCGGCGACCGGCGAACGCATCACGACATGGGAGGTGAAGCGGTGACCACCTATAGCGGCGGATGCCAATGCGGAGCGGTCCGCTTTCGCGTTCGCGGGACGCTGAAAGATTCGTCGATCTGCCATTGTCGCATGTGCCAGAAGGCATTCGGCGCCTACTACGCACCGCTCGTCTCGGTGCGCGGCGCCGAGCTTGAATGGACGCGCGGCGAACACAAGAAGTTCCGCTCGTCAAACTATGTCGAACGCGGCTTCTGCGGCGACTGCGGCACGCCTTTGACCTATGAGGCGCCCGACGGCATAGCAATTGCCGCCGGCGCGTTTGACGATCCCTCGGAGCTCCCGCCGGTTATCCAGTTCGGGACGGAGGGCAGGATCGCGTTCGTCGATCATCTTCACGAACTTCCCGCGCGGCAGACCGAAGAGGATGCGGAAGCAGCTCCCTTCGTGCTTGAGATCGTATCCTATCAGCATCCCGACCATGACACGGCGACGTGGCCTGAAGGGGAACGTCCGTGACGACACTAGCGGCACACAGCGGCGGATGCCAATGCGGCGCGGTTCGCTACCGTGCCGCGGGCCCGCTCGCCTACCCGCATCTTTGCCACTGCCGCATGTGCCAGAAGGCCGCCGGAAACTATTTCATGCCGCTGGCTGCCGCACAGCGATCCGAGTTCATGCTGACGCGAGGGGAGCCGACCTGGTTTCACTCCTCCGATCTCGTGCGCCGCGGCTTCTGCGGAACGTGCGGAACACCTCTCTTCTATGACAGCGCCGAATCCGATTCCTTGAACATCGTGCTTGGATCCCTCGACGAGCCGAACAGCGTCAAGCCGGTGATGCAATCCAACACCGGACGCAAGATGATCTGGTTCCATGAACTGGACGGCCTGCCGATCGAGCCCGAGGCCGAAACGCCCGATCGCGAAAACGCGATCGCAGCCAGCAACCAACAGCATCCCGATCACGACACGGCCAATTGGCCCAGCGGAGCATCCCATGAGTGAACCTATCCGAACCGGCGGATGCCAGTGCGGCGCAGTGCGCTTTCGCATCAACGGCAAGCTTGGACGCCCCTCGATCTGCCATTGCCGCATGTGCCAGAAACAGTTCGGTGGCTTCTTCTCGGCTCTGGTGACGGCACCTGAAGAAGGCATGGAATGGACGCGCGGCGAGCCCACCTATTTCCAATCGTCGGTGAATATCGAGCGCGGCTTCTGCAAGAACTGCGGCACGCCGATGACCTACCGGCACCCGGGCGGACTGGAGCTTGCAATCGGAACCTTCGACGATCGCAGCGATCTCGCACCGCAGATACAGGTGAACTACGAGGCGCGTCTTCCGTGGGTCGAGACGATCTTCGACCAACCGGTCCACACCGACCCCGATTTCTATTCGCGGCAGGAGGCGATCATCTCCTTCCAGCACCCGGACCACGACACCACTTTTTGGCCAGCCGAAGGCGTGAAGATATGACTGAAGTCCTGCGTACGCTCTATCCCGCAATCGAACCCTATGCGTCCGGTCACCTCGACGTCGGCGACGGCCATGTGATCTATTGGGAACGCTCCGGCACGCCTGGGGCCAAGCCTGCTGTCTTCCTGCATGGCGGACCTGGTGGCGGCTTCTCTCCGACGCACCGGCAGTTGTTCGATCCCGCTCTCTACGACGTCACCTTGTTCGACCAGCGTGGTTGCGGGCGATCCACGCCTCATGCCGACCTCAACGCCAATACGACCTGGGATCTCGTTGCCGACATCGAGCGGCTTCGCGAAATGGCCGGCGTTGAGAAGTGGCAGGTGTTCGGCGGCTCGTGGGGCTCGACGCTTGCGCTCGCCTATGCGGAGAAATACCCCGAGCGGGTTTCCGAATTGATCGTCCGCGGCATCTATACGCTGACAAAGGCCGAGCTCGACTGGTACTATCAGTTCGGTGTCTCCGAGATGTTTCCTGACAAGTGGGAGCGTTTCATCGCGCCGATCCCGCCGGAGGAGCGCCACGAGATGATGCACGCCTATCACAGGCGGCTGACACATGCAGACAAGGCCGTACGGCTCGAAGCCGCCAAGGCCTGGAGCATCTGGGAAGGCGAAACCATCACGCTGCTGCCGGAGAAATCGACCAGCGGCAAGTTCGAAGACGCCGACTTCGCCTATGCCTTTGCGCGGATCGAGAACCACTTCTTCGTCAACGCCGGCTGGATGGACGAAGGGCAGTTGTTGCGCGACGCCTACAGGCTGAATGACATTCCCGGGGTGATCGTGCATGGCCGTTACGACATGCCCTGCCCGGCGCGTTATGCCTGGGCACTGCACAAGGCCTGGCCGAAGGCAGACTTTCACCTGATCGAGGGAGCGGGCCACGCCTATTCAGAGCCCGGCATCCTCGACAAGCTGATCCGCGCAACCGACCAGTTTGCCGGAAAACAATAACGAGCCGCAGGGCCGCGACGGGACGAACACCATGACACGCGAAAAGATCTACCTCTTCGACACGACACTCCGCGACGGGCAGCAGACGCCCGGCATCGATTTTTCGGTCGAGGACAAGATCGCGATCGCCACCATGCTTGATGACTTCGGCCTTGATTACGTCGAGGGCGGTTATCCGGGTGCGAACCCGACCGATACCGCCTTCTTCAGCCAGAAGCGTACGGCCCAAGCCTCTTTCGTTGCCTTCGGCATGACGAAACGTGCCGGCATCTCCGCCTCTAACGATCCGGGGCTGGCGAGCCTGTTGCAGGCCAAGAGCGACGCGATCTGTTTCGTCGCCAAGAGCTGGGACTACCATGTGAAGGTCGCGCTCGGCTGCACTAACGAGGAGAACCTCGAAAGCATCGCCGAAAGCGTCAAGGCGACCGTCGAAGCCGGCAAGGAAGCAATGGTCGACTGCGAGCATTTCTTCGATGGCTACAAGGCGAACCCGGCCTATGCACTGGCCTGCGCGAAGACCGCCTACGATTCCGGCGCCCGTTGGGTTGTCCTTTGCGACACGAACGGCGGAACCCAGCCGCCGGAAATCCGCTCCATCGTCGAGGCCGTGATCGCGGCCGGCGTTCCCGGCCACTGTCTTGGCATCCACGCCCATAATGACACCGGCCAGGCCGTCGCCAATTCGCTGGCGGCCGTGGAAGCAGGCGTTCGCCAGATCCAGGGCACGCTCAATGGCATCGGCGAGCGCTGCGGCAACGCCAATCTCGTGACCTTGATCCCGACGCTCGCGCTGAAGGAAACCTATTCGTCGCGGTTCGAGACCACGATCGACGCCGACAGGCTGGTGAACCTGACGCGGCTTTCTCACGCCTTCGACGAATTGTTGAACCGCTCGCCGGACCACCAGATGCCTTATGTCGGCGCATCCGCCTTTGCGACAAAGGCCGGCATCCATGCCTCGGCGCTGCTGAAGGATCCGCGTACCTACGAACACGTCACGCCGGAGAGCGTCGGCAATTTCCGCAAGGTCATGGTCTCCGACCAAGGGGGCAAGGCGAACTTCATCAACGCACTGAAGCGGCGCGGCATCGAAGTCGGCAAGGACGATCCGAAGCTCGACAGGCTGATTGCGCTTGTGAAGGAACGCGAGGCGTCCGGCTACGCCTATGAGGGTGCCGATGCGAGTTTCGAGCTGCTTGCACGCCGCACGCTTGGCACTATCCCGGAATTCTTCTCTGTCGAGGGCTTCCGCGTGATGGTCGAACGCCGCTTCGATTCCCACGGCCGGGTGAAGATCGTCTCGGAGGCGGTGGTCAAGCTGGTCATCGATGGCAGCACGGTCATGTCTGTGGCCGAGGGCGACGGTCCGGTCAACGCGCTCGACCTCGCGCTGCGCAAGGACTTCGGCAAGTATCAGCATGAGATCGACGATCTCGTGCTTGCCGACTTCAAGGTGCGTATCCTCAACGGCGGCACGGAAGCGATCACGCGCGTCCTGATCGAATCCACCGATAGCGACGGAGTTCGCTGGTGGACGGTCGGCGTGTCCGAGAACATCATCGACGCGTCGTTCCAGGCACTGATGGACTCGGTCATCTACAAGCTGATGAAGAACCGCCAACTCGCCGGCAAGATCGCCGCCGAGTGATGGCGGCCGGGTCTGGGGTCATTCGAGGCCCCAGTCCTCTTGCGTGTACCACTCGCCCTCTCTCGGCCTTGTCTTCCAACGCAACGCGTGGATCCCGCGCATGCCGCCGTTGCGGAAGGCGGTTTCCAGCGACCGATAGCTGTCGAGCGTCCCGACGACAGCCTCGCCCCACACGAAGACGACGGGGCCCAAAAACGTGGCGTCGTAGCCGGGGTCTTTTCGCACGATCAGGAAGAACCCGGCGTAGGAGCTGAGACCGGTCGGTTGCCCGGTACCATCGACATCCGGCACGCCCAGCGGAAAGATCAGTCGCCCGCCGAGCGTCAGCCGCTCGATCCATGGGGCTGCCGGACGATGAACTGCAAAGCTGACATAGACAGCGTCGATCGGCTCTTGCGGCCATTCGAGACCATTCGCATTGACGACCTCTACGTTGCCGTAGTCTTTGAGATTATCGGCCGCACGCGCAGCCAAGGCTTCGTCGAACTCGACCGCGATCACCCGGCCGGCTGGACCGACGAGCAGCGCCATCATGGCCGTATAGTATCCGCTGCCGGCGCCGATATGGCACACCGTCTCCCCGGTGCGAAGTTGGAGGCGGTGCAGCCCGCGCGCGTGCAGGCTGGGGCTGCCGTTGTTCACCTGGCGCTCGTGCTGAAGGGCAAAGAGTGCATCCTGGTAAAGGACGGACGGATCGTCCGCCGAGATGTCGAGATAGCCGTCCCATCGCGCCATCTTCCAGGGCGGCGCTCCAAGGAAGCGTTCGCGAGGCACAGTGGCAAACGCATTCCACAGCGGAGGATCGTTGGTGATTCCCTCCTTTTCGAGCATCTGGGTCGCAAATGCCCGGCGGCAGATCGCAAGGGCCTTCTCATCCATTGCCGTACCCCACCTCGGAAAGGCGGCCGCGTCCATTCACCGAAATGAATTGGCCTATTCACGGCCGTTGCGCTAATCGGGTGCTTAACCACAAAAAATAATGGAAACACTCGATGTCGGTCGATGCAAGCGCTCCTGTTATCAAGAATGAAGATAGTCCACGCGGCTTTGCGTTCGCGCTCGTGGCATACCTGTTATGGGGCTTTCTCCCCATCTACATGAAGGCGGTTGCCCATATTTCGCCGGCCGAAGTGATCGCACATCGCATCCTCTGGTCGCTTCCCATTGCCGGCCTGGTGTTGATCGCTCTCGGTCGGACACAGGATATCCGGTTGGCGCTGCGCTCGCCGCGGATGCTCGCGATGGCATCGCTGACGGCTGCGCTGATCACGATCAACTGGGGCACTTACGTCTGGGCGATTGGCGCCGGTCATTCGCTCGATGCGGCGCTCGGCTATTTCATCAACCCGCTCTTCAGCATTTTTCTTGGCGCGGTCGTGCTGAAGGAACGGCTTCGCCCCCTGCAAATCGCCGCAATTGCGCTCGCCGCGCTCGCAGTCGTCGTACTGGCGCTCGACAGCGGCGGCGTTCCATGGATTTCCATTACGCTGACCGTCTCCTGGGGTCTGTATGCCCTCTTCCGCAAGACGCTGCCGCTTGGTCCAAACCAGGGTTTTTTCCTTGAGGTGCTGATCCTCAGCGTCCCCGCCCTGTTCTACGTTCTCTATCTCGAGATCGGCGGCAGCGGGCACCTCTATCGCACGGGCTGGGCCGATACCGCGCTCCTGCTCGGCTGTGGTCTCATTACCGCGGTGCCGCTGATGATCTATGCCAACGGTGCGAAGCTGCTCAAGCTATCGACGATCGGCATCATGCAGTACATCGCACCGACGATGATCTTCCTGATCGCTGTCTTCGTCTTCAAGGAAGAGCTTGGGACTGCGCGCATGGTCGCCTTCCCGCTCATCTGGGCCGGGCTTTTTCTCTACACATGGTCGATGCTGCGAGGAAGCCGCGCGCAATAGCGCGCGGTCTTACATCTTCGAAATGACGGCTTCTTCGCCGTCACGGTCGGCGGAAGCAAGGTCTGCCGCACGTCCCATGATTGCCGGCACGATCTCGGACACGTCGTCGATCACCAGCGGCTGAACGCGGTGCGCCGTGTGCACGAAACCCTCATCCGTCATATGGCGCAGCAATTCCATCATCGGATCCCAGAAGCCGCCGACATTTGCGAATACCATCGGCTTCTCATGACGCCCAAGCTGGGCCCATGTCATGATCTCGATGATCTCCTCAAGCGTGCCGATCCCGCCTGGGAGTGCCACGAACGCATCCGAACGCTCGAACATCGCATGTTTGCGGGTGTGCATGTCAGGGGTTACAATAAGCTCGTTGAGCTGGCCCAGGGAGTGGCGCGTCGCTTCCATGTCGATCAGGAATTCCGGGATGATGCCGGTGACCTGACCACCGTTCGAAAGCACGCCGCTCGCGACCGCCCCCATGATGCCTTTGGTGCCTCCACCGTAGACGAGTCGCAGGCCGTAATCTGCGATCTCCTTGCCCAGCGCACGGCCGGCAGCCATGTGGCGCGGGTCACCGCCGGGACGTGAACCACAGTAAACACAGATGGAGCGAATGGAATGAGATTGATCTGTCATAGGGGCAAACAACTATTCTCTCTGCCTCTCGTCAAGAAAAATGACAGAAAAGCCGTGTCTTACATTTGTCGGGCTACTTTGACTGCTTGTGCAAAGCAGCGGGAATCGCTAGCAATTTTAGGAAGTCCGGCATACTCGCCGCCTGGGAGACCTGAATGATGAAAAACCGTGCCGGCTTGCTGGCCCTTGCAGTGCTCGTAATCGCAATTCTGTTGATGGTCTTTTTCGTCATGCCCCGCATTGGCGGGGATGCGGCGAAAGTCGGTGACGCAATCAACCAGGCTGGCTCCGAGGTCAAGAATACTGTTACCGAAGCGGCCAAGACGTCTCGCCCCGCGACGCCGGACGATGCCGCCACGACGCAAAAGCTTGGGACGCTGACCGCCGCAGCCGGACAGGCACTCAGCGAACTTAAGGCGCTCTTTGCCGATGGCAAGGGGCCGACCGAAGAGGTTTTTGGCGCGGCGAAATCCAAGGCGACGACATCGCTGCAGGCTCTTGTGGATTTTGCGGCTCCCGAAGGGACGAACCCGGTGACGGGCGCGGCAATCCAGAAGGCCAAAGACGGAGCCACAAAGGCGCTCGCGATCGTTCAGGCACTGCCTGAAAACATCGCGGATGCGGCTGCGGCGATCGCCAAGGCCGAGGCTGCTCTAACGGGCACCCCGGAACCGGCGGCGACCGCCGAGGGACAGCCGCAGGCTACGCCGGCACCGGCTACCGAGAACGCCGGCAACGCCGGCCCGAAGCTTCCGACATTTGACGTGCTGCGTGTCGAGCCCGACGGCTCGACGGTCATCGCAGGTTCCGGCGAACCGAACAGCAAGCTTGAGATCCTGGACGGCGACAAGGTCGTCACGACAACCGATGTCGGCCCGAGCGGCGACTTCGCTGCGGTCCTCGACAATCCGCTGGCGGCTGGCGACCACCAGATTGTGCTGCGCACGACCGGCAAGGATGGAAAGAGCACGACCTCCGAGGAAGTCGCGACCGTTTCCGTACCGACGGACGGCAAGACTTCGGAATTGCTGGCGATGGTTTCCAAGCCCGGTACGGCAAGCCGCATCATCACGGCGCCGACGGCTGGAGCCCCGGCTTCCGCCACCGCCCCCGCCGCTGATGCGACGGCAAACCAGACTGCGACTGCACCAACCGCTCCCGCTGCAGCTACGTCCGACGTTGCCAGCGCGCCGGCTGCCGCCGCACCGGCAACGGCCGATATCATGGTCAACGCCGTCGAGATCGAAGGCGACAAGATCTTTGTTGCCGGCACGGCAAAGCCCAACACCAACGTGGCTGCCTATGCGGACGACAAGCTGATCGGCAGGGCGAAGACGGGACCGGATGGTCATTTCGTCATCGATGGCGTCATGCCTCTCGCTGTCGGCGACCACAAGATCCGGGCCGATGCGCTCGACGACGCCGGTAAGGTCGCGGTTCGCGCCTCGGTCAACTTCAATCGTCCGGAAGGAAACCAGGTCACTGTCGCGGCACAGGGCGGTGCAAACAGCAACGGCACCGCATCGATGGTCACGCTCGACGAAGGTGCGCTCGGCAAGCTGAAGAACGATGCCACCAAGGCATTCGCTTTGCTCAGCGGACTGTTTGCGGATGGCAAGCTGCCGGAGACGGAACAGCTGGCAGCAGCTCGCTCGGCCAACGAGTTCGCTTTGCGCGCCATCATCGAGTTCCGCCCAGCCGCCGATGCGACTGCCGACGTCAAGCAGCAGGCCAACGCGGCTGCGGCCGCAGCGAACGAAGCGTTGAAGACGCTGCAGGCACTGCCGAAGGATGCGAAATCCGTTGGCGATGCACTTGGGCAGCTCAGCACATTGATTGCCAACCTGGCGCCTCCGGCCGCAGCTCCGGCTGCTCCGACGACGAACGAAATCGTCAGCAACGACGGCCAGCCGGCAACAATCGAGCAGGCCCCGCTGCAGGAGAGCAAGGAAACGGTGATCATCCGCCGGGGCGATACGCTTTGGCAGATCTCGCGCCGCGTCTATGGTCTTGGCGTTCGCTACACGACGATCTATGTCGCCAACGAAGACAAGATCAGCAATCCGGACCGCATTCTGCCTGGCCAGATCTTCGGCTTGCCGAAGGACGCCCTGCCAAATGCCGAAGAGCTGCATCGCAAGCGGCTCTCGGGCGAACATCTCTAAGCGACGATAAACAGGCGGCCGGGTGATTATGACACCCGGCCGCTCTTTTCCTGTCAGGCCAACATGTTGTAATGGTCCGGCCAACACCCCATTTGGCGGTGACGGCGATCATGTACGGCCAAGCTTCAGCTCCAAGCGCCGCTCTGCCCATTTGCCGACATCGCGACACGGCCAGAGCCCCTTGCGGGCCGGAGACACACATGGCTAACGGCAAGACAGTTTCAGAATCCAATCTGCTGCAAACGCTCTTCAATCTCTGGCCCTACATGTGGCCATCGGGTCGCTCCGATCTGAAGATGCGCGTGGTTTGGGCTTCGGTATTCCTGCTCGTTTCGAAGTTCGTCCTGCTGCTGGTCCCCTATTTCTTCAAGTGGTCGACCGATGCATTGAACGGCAAGATGGATCTGGCCGGCAAGTTGCCCGATCTGCTGGTTGGAGCGGTCGCGCTGGTGATCGCTTACAATCTTACCCGCCTCATCCAGCTTGGTCTCAACCAGCTGCGCGACGCATTGTTTGCCAGCGTTGGCCAGCATGCCGTGCGCCAGCTCGCCTATAAGACATTCGTGCACATGCACGAACTGTCGCTGCGCTTCCATCTGGAGCGCAAGACCGGCGGCCTCTCCCGCATCATCGAACGCGGCACGAAGGGCATCGAGACGATCGTGCGATTCACGATCCTGAACTCGGTTCCGACGCTGATCGAGTTCCTGCTGACAGCCGTGATCTTCTGGTGGGGCTACGGCTTCTCCTATCTTGCCGTCACCGCCTTCACGGTCTGGGCCTATATCTGGTTCACCATCCGCGCCAGCGACTGGCGCATCTCCATTCGCAAGGCGATGAATGACAGCGACACCGACGCCAATACCAAGGCGATCGACTCGCTCCTCAATTTCGAAACCGTGAAGTACTTCGGCAACGAGGAGATGGAGGCCAAGCGCTTCGATGCGTCGATGGCTCACTATGAGAAGGCAGCGACCAGCGTCTGGACCTCGCTGGGCTGGCTGAACTTCGGCCAGGGCGTGATCTTCGGCCTCGGAACGACCGTGATGCTGATCCTGTCGGCGCTCGCCGTTCAGCGCGGCGAGCAGACCGTGGGCGATTTCGTCTTCGTCAACGCCATGCTGCTGCAGCTCTCCGTGCCGTTGAACTTCATCGGCTTCGTCTACCGCGAAATCCGCCAGGGCCTGACCGACATCGAACAGATGTTCGACCTGCTCGAGGTACAGGCCGAGGTCAAGGACGCGCCGGACGCCGTTCCTCTCGACATCGGCCATGGCGCCATCTCGTTTCGCGACGTCCATTTCGCCTATGACGCCGCGCGCCCCATTCTCAAGGGGATTTCGTTCGACGTTCCTGCCGGCAAGACCGTGGCCGTCGTCGGCCCGTCCGGCGCCGGCAAATCGACGCTGTCGCGCCTGCTTTATCGTTTCTACGACATCCAAAGCGGCTCGATTACGGTCGACGGACAAGACATCCGCAACGTCACGCAGAAGAGCCTGAGAACCGCCATCGGGATGGTTCCGCAGGACACCGTGCTATTCAACGACACTGTCGCCTACAACATCCGCTACGGCAGGCCGGCCGCCGGCGATGCGGAGGTCAAGACCGCAGCCGAAATCGCGCAGATCGCCCACTTCATCGAGCTTCTGCCGGAAGGTTTCAACACCAAGGTCGGCGAGCGCGGGCTGAAGCTCTCCGGTGGTGAGAAGCAGCGTGTCGCGATTGCCCGCACCATATTGAAGGCACCGCCGATCCTGATCCTCGACGAAGCTACCTCGGCGCTCGACACGACCACCGAGCGCGAAATCCAGACGGCGCTGGACGTCGTTTCGAAGAACCGCACCACGCTCGTCATCGCCCACCGCCTGTCCACCGTCATCGGTGCCGACGAGATCATCGTTCTGAAGAGCGGCGAAATCGCCGAACGCGGGACGCACTCGGAACTGCTGCTGAAGAACGGCCTCTATGCATCGATGTGGAGCCGCCAGCGCGAAGCAACGCAGGCCGAGGAACATCTGAAGCAGGTGCGCGAGAGCGACGATATGGGCGTTGTGAACAGATTGGCGCCGGCTACCTGAGGCGAACCGCCAGTGGTCCCGGGCGTTTTGCTGTTCAGAACCCTGCCATAGATGTGCATGAGGGGGCGCCAGCATTGCCCCCGCCAAGGTTTCGCTGTAACCAGCGGATACGAAAACGCTAGGAGAGCGGCATACATGAGCTTGTTCAATACGGTTCGCAACACGATCGTTCCGGTGCACAAGGAAGGCTATCCCTTCATCGCCGCCTTCTTCGTCGCCTCCCTGATCCTTGGCTGGCTGTTCAAGCCTCTGTTCTGGATCGGCCTTATCCTGACCTTGTGGTGCGCCTATTTCTTCCGTGATCCGGAGCGCATGACGCCGCAGGACGACGACCTGGTGATATCGCCGGCAGACGGAAAGGTTTCTTCCGTTCAGATGGTCGTGCCGCCGGCGGAGCTCAATCTCGGCTCTGAACCGATGCTGCGCATCTCGGTCTTCATGAATGTCTTCAACTGCCATGTGAACCGCGCGCCGATGCGCGGCCGCATCGTCAGCGTCAACTATCGTTCCGGCAGTTTCGTCAACGCTGAACTGGACAAGGCGAGCGAAGACAACGAGCGCAATGGTCTCGTGATCGAAACCGCGCATGGCCAGATCGGCGTCGTGCAAATCGCAGGTCTCGTCGCACGCCGTATTCTCTGCTGGTCGAATGCGAACGAGCCGCTGGACGCCGGCGAACGCTTCGGTTTGATCCGCTTCGGCTCGCGCCTAGACGTCTTCCTTCCGGCAGGTGCCGCGCCGAGGGTCTCCCTCGGCCAGACGGCGATTGCCGGCGAGACAGTCCTGGCTGAATTCGGATCTGCCAAAGGACCAGTTGTCAGCCGTCGCAGCTAGTAACGATTGGAGCGCGACATGGAAACGCCCTTCCCGCCCTTCGAGCCAAATGGTCCGCCTGATGATTCGGCGCGCGGTCCCCGTCTCCGCGAGATCCCGCTTCGGCTGGTCGTTCCCAATCTCATAACCATCCTGGCGATCTGCGCCGGGCTGACTGGTATCCGTCTCGCATTCGAGAACCGCTATGAGCTCGCAGTCGGCATGGTGCTCCTGGCTGCGTTTCTCGACGGGATTGATGGTCGTGTCGCACGGCTGATGAAGGCGACGTCGAAATTCGGCGCGCAAATGGATTCGCTCGCCGATATCGTGAACTTCGGCGTGGCGCCTGCACTTGTCGTCTATGTCTTCGCCCTGGATCAGGCGCGCTCGATCGGTTGGATCGCAGCGCTGATTTACGCGATCGCGGCCGGGCTCCGGCTCGCTCGCTTCAATGTCATGTCCGAGCGCGAGAACAAGGCCTCGTGGCAATCGGAATATTTTGTCGGCGTGCCCGCCCCTGCCGGCGCCATGCTTGTGCTGCTGCCGGTCTATCTCGGCTTCCTCGGCTTCACCACCGACAAGACCTTCGGCTACCTTTCGGCGGCCTACACGGTCCTGATCGCTTTCCTTCTCATCAGCCGGCTTCCCGTCTGGTCGGGAAAATCAGAAGGCACGCGACTGCGGCGCGACCTCGTGCTGCCGATGATGCTCGGCGTCGTGCTCTACGTTGCGTTGCTTTCGAGCTTCACCTGGGAGGTCATGGTCGTGACTGCGGTCGTCTACCTGCTGACCCTGCCCTTCGGTGCCCGTAAGTGGAAACGCAAATACGGGACGCTGACGATAGAAGAGCCCGGCGTAGGCGAAGACGACATCGGACGCCACATCTAAATCTCCCATTCCTAGCGGGCGAAGGCTTGGCTCAAGGATCGCGAATTATGGTTTACAGACATAATTCCTGATGAGCCTTGCCTCCATTTTGTCGTTATTACAGACAAAAGAGCAATAATTATAAGAGTCTAGGGACAGCACGCGAGGAGAGTATTGTGACCCCGAAGAAGACAAGCGTCGAACAGCCGGTAAAGACCGACCTCAGCGCAAACTACCGCCCGCTCGGCCTCAAGGCCGTTCTTGCCGCAGCGCTGATGCTGAAGAGCAAGCCGACGCTGGTGAAGAAGATCGCCTGATCAGCCTGTCACGAGGCGCGCGCCCAGGCTGGTCGCGAGCAACGCCATGACGATGCCGATGAAGACATCGAGAACCCGCCACGCGGCGGGTTTCGCAAAAACCGGTTGCAGCAACCGCGCACCGTAGCCCAATCCAAAAAACCAGATGAACGATGCCAAGGCGGCGCCCGCGCCGAACGCCAGGCGACCGGCACCCTCGTAGCCGGCAGACAGGCTGCCGACGAGAACGACCGTGTCGAGATAGACGTGCGGGTTCAGGAATGTGAACGCCAGGCATGTCGCCACCGCGGCCTTTAGTCCGACGGCCTTGGGCGTTCCGGTTTGCAACGCGCCGGGATGAAGCGCCCGGCGAAACGCCAGAACGGCATAGGCTCCGAGAAACAGCATGCCGCCAAGGCTCGCGACCGACAGCAGGATCGGCGATCGCGAAACCAGCGTCCCGAGGCCAGCGACGCCAGCGGCGATCAGGACAGCATCCGACAGCGCGCAGATCAGGCAGAGCACGAAGACATGCGAGCGCAACAGGCCCTGGCGCAGAATGAAGGCATTCTGTGCGCCGATTGCGATGATGAGTGAAGCACCGAGGAAGAAGCCGGACAGCGCGGCCGAGATGGGAGGCATGAAATTTTCCGGGATGTAAAGAGGCGAAGATAGAGAATCAGAAGAAGCTGAGCTGGCCGTCGTCCGGCGTTTTCTTCCCTGCCGGCGACGGTGACTTATCGAGTGTCACCGGCGTCTGAAGATCCGCGCCCATGTTGGCCACCTTGTTGACCTTGTCTGATACCGGCACCGCCTCGAAGAAATCGTCTTCAACAGGGCGCATCAGATCCGCGACATCGCGCGGTTCCTGTGTCTTGCAGTCAAGCCAGCGGGAAAAATCCTCCGGCTTGATGACAACAGGCATGCGGTCGTGAATCGGCGCGATGGTCGCATTGGCAGCCGTCGTCAGGATCGCGCCGGTATCGACCTCCGACCCGTCGGCCGAAGACCATGTTTCCATCAGGCCGGCAAAGGCAACGATCCCGCCGTGGCGCGGCTTGATCCAATAGGGCTGGGATTTCTCGCCGGTCTGCTTGGAAGGCCGGTGCCATTCGTAAAAGCCGGAAGCTGGAACGAGCACCCGCCGATGGCGCATCGCCGCGCGGAACGACGCCTTGCCGATCGCAGTCTCAGCGCGCGCG
Organism: Rhizobium sp. S96; assembly: GCF_030382195.1. NCBI lineage: Bacteria > Pseudomonadati > Pseudomonadota > Alphaproteobacteria > Hyphomicrobiales > Rhizobiaceae > Rhizobium > Rhizobium sp. S96. Next base: position 293,795 of record NZ_JAUDRY010000004.1, read on the forward strand.
TTGATCAGCAGTGGAAACTGCGTGGGGTCCTTCACCCAACCAGGGGTAAAGCCCCAGCGCACCAGCACGGCGCGGCGGTCCGGGCGATTGCTCCCCGGCTCCGACGGTTCGCCCGAGACGACGACCAGAATCGGCTGCGTCGGCGCGATGTTGAAGCGCGCGGGGAAATCCTCCAGGTCCAAAAGCCCCAGAACTTCCGCGAGCTCTTCCGGCGATACGTTCAGCGCAAAGCGTCCACACATAAGGTTTCTTTGCACCGGCTTTCCGTCCGGTCAAGGCTTCGTCAGCCCCTTGGCGCAAAGAGGATGACCGCGGTACCGCATAGGCAGATCAACGCGCCGCCAATATCCCATCGGTCCGGCACGCGGTTTTCAACCGACCAGAGCCAGACCAGCGAGGCGACGATGTAGATGCCGCCGTAGGCTGCAAAAGTGCGTCCCGCCGCCTCGCTGGGGATGAGCGTCAGCAGCCATGCAAAAAGCGCAAGCGACACCATGCCGGGAGCGAGCCACCACACTGGCTTGCCCATTCGCAGCCAAGCCCAGAAGGCGAAACAACCCGCAATCTCGAACAGAGCCGCCGCGGCATAGATGATATAAGTCACGAAGGCTCCCTCGAATCGCTTGGTCGTCACGGGATGAACAAGAGCGTAAGCGAGCACGGCCAACAACCGGCAATCACAAATCGGCGTCGTTCATGACTTCTCTTCCAAAGGCCGCCTCTTCGGGCATTCTGCAACGCGACGGACGATTTCTGCTGGTGCTCCGACGAAACCCGCCGTCGGCGGACATGTACGCTTTTCCGGGCGGACGCGCCGAGGCGGGAGAGACGCCGGCGGATACGGCCCTGCGCGAATTCGAGGAGGAGACCGGCATCCAGGCCCACAATCCCCGGCTCTTTGCGACCTATGACCTGAAGACTCATGCACCCGATGGAAGGCTCAGCAGCCACTTTTTCCTCTCGGTCTTCCGCGTTGAAGCGGACCACCAGGCGGTCGCGGTGGCCGCGGACGATGCGGCGGAAATCGGCTGGTTTACCCTCGATGAAATTCGCGGACTGCCGACACCGCAGAGCGTGCTGGAGTGCGCCGAACGATTGTCCGAGGAGGGTGAATAAGCAGTGGAAATCCGGTTGCGTGCCTTGTTCCGGCCATCTCCTGCGTATCAACTAAAGCTCATGATTCCCCTGCGTCGCGTGTTGATGTGTGTCGTTGTCTGCGCCGGTGCGGCCATGCCCGTTTGCGCGATGTCCCAGGGTCAAACAACGCCGGCAACTGCAGAGGAAGCTGCACCGAAATCGGTCCCTGCTCCTTATGACGACAAGCTCGCGCGCCTCGCCGAGGTGCTGGGTTCAGTGCATTATCTGCGAACGTTGTGCAAAGCCGAAAACAGCGATGAATGGCGTAGGGACATGCAGCAACTTCTTGATTCGGAAGCGAAAGACGAGCCTCAGCGGAAAGAGAAGCTCACGGCCGCTTTCAATCGAGGCTATCGCGCCTTTGCATCTGTTTATACGGATTGCACACAGGCGGCCATCGTGGCAGAAGAGCGCTACCGTAACGAAGGTGCAACACTCACCACAGAAATTACTTCGCGCTTCGGAAATTGACATTTAATTAACCTCTTTTCAGTCTCGGACGTGTCGTTTTGGGAAAAGGCTGATAGAGTTGTTAACTAGGCAGTAAGGCATGCAGTTTGAGGAAAAGACAATGGAACCAAGCCTCAATGACATCGACGACATGATCGTCCATGAGAAGACTCAGGCGGCCTTGGAGTACCATAATGAAGCCTGGGCCGACGGAATGGCCGACGGCATTGAACCCGAAATCATCGCTGATACGGCAATCATCCATGCCATCCGCGAAACCATTCGCCTTCATGGCGAGAATAGTGCCGAAGCTCTGCTGGATTCGTTGCGCGAGCGCATGCTGGCCGGTGAATTTTCTCCCAATCGCACCCTGCAATAATATTTTTACAGAGAGTTTCATGCGTACCGATAGAGACAATGCTTCGCGGCTCGCGATCGCGCCGCTTTTGCTTGCAATCAGTGTCGGTACCGGCAGTTTCGTGACCGCAACGTCGGCGTTCGCACTCTCCGAACTGCACAAGACTCCCGGTCTTTCAGACAATTCGACGCCTGCTCAGGGCGGAACCGACAAGCCGGCTGCTTCGCCGGCGTCCCCATCGGGCATCCCGGCGCCGAGCCCGCTCGTCGACAAGACAAATGGGCAGAGTTCGGATACCACTCCCGGCTCACAGGACAATTCCAAGCCGGTCGAAGTCATCTACGACATCAGCAAGGTTCCGGAACCGGTTCGCCGCATGCGCCAGCAGATTGTCGAGGCGGCAGCGTCGGGTGATCTTGAGCGGCTGCGCCCTCTCCTCGGGACAGGCGCAAGCCAGACCCAGGTGACGGTCGGCGAGCCGACCGATGATCCGATCAGCGCGCTCAAGGACCTGTCCGGTGACCCGGATGGCGACGAAATTCTGGCGATCATGCTCGACATCATCTCGACCGGATTCGTTCATGTCGGCCAAGGCACGTCTGAAGACATGTATGTATGGCCGTACTTCGCCCAAAAGGATCTCAAGACGCTGACCCCACCTGAGAGGGTGGAACTGCTTCGGATCGTCACCGCGGGCGACCTTTCCGACATGCAGGAGTTCGGCGGCTACAATTTCTACCGGCTCGGCATCACCGCCGACGGGAGATGGAAGTATTTTACCGCAGGCGACTGATGCTTGCGATCCTGTCGTCAAAGACATACTTCTGAGCCATGACAACGCGACAGGTGACACTATGCCAGCCGTATTCCTGAGAGACCGCGCGCTCATTCGCGTGAGCGGCGTCGAAGCTCAGTCTTTCCTACAGAATTTGATTACCACGGATATCGTTTCCCTTGGCGCTGACGAAGCACGCCCGGGTGCGCTGCTGACGCCGCAGGGGAAGATCCTGTTCGACTTCATGATCTGGCGGGATGGCGACGACTTCGTCATCGAAGCCGACGACGGGCAGCGCGACGCCCTCATCAAGCGGTTGACCATGTACAAGCTACGAGCTGTCGTGAGCTTTTCCGCTGAAGGCAGTGGCGTAACGGTTTCCTGGGACGGGGAACGCGAGGCAGGCTGGAAAGATAGCCGTTTTGCCAAGGCCGGCATCACCGTTCGCAGGGAACCTGGCGAGCACGGAAAAAACGAGCAGATCGCCTATGCCGCCCTGCGCGCAGCGAATGGCGTTGCCGTTTCTGGCGCGGACTACGCGTTGCAGGACGCCTTTCCACATGACGTCCTGATGGATCTGAATGGTGGTCTTTCCTTCAAGAAGGGGTGCTATGTCGGCCAGGAAGTCGTGTCGCGTATGCAGCATCGCGGTACGGCGCGGCGGCGGGTCGTCACGGTTACAGGCCACGATCTGCCAGCCGCCGGAACTGAGATAACGGCCGCGGGCAAGCCTGTCGGTTTGCTCGGCTCGGTCGCCGGTGACACTGGTCTCGCCATCGTTCGTATCGATCGCGCTGGAGAAGCCATGGCACTCGGCACCCAGCTTCTTGCTGGCGAAACGCCGGTGACGCTGGCCTTGCCCGCCTGGTCCGGACTCGTCTTCCCATCGACGACGGATGAGGCCAGCGCTTGACCGCAAAGGTACCGCGCGCTTGGCAGCGCATGCTTTCGGGGAGACGGCTCGACCTGCTCGACCCGTCGCCGCTCGACGTCGAAGTCGGCGATATCGCCCACGGTCTGGCGCGCGTGGCTCGATGGAACGGCCAGACATCAGGAGACCATGCGTTCTCCGTCGCGCAACACAGCCTTGTCGTTGAGTATATTTTCCGGCAGCTGGGCGAAGCCACGCCCGACCAATGCCTGATGGCCTTGCTGCACGACGCCCCGGAATATGTCATCGGAGACATGATCTCGCCCTTCAAATCCGTGGTCGGCGGCGGCTACAAGGTGGTCGAGAAGCGCCTGGAAGCGGCTGTGCATCTGCGCTTCGGACTTCCGCCACACGCGTCGCGGGAGCTGAAAGACAAGATAAAGAAAGCGGACACGATCGCTGCCTATTTCGAGGCGACCGAGCTTGCCGGCTTCAGCGCGTCGGAGGGGCAGAAATTCTTCGGCCAACCGCGCGGCATTACCAAGGAGATGCTGCTGATCACCCCCCTGCCCGCGACCGAGGCCCAGCGCCTGTTCTGCGAGCGGTTCGACGCGATCGACGCCATGCGGACCGGCAAGCCATGACCACGATCGTCGTGGCGCCGCTGGCTCGCATCGCGGAAATGGCCGTAAGGCATCGTTCTCGCGAGATGATCAGCCTGATGGCGAAGGAGCAGGCATTCCACCGCCCCGCAGTCATCCAGGCTAAACGTCACCTGCTGCTCCACATGAACGACATCGCCTTCAAGGGAACGGGTAACCTCGTGGCACCCGATGAAAGTCATGTTGGCCAGATCGTCGACTTCGCCAGGAGCTGGGATCAGAGTGCGCCACTGCTGATCCATTGCTGGATGGGCGTTTCCCGATCGCCTGCAGCCGCGCTGATCAGTGCACTTGCGGTGGAGCCGGATCAGGACGACGAGGTGCTTGCCCGCCGGCTTCGGGCCGTGTCTCCCTATGCGACCCCAAACGCACGATTGATTGAATTCGCTGACGACATCCTCGGGCGCAACGGCAGGCTTGTTGCGGCCGTGCGCTCCATTGGACGCGGTGCCGATGCCGACGGCAACGCGCCCTTCACCCTGCCGTTGACGGATCGTGCCTAAGCCGTCGTCACTTTATCACGCCGCATGACAGCCTCTCGCCCGCGCCGCCGGCAGGCTGGCTGCGGTAGTCGTCCGAATTGGCATGGATCATCAGGGCACGCCCGCGGATCCCGTCTTTCTTTCCGTCGAGAGAGACCATGCCATTAAAGACTTGAGCTCTCAGCACCCCATCCTGACCGACATATTGGTTGGGCATGTCACCGGCGTGGGGGCCGCTCGCGGCCAGCAGACCATGCTCGGCCGAAGTAGGATTGAAGTGCTTGCCAGCGGATTCGTGATGTGTCGCCGCATCGCATTTGCCGGTTTCGTGCACATGAAAGGCAACCCACTTGTTCGCGGGAAGCCCCGAGACTTCGACCTCGATCAGGACGCCACCGCCTGCCGCTGCGGTCAGCGATGCCCGTCCATCTTCCTTACCGTCCTTGCCGACGAAGTTTGCGATCGCGGTCTGTCGGTCCTGTGCAGCCGCGACACCAGCGACTGCGATGGCAGCGATAGCAATGCACGATAGCATTTTCATGTGAGCGCCCTCCTTCCCCTTTGCTCTTCAAACGCTTGAGAGCCGAACGCGTTCCCGGGAAGGCTGTAAAGAAAAAGCCGGCCAATCGGCCGGCTTTGGTAACGAACAGGTCGCGTCCAATCAGGATGCAATATCCAGATCGTACTGGCCGTAGGTATTCTGATAGACACTGTTCGTCGTGTCGTCGGTATCCTGCGAAAAGAAATCCACGCTACCAACCGACCGGCTCCCCATCATGAAAGACAGGACGCCGTTGGAGAGCTTGGGCGACACTTCCTGCGAGGCATCGTTTTCGCTCAACTGCTTTAGAATTCCGGGCTTCTCATCAGCCGCGCGCTCGCTACGGCTCAACATGCCGTCGCCATTTGTGTCCAGTCTCGAGAGAGTTGCGAGATACGCATAGGACGTATCGGCAACTGATGAAACACGGCTCATACAAACCTCCGTCCACCGGCTAACCGGTGATGTTTGTACGCAATACGAAAAAAGAAAAATCACTACAGAACGGCGGATAAACTGATTTGCGCAGCACGTCAATAAGTTGTTAACGGCTCATTAATCATCATTGACAAACTGTTGCATTTTGCACCGCACCCCTCGCCAGCAAGGTCGAATGCTTTTGTTTTCATTGATTTTTCACGACAGCGCGACCGACCCCAAAATATAGCCACGCGATATATTTGCGGCGATGCAACCGAATGTTAATTCCGTCATGGGAGTGTCGCCGTCTATTGCTTCCGCAGCCTTTTACTATGGAATGTTAAGTCAGCCGTTTTGGAAGTTTCAGGATTTTCCTTGCATGCCTGCCACGCCGCATCGAGATCGCACACTGCATCGGAAGGCTCGCCGAGATGCCTGAGAACGCATCCGCGAAATCCGCGGTGAACTTCGATCCAAGGCCGCCAGAGGCATTCGCGGAGTTCGGCGCGGCCGCTCCCATCGAACTGGACGATTGGCGTTACTCCTCGCTTCTGAACAACGACACGCTGAAAGCCGCGCTTCTTTCCATCCACAATGACCTTGACCAGCAACGACGGCTCTTTGACGTCGTCCTGACCAATCTTCCGCTTGGTCTCAGCGTCTTCGATGCCGAACAGAAGCTGATCGTTGCCAACCCACGTTTCAGGCAACTGTTCGGCTTCGGCGAAGACGAGGCTGCCCCCGGAACGCCGATCAGCTCCCTGATCGCAAGAATTCGAGGCGCAGAGACACCCGGCGCGCAAGCGAGCGCCAAGCATCGGGACATCATCTCCGACGGCGGGCGTATTCGTCGCCGCGAATGGACGATGAACGATGGGCGCATCATCCAAAGCGTCGTGACGATCCTGTCCGATGGCAGCAATATTTCGATCCACGCCGACATCACAGACGAACGGAAAGCAGCCGAGCGGATCGCTTATCTCGCCCATCATGACCCGCTCACCGGATTGCCCAACCGCATCAGCTTTCGTGAGAAGATCGATGCCGCGCTCGCATCGCGGCAGCCGGACGAACACATTGCCCTCGTCCATCTCAATCTCGACCGGTTCAAATCCGTCAACAACACGATGGGCGTTTCAGCCGGCGACAAAATCCTCCGGCAGGTCGCCGAGCGGCTGCGGCTTTCGGCCGGCGCCGGCAATACGCTCGCTCGCCTGGGCTCCGACGAGTTTGCAATCCTCCAATGCGGCCGCCAGCAGCCGTGGAACGTCACGGCGCTCGCCGAACAGATCCGACGCGAGCTCTCAGAACCATTCTTCCGCGGGGACAAGGCTGTCGAGCTCAGCGTCTCGATGGGCGTAGCGATAAGCCCCGAGGACGGGATGGATACCGACGTTCTCCTGAAGCACGCGGGCGTTGCGCTCGCTCATGCCAAGGCTGATGGCCCGCAGGGAGAGCGCTTCTTCACGGCGGAAATGGAAGCCAAGATCAATGCACGGCATGCGCTTGAAGGCGACCTGCGAAAGGCAGTCCAGAACGAGGAGTTCGAGCTCCACTATCAGCCGCTCTACGATCTCACCGAACGGCGTATCTGCGGGTTTGAGGCACTAATCCGCTGGAACCACCCGACGCGGGGCCGCGTGCCGCCCATGGAATTCATTCCGCTGGCAGAGGAAGTCGGCCTCGTCGTCGATATCGGACGCTGGGTTCTGAAGCGCGCTTGCCTCGACGCGACACGGTGGCCGGAAGACATAAAGGTGGCCGTCAACGTCTCACCGATCCAGTTCACAAACAGCGATCTGCCAAGCGATATCAGAGATGCGCTGGATGCCTCCGGGCTCCCGCCTGCCCGACTGGAAGTCGAGATCACAGAGAGCGTGCTCATGGAGAACCGGGCTGTGGCCCTGCCGATCCTGCACGCCATCAAGCAGCATGGTATCCGGATCGCGATGGACGACTTCGGCACCGGCTATTCGTCGCTGAGCTATCTCAGCAGCTTTCCGTTCGACAAGATCAAGATCGACAAGTCGTTCGTCACCGGCATCGTCGAAAATCGAGAGGCGTTTGCCATCATGCGCGCCATCATCCTGCTTGGCAGCGCGCTCGGAATGCGCGTCACGGTCGAGGGCGTCGAGACCGCCGAACAGCTGGCGCTTCTGGAGCGCGAAGCCTGCAACGAGATTCAGGGATACCACATCAGCGCGCCACGCCCCGCCGCAGACGTTCCCCATCTGCTCGAACAGACGTTCGGAAAGGCCGCCGCGCCCCGCTCCTGATTGCGACTCGCGGTCCCGGGCTCTAAGGAGAAGGACACGACTCCGGAGCCCATGATGTTCGACGCCAAAGCCTTCTCTCCGTTCGAGACGCTCGCCTCTCAGCTGGTGCCTTATTCGCACGAGGGCGATGACGGTTCCCACGACCTCGCGCACATTCTGCGCGTCTTCAAGAACGCAATGCGGATACAAGCCAGCGAAGGCGGAGATGTGAGGATTCTTACCGCCGCCGTGCTGCTGCATGATTGCGTTGCCGTAGAGAAAAGCTCACCGCTTCGGGCGCAGGCTTCGGCCCTCGCGGCGGAAAAGGCGGCGGGTGTGCTGGCCGACTTCGGCTGGAGCCCCGGCGACATCGAAGCTGTTTCCCATGCCATCGTGACGCACAGCTTTTCGGCAAACATTCAGCCGGAAACCCTCGAGGCCAGGATCCTGCAGGATGCGGACAGGCTCGATGCGATCGGCATGGTGGGCGCCGCGCGATGCTTCTACATCGCCGGCCGCATGTCCTCCTCGCTATATGATCCATTCGATCCTTCCGGCAGTGATCGACCGCTTGACGATCGTCGCTACGCCATCGACCATTTCCAGACCAAGCTTTTCAAGCTGGCGGATGGTTTCAAGACGAACGCCGGTCGGGCATTGGCCGGTGAACGGGACAAGAGGCTCCGCGATTTTCTCGTAGCCTTCATGGACGAAATCTAGGAGCAGCGAATGCGCGTCAGCAACCTCTTTATCTACCCGCTCAAGAGCGGCCGAGGCATTGCCCTACCCTCAACGGCGATCGATGCCTTCGGCCTGCCGGGAGATCGGCGCGCGATGATCACAGCCCCAGACGGGCATTTCATCACGCAGCGTGAATTGCCGGCGCTCGCTCAAATCGAGACGAGACCGGAGGCGTCTGTTTTCCGGTTGCTGATGGACGGGCAGGAAATTGCCGTGCCGCCTCCCGAGGCCGGAAAGCGGATGGACGTCTCGATCTGGAAAACGATCGTCAACGCGGCGGTGGCTGATGATACGACGAACGAGACGCTTTCGGGCTGGCTCGGTCGCGAAGTGAGGCTCGTTTTCTTCGATCGGGATGCCAAGCGTACGGCGAGCGCCGAATGGGCCGGTGACGGCACACCGGTGACCTTCGCCGACGGCTATCAGATCCTGGTGACAACGACCGGGTCACTGAAGGCGTTGAACGCCGATCTGGAAGCGCATGGCGAAGGAAGCGTCGGCATGGATCGCTTTCGCCCGAACATCGTGATCGACACTGATGAAGCATGGCCTGAGGATCGCTGGGCCGCCATCGAAATCGCCGGTATCCGCTTCGACCTCGTGAAGCCGTGCGCGCGTTGTATCATGACCACCCAAGACCAGATAACAGGGTCGCGCGAGGTTCCGAACCCGATGCCCGCCATGGGTCGGATCCGGATGTCGGCGGACCGGCGCGTCCCCGGCCCGCTGTTTGGTTGGAACGTCACGCCGCGAGCATCAGGGCATGTCAGCTGCGGCGATCAGGTGACGGTGATCGAGGAGAGACCAGAGGGTTGGGCCTTCAAGACCCGCCGGGCATAGCCCTGCGGCGTCAGGCCCGCCCAAGCACCTCGTCGATCTCGCGCATCACCTCATTGGGCAAGGCGCCCTTGTCCAATGCGCCGGCGTTTTCCTCGACCTGTGCGACCGTGCGAAAACCCGGGATCGGAAACGTCCGGGACGACCGCGCCCACAGCCACGCCAACGCGCCTTGCGTCAACGTCCTGCCGCCCGACATCAGCAGATCGCGCACAGCATCCAGGCGCGCGGCAAACTCGGGCGCAATGCGGCCATCCTTGAAATAGACCATCCACTCCAGGCTCGCGCCGCGCACATCCTTCGGGCCCACAGCCGTATCTGCGGCAAATTTGCCGCTCAGCAGCCCCATGGCCAGGGGACCACGATTGATCGACAGCAGCCCATGTCGCTCGATGACCGAGACAATCTCGTCCGCCGGCTCGAAGACGTTCATCGTGTGCTGCACAGAGACGAAACCGGGGCGCTGGGCATGTCGGGCGGCACGATCAGCGTAGTCGGTGCTCCAGCCGAAAGCGTCGATCTTGCCTGTTTCCCGCAGGAGGCCCAACGTTTCGAAAACCTCGTCGGATTGCGCCAACGGAAAATCGTTCAGGTGAAACTGCAGGAGATCGATGCGCTCGCGTCTCAGCCGTCGCAGCGATGTTTCCACGGATTGGCGGATGAATGCGGGATCCGCAAATGCGCCGGTCGCCTGCTTGGTCGCCTCATCGGTGGCAAAGCCGAACTTGGTGGCGATGATGATGTCATCCCGATTGCCGATCGCACGACCGACAATCTCTTCGGAATGCCCTGCCCCGTAGTTCGACGCCGTGTCGAAAAAACTGATGCCGAGCGCCACGGCGCGGTCGATCGCCGCAATCGACTCATTGTCGTCGACGTCACCCCATCCGAGCGGCGTATCGCCAGCGTAAAAAGGACCGCCGATCGCCCAGCAGCCCATGCCCAGCCTCGGTATGTCGCGCCCGTTCCAGAGCTTGATCGTAGTGTCCAAATCCGGCTTCGTCAGCATCGCCTATCTCCTCCGCGAAATTCCTGTCGCAGATAAGTGGGCCGGCCACACCGGTAAAGGCCTGGAAATTGCAGGATGTTTTGCAGCCGTGAAAAACAGCGGTCAGGCAGACAGATCGCCAGCCGCTCGTGCAGGCTCCTTCAGAGCCTTCAACGCCGCCTGAACGAAGCCTTCGCGCGCGGCGCCCACCTCCATCCCGCGAGGTTCATAGACATGGCGGTGGAGAAAGAAGCCAGTCAGCCTGAACGCTTCGGCCAGGCTTTCCAAATCGGCTGCGCGGCTTTGCTCGACGCTGAGAAACGGCGGCAAGGCAAACATCTTGTCGGCCCATGGGGCGCCGGCACTGCGGCTGACTGCTCTCCCCGACTTCGGCGAGACATAGGCAAGATCGGATCGGGCGCCCGTTGCCGCACATTCGGCAAGGTCCAGACCGAAGCCGAGATCGTTCAGGACGGCCAGTTCGAAACGCACAAACAGTTCGCCAGCATCGACCGGGTTATGGAGATTCTCGAGAATGACCTCCAACGCCTCGAACAGATGCGGGTGCGGATCCCGTTCGGGCAGAAGGCGCAGAAGCGCACCCATTGCCTGGACACCGTAAACGGCGGTCGCGGTTTCCATCAGCCGCGCTGCACGCAATGTCAAAGGTTCGATGCGGAACTCGCCGAGGTGCTCGTCAAGGCGCGCACGCCACGTCGCATCCACTTCATTGCCGGGCTGCAGGACGGGCTGCATCGCTCGCGAGCGGCCGGAACGCACCATGCCGAGATGGCGCCCGCGCTCGCGCGTCATCACCTCGACGATGACGCTTGTCTCGCCGTGGCGTTTGACACCAAGAATGATCGCTCGATCCTGCCACTGCATCGAAAACTGAACCTCAAGCCCGCGATTCCATTCTAGCGGAACGGGGCCGGTCTGTCATGAAATGGGCTCAGATCTCGGGCAGGAAAAACCGCTGGAGAAATGTGCGCATCCCGGTCTCGTCGAAGGGCTTCACCAGCAACGGCATGTCCCTGAGGTCTTCAGGAAAATCTTCCGTGTCGGAATAGCCGCTGACAAAGCCGAAGGGAATATTGGCGCCGGCGAGATAGCGGGCGAAATCAAAGCTCATGACTTCGCCGAGATTGACGTCCAGCAGCGCAAAATCATAGCGCTCGGCCCTGACCGCTTCCATCGCCGGGTCAAGGCTGCTGAAAATGCTGACAGTCTCCACGCCAACGGTCCGAAGAATATCCTCGGCTTCCATTGCAATGATCAGGCTGTCTTCCAGAAGCAGAACACGACCCGCCTTCATGGTGCATAGGTCCTTGGGTGAGCGCCACATGTGTTGCGCATCCTGTCTTTGGCCCACTTATTCAATCCTGACGCCCCATCTCATTGGCCGGACAGCACATGCCATCCCTGCTTGCATAGCCGTTTTTTCCGTCCCGGTCGATAAGGAGGAAATCGGCAGAACGATGAGGATAGGTCTAGAGCCGAAAAATTGCATTTAAATATGACATACCGGCGGGTGCTTTACAGGAAGGGCCGGTGTCTTTCGTCCAATCCTTCCCAGCCCGCGACCTCAGCCAGCGCATCGCCGTCCAGCACTTCGCAGGTGCGCTCCTGCCAGCGGATCAATCCCTGTTTCGCGAGCTTTTTCAATGTCTTGTTGGTATGAACTATGGAAAGACCGAGTGTATCGGCAACGTGTTGCTGCGTAATGGGTATCGCATTGTGGCCATTGAACAATTTCAATTGCCTCGCCCGCTGAAACAAAAAAGCAATCAGATAGGCGGATCGCTCGATTGCGGTGCGGCGGCCTATGCTGAGGAGATGCTCGTCGAGCATTCGCTCCTCTTGCGCGGCCATCCAGGTAATGTCGAACGCCAACGACGGATGGTTGCCGTAAAGCGTCATCAGCTTGTCGCGCTCGAACACGCAGAGCGAGATCGGCGACAGAGCCTCTACGGAATGTTGCATCTCGCCCATGATCGTCCCCTGAAGGCCGATCAGATCGCCGGGCATCACGTAGTTCAGGATCTGGCGACGTCCATCTTCAAGCGCCTTGTAGCGAAACCCCCAGCCTGAGAGGACGGTATAGAGATGCGCGCTATGGGCACCCTCCACCAGGATCGTGGCACCGGCATCCGCGGCCAGTTCACCCGTCTTGAACTTCGCGACGAACTCGATCTCTTCACGGGTGAATTCCCTGAAATGCGACAGAGCGCGCAACGGACAGCGCTCACAGGGTGTCTTAAACGAATGAGTAGGTTTTATTGTCGCCATGCCTATCAGGTGCCCCGAGACGGCGCCCCAACAAGGCAGCGCCGCTCTCTTAAACACGCGGCGCAGCACTTCGTTCCACAGGTCCCTCAACAACCAAGGGATTGCAGCGGCGGGCAGGCACCCGCCAGTCTGTCAGTGCGGGAAATCCAGACCCATTTCGCGGAACCGCTCGGGGTCGTCGCCCCAGTTCTCGCGGACCTTGACGAACAGGAACAGATGGACCGGCTGCTCGAGAATTTCGGAAAGCTCCCGGCGTGAGGCGGAAGAAATAGCCTTGATCGTCTCGCCGCCCTTGCCGAGCGCGATCTTCTTCTGGCTATCGCGCTCGACGTAGATCACCTGCTCGATGCGAACCGAGCCATCCTTGCGCTCTTCCCACTTTTCCGTCTCGACATGCGAGGAATAGGGCAGCTCCTGATGCAGGCGAAGGAACAGCTTTTCGCGGGTGATTTCCGCTGCCAGCTGGCGCATGGGCAGATCGGAGATCTGATCTTCGGGGTAGTACCAGGGACCTTCTGGCAGGGTCCTTGCCAGATAGTCCATCACGTCATCGCAACCGGAGCCATTCTCGGCCGAGATCATAAACGTCTGGTCGAATGCGATCTTCTCGTTCGCGGCAGACGCCAGCGCGAGAAGGTCCTCGCGCCGGACGCGATCGATCTTGTTGAGAACCAGGATCTTGCGCTGCGGAACGTCCTTGAGACCCTCCAGGATCGCCTCGGCATCGCCGCGAAGCCCGCGTTCGCTGTCGATGAGCAGCATGATAACGTCGGCATCCTTGGCACCGCCCCAGGCGGATGTCACCATTGCGCGGTCAAGGCGGCGGCGCGGCTTGAAGATACCGGGTGTATCCATGAAGACGATCTGGGCATTGTCATGGATGGCAATGCCGCGAACGACGGCGCGCGTGGTCTGCACCTTGTGGCTGACGATCGACACCTTGGCGCCGACCAGGCGATTAAGCAGCGTCGATTTACCGGCGTTCGTCGGCCCGATCAGGGCGACGAAGCCGGAATGCGTCGGGCCAGCTGGTTCTGCGGCGCTATCCGCGATATCGTGTTCTTCGGTCATTGTCCCTGTCAATTTCCGGCAGCTGATTTCTGCCAAATTCCTTCGCGTTCAAGCATCTTCGTGGCGGCCACCTGTTCGGCGGCACGCTTGGAGCGCTCGACACCTGTTTCCGGCTTCACGCCGGCAACTTCGACGGTCACCGTAAAGCGCGGATCATGATCCGGTCCGGTGCGTTCTTCAACCCGGTAGTTTGGCGTCACGCCGAATTTGGCGTGCGACCATTCCTGCAATTCCGTCTTGGCGTCGCGGCGGGCGCCATCGGCCCGAACGGCGCGCTTTTCCCAGTATTTCAGGATGAAACGCCGCGCCACCTCAAGGCCACCGTCGAGATAGACGGCTGCAATCAGACTTTCGACCACGTCGGCGCGCACATTCATCATCCGCTTGCCGGTGAGCTTCTTCACATCGGCGCCGGTGCGGATGAACAGATGAAGCCCGAGCTCGTCGGCAACCTCAGCACACATCTCGGCGCTGACAAGCTGGTTCAGGCGGACAGACAGTTCGCCTTCCGCCGCCGCTCCGAAGGTGCGGAAAAGCAATTCGGCGACACAGAGCCCAAGCACCCTGTCGCCGAGAAATTCCAAGCGTTCGTAGTTGGCACCTTTTTGAGTACGGGCACTGGCATGCGTCAGTGCCCGATCAAGGCGCTCCTTCTGGGCGAACTCGTGACCGATAAGCGCTTCCAGCCTCGTTCGGTCCGCCGTCGAGAGCGTCTGCGCCTTGCTCATTCAACGCCCTTAAACAGGCGGTCCCAACGCATGTTGGCTGGCCACTTCCAGATTTCACGGAAGGACGTGTCGTTGCCGAGCGAGAAGAAGATGACGCTGGCGCGGCCGACAAGATTTTCCGCCGGAACGAAACCGACGTCGAAGCGGCTGTCGAGCGAGTTGTCACGGTTGTCGCCCATCATGAAGTAATGACCTTCGGGGACGATGAACTCGCGGGTGTTGTCACCACGAGAAACCGGCGACTGGTCGAGCGTGTCGTAGCTGACGCCATTGTCGAGCGTTTCGCGGAACACCGGCACGTCCTGGCCAGGATCCTGCGCGTAGTCCGAATTGAACGTACCGTCCGGCACCTTCGGAACAGGCTTGCCGTTCACATAGAGCACGCCTTCCGTCACCTGAATGTGATCGCCCGGCAGGCCGACCAGACGCTTGATATAGTCAATCTCAGGATTCGGCGGGAAGCGGAACACGACGATGTCACCGCGCTTGGGTTCGCTGGCGAAGATGCGTCCGCTGAACAGGTTCGGAGAGAACGGCAGCGAGTACTTCGAATAGCCGTAAGCGAACTTGTTGACGAAGATGTAGTCGCCGACAAGCAATGTCGGCATCATCGAGCCGGAAGGGATAGTGAACGGCTGAAAGAACACCGTGCGGATCACCATGGCCAAAATCAACGCCTGAACGATGACCTTGATGTTTTCCCAGAGGGCATTCGGCTTGGTTTCAACTTTTTCGGACACGCAGTTTTGTTCCTTCAGGGCACCTTCACAGGCGCAACTTTTATTTGGTTCTCTGTAGCGGCTTCGACCGATTGCGGCAATGGCGCGAACATTAAAAGCGACGACTGGTCGCTGATCACGCGCTCACCGGCAGGGCCTCTATGATGACGAAAGCCTGAGCAAGGGGATAATCATCCGTAATTGTCAAATGAATGGCGGCGCGATGCCCCTGCGGCAACATGGCCTGCAGGATCTCCCCTGCCCCGCCGGTTAGGACCATCGTCGGCTTGCCGCTCGGCAAATTGACAACGCCCATATCCTTCCAGAAGACACCTTGTGCGATGCCCGTGCCCAGCGCCTTGGAGCAGGCCTCCTTGGCGGCGAAGCGCTTGGCATAGGAAGCGGCGCGATTGGCACGCCGATCGGATTTCGCGCGCTCAATCTCGGTGAAGCACCGGTTGGTGAAGCGCTCGCCAAATCGCTCGATGGACTTCTCGACACGGCGGATGTCAATGAGGTCGCTGCCGATACCGATGATCATACGGTTTCCTGAACGGGTTCTGCCATTCGCAGGCGAGCGCGCTCAAGCAGGCGCGTGCGGCGGCGGCTCTGAAACCCTTTGACGGTGTAGAAGGTCGCGAAATAGATGACGACAGACGACAGAAGTGCGGGGGGAATAGAGCCAACGAGCATTGGCTCGAGAACAGGCCGCCAGAGCTCGGTGAAATGGAGCTCGTGGAACAGGGCAGCAAGGTCGACCGATTGGCCGTTCATAGTGTCCTTGCGGCTCAACAGCAGATGGCCGATTTCCCAGGTCGTCCCCCAGATGAAGGGATAGGTCAGCGGGTTTCCAAAGGCCGCGCAACCAAGTGCCGCGGCCACCATGTTTCCTGCGAACAGATAGCTAAGGATGAACGCCATCACAAAGTGGACGCCAATGAACGGTGTCCAGGAGACGAATATTCCGGCCGCCACGCCCATGGCAACAGCATGCGGCGAGGCTCTCAGCCTCAAAACACGCATTACAAGATATCGCGCTGGCCGCATAAAACCCTTGCGCGGCCACAGCAGCTCACGCAACTTTTCACGAAATCCAGCAGGTCTTCGACGTCGGAACAACATGGCGCGTATGTAGTGCAAGGCGCACGGGCATGACAAGAGCGTCAAACCACCTCAGTCATTATTTGATTAGCGCCGACTGAGTATTCACCAGGGCGCGGCATGAGATGCGCCCCTTACATTCTTCAAGTATAGACCCGATATTAGCGGGTACGGAACAGACCACGGTCAACCTGACGCTGGCGATATTCCAGATCAATACGGTCAAACGAGCCGTTCAGATATGCCAATTCGCGGTCTTCAGCGCTCGGAGCGCGCAGGGCACGGGCGAACTTCTTGATCGGTGTAAACATTTGCTTGCCTCATCTTCGTTTCATTTTCCGATGACCAGAAGATAGGCGCTGTCGACCGCGATTACCAACGCTGTAAGTCAAAGTCAGCCATGCGTCATGCGCATGGCTAGCCTCTTATCTGTACGTTTTCGGTCTTAAAACGATCACAAAATGTGCAAGGGCACCGAAAGCGCCCTATTCCCTACTCGTAGAGACGTCGGACGGTCGCAACGCACTCGAGGTCGGAAAGCTGCGCAAGCAATTGATTCAGCTGGCGAAGATCCCAAACTTCGACATCCAGCGTCATTTCCGTGAAGTCGGCCGCAACACGGATCGTGTTCAGGACGCGAATGTTCACATCAACACCGGCGACGGTCTGCGCGAGCTTGGCAAGCGTGCCGGGCTCGTTCAGCGCATTGATCATGACGCGCGCCATGAAGCGGGACTTATTCGCCTCGTCCAGATCCCAACGCACATCGATCCAGCGATCGGGCTGCTCATCGAAGCGCTGCAGAATCGGCGACTGGATCGGATAGATCGTGATGGCTTTCGCGTCTTCCGTGGTGTTCATGATCCCGACGATACGATCGCCAGGCACGGCACCGGTCGGCGCGAACTGTACGTCGACATTGCTGGAGATACCGCGGATCGGCACCGAGTCGGCGTCGATTGCTGCTTCCAGCGCCGTCACCCCCTCGCCTGCCTTCGCCTTGCCGGGGATCTTGAAAATCATGCCGGACGCGCTGCGGACGTTGAACCAGCCATCATCGCCGGTCGGCTTTGCCGTCACGCGCTCTTCCTGATGATCGGGATAAACCGCGCGCAGGACATCAAGGGAGGACATTTCGCCACGCCCGACGGCTGCGATGGCATCCTCGACATCCTTCTGGCCGAGACGGTGGAGCGCAGGCTTCATCGCCTCACGCGAGAATATCTTGCCGGCGCGGTCAAACGTACGCTCGAGAATGCGGTGGCCAAGTCCCGCATACTGCTTGCGGATCGCCATGCGCGTGGCGCGCCGGATGGCAGCGCGCGCCTTGCCTGTTACAACGATCTCCTCCCAGGCGGCGGGCGGCACCTGCACGCCGGAACGGATGATCTCGACCTCGTCGCCATTCGCAAGGCGGGTGACCAGCGGCATGATGCGACCGTTGATCTTGGCGCCGACGGTCGTATCGCCGATGTTCGTGTGAACGGCGTAGGCGAAATCGATCGGCGTGGCGCCGCGCGGCAGAGCAATCAGCTTACCTTTCGGCGTGAAGCAGAAAACCTGATCCTGGAAAAGCTCGAGCTTGGTGTGCTCCAGAAACTCTTCCGGGCTATCGCCTTCCGCCAGTGCTTCGATGGTGTGCCGCAGCCAGGAATAGGCATTGGATTCACGCGAGAGGATATCGCCGTCGGCGTTCGATGCGCCATCCTTGTAAAGCGTATGCGCGGCAATGCCGAATTCGGCGATCTCATGCATGCGCTTGGTGCGGATCTGCAGCTCGATACGCTGGCTGGACGGGCCGACGATAGTGGTATGCAGCGATCGGTAGTCGTTCTGCTTCGGCGTGGAGATGTAGTCCTTGAACCGCCCGGGCACCACGCGCCAGCGGGTGTGAACGATTCCGAGCGCCCGATAGCAGGCAGGAATATCATCGACGATGATCCGGAAGCCGTAGACGTCCGAGAGCTGTTCGAAGGACAGCGACTTCGACTGCATCTTGCGGAACACCGAGTAGGCCTTTTTCTGGCGCCCCTTCACATAGGCATTCGTCAAGCCGCTGGCGACGAGGAGATCCCGCAACTCGGTCTCAATCTTCTTCACCAGTCCTTCGTTACGCCGAGACAGCTCCTCGAGCCGTTTCGTGACCGTTTCGTAGGCCTCGGGATTGATATGACGGAAAGAGAGATCTTCCAGCTCCTCGCGCATATCCTGCATACCCATGCGGCCGGCCAGCGGCGCGTAGATATCCATCGTCTCTTCGGAAATGCGGGCGCGTTTTTCCGGCGACATATGGTCAAGCGTGCGCATGTTGTGCAGGCGATCCGCCAGCTTCACCAGGAGCACGCGAACGTCGTCGGAGATGGCAAGCAGCAGCTTGCGCAGATTTTCGGCCTGCTTGGCCTTCTTCGTGACGAGATCGAGCTTCTTGATCTTCGTCAGGCCTTCGACGAGGCGGCCGATGTCCTCGCCGAACAATTCGTCGATCTCGGCGCGCGTCGCCGTCGTGTCCTCGATCGTGTCATGCAGCAGCGCCACGGCGATCGTCGACTCGTCGAGATGCATGTCGGTGAGAATGGCGGCGACTTCGAGCGGATGGGAAATATAGGGGTCGCCGCTGGCGCGCTTCTGCTGGCCATGCTTCTGCATGGCGTAGACATAGGCTTTGTTCAGCAGAGCTTCGTTGGCATCGGGCTTATATTTCTGAACCCGCTCCACGAGCTCGTACTGCCGCATCATCCCGAAGCCACTCCATCACAAAAGAAAAGCGCGCCAATCATGGATTGGCGCACATGACAATCAATCATATGCCGAAGCATTATTGAAGCAAGATTGACGATTGGTAATCGCCGCTCTCTTAGTAATCGTCGCTCTTTTCTGGCGGCACAAGACCTTCGATACCAGCCAGAAGCTCTTCTTCCGACATCTGGTCAAAAGTAACCGTCTCAGGCAGATCGTCCTGCTCTTCGCCTTCGACAGCAGCCGCGGCGTTTGCAGCGATGAGGCTTGCCGGATCGGGCTCGGGCTCATCGACTTCTACGTGCTTCTGCAGCGAGTGGATCAGATCTTCCTTCAGATCGTCGGGCGACAGCATTTCGTCGGCGATCTCGCGAAGAGCCACGACGGGGTTCTTGTCATTGTCGCGATCGATGGTGATCGACGCGCCCTGGGAAATCAGCCGTGCGCGGTGGCTGGCGAGCAGAACCAGCTCGAAGCGGTTCTCAACTTTGTCAATGCAGTCTTCAACGGTGACACGGGCCATTGCCTGTCCTTTGCGGTCGTGATCTCGGGATTAAGGATCGCGATACAATTAAAAGCGGGCGAATTCAAGTTTTTCGTGAAAATCCCTTTGCCGCCTCATAAAGCTTCCATTTTGAAAGAGAATGCTGAATTTCCACCAATAGTTGCTTGGAATATCCCGATTCGTGCCCTAAATCTTTCTTATATGAATAGTTCGTAAATTAAGAATTGTTCTGGTCTTCCACATAACCCATTGCTTTTATGGGATTTTTAAGAAGACATTTTCGATTGCTCAAAGTGGATTGGTACGCGATGTTTGACCCACGCGAAAAAATTGCTCTTTTCATCGATGGCGCCAATCTCTACGCCGCTTCAAAGAGTTTGGGCTTTGATATCGACTATCGCAAACTGTTGAAAGCATTTCAGAAGCGCGGCTATCTGCTCCGCGCCTACTATTACACAGCCCTAATCGAAGATCAGGAATATTCGTCCATTCGTCCGTTGATCGACTGGCTCGACTACAACGGCTACAAGGTCGTGACGAAGCCCGCCAAGGAATTCACGGACTCCATGGGCCGCCGCAAGATCAAGGGCAACATGGATATCGAGCTTGCAATCGATGCCATGGAGCAATCCGAGACCGTCGACCATCTGGTGATCTTTTCCGGCGACGGCGATTTTACGACGCTTGTCGAAGCGCTGCAGCGCCGGGGCCGCAAGGTCTCGATCATCTCGACGATGGCAACACAGCCGCCAATGATCGCCGACGATCTGCGGCGCCAGGCCGACCACTTCATCGACCTGCTGTCGCTGAAAAGCGAAATCGGCCGCGACCCGTCCGAACGGCCGCCGCGCGTCGCGGAAACCACCGCATCCAGCGATTTCGAAGCCTGAAAAAAGGTGGGATGGATTGGTGAGACCCGAGTGGCGACGATCGCCTTCGGGTCGCCCGCGTTAACCGTTGTCCTTGAGCAATCTGCTCTTCTGGCGGTTCCAATCGCGCTCTTTTTCCGACTCGCGCTTGTCGTGAAGTTTCTTGCCCTTAGCGAGGGCGAGCTCCATTTTCGCACGACCGCGATCGTTGAAGTAGATTTTCAGCGGAACGAGCGTCATGCCTTCGCGATTGATACCGGCGCGGAGACGATTGATCTCCCGGCTTGACAGCAACAACTTGCGGCGGCGACGCGGCTCATGGTTGAAGCGGTTGGCCTGCAGGTATTCCGGCAGGTAGGAGTTGATCAGCCAGATTTCGCCGCCTTCGTCGGAGGCGTAGGATTCCGCGATATTGGCCTTGCCCTCGCGCAACGACTTGACCTCGGTGCCCATGAGCACGAGCCCGGCCTCGTAGGTGTCGATGATCTCGTAGTTGAAGCGTGCCTTGCGGTTTTCGGCCACGATCTTATTGACGACGCGCTGGCTGCCTTTAGGGGCCATGACAAAATCCAATTGCTCAGGGGGCGCGACAACCGCGCCCACGCTTCTCGCTCTAATATCTAAGGGTGCGGCTGCGTGTTGTGAAGACCGCGATCGGCTTGATCAGTTCAGCAGACCGGCGTGGCGCATCGCCGCGTCGATTGCCGATTCCGTGCCGGGCTCGAGCGTCGACATCAGCGGCGACCGCACATTGCGGCTCATCCGCCCAAGCTTGGACAGGCCGTACTTGGCGCCACAGAGACCTGGCTCCATGAAAATCGCCTTGTGCAGCGGCATCAGGCGGTCCTGATACTCTAGCGCCTTGGCATAATCGCCGGCGAGCGTTGCCGCCTGGAACTCCGCACAGAGGCGCGGCGCAACATTGGCGGTGACCGAAATACAGCCGACGCCACCATGGGCATTGAAGCCGAGAGCGGTCGCATCTTCACCGGACAGCTGCCGGAAGGCGTTGCCGCAGGTGATGCGCTGCTCGGAGACGCGCTCGATCTTGCCCGTCGCGTCCTTGACGCCGACGATGTTCGAGTGCGCCTTGGCAAGCGCCCCCATCGTCTCCGGCGTCATGTCGACAACCGAACGGCCGGGGATGTTGTAGATATAGATCGGCAGCTTGATGCTATCTGCGATAGAGGAAAAGTGCGCAAACAAGCCCTTCTGCGTCGGCTTGTTGTAGTAGGGCGTAACGACCAGAACGGCTGCCGCGCCTGCCTTTTCGGCGTGCTGCGCGAGTTCGATCGCTTCGCGGGTGTTGTTGGATCCGGCGCCGGCCATCACGGGAACGCGATTTGCGGCTGCCTCGATGCAAAGTTCCACCACCCGTTTGTGCTCGGCATGCGACAGCGTCGGCGATTCACCAGTCGTCCCGACGGGAACGAGACCGCTGCTGCCTTCCTTGATCTGCCATTCGACATGCGCGGCGAACGAAGCTTCGTCCACCTGTCCGGCATCAGTGAAGGGTGTGACGAGTGCGGGAATGGATCCCTGGAACATGCAGAACTCCTTACGACCGCAATCCATGCTTCGGCCGCATTCCATGACTATGAGGAGCGCACCATAGTGCGGCGAAAACGCTGCGACAAGCGCGCAGAGGTCGGTTTGGAGCAAATTCCGATAGCAAATGTGAATGAAATTTAACCGCTTCGGTAAGGTTTCGTTAATATGCGTCCCACCAAATGGAGCGACGTGTTTTCATTGCGAGTACCCCGTATGAAGAGAGCTGTCATGATCCTCTCCGCCCTCGGCCTGACGGCTGCCGCTTGGAGCAGCGTCGCGTCGCCACTTCCGAGCGAGGACATCCCGGTTCCCGACGTGAAGCCGATCGGCTTCGTGCCCCAGACGGCCATGCCGGAATCGATCATGACTGGCGCGATCCCTCGCAGCCAGACAGTTGCGCCTGTCAACAGCGACCTCAAGACAGGTCTCGACGCCCTCACCGCAAAGAACCCCACCCAGGCTCTTGTCATTCGCGACGGCATGACGCGCGGAACGCTGGATCGCCATATCCTGACCTGGGCGATCGCGATGTCAGGGCAAAAGGGCGTGCCTTCCGTCGAAATCGCTGCGGCGGCGCAGGAACTGCAAGGCTGGCCGGGCCTCGCCAAGCTGCGCGCCTATTCCGAGCGCGCGCTTTATGATGAGAACCCTGCACCGAGCGCCGTGCTTGCCGCCTTTGGCGAGACCGCGCCGGAGACCACAGCTGGCGCAATGATCCTGTCGCGCGCGCTGGTCGCGACCGGAAAGCAGGCCCAGGCTGGGCAATATGTGCGCAAGGTCTGGCGAGGCGAAGGCCTGGACAAGGCGACCGAAGACAAGATTCTCGCGGAATTCTCCGGCCTACTGGCGGTAGCCGACCACCGGGCCCGGATGGAATATCTGATGTACCGCAACCGCGCAGCGCAGGCAAAGCGCTTCGGCGACATGGGACAGGCTCAGTCGCTTTACAACGCGTGGGCCGCGGTCATCAACAAGGCGCCCAATGCCGGGGCACTGCTCGCTGGCGTCGACAGCAAGTGGAACGGCGATCCGGGCTATCTCTTCGCGCGGATCGAATATCTGCGCCGCCAGGAGAAGTACCCGGAGGCTGCCAAGCTCCTGCAGCAGATGCCGCGCGACCGCGACGCATTGGTCAACGCCGGCGAATGGTGGAACGAGCAGCGGATCATCAGCCGCGGACTGGTCGATCAGGGTCAGTTCAAGGCCGCCTACGGCATCGTTTCCAACTATGCCGCCACCACGCCGACCGACATCGTGGAAGCCGAGTTCCACGCTGGCTGGTATGCGCTGCGTGGACTGCAGGACGCGACAGCTGCCCAAAACCACTTCCGCAAGATTCTCGGTTTCTCGAACGGCCCGATATCCGTGTCGCGGGCATGGTACTGGATGGGACGTGCGGCCGAGGCCGGCGGGCCGGGAAAATCCGGCGAATACTACGCCAAGGCCGCCAGCTACCCGACGACTTTCTATGGCCAGCTGGCCGGCGAGAAGCTCGGGCGCAAGATGCTGAATGTCAGCTATCCCTCGCCGACCCCGGCTGATCGGCAACGCTATCTATCCCGCGAAGCCGTTCAGGCGATCGCGCGCCTTGATGCCGCCGGCCATGGCTGGCGGGCGAACGGTCTCTACCTGGCGCTGGCGGACCAGCTGCAAAGCCCGGGTGAGCTCGCGATTCTCAGCGCCCAGGCCGAGCGCTCGGGTGATCATCACTTGTCGCTGCAGATCGGCAAGATCGCCTATTCGCGCGGCGTCGATGTTGCCGCGCTGGCCTTTCCGCTTGGCGTCATCCCCGGGAATGCCAATATCTCGGGCTCCGGCAAGGCGCTCGCGTATGCGATCGCACGACAGGAAAGTGCGTTCAATCCGGCAGCTGTTTCCGCAGCCGATGCCCGCGGGCTGCTGCAAATTCTGCCGGGAACAGCGAAGGCGGTCGCTCAGCGGCACAACATCGCCTACTCGAAGGACAAGCTGACGGCGGATCCGAGCTACAATGCGACGCTCGGCGCGCACTATCTTGGCGAACAGATCGATGCCTTCGGCGGCTCCTATATCATGACCTTCATCGCCTACAACGCCGGACCGAAGCGGGTGCCCGAATGGATCGAACGCTACGGCGATCCGCGCGGCAAATCGATCGATGCGGTCGTCGACTGGATTGAGCGCATCCCCTTCCCCGAAACGCGCAACTACGTTCAGCGCGTGATGGAGAATTACGAGGTCTACAAGGCGCGGCTCGACCAACCAGCCGATATCGAACGCGACCTTATCAGCGGGCGCTCGTCCTAAGGCGCGTTTGCCAATATTGCGCAAGGCGCTAGTCTCTCCTCGTAACGACGAGGAGCGCGCGCATGAACGATGCAGACGGAAATGCCTTTGTTGACCGAACCTACCGTTCCGAGGATGGGCTAAGCCTTCATCTGCGCGACTACGATCCCGGCCCACGGGCGGCGTCGCGGCTTCCCGTCATCTGCCTCCCCGGATTGACGCGCAATTCCCGCGACTTCCATCAGCTTGCTGTGATCCTTTCGCAGGACGACACCGCACCGAGGCGCGTCATCTCGCTCGACTATCGCGGGCGCGGATTGTCCGACTGGGATGAGAAGACGGAAAACTATAACGTTCGCACGGAGGCGCAGGACGTCCTGGCGGCTTGCGATTACTTCGGCATCGAAAAGGCCGTTTTCGTCGGCACCTCACGCGGCGGCCTGATCCTTCATTTTCTTGCCGAGATGCGGCCGGAGCTGCTTGCGGCTGCCATACTCAACGATATCGGCCCGGAAATCGAGGCCAAGGGCCTCATGAGGATTCGCGACGATCTGAACGATGGCACCTCTCCGCAAAATCGGGCGGAAGCCGTGGCAATGCTCAAGCGCCGGCACGGCGCGCACTTCTCCGTCCTTGGAGACCAGGATTGGGAAGACATGGCGGCCGCGATCTATCGTGAGGTTGACGGCAGGCTTGCTGCCGACGCCGACCCCGCGATCGCTAAGCAACTGACATCAATCGACTTCAGCAAACCATTGCCAACTCTTTGGCGACACTTCGAAGCGTTTGGTGAACGCCCACTCATGGTCATTCGCGGCGAGAATTCAGAACTGCTTGCCGAAGCGGCCGCGGCCGAGATGACCATGCGGCATCCCGGTTTAAGGGTCGTGGTCGCACCCGGCCAAGGACATCCGCCCCTACTCCACAGTGAACCGGCGCTTAGCTGCATTCGCCAGCTCTTGAACGAGATTTGAGAGCCCAACGCATGCGCCATAACGCAAAAGCCCGGCTCGAGAGCCGGGCTTCCCTGATTGACCGAAGTCAGATCAGATTAGAATGCGCGCTGCAGACGGAAGTAACCAGAGAAGTTATCGTCGTCTTCAGATGCGCTGGTGTGGTCCTGCCACTGCAGCGAAGCCTTAGCGTAGAAGTTTTCTACGATCTGGTAGTCAACCGTCAGACCAGCCTTCCAGATGTCAACATCCGAGAAGTCCGTAACGGTAGCTGCGCTGTCGCCGTTCTTGTAGTTCGCGAAGTACTGAACAGCAGGCGTCAGCTTAAGCTTGTCGGTTGCCTGAATTGCGTATTCAGCAGCAACAGTCCACTCAGACTCTTCGAAGTAAGCGTTCGGGCCAGATGCCCAAGCAGCTGCGAGGCCGAGGGTGCCGGGGCCGATAGCGACCGTACCCATACCGCGGATTGCACCTTCTTCGGTGTCGGTGTCGTAACCGCCGACCAGCTGGTAGCTGAATGCGCCAGCCTTGCCACCGATGGCAGCAGCGATACCAACGTCGTTGGCGTTTTCGCCCATAGCGGTGTGGATCGCGTCTTCCAGTTCGTCAACAGACAGACCAGCGTAGAAGTCACCGTTCGTGTACTGATAACGGAAGGAGTTGTGCAGCGTCGAGTCAGAAGCCAGCGAGTCCGTTTCGCCGCTCAGACCGTCGTCCCACCAGCTGTAGAACAGACCAGCGCGGAAGCCGGCGACGTCCAGGTAAGCGGAGTCGAGGTAGGTGTTCTGGTCCGAAGCGTTTTCAGCATCAGCCTGCAGAACGATAACGCCGGTGAGCGGGCCGTACTCGGTGTCGCTCTTAGCCGTGAACTGAACGTTACCGCGGGTCCAGAAGTCCCAGTCAGACGTGCCAGACTTGTCACGGCCGAAGCGAGCTTCCGTACGGATGTAACCTTCGATCTTCAGGCAGGTTTCCGTGCCCGGGATGTAGAAGTAGCCAGTGCCGTATGCGTCGCAAACGCGAACGTATTCTACGGGTTCCGGCTCGGCAGCAACAACAGCGTCAGCAGCCTGAGCACCGGAAACTACTGCAAGAGCAGCAGCGGAGCCGAGAAGAAGGCTCTTGATGTTCATATTGACCTCCAATTCAAAGTTTCGATCGGGTCTGGGTTTTTCGCCGTTAGAGCAGCGTTCCCTGCCCCATCCCCATGTTTCAAGAAGTCGGACGATCAACCGCCCTTGCTTCCGAGATTGAAAATACTCGACCGCGCCTGTCACGCAATCACCAACTTGTCCGTTTGGAGGATTTACGACAGCCTTCCCCATGCGCTGTTGCTGAAAGGTCACAAATGCGGCACCCGCCCCGGCCGTTTCTTTATACTTCATTAAGAAAGCGCTGATTTTGCGGGAGTTTAGAACATGCCGGCGCGGTGGAAAACACGCGGGATGTGCCACATTGGCACCCGCTTCCCGTCGGATTCGGGCATTTCAACTGCCGCGTCGACAGCACCCTGTCATATGAATAGAGCGGCTCGGTGGAGATCGGCGCCACAGAATCATCGTGCGTCGGCGAAGTGATTCCAGAAGCGATTCTACTTCCCGGGAGAGAAGTCGCACATCGAGATGCGATGGCGCACGAATGGCAACGGCAGGGCCGGTGCATTTGCGCGGACAAATCTGAACGTGAAGGAAGATCTAAGGATGATGGCGGAGAAGATGGGATTCGAACCCACGATACCCTTCCGGGTATACTCCCTTAGCAGGGGAGCGCCTTCGACCACTCGGCCACCTCTCCGGTCGAGAGCCTGATAGAGTCATTCGCTGGGGGACGCAAGCGCTTTTTCGGCTTTGTCCCGGAAGAAAAGCCGGCTTACCTCTAAGCCAGCAATTGCTTCAGATCCGCCGATCCGTCGGCAAGGATGGCCTTGTCGGGGTTGATGCCCGATTCGAGCAGCCTCTTGCCGGTTACATAAGCCTTGGCGTCGTTGATCGCATCGACGGCAATGAAAGTGCCACTCTTGAAGTACCAGATCGAATGCGCGCCTTCTCGTGCGCCCGGGCGAAGTAGCGTCTCGTCATAGCCGAGATTGAAGCCGGCAATCTGCAGCTTGACGTCATATTGATCCGACCAGAACCATGGTTTCGGTTCATACGGCGCGTTGCCACCGGCGATGATCGCGGCCGCAGCTTCGGCCTGGTCCACGGCATTCTGTACCGATTCGAGTCGGATGCGGCCACCCTGCCACGGAAGCACCGCGCAATCGCCGGCCGCGAAGATCGACGGATCGGAGGTTCGCGCGAACTCATCGACGACAATGCCGTTCGTCACTTCGAGACCGGCTTCCTTGGCCAGCTGATCGTTCGGGACAACGCCGATGCCAACAATCGCGAAATCGATATCGATCGTCGAACCATCGGAAAGTTCGGCGCCGACGAGCTTGCCGTCGCGGCCGATCAAATGCTTCAAGCCGGTCTTTTCGCGAATAACAACATCGTGCGCCTCGTGAATCACGCGCATGATATCGGCAGTCTCCTTGGCAGCGACGCGCTGGAGGATTCGATCTGCCATCTCGATGACGGTGACCTCGAGGCCGCGATGACGGGCAACTGCCGCCGCTTCGAGGCCGATATAACCGCCGCCTATAATAAGGACGCGACGACCCGGGCGCATTTCCTCGGCGAGCAGATCGGCATCGCGCTTGTCTCGGGCAACATAAACGCCGTCGAGATCGCCGCCGATCGCCGCCGGCAGACCGCGTGGCGTCGAGCCGGTCGTCAGCGCGAGCGTTCCGTAATCAAGCACCGAGCCGTCCTGCAGGATCACCTGCTTCGAATCGCGCTTGATCTGCTCGGCCCAGGTGGACACCCGAATCTCGACATCATTGTCGGCATACCAATGCTCCGGACGGAACAGCAGGCGATCGAAACTCATCTCGCCGAGCAGATACTTCTTGGTCAGCGGCGGTCGCTGGTAGGGCAACGCGTCTTCAGCACCGATGATGGTGATGGGGCGCGTATCCTTGAGAGCGCGCAGTTTAGCCGCGAGCGCAAAACCTGCCTGACCCGCGCCGATGATCACCAGTCTGTCCGTCACTGTCGTACTCCCGCTCTGCATTTTGCGCGTTCCGCAAAGGCCTATCCGGTGGTCTTTGCGTCGTCAACCGCGGCGGATCTGCCTTTAGCCTATCTCGACCCAGCGGCGCTCGTGGAACGACTGTGCCATGGCATGAACCGACCTTTCTATCCTGAGACCGTCTTCGAATGTGACAAGGGACGACGGCTCACCGGAAATCGCACGAATGAGTTCGCGGCACTCGATGATCTTCAGGTCGTTGAAGCCGAGCCCATGGCCCGGTGCCGGAATGAAGCGATCATAAGGATGATGAGCGGGTGCCGCCAGGATCTTGCGAAACCCCTGCTCGGCACCGCGGCCATCGGCCTGATAAAGCTCGAATTCGTTCATGCGTTCCTGGTCGAACACGATCGCCCCCTTCGATCCGAAAATCTGCAGGGCGATCCTGCCCTTGCGGCCCCAGGCGGCACGGTTCGCCATCAGCACGCCGGAAATGCCGCCGCCAAGACGCATCAGCACGCTGGCCGCATCGTGATTTTCGACGGGACGGCGGCCACCATCCTTTGACGGCCGATCGGCATAGGGCTTGACCATATCCGTTATGACGGCCTCGACATGGCCGAAGAGATACCAGAGCAACGACAGCGGATGCACGGCGAAGTCATCGAGCGCGCCATAGCCGGCCGCCAATTCGCTCTTCCAATAGAAGAAGGCGTGCGGATCGGCCATGAAGTCCTCATCCATCTCGACTCGGATGTGATTGACGCTGCCGATCGCGCCCTCGCCGATCAGCGTCTTTATATGCCGCATGAGAGGGTTCTGGATGTAGTTGTAGCCGAGAACGGCAACCTTGCCTGCGCTCCTAGCCGCCTTTTCCATGCGCTCGGCATCGACATAGGACGGCGCCATCGGCTTTTCGCACCAGACATGCTTGCCCGCTTCGAGCGCTGCTATCGCCATTTCGGGATGAAACTGATTGGGCGTGGTGACGGAGACGACATCGACGTCGGGATCGGCAATCAGTGCCCGCCAATCCGCTGTCGCCTTCGCGAAGCCGAATTCAGCGGCGCGGGCCGCCGCCAGATCCGCGTTCGCTTCGGCAAGATGCACCAGCCGCGGGCGCTCGACATCGCCGAACACCGTCTTCACTGCATTCCATGCAAGCGCATGGCACTTGCCCATATAACCTGTGCCGATCAGGCCGACGCCCAGTGATTTCATGATCTCCTCCCTCTCCGGATTGGATTTTGGAATGGTTGAATCATTTTGACAAGATGACCTGATCAGTCCCCGCGCCTCCGAAATGGCCTAACAATATGTATTCGCTTCATTTTTTAATTATAAAAAACAAATAGGCCGGATGCTCGAAATCATCTATGGTCTGAAACTGGAATATACGTTTCATTTTTCGGATGAGCACATGGACAACGACTCCAAGGCGACGGCGCGCGTTCCGCGCGACTTCGAAAGCCTGCGCAGCGCTATCATCGAACGCAAGGCCACGATGCCGAAGCGACTGGCCCAGGTGGCGGCTTTCGCGCTCGCCAATCCCGATGAGATCGCATTCGGCACGACGGCCAGCATTGCCATGGCATCGGATGTGCAGCCGTCAACGCTGGTGCGGTTGGCACATCACCTGGGCTATGAGGGCTTTTCCGACCTGCAGAGCATCTTTCGCGAGCGGCTTCGCGACCGAACGCTGAGCTACGAAGAGCGGTTGGTCACGCTGGAGCAGTCGAGCGGCGAGGACGAGGATGCCAATCTTCTTTCCGGCTTCATTTCGGCCGCCGGCCAATCCATCAATCGGCTGGCAGCGACCATTCAGCCGGAAGCCTTCAGCAAGGCGGTCGATATTCTCGCGGGTGCCGATACCATCTATCTCATTGCCAAGCGGCGTTCCTACCCGCTGACTGCGCATATGAGTTATGCCTTTTCCAAGCTGAACATCCGCCACCAGATCGTTGCCTCACCGAATGGTGTCGATGCAGAAACCGTGCAGTTCGCGACGCCCAAGGATGCCGCGATCGCGGCGAGTTTTTCGCCCTATGCCGCCGAGAGTCTCGGCCAGGCAGAGATGCTGGCGGAGCGTGGTGTCCCTGTCGTCGTCATCACCGATTCGGCCTTCTCACCTCTGGCGGCCAGCGCTGCATGCTGGTTTGAAGTAGCGGAAGCGGATTTCGCGGGCTTTCGCTCCCTTTCGGCCTCCATGGCACTGACGATGGCGCTGCCGGTGGCCATCGCCGAGCGGCGGCGTAAGCTGGCACAGGCGAAACCTAAAAAAGCCAAAATGGAATAAATATTCTGAATTGACATTCAAACGGAACCGATGTTTCATTGATCGAAATCACCGGCTGCCATTTGCGCCGGATTGAAAATGATCGGGAGGACATGATGGTAGAATCGAATCCGGGCCTTCAGCCGGGGCTGTTGCTTGATGTGATCACGATTGGCCGATCTTCCGTCGATCTCTATGGCCAGCAGATCGGTTCCAAGCTCGAGAACATCGCGTCCTTCGCCAAATCGGTCGGTGGCTGCCCTGCCAATATCGCGATCGGCACCGCCCGCCTTGGTCTCAAGTCCGGCTTGATCACCCGCGTCGGCGACGAGCAGATGGGCCGCTTCATCCGCGAGCAATCGGCACGCGAAGGCGTGGCGACAGATGGCATCATCACCGACAAGGAGCGTTTGACCGCACTCGTTCTTCTTGCCGTCGAGGCCGAGGGCGTTTCACCGATGATCTTCTATCGTTCCGACTGCGCCGACATGGCGCTCGAGGAAGGTGATGTCGACGAGGCCTATATAAAGTCCTCGCGCGCGGTGCTGGTCTCGGGAACGCATTTCTCCCGGCCGAATACGGAAGCGGCGCAGCGCAAGGCGATCCGTATAGCCAAGGCCAACGGCCGCAAGGTGATATTCGACATCGATTATCGCCCGAACCTCTGGGGCCTTGCCGGCCATGCGGAAGGGTTCGAGCGCTATGTGAAGTCGGACCGGGTGTCTTCCAAGATGAAGGAGACCCTGCCGGACTGCGACCTGATCGTCGGCACGGAAGAGGAAATCCTGATCGCATCGGGCGCTGATGACGTACTTGGCGCCCTGAAGGAGATCCGCCGGCTGTCGCCCGCGACCATCGTGCTGAAGCGCGGCGCGATGGGCTGCATCGTTTATGACGGTCCGATCTCGGACGATCTCGAAGCCGGTATCGTCGGCGAAGGTTTCCCGATCGAGGTATTCAACGTGCTCGGCGCCGGCGATGCCTTCATGTCCGGCTTCCTGCGCGGCTGGCTGAAGGACGAGCCGCTGAAAACCTGCGCGACCTGGGCGAATGCCTGCGGAGCGTTCGCGGTATCCCGCCTGCTCTGCTCGCCGGAATACCCGACCTGGGCGGAACTCGATTTCTTCCTGAAGAACGGCAGCAAGCATCGGGCGCTGCGCAAGGATGAAGCGATCAACCACATTCACTGGGCATCGAACCGCAAGGGCGATATCCCGCTGCTGATGGCGCTCGCCATCGATCATCGCTCGCAGCTGACAAGCGTCTGCGACGAGCTCGGCATCGACTACAAGAAGATTGTCGCCTTCAAGCGACTTGCCGTGGAAGCCGCCGCGCGCGTCGCCGATGGCCGCAGCGGCTATGGGATGTTGATCGACGAGCGCTTCGGCCGCGATGCCTTCTTTGACGCAGCGACCAAGAATTTCGCCTGGATCGGCCGGCCGGTGGAGCTGCCGGGCTCAAAGCCGCTGCGTTTCGAATTCAGCCAGGATATCGGCTCTCAGCTTGTCGAGTGGCCGCTCGATCATTGCATCAAATGCCTCTGCTTCTACCATCCTGATGATCCGGCGGAACTGAAGAAGGAACAGCAGGAGAAGTTGCGCACACTGTTCGAGGCGGCGCGCAAAGTCGGGCGCGAGCTTCTGGTCGAGATCATCTCCAGCAAGAACGGCCCGTTGACCGATGATACGATCGCGACGGCAATGGACGAGCTTTACGCACTCGGGATCAAGCCGGACTGGTGGAAGCTGGAGCCGCAGGCCTCGAGCGCGGCGTGGAAGAAGATCGACGCCGTCATCGCCAGGAACGACCCCTGGTGCCGTGGTATCGTGCTGCTCGGGCTGGAGGCGCCGGCAGACGAGCTGGTGAAGGGCTTCGAGGCAACGCTGGCCGCGCCATCGGTAAAGGGTTTCGCCGTGGGGCGTACGATTTTCGCCGACGCCGCTCGTGCCTGGCTTTCCGGCAAGATCAACGACGAGGAAGCGGTCGCCGACATGGCCGGACGCTTCCGTGAACTGACCGAGGCCTGGTTGAAAACCCGCGGCCTGCATTAATTAGAGCATTTG
Source organism: Rhizobium sp. S96 (assembly GCF_030382195.1). NCBI lineage: Bacteria > Pseudomonadati > Pseudomonadota > Alphaproteobacteria > Hyphomicrobiales > Rhizobiaceae > Rhizobium > Rhizobium sp. S96. The sequence goes on from NZ_JAUDRY010000004.1 coordinate 326,509, forward strand.
GGAGGTGCCCCATGGGCAAGACTGTACGATTGACGATGGCGCAGGCCATCACGCATTTCCTCAAGAAGCAGATGACCGTGGTCGACGGCAAGAAGGTTCCGATCTTCGGCGGCGTCTGGGCGATCTTCGGGCACGGCAACGTCGCAGGCATCGGCGAGGCGCTGTATCAGGTGCGTGGCGAACTGCCGACCTACCGCGCCCATAACGAACAGGGCATGGCGCATGCGGCGATTGCCTATGCCAAGGCGAATTTCCGCCAGCGTTTCATGGCCTGCACGACTTCGATCGGTCCCGGTGCGCTCAACATGGTGACCGCTGCCGGTGTGGCACACGTCAACCGCATTCCGGTGCTCTTCCTGCCCGGCGACGTCTTCGCCAATCGCGCGCCAGATCCGGTGCTGCAGCAGATCGAGGATTTCGGCGACGGCACGGTTTCAGCGAACGACGCTTTCCGTTCGGTTTCCCGCTATTTCGACCGCATCACGCGGCCAGAGCAGGTCATCTCGGCGCTGAAGCGCGCCATGCAGGTACTGACCGATCCCTATGATTGCGGCCCGGTGACGCTGTCGCTGTGCCAGGACGTACAGGCTGAAGCCTTCGATTATCCGGAAAGCTTCTTCGAGGAACGTGTCTGGACCACGCGCCGGCCGCGTCCGGATGCCGACGAACTGGCAAACGCCATCGCGCTCATCAAGAAATCGGAAAAGCCGGTCATCATCGCCGGTGGCGGTGTGCTCTACTCGCAGGCCACCAAGGAACTTGCGGCGTTTGCGGAAGAACACCGCATCCCCGTCGTCGTCACGCAGGCCGGCAAGTCGGCGATCGATGAACGGCATCCGCTCGCGCTTGGCTCCGTTGGTGTCACCGGAACGTCTGCGGCCAATGCCATTGCAACGGATACAGACCTGATCATCGCCGTCGGTACGCGCTGCCAGGACTTCACGACGGGTTCCTGGGCGCTTTTCCAGAACGAAAAGTTGGAGATTCTCGGCCTCAACATTGCTGCCTACGACGCAGCCAAGCACGATGGCCTGACGCTGGTGGCCGATGCCCGCGAGGGACTGAAGGCCGTTTCGAGCGGGCTTGCCGGCTGGAAAGCGCCGGCCGCGTTGTCGGAGAAGGCCGAACGGGAAAAGAAGGTCTGGATGGACGCCGCCGCCAAGGCGATGGCGAGCACCAATGCCGCCCTGCCCTCCGACGCCCAGGTGATCGGCGCTGTCACCCGTTCGATCGACCTCGAAAAGGCAATTGGACTTTGCGCCGCGGGCGGTCTGCCGGGCGAGATGCACAAGCTCTGGCCCGCGACAGCACCTGGCAGCTACCATATGGAATATGGCTTCTCCTGCATGGGTTACGAGATTGCCGGCGGGCTTGGCGCCAAGATGGCGCATCCTGAGAAGGAAGTCTTCGTCCTTGTCGGCGACGGGTCCTACATGATGCTGAACTCCGAGCTCGCGACGTCTGTCATGCTCGGCCTGAAGCTCAACATCGTTCTGCTCGACAACCGGGGCTACGGCTGCATCAACCGGCTGCAGATGGCGACCGGTGGCGCGAACTTCAACAACCTGCTGAAGGACGCGCACTACGAGGTCATGCCGGAGATCGACTTCCGGGCGCATGCCGAGAGCATGGGTGCGATCGCGGTCAAGGTTGCGTCGATCGCCGAACTCGAGAAGGCAATCGCCGACTCGAAGAAGAACGATCGCACTTCGGTCTTCGTGATCGACACCGATCCGCTGATCACCACGGATGCCGGCGGCTACTGGTGGGACGTTGCCGTTCCCGAAGTCAGCCCGCGCGAACAGGTCAACAAGGCGCACGCGGCTTATATCAAGGCGCGCGCCGCCCAGCGCATCGGCTGATCGACTGATTTCATCTTCTGGAAGAGCCGCCCCGCTCTTCCAACAATGCTTTTGAGGAGACTATTGATGAAGGCCAAACTTGGCATGTCGCCGATCGCCTGGTGGAACGACGATCTTCCTGAGCTCAGCGACGACGTATCCCTGGAAGAATGCCTGCGCCAGTCGCGCGGCGCCGGTTTCACCGGCATGGAACAGGGCCGCCGCTTTCCGAACAATCCGGTCGAGATGCTGCCGATTCTGCGCGCCGCCGACGTGACGCTTTGCGGCGGCTGGTTCTCCGGCACGCTCGTCGATGAGGATCTTTCCGCCAACAAGGATCGCATCGCGCCGATGATCGAGCTGTTCAAGGCCGTCAACGCGCCTTGCATCGTCTATGGCGAAGTTGGCCGCTCCATCCAGGGCGACCGCTCCAAGCCTCTCGCGACCAAGCCGCGTCTCTCGGATGACGAGATGAAGGCCTATGCGCGCAAGGTCACGCAGTTCGGCGAATGGTGTGCCGAACAGGGCATGCCGCTTTCCTATCACCACCACATGGCGGCCGTCGTCGAGACCGAGCCGGAGCTCGACGCCTTCATGCGCAATTCGGGCGAAGGCATTCCGCTGCTGCTCGACGCTGGGCACTTGGCGTTTGCCGGCGGCGACGTTCTCCGCGCCATCGACAACCACCACGCCCGCATCAACCACGTTCACGTCAAGGACATCCGCAAGGCTGTCGTCGACGGGCTCGACCGTAGCAAGCAGTCCTTCCTCGACGCGGTGGCGCTCGGCGCCTTCACCGTGCCGGGTGATGGCTCGCTCGATTTCGGTGCGATTGTGAAGCGGTTCGCCGGTTACGGGTACGAAGGATGGTTCGTCGTCGAGGCCGAACAGGATCCGCGCAAGGCGTCGCCTCAGAAGATGGCGGAAATCGGCCACGCCGAGCTGATGCGCGTCATGACGGCCGCTGGCTATACCGTCGAAACCGAGGGTTTTCCCAAGGGGTAACGCGAGGCGTTTCGTCTGACGGCGGAACGCCCAACTTCTCCCCCACGGGGAAATTTGCAGGCAATGGAGAGTACCGATGCCAAACCTGAAGGTAAAACCATCCAGCACGCATGGCCGCGTCACCCATGTGACGCCTGAAAGCGCCGGCTGGACTTATGTCGGCTTCGACATGCATCGGCTGAAGCCGGGTGAAACCGTCTCCGGCGATGCAAGCGGTCGCGAAGTCTGCCTCGTCTGGGTATCAGGCAAAGGTAAGGCAACGGCGGCAGGCGAGGATTTCGGCTCCGTCGGCGGGCGCATGAGCCCGTTCGAAGGGGCGCCGCATTCGCTCTACGTGCCGGCCGGTTCCGGCTGGTCGGTGACGGCCGAGACGGATGTGGAACTCGCCGTCTGCTCTGCCCCTGGCGGTGGCGACTACAAGGCAAAGCTCATCCCGCCGGGCGTCCATCCGCAGTTCCAGCGCGGCAAGGGCTCGAATGTGCGTCTGGTGACCAACATCATGCCCGAAGACGACAATTCCGCCCATTCGTTGCTGGTGGTCGAGGTCATCACGCCGAGCGGAAACACCTCGTCCTACCCGTCGCACAAGCACGATCAGGACAATCTTCCGAATGAGAGCCTGCTGGAAGAGACCTATTACCACCGCATAAACCCGCCGCAGGGTTTTGCGTTCCAGCGCGTCTACACCGACGATCGCTCGCTCGACGAGGCGATGGCGGTGGAAAACGGCGATGTGACGCTGGTGCCGAAGGGCTATCACCCCTGCGCCACCATTCACGGCTACGATCTCTACTATCTCAACGTCATGGCTGGCCCGAAGCGCGTGTGGAAGTTCCACAACGCGCAGGAACACGAATGGCTCTTGAAATAAGACGACGCAGAATCGCTAAATAATCTGACAGCGGACGAGCCGTGCAGATGGTTCACTGCCTCCATCGAAATCAAACCGATGGAGGACTATCATGCACGGCTCAACCACCATTCTTGCGGCCGGCAGCCGTTCGGCCAAGCCATCGCGGCTCGTGGGCGCGATTCTCTCCTTCTATCGCTGGACAGCGCGCAAACTCAGGGAGCGACGCAACCTGAACGCCGTCATGGAGCTTTCCGACGAGCAGCTGAAAGATATCGGCCTGTCGCGCTACCAGACCGAGAGCGATGTGCATGTCTATTGCCGGGACTGAACTGTGCTACAATGCCGATAGCAGGCTTTCTCGCATGCAACTTCCGGAAAATGTCATGGCGCAATTTTCGACCGAACTGCTGTTGAAGACGAAGACCGTCACGATCCGTGACGTCGTCTGCAATGGTGAGTGCCGGCACAAGAGCGACGAGGAATGCGCCCACAAGACGAGCCTCGTCTATCCTTACCGCGGTGTTTTCATGCGCCATGTCGGGCGCAACGACACCGTGGCTGAGGCGAACCAGATGCTGTTCTTCAATGCGGCGCAAGGCTACCGGATCAGCCATCCGGTCGATGGTGGCGATGCCTGTATCGACCTGTCCATCGATGACGTATTGCTCGCCGAGTTGGCACCGAAAGATCAGATCCAGCCGGGAGAGCTCTTCGGTTTCCGCCGACAGCGGCGGCGGATCGATCCGCGGGCGCAGGCGCTCGTGGCGCTGCTGCGCCACGGCCTGCATCGCAAGGCTGCCGAGACACTGGAAGCAGAAACGCTGGCACTCACCCTCGTCCGCCGGTCGCTCGGTGAACGAACATCACATGCCGCAGGCGCGAGCGTCGGGCGGCAGAAGCTTGTCGACCGGGCGAAACTCGCCCTCTCCTCGGATCTCGCGCGCCGGTGGACGCTGGCCGAAATCGCCGCGGAAGTCGGCGTTTCGCCTGTTTATCTCACGCAGGTCTTTCAGCAGGTCGAAGCCACGCCGCTTTACCGCTACCAGCTGCGTCTGCGCCTTGCGAGGGCGCTCGACCTGCTCGGACAATACGACGACCTGACGGCGCTCGGCCTGGAACTGGGCTTTTCCAGCCATAGCCATTTCACCTCATCCTTCCGCCAGACCTACGGTCAGACGCCCGCGGAATTCCAGCGTGCGGCGCGGCTTCGGCGCTGAGAAAGTTGCTAAAGAATTCGACAGCGGCTGCGTCGGCATAAGTGGTCTTATGATCCTGTCCCGAAGGGGATACCAAACGGAGGATCATTGCCATGAAGAAAACGACCTGTGCCGCCTGCGACTGCGAACTCGGGCCGGATGTGATCGGCGTCAAGCTCGGCGGGAAGACCGTCGAGGTCTGCTGCCAGGAATGCGCCGAGGCGCTCAAGGAAGCCGATGCTGCGGCGACCACGGCCAGAGCGAGCAACAATGAGTGAACAGGAGAGCCGCGCCCATGAGGCGCGACTTTCGTCTTTCAGGCGGGGAGCAGACCGTAGCGCCAGCCCTTGCTTTTCGCCAGGCGAACAAGCACCCAGGCGGCGAGCAGCAGCATGCATAACTCCGCAAAGACCGGCACCATCCAGATCCCCATCTCACCGAAGACATGCGGCAGCAAGAACGTCAGAGGCAGCGTGAAGAGATAGGGCCGCGACAGGCCGAAGATCGCCGCACGCCGGGCATCGCCGATCGACTGGAAATAGCCCGAGAGCACGATCATCTGACCGAAGAGAAAATAGCAGCCGACCGTCCAGGGCAGGATGCGCGCCACCTCGGCCACCACGATGGGATCACTGACGAAGATCGCCCCGAACCGTCCAGTCAGCAACTCGACGATCAGCTCGACCGCTGCGCAATAGACGAGCGCCGACACCATCGCGATCCGCAGGCTGCGGCCGACTCGATCGGAGAGCCCTGCCCCGAAATTGTTGCCGGAGATGGTCTGGAAGGCGATGTTGAGGCCGAGCAGCGGCAGATAGGCGAACGTCATGATTCGCGTGATGATGCCGTAAGCGCCGATGGTTGCCACATAGTCGGACGTGCCCCAGAGCGAGAGATTGAAGATCACCGCGGCCGAGCTCAGCGAAATCCCGATGAAACCGAGGCTCATCGGCATTCCCAAGGCGAGGACGGCCTTCCATTCGCCAGCCGCACCACGGCCCGCCGGTCGCAAGGCGTCGGCCTTCCGCCAGCGATAGGCGAGGATTGCGGCAAGGCAGATCGCTTGCGCCGAGACGGTGCCGATCGCCGAACCGGCTACGCCCCACTGCATCACCGCCATGAAAAACCAGTTGGCTGCGATGTTGAGGAGCGATGCTGCAAGCGTCACGGCCGTCATGAAACCGATCCGGCCTTCGCAGCGAAGGGCATCAATGTTCAGCGACAGGAAGAAGGCGATAACAGCAGAGCCGATCATGATCGCCATGAAGAGCGTAGCGTTTGCAGCCACCATCGCATTGCCTTCGGCGGCCGCCTCGACGATCCGCCAGCCGATGCTCCAATAGACGAGATTGAGTGCGACCACGACTGCGATCGCAAGGAGATGCGCCGTGGCAAATGTCCGGCGCGCGGCCGCCTTGTCTCCCGCACCGAACTGCCGGGCAAGGATGCTTGCCATGCCGTTCGATACGAGGGATTGCAGGGCAATGATCATCATAAGACCGGGAAAGATCAGCGTGACGGCCGAGAGCGCTGCCGGGCCGACATAGGCACCGAGAAAGTAGGCGTCGACCACGGCGAAGAGACCATTGATCGTCGTGATCATGATGATCGGCGCCGCCGTCCGTGCGAAGACGACGGCAAGCGGGGCGGTCAGAAACATGTTCTTTTCAGCATTGTTTTTCATACGGATACCGAAGAGCGACGGCCAGAGGCTGCGGCCGTTTGGGATGAAGGAAGCGGGAGCGGCTCAGATGTCGAGAACGAGGTGAGGAACACCGTTCGACGTCTTGCGCGGCGACACGCCATTGCCATCGACCTGCGCATTGATACGCTGCCGGAACGCCGAAAAACTCTCGAAGGTCACGACATCGACAGGCTCGTCGAAATGGATCGTGATCTTGTGGAGCCCGCCGCCATGCGCCGAGAGCGCCAGGATCTTGCCGCTGAACGTCTGGTTCAGATACCGGCCACGGACCTTCGCGCCGACGGAAAGGGCAGCGATCGGCTCTTCGTTTGGCCGGGTCGCAAGCGCGGAAAGCGTGTTCCAGTCACGCACGCCGTGCTGCTGGGCAACGAGTTCAAGGGCGGCGCCGTGGGAGATCGCGGTTCCGCGTGTTTCCATCGCCTGACGGAGGCGCTTCGCCTGCGACTTCAGTTCTTCGATCGTGGGATATGCAGTGGTCACGGATTCAGCCTTTCGGAAGGCATGCCATTTCGACCGTCACAAGGGAGCTCGCATTGCCTGCAGTCAGCATGCACCAAATGGCTGTGACTGAATCTTGCCGAGGACTTCACCATGGACTTGTCGTCCGCGAGCGGCTGGCGCCTCGAGCCATGTCCGATATGATTGAAGGGCGGCGGCCTGTCAAGCCGGAGCGGTTTGCCCGGTTTGCTCAACAATGAGCCATTCTGCTCTCCAGACAGGCATAAGCTTCGGATTGTAGGGAGATTGTTCAGAAGTTGTCAGCAATCTTGCGCTAATCTAGAAGCGTACAACAAGCGGAGGCTAACATGGCCTTTCAGATGCACCTCGACACAGAGCACCCACAGCCGGAACAGGCTTATCGGGAATTCTCGCTCGATCGGCCCGGCAAGATCATCTTCGTCGGACACCACCTCAGCACGGGAACGCAAGTCCGCTGCCTGATCCGCACGATCACGCTCGCCGGCGCCGTGCTGGAGGTCAATCCGAACCTGGAAATGCCGAACCACTTCTTCCTCGAGATTCTCGGCATTCACGACGAGATCGGTTCGACCGTCGTCAAGCGTGAGGGAGACCTCGTGACGATCAGCTTCAACATGCTGATCAATCCCGAATTCCTTCACCACGTTCTGCGATTGAATTTCGAGAGCTAAGCCGTAGCCTGCGGGTGGGCGAGCTCGCCGCTGCGCCCTCCCGCTTTATGCCGTCTAGGCGGCCAGTCGTCGCTCGATCTGCTCGACCGGCAAGTTGGTATAATCCTTTGCCAGTTCTGCAGAGACCGCTGCCTGCACATCGGCACTGAGGCTTGCTCTGAGCGTGCCGAGCGCCCGCGGTGGCGCAACAATCACGATGCGCTGGACGTCCCTTTCGCGCACAAGCAGATCGAGTTTGGATGCGACCTGCTTCAGGAACTCGACTTCCGCCTGCTTGTGCCAATCCGTCTCTTCGACGGCGCTTCCGCTCAATCCGTCGGCGGCGTGAGTGCGACCGGGCTTATCCGCGCCGATTTCGCGGTCTGGCTCATTCGGCTGCGTCAAGGTCTCCTGGACCTTCAGGTTGATGCCGCTCGCGTCGCCGGCATTTTGCATGATCAAGGCTTTCCCTCCATCGCAAACGACCACCCATGACTTCGGCTGCAGCATGATGTCAGACATCCTCGTCTCCTTGCTATTTTGATAGAGCGCCCTTGCGCCGCTAACTCTATTAAAACGTGCAGGGCACGAAAGAGTTCTGCGTCAGGGTGGATAAATCGCAGGTCAGGCAATCCAATCTCCCTGATCCGCGTAAAAGAGCACATCGATGGGAGTATCGAGATGAAGACACAGGTTATTGCCTTTGCCGGCGCGCTCATGACGCTGCTTGTCCTAGACGCGATCTGGCTCGGTCTGGTTGCTCGTACCTTCTATCGCGATCAGCTCGGCGAGTTGATGCTCCCCTCTCCCAATTTCGGCATTGCGGTCGTCTTTTATGTGTTTTTTGCCGTTGCCATCGTGTTTCTTGCAACGCGGCCGGGATTGTCCTCGGCCTCGATTACCATCGCCATCATCCATGGGGCGGTTCTCGGACTTGCGGCATACGGCACCTATGACGTGACCAATCTCGCAACGCTGAAGAATTGGCCTCTGGCGATGAGCATCGTTGACGTGCTGTGGGGTGGTTTCGTCACCGCAATGGCAGCGGCTGGCGGATATCTCGCGGTCCGGGCATTCGCTTGAAGCGGCCGGAAGAAAATCCGCTTTCGTTAAACTTGTATTTTCTTCTTTGACAAATGCGAAAACCATTCGTGTGAGGCTTTGAGTGCAGGATCAGGACGATCCTGTTTTCAGGAGCCCTGTGATGTCTATGTCGATGCTTCGTGCCACACACCTCGCGACGGTGAAATCGGAAGTCTACGAGACGCGTTGGGAGCAATTCAATGTGAAGCGTCCCGCCCGCATTATCGCCGTCCGTCCATGCCTCACGGGCATTTCGATGCGCAGTGCCGAGATCATCGACATCTCGCGTGGCGGCGCCACCTTCATCGTTTCGTCCACAACCGGCCTGCCGAAGCACTACTATCTCAACATCCTCGGGCTCGCCTACCGTATCGGCTGCGCCGAGGTGCACCGCAGGAACGAGAGGATCAGCGTTCGCTTCATCAACACAATCGAGCCAGATGTGTTGCGCCGCGTGGTCCGCGCGGACTTCATGATCGGCAACATGGAAGCGATCGACGCGCGCCGCACTATCAGCATGTAGATCGCCGTTTCTGGGAATAATCTGCCTTGCCTTGGCTCTACCAGCGCCTATTGTTGGCGCGATTTTCATAGCCTTGGGATACGCCTCAGAATGTCTGCCTTCTCGCGCTTCACCCCCCTCGTCAGCGCCCTGCCCTCAACTGTCCCATTTGTCGGCCCCGAGGCGATCGAGCGCCAGCGCGGACTTCACGTAAAAGCGCGCATCGGCGCCAACGAAAACGGTTTCGGGCCAGCGCCATCGGTGCTTGCGGCCATTCGCGACCATGCCCCCGAAATCTGGAAGTACAACGACCCCGAAAATTACGAACTGAAGGAAGCGCTCGCCGCTCATCTCGGCACCGGCCCAGCAAATATCGCCATCGGCGGCGGCATCGATGAGCTGCTCGGCCAGATCGTGCGGCTGGTGATTGACCCGGGTGCTCCCGTCGTGACATCGCTGGGCGGATATCCGACGTTCAACTTCCATGTCTCCGGCTTTGGGGGCCGGCTCGTCACGGTTCCCTATGTGCAGGATCGTGAGGACCTCGATGGCCTACTCGATGCGGTGAAACGCGAGGTGCCGCCGCTTGTCTATTTTGCCAACCCCGACAATCCGATGGGAAGCTGGTGGGACGCCGATAGCGTCATCGCCTTTGCCCGGGCGCTACCGGAGACCACTCTTCTCGTCCTCGACGAAGCCTATAGCGAAACCGGCCCCGCTAATTCGCTGCCATCGATCGCGTCGCTGATCGACCTGCCGAACGTCATCCGGACGCGGACCTTCTCCAAGGCCTATGGCCTGGCCGGCGCCCGCGTGGGTTACGCTATTTCCACTCCCGGAACGGCGCTTGCCTTCGACAAGATCCGCAATCACTTCGGCATGAATCGCCTCGCGACAGCCGCCGCGCTCGCCGCTCTCAAGGATCAGGCCTATCTTTCCGAAGTGGTTGCCAAGATCCATGCTGCCCGCGAGCGGATTGCCGGTATCGCCAAGGCAAATGGGTTTGCTCCCCTGCCGTCCGCGACGAATTTCGTTGCCATCGACGCCGGGCGGGACGGTGCTTACGCGCGTTCGATCGTCGATGGTCTGATGCAGCACGGCGTCTTCATCCGCATGCCGGGTGTCGCGCCTCTCAACCGCTGCATCCGGGTCAGCGTCGGGCCGGAGGCTGATATGGCATTGTTCGAGCAAGCCTTGCCCGTGGTCCTCAAATCGCTCGGCTGAGCGCAAACGAGATAAACCGCGCCGGCCTTGTTCCTGCCGGTCGCGGTTTTGCTATCTCCCGAGCGAGCCTAGCCCGCCGGTTCCTCTTCTGAGGCTTTTGTTTTTATCATGCAGTGATGCTGCGGGCCGTTCTCAGTGAACGGTCATCCATTCGCGAGCCGCGCGGAGCGCCTGGGCAAGCTGCATCTTGTCCATGCTTGCGGCGAGATCGGCGCGGAGCTCCGCCGCACGATCGTTGCCCTTGATTGCGGCGATGTTCAGCCATTTGTGAGCGGCCACCAGATCGATGGGGCAGCCGCGTCCGGTTGCATACATCAGACCCATTTCGCAGAAGATATCGGCGCTGTTCTCGCCACCCATGGTGGCCATTTCTGCATTGTGCATTTCAAAGCGTGCCATCGGTTTTATCCCTGTTTAGCCTGTGTTGACTTACCCTGTTTTACCTCTGGGCCTTGCCGTCTATCGCAGCTTTTGGGTCCCTTCGGTTCGGCGGGTTTGCCCCGCTCGTTTGATGCCTTCACTATGCCGGATGGCTTTCAAAAAACGCCTAAAATGCATGATTAATTTGAGACAAATAAAGTCCAAACGCTTGGTAAAATTGGATTTTTGTTAAACATCGGAATCCTTGCGGATTAAGGATTTTGGCCCTCGATTTACCGAAAATTCAGATTTGGAAATCAACCTTCCGTTCACCACGAAATCAGCGGCAAACCTGAAGGCGCGTCAATTATTGCGCTCCGCGCCGGCGATTTCTGGCCGCTGAAAACACAATTATTTACCTTTACGTTCGCGTCAGTTAGTTTGCCCGCCACGACATCAGGGAGGTAAAAGATGATCCGTAAGTACGTTCTGGCAGGCGCGATCGCGTTATCGGCGACATTCGCCTATGCCGACGAACCCATCGTCGGCAACTGGAAGACCGCTTCCGGTGAAACCGCGCTGATTGCCGCTTGCGGCGGCGACTTCTGCATCACCCTGAAAACCGGCAAATATACAGGCAGGAAAATCGGCACCCTTGCAGGATCAGGCGCGGACTACACCGGCGAGATCACCGACCCTAGCAACGACAAGACTTACAGCGGATCAGGCACCGTTTCCGGCGGCTCTCTGAAGATGAAAGGCTGCGTGCTGAAGGTCTTCTGCAAATCGCAGACCTGGACACGCCTGTAGGCATGACATTCCCAACCGTACCGTTCAGCGTGCCCGCTGGTTGAAAAGGATCTTCTGCGCTTCCTTGTCGTCGGCCAGATTGCTGCGCTCACGCTCTTCCTTGCCGATCGCGATACCCTTGATGACCGCGGGGCGTGCCATCATCGTATCGAACCAACGTTTGAGATGTGGGAACTCGGCAAGGTCCTGTCCCTGGCGCTCGTAGGGTATGACCCAGCCGATAGAGGCCATATCCGCAATGGAGTAATCGCCGGCAAGGTATTCGTGCTCTGCGAGGCGCTTGTTCATGACCCCGTAGAGACGGTTCACTTCGTTGGTATAGCGATTGATCCCGTATTCGATCTTCTCAGGGGCGTATCCACGGAAATGATGGGCCTGTCCGGCCATCGGACCAAGACCGCCGACCTGCCAGAACAGCCATTCTTCGATCTGCACGCGGGTTCGCTGGTCCATCGAATAGAATTTGCCGTACTTGCGTCCGAGATACTGCAGGATCGCGCCGGATTCGAAGACGGAGATCGCCTCGCCGCCAGGGCCTTCGCGGTCGATGATGGCCGGCATGCGGTTGTTGGGCGCGATCTTCAGGAATTCGGGCGCGAACTGTTCACCCTTGCCAATGTTGACGTACCTGACCTCGTAGGGAACGCCGAGTTCCTCCAGCATAATACTGATCTTCCAGCCATTCGGCGTGGGCCAGTAATAGAGTTCAATTGGCGCCGTCATGAAAATCTCCTTGCGCGGATACTGAGAGATAAGTAACGCCCGGCACGCTTCAAGCATCCTGGTCTTCATGAACGCTGGATGAACCGGCATCTCAGCGTCGGTTCAGCAGGACCATGGCAAAACGGTGTCACGTTCAGGAGCAGATCGTCACAACGACGCTACCGAGCGGTTTTCACCCAGAACCTCGTACCGGGGCAAGGATATGGAAGTGCTAGTCTTGGCAAGGCGTTTCACCATCATCACGCTGTTCGCAGCGATCTTCGCCATCACATTTTCGGCTGCAGTCAGCCGAAATGCAGGCGGCGGTGCCCAGTCGCACTTCGGCGCCAACTACACGGCTTCGATCGAGCCTATCCGTGCCGTCCGGCCATGACGTCATGGCATTCCGGCCAACACCGTCGGAATGCCTATAAAAATTCCATGCGTTGCTGCTCAACGCGTCGTTTGCTTGTTAAATGCAACACCCTATAATGCGTCATGAGCAAACGAATCTCTCCATCTGCACCTCTCGACATTGCATCACCATCGCCTTTTTCGCCGAAGAGCTTCGACGATCCAGTTCAGGCAGTCGATGCGCTAACAGCGCTTTATGAGCGCAACACGTCCTTCCTCATCGAGAATTTCACGTCTCTCGCCAAGGGCGCGCCGATCACCTCGCGTTACCGGGCCTTCTATCCGCAGGTCAGCATCGAGACGACCAGCTTCGGCCATATCGACACGCGCCTATCCTACGGGCATGTGACCGCGCCAGGTATCTACACGACGACGATCACCCGTCCGCAGCTCTTCCGGCATTATCTGAAGCAGCAGCTCGGGCTTTTGATGCGGAACCACAACGTGCCCGTCATCGTGTCGGAATCGACCACGCCGATCCCGCTGCATTTTGCCTTTGGCGAAGGTGCGCATGTCGAGGCGTCGGCCGCGGCGTTTCTCGACATACCGATGCGCGACCTGTTCGACACGCCGGATCTGAACACGACGGACGACGAGATCGCCAACGGCGAGTACATTCCGCCGCCGGGCGAGCCATCTCCCCTCGCCCCGTTTACCGCCCAGCGCATCGACTACTCGCTGGCGCGCCTGTCGCACTATACGGCGACCAGTGCGCAGCATTTCCAGAACTTCGTGTTGTTCACCAACTACCAGTTCTACATTGATGAGTTCTGCGCCTGGGCCCGCAAGCTGATGGCGGATGGCGGCGATGGCTACACGTCGTTCGTGGAGCCCGGCAACATCGTTACCCATGCGGGCAGCGGCCAGCCGGAGACCGACGTGACGCTCACGCGACTGCCGCAGATGCCGGCCTACCACCTGAAGAAGAAGGGCCATGCCGGGATCACGATGATCAACATCGGCGTCGGGCCGTCGAATGCGAAGACCATTACCGACCATGTGGCGGTTCTTCGGCCGCATGCCTGGCTGATGCTCGGCCACTGCGCAGGCCTGCGCAACAGCCAGCGCCTCGGCGACTATGTGCTGGCGCACGCCTACATGCGCGAAGACCATGTGCTGGATGATGACCTGCCGGTCTGGGTGCCGATTCCGGCCCTTGCAGAAGTGCAGGTTGCGCTGGAAGCCGCCGTTGCCGAGATCACCGGCTACGAGGGCTTCGAGCTGAAGCGGATCATGCGCACGGGCACGGTCGGAACCATCGACAACCGCAACTGGGAACTGCGCGACCAGCGCGGACCGGTCAAGCGGCTGTCGCAGGCCCGCGCCATTGCGCTCGACATGGAATCGGCGACGATCGCCGCCAACGGCTTCCGCTTCCGCGTGCCCTACGGAACGCTGCTTTGCGTTTCCGACAAGCCACTGCATGGCGAGCTCAAGCTTCCGGGCATGGCCACCGCCTTTTATCGCACGCAGGTCAACCAGCATCTGCAGATCGGCATCCGTGCCGTCCAGAAGCTTGCCGCCATGCCACCGGAAGCCTTGCATTCCCGCAAGCTCAGAAGCTTCTTCGAGACGGCCTTCCAGTAGGCCGTTTCCCTACTGTCGCGACGCGGCAACCTGACCGACAGCGAAAGCTTGCTGGCCATCACGGTGGCCAGCCATATCCAGCGTTACTATGGACAACGCGAAAACGGCCAGCACAGCGGCAAGCCGCGCAGCGATGGCACCGGCGGTGGGCACGTCCTGCGCCAGCGGATCAAGCTTTTCTCCCTGGCGCCGACGCGCCCACAACTGGTTTGCCAGTACAATCTCGAAGATGCTCATAACCGTCACTCCTTGCTGTTGACGGTTGCTAGTCGCGTTAGATCTCCTCAATTCGACAGGGGGCGTGCAGAAAGATTTTTTTCCACCTTGTCGAAATGCGCCTAGGCTGCTCGTCAAGGAGATGTCACGGCGCAACTCGGGAGGAAAAATGCCATGAAGTATCTCTGCCAGGTGTGGTTCGAGCCCTCCAGGCTCGACGCCATGACGAGCGACGAGAAGCGCAAGCTCGACAGGGATTCGCTCGCCTACGACGATCACCTCCTCGAGAGCGGACACCTGATCGTCGCCCAGGCACTGCAGTCACCTCGGAGTGCCGTGACTGTAAGGGTTCGCAACGGAGAAATGTCGGTCACCGACGGCCCCTATGCCGAAACGAAGGAACAGCTGGGCGGCTTCATCCTGATCGAGGCGAAAGATCTGAACGACGCCATCCGTGTGGCCGCCGGTATTCCGCTTGCAAAGACGGGATCAATCGAAGTCAGGCCGATCTATACGATTCCAGTTGAACAACAGGGGTAATGACATGAAATTTCTCTGCCAGATCTGGTTTGACACAGAGAAAAGCAACCTCGTGCCACAAGAGGAGTGGGACGCCCTGACGCAGGAATGCATCGCGAGCGACGACCACTGGCGCGACCGGGGTGTGCTCCAGACCGCGTTGGCGCTGCACGCGCCGAACACGGCGCTCACCCTGCGTGCTGGAACAGGTTCGGTCACTGCCACCGATGGCCCCTTCGCCGAAATAAAGGAACATCTCGGCGGCTTCGTGCTGATCGAGGCCACCGATATGGCAGAGGCAAAGGCGATCGCGTCGACCTTTCCCATCCTGAGATATGCCTCGATCGAAATCCGACCGGCCTATTCGATCAATGACGGGAGATGATGCCATGCGTTACGTCTGCCTTATCTACAACTCCGCTGATACTGACGGCACACTCACCACAGCGGAAACGGAGGAGATCGTTCGAGCTCATTTTCGCGTCGACGAAGAACTGATCCGCGCCGGTACGCTGATCCACGCTGACGCGCTGGAGCCACCCGAGCAGGCGGTTGTCCTGCGACTTCGAAACAATGAGCTCAGCGCGACCGATGGGCCCTATGTCGAGACCAAGGAGCATCTCGCTGGACTATACGTCATCGAGGCAGAGGACATGGAAGCGGCCAAGGCAATCGTGGCACGCATTCCCTGTGCACGCGTCGGAGCCGTGGAGTTGCGCCCAGTGAGAACGCTGACCCTTCCGGAGTGAACCGTGGAAGACCTCATCGAGGACGTTTACCGAAAGCATTCTCGCAGAGTCCTTGCGACCCTGATCCGACTGCTGGGCGACTTCGACCGCGCTGAAGAGGCATTGCACGACGCTTTCGCGGCAGCGGCACGCACCTGGCCGCGAGATGGCGTGCCCGACAACCCCTTTGCTTGGCTCGTATCGACCGGCCGCTTCCGTGCCATCGACCACATCCGTCGGCGAACACGCTTCGATGCTTCGCTGAGGGACATAGAAGATACTCTATACCCGTCTGCCGATGAAAAGGAGGTCGGCGACATGGAACTTATCGAGGACGACATGTTGCGGCTGATCTTTACCTGCTGCCATCCGGTGATCCCGGCGGACGCCCAGATGGCGATGGCGCTTCGCGAGGTCTGCGGCCTCACCACCGAAGAGATCGCGCATGCCTTCCTCGTTCCAGCGCCGACCGTGGCGCAACGCATCGTCCGTGCAAAGAGCAAGATCCGCGCGGAAGCCATCCCCTACGAGGTTCCATCCCATGAGGAGCTCCCACAGCGCCTCGATCGCGTGCTGCATGTGATCTATCTCGTCTTCAACGAGGGATATTCAGCCTCATCCGGCAACGAGATGATCCGGACCGATCTTGCCGTCGAGGCAATCCGGCTTGCCCGGCTGTTGCGCGGGCTGCTGCCGCACCCTGACGTTTCAGGTCTCCTATCGCTGATGTTGTTGCAGGATTCACGCCGGCTCGCGAGGCGCGACGCCAATGGCGATCTGATTCTTCTTGCGGAGCAGGATCGCAACCTCTGGGATCGCGCCGAAATCAACGAGGGTCTGCGACTGCTTCACGATGTCATGCGTCACGGCGAAATCGGGATCTACACCCTCCAGGCCGCCATCGCAGCAGAGCACGCCCGCGCGCAAACGCCAGCAGACACGGATTGGCGACAGGTCGCGGCCTACTTCGATCTTCTGCTCTCTGTTCAGCCGTCACCGATTGCAGAACTCAATCGTGCGGTAGCCATTGCGATGCTCGATGGGCCGGAACAGGGGCTGCAGCTGGTCGATACGATCCTGCAGGCAGGAGACCTCGGCTCCTATCACCTTGCGCACTCCGCCCGTGCAGACTTCCTGCGGCAGCTGGGGCGGACGAAACAGGCATTGGAAGCATATGAAACGGCTCTCGCTCACTGCCGGCAGGCGCCCGAGCGCGCCTTCCTGCAAAAGCGGATCTCAGAGCTCGCGGCGGCGGCCGAAGGGCAGTGACACCGCTGTACCCGTCAGGGCGGAAACGATGATCAGCAGATGGGCGTTGATGCTCGCCTGCGCCAGTGATGCCACGGCTGCCCTTTCGCCGTACGCACCGAAGGCCACTGCACCCGCAGTGATACCGGCCGGATAAGTCCCGACGCCACCCGGTGCGTGAACCGGCAACACAGATGACAATTCACCGCCCAATGCGCCGCCGAAGCTGGCTGCCAGGGGCAAAACGCCCATCAAACTCAAAGCCCAGGCAAGCACCAAAACCTTGACGAGCCAATTGATGACAGTCATTGCCCAGGCTCTTGCGAAAGCCGACGCATTGGCCGGCAGCCCGTTTTCGATCTCCACGACGAAATGGTGAAGCTTCGATGGCAGCAGCTTGCCGGCGAACCGGAGCAACGTCTTGCGAACGGTGAAGCCAGCCACCGGCAAGAGCAGGAACACGCCCCAGGCCAGCCATACGAGCACCTTATGCGAGGCGCCTATCGCAAAGCCTATTCCGGCAGCAGCGAGCAACGCATGCAGATCCAGGAGCCGCATGACCAGGAGCGCGGATGTGGCGCGCGCCAGGGGAATGCCAAATTCCGTGCGCATCAGCACGGGGAAGCTGGTCTCGCCGGTTCGAAACGGCATCATGATATTCAGCAGATTGTGGATCTGCGTCACCCGAAAGAGCGTTTGAAACCGGCCAGCGGTTTCGCGCGGGAAATAGTCGTAGATGCGCCACGTGCGCAAAAAGTAGGTGCTGGTCAGCAGAACGAGCGCCGTGACGACCGGCAGCGCGCCGACTGCCGCCCATTGTCCAACGATCGATGCCCATCCCCAGAACCACTCGATGAAAACCGCATAGGCCGCGACAATCGTTACGGTCAGCAACAGCATCCGATTGCGCGCGAACCAAGATTGTCGGCTGGCAACAACCGGAGACTTCATGTACTAGCTTCCTGACTTCGTCCGCGATGCCACCAACACGGCTGCGCGGCGTTTTAGGAGAAATAAGCGTTGCAGACAACGGCTGAGTCACTTTCGAACGTCATCGACGCTCCCAAACCTGTTGAGCTTTCGCTGGTCGTTCCCGTTTTCAACGAGGAGGATAGCGTCGGCCCGCTGATCGATCGCATCTGTACGGCCATGACCGGATATGCCGAACAGTGGGAACTCATCCTGGTTGACGACGGAAGTACCGATGCAACGCTGGCAAACGCGCGCAAGCATGTCAGCCGCGAAGGTCTGCTGCTGAGGATCGTCGAACTGCAGCGAAATTTCGGACAGACGGCAGCCATGCAGGCCGGCATCGACACGGCGGTCGGACGACTGATCGCGACGATGGACGGCGATCTGCAGAATGATCCGAAGGACATCCCCTCGATGGTCGCAGAACTGGAGCGCCGCGAACTGGATCTCCTCGTCGGCTGGCGGAAAAACCGTCAGGACGGTCTTTTCCTGCGCAAGATCCCATCCTGGTGTGCCAACTACCTGATCGGCCGCATTACGGGCGTCAAGCTGCATGATTATGGCTGCAGCCTGAAGATCTACCGCGCATCGATCATCAAACAGGTGAAGCTGATGGGTGAGATGCATCGGTTCATCCCTGCCTGGGTCGCCGGCGTTGTCCCAAGCTCCCGCATCGGCGAGATGGTCGTCACCCACCATGCCCGCCAGCACGGCCAGTCCAAGTACGGTATCTCGCGCACCTTCCGCGTTATTCTCGACCTGCTGTCGGTCATGTTCTTCATGCGTTACAAGGCGCGCCCCGGCCACTTCTTCGGCTCGCTTGGACTTGGCCTCGGTGCCATTTCAGCGCTGATCCTGGTCTATCTGTTCTTCGACAAGTTCATCCTCGGCAATGATATCGGCACACGTCCGATGCTGATGGTCGGCATCGTGCTGCTGCTGTCTTCGGTACAGATGATCACCACCGGCATCCTCGCGGAGATGATCGCGCGAACCTACTATCGCGACGACGCCTCGCCGAACTACATCGTCCGCCAGATTTTCGACGAAAGAACGAATGCGTAACATGCTGGCACGTCGATCCGATGCCGCCTTCTATCTCGTCGGCGGCTACTTTCTGCTTTGCGTCATCGTCCGCCTTTTGCGACCTGATGCGCTTGAGATCGATGAATCGACGCAAGCATTTCTTTCGCAATATTTCCTCGTCGGCTACGGCTCCCAGCCGCCGTTCTACGGCTGGCTGCAGCACGGACTTGCGGAACTCTTCGGCATCTCGGTCGCGACCCTGTCGATCCTGAAGAACAGCCTGCTGTTTTTGTGCTGCCTATTCTACGGTCTTGCCGCCCGTCAGGTCGCGTCGAACCGCGCGACACCGGCCATCGCTATGCTCGGCGTTTTGACGCTGCCGCCTGTTTTCTTTCTCGCCCAGAAAGATCTTTCTCACACGGTTGCGGCGCTGTTTGCCGTATCGCTGTTTCTGTTCGGCTTCCTTCGGACGCTGAAGGCTCCGAGCTTCGCTTCCTACCTGATCACTGGCATTGCCGTCGGCATCGGCGTCATATCCAAGTACAATTTCGTTGTGGTGCCGGTGGCGGCCGTTCTGGCAATCCTTCCAGAGGCTGACCTTCGGAAGCGCATCTTCGATTGGCGCATTCTGCTGGCCGTGCTGGCAGCCGCGATCATTGCCGCCCCCCACGCCTACTGGCTGCTGCACAATCTTGGAAATGCGAGCAACAACACACTGGCGGAAATGAAGGAAGGTGGACCAAGCAAGCACATCCCGACCTTCCTGCTCGGCACACTCTCCCTGACGAGTGCAACTATCCAGGCGATCGCACCGACGGTCGCGGTTTTTGCCTTGATCTTCTATCGGGACATCAAGACCATTGTTCGCGCACAGAGTGAGTGGACCCGCATTCTGGGCAGGATGTTGATCGCCTGCTTCGTCCTTGTCCTTCTGGTCGTTATCGGCGTTGGCGCGACACACATCCGCGAAAAGTGGCTTTCGCTGCTGATCGTGCTGCTGCCGCTCTATCTTGCGATGAAAGTGGACGCGTCAGGCAGCGCCGTGGAGCTGAAACTGCCGCGTTTTGCGGCCGTCGTCGCTGCTCTTGTCCTGATTGCCCTTGCCGTTCTTTCGGGACGAGCGATTGTCGGCCCTATGCTGGGCTACTATTCGCGGGTCAACACCCCCTACCACGCATTTGCGGATGCGATTGTCGCCCAGCATGGCGAGCCGGCGCGGATTTTGACCACTGACGGAAACACCGCGGGAAATCTCCGTACGCAGTTTCCCAACGTCCTGGTCGAGGCCCCCGGGGGGCTGGCTACATCCGAGCTTTCACAGCCGTTGCTCATCGTCTGGCGCGTCGAAGGTGAGTACGGCGAAGCGCTTCCAGACCGGGTGGCGACATTCCTCAAGAAACGGGACATCGCCCTAGACGGGATCGCGCCCCAGTACCTGGCTATTCCCTACAGCCCCGACGATGCGGAAAAGCATGTTCGGTTCGCCTATTTCTGGATCGCTGCCAACCAATAAAGCAGCGATCCTTCCGCACCTATCGTGGTTTCGTCAGCTTCGCAGCTCTTTCCACGCCGCATCCAATGCGATCTTGGTGATCCGAGCCATTTCATCGACCTCAGCGTGGCTGATGACCAGCGGCGGCGATGCCAGCATGCGGTCGCCCGTGGCGCGCAGGACCAGTCCGTTTGCGAGGGCATGATTGCGGACCAGCGTACCGACCGCGTCAGGCTTTTCGAAGCGAGTGCGTGAAGGCTTGTCGGCGGTGAGCTGCAATGCGCCCATCAGGCCTATGCTGACGGCTTCGCCCACGAGGTCATGTTCACCAAGACCACCCCAGGCCTTGGCGAAGTAAGGGCCGATATCGTCGCGAACACGCTCGACAAGCCGCTCTTCCTCGATGATGCGAAGATTCTCGATCGCTGCGGCTGCGCACACCGGATGGCCCGAATATGTGAAGCCGTGGTTGAAATCGCCGACATCGTTGATCAGTACATTCGCCACGCGATCGCTGACGAGCACGCCGCCGATCGGCAGGTAGCCCGACGAAAGTCCCTTGGCGATCGGAGCAAGGTCAGGCTCGACGCCGAAATGCTGGTGGCCGAACCATTGGCCGAGACGACCGAAGCCGCAAATCACCTCGTCCGTGACGAGCAGGATGTTGCGCGCCTTGCAGATGCGGGCGATCTCCGGCCAGTAGGTCTCCGGCGGGATGATGACGCCGGCTGCCCCCTGCACGGGCTCTGCAACGAAGGCCGCGACGTTGTCCTCGCCCAGTTCGTCGATCTTGGCCTCGAGCTCGCGAGCAACCTTGAGGCCGAACTCCGCGGGCGACAGGTCGCCGCCTTCCCCGTACCAGTAGGGTTGGCCGATATGGACGATACCGGGGATCGGCAGATCGCCCTGCTCGTGCATGTATTTCATGCCGCCGAGGCTGGCGCCGGCAACGGTCGAGCCGTGGTAGCCGTTCTTGCGTGAGATGACGATCTTCTTCGACGGCTTGCCGGCCGCGCTCCAGTAGACGCGCGCCATGCGGAACCACGTGTCGTTTGCCTCCGAGCCGGAGCCCGTGAAGAAAACATGGTTGAAGCGTGGACCGGCGTGAGACGTCACCTTCTCGGCGAGAAGGGTCGTCGGTGTCGTGGTCGTGCCGAAGAAGGTGTTGTAATAGGGCAGCTCGTTCATCTGCCGCGCAACGGCATCGGTTATTTCCTTACGCCCATAGCCGACATTGACGCACCACAGACCCGCAAAACCATCCAGATACTTCCGGCCGTGATTATCCCAGATATGGACGCCCTCGCCGCGCTGGATGATGCGTGTGCCATCGGCATTCAACTTCTTCATGTCGGAGAACGGATGCAGATGATGAGCGGCATCGACGGCAGCAAGATTAGAACGCGCGTAAGTATCAGACATGATTTGCTAAACACCTTCGGTGATTGAAAGCCTCTTCCCAATAAGCTACGACCTTGGCCTTGTCCGAGGGGATTTACAAGATCATGGCGACTGACAAAATGCACGGAAAGGCTGCGGACGGAGAACCGCGCATTGAAATCATGCTCGTTGGCATGAATGGGGACCTTCGCGGCAAGCAAATTCCCCTGGATGCGCAGAAAAAGGTCTGGGCTGGCGAAGTCCGGCTGCCTTCATCGACACAATCGCTCGACATCTGGGGCGATGACAACGACGACATTACCGGCCTGTCGCTGTCGGTCGGCGATCCGGATGGAAACTGCATTGCGGACAAGCGCAGCCTCGTGACCATGCCCTGGGCGCCGGAAGGCTCGATGCAGGTCCTAGCGACCATGCACGAGTTCGACGGCACGCCGAGCTTCATGGATCCGCGCGCCATCCTCTCCTCGGTGCTGAAGCGATACGAGGAGCGCGGCCTGACGCCGGTGGTTGCAACGGAACTCGAGTTCTATGTCGTTGAACAGGACTGGCGCGACACCGGTCGCCCCTCCCCGCCGTCAAGCCTGACCTATCGGGGTGATCCGAACGGCTTTCAGCTCTACGACATGAACGCCGTCGATGCCCTCGACGGCTATCTGCAGACGGTGCGGTCCTACGCAAAGGCGCAGAGCCTGCCTGCCGATGCGACGACCGCCGAGTTTGGTCCCGGGCAGTTCGAGATCAACCTCCTGCATCGCCCCGACGCGCTGGCCGCGGCTGACGATTGCATCTACCTGAAGCGGATCGTGGAACAGGCAGCACGCAAACACGGTCTCAAGTCGACCTGCATGGCAAAGCCTTATTCGGATCATGCCGGTTCGGGCCTGCACGTGCACGCCAGTGTCGTGGATCGGGATGGGCGCAATATTCTCGACGCCAAGGGCGAAGAGCCGAAGAAGCTCAAATCCGTTTGTGCAGGCATGTTGCGCACCATGCGCGAGGCGCAGCTGGTCTTCGCACCGTTTGCCAACTCCTATCGCCGCCTCCAGCCGGATTCCTTTGCTCCCGTCGACCTGACCTGGGGTTATGGTCATCGTGGCACCGCGATCCGAATTCCCGACCTGAATGGCCCGGCGGCGCGCGTCGAACATCGTGTCGCGGGCGCCGATGCCAATCCGTACCTGCTCCTGGCGGCCATCCTCGGCGGCATGCTGCTGGGCCTCGACAACGAACTGGACCCGGGCGAGGAAACCACGCCTTCCCATATCCCTGAGAATACCACCCGGTTAACGCACGATTTCCTCACGGCAGTGGAGGATTTTCGTGCATCGCCGTTCATCGCCGACATCTTCGGCGAGCGCTACCAGAGGCTTTACGGCGACACGAAGCGCAAGGAAGCGATCACTTTCCTCAGGACGGTCTCGGACTTCGACCATCGCACCTATCTATCGCGCCTGTAGAGAGCGACGCGCGGTGTTGTGCGAACCTAGTGTTCGGTCATCATCAATTCCAGAAGAGCAGCGACCAGCCCGGGCTGGGATCGGAACCCGGTCTTCTGGAACACGCTTCGCAGATGACCGCGCGACGCCCTTACCGAGGTCCCAAGCTCATCCGAAACGGCGCGCAGGTCCCATCCCGCCGCCAGCTTGGACGCAACCTTGGCCTCGGCGTGCGTGAGGCCGAAGATCGCCTGAAGCGCCAAGGTGGACGGTGCGGCGCGCGCGGTGGGATCGCTGACGATCACGATCGCCTGGCACGGCGAGAAAATATCGTGCATAGCGCCCTGAACGGGTAATACGTGCGCAACCAGCGGAAAATCGCCGGGGCGCTCGATCGAAACATAGGATGATCCGGTGGGTGGCAACAGAGCCTTACCGACAGCAACGCTCAAACGTTCGTCGGAACGCTCGTCGCGACAACTGAGCCGGCGTTCCCGCAACGTGACGTCGCTACCAAGGAGACTGTCCGCCGCCTGATTGTGCTGAACGACAACGCCCGCATAATCGAGCACGAATGCTGCTTTCCGGCTTGCGTCGAACGCCGCAAGCGCCTCATCCGCGCGGACAAAGCCGAAGGCACTGGCCAAGACAGCATCATTGCCGAAGCCCTTTGCCAGGTCGACAAGGCATTGACGCTCCTCCTCGTCAAAAGGCAAGGTATCCTCGCGCCGCTGCAGCGACAGCACCCAGAGCTCTTCCAGGCCTGCGATCTTGACGCCCGCGAACCACTTTAGGCCGAACCGAGCCAGCCAGTCCTGATAATAGGGATTGCGCTTGATTTCGTCGTCACTGATAAAATCGAGGTCGATGGCGACCCCGTGCCGCATCATATGGCCGACGCCGCGAAAGCGAACGTCATGGTTCGCCCAACCGTCTCGAATATATGTGTCGATCGCCTCTTGAAACGAGGGGGTGGTCGGCAGCTGAGGCAGCCCGCCCTTCAGCCGCACGAGGGTCGCGCCAGCGCCGGAAGCCTCCTCCGATATGACATCGAGGGCTTCAGACCACGCCCATTCCCCAATGGCCGCGCGAGAAAAAGATTCGGATATCCGTTGAGTATTCCACTGCACAGGCATCGTCGTATCCGCCTTGCTGTAGATTGAACGCGCGAAGCTTGATTGAAATCGCTCCAAAAAGCAACACTTGAAGTTGTTACGAGACAGGCTCGCGCCGCTCCCTCTCGTCGAGCTTGGCGGCAAGACCCTGTTTAACCAGAACTTTCAGCTCACCCGGGTGCAGGGTCAATGCCACGTCCCGCTCGAGCGGCAGCAATTCTCCGTCCATCACGCAATTGGCTTTGGGATGAAGCTTCGGAAAATGCAGATGCACTTCGGCGGGGTGCATGATCATCAAGTCGGCATTCTCGCGCACCTTGCCGCGCAACAGATCGATGGCAAGGCGCGCCACGCCGAGCGGCTTCAATGGTTTCGCGGTGTAGAAACCCAATTCGCCACCGGTCAGGCTGTCAGCATAGAGGAGCGCGTTTTCGCCAAACGGATTGTTGGAGACCGATACGGCCGAAACCTTGCGGCGCTCCCGGATACCCGCGGCTTCGAATTCCACATCGAACTCGGGCGGGTTGAGCACGACGCCGAAAGCCGCGCGCGTACTTGCCTGTATTTTCCCCAGGCGGGAGCGATAGCTGTAGGAATTGCGATAGCGCACCATGCGGGCATGCAGGCCGGCGGAGTACTGGTGGATGAACGGCCTGCCGTTGGCGCTCGCGATATCGACGTGATCGACTTCGCCAAACGCCAGCACATCAAGCGCCTCCCATATATCGAGAGGGACACGCAGCGACCGTGCAAACAAATTCATGGTGCCGGCAGGCACAACCCCGAGCGCCACGCCGTTTTTCCAGGCTATGGAGGCAGCAGCAGAAATCGTGCCATCGCCGCCGCCGGCAACGATCCCGTCGATATCGTCCCGCCGCGCCGCCCGCTCCATGGCGGGAACGATCTCGCTACCGGAAAACACGACAGCCTCGAAGTCGTGACCGGCCTCGGCAAAGGTGATCTCGGCGCGGTTCTGGTATGCAGACATGTCGGTGGTTCGGAAAGTACCGCCGTCGCGATTGAAAAAACCTATAAGCTTCATGCGGTTCCTGTCATTAGCCGCCTTTCGCAGGCGCCTGCCTCGTCCTGCTAGAAGATGGTCCTTCCGTCATCGATTTCAACCAAATGGCAGGTCGCTCTGCACAACAGGCAGCCGATCGATGACCTACGTATGCGCCATGAGGGACGCTGCACTGCATAAAACGCAGGGGACGGCGGCGCACAAATCGTCGATAAATGCGATGTTGGGGCAAAGCCCCACCTCCCATCATTTTCTGCTTGTCCGGCCGGTTGTGGCTACGCCTCCGTCCAGCGTCCGGAAACAAGCATGCCTGCCCAAGGAGCTCTCGCTTGAGCCAGATCGCCGTAAACGATTCCATTGACGCCGGGACGGCGGTCGAAGCCCCCTCTCCGATGGCGGTTGCACTCGTGCAACTGGCGCTTGCTTGCGGCGGCTTCGGGATCGGAACCGGAGAGTTCGCGATCATGGGCCTGCTCCCCAACGTGGCCGACACCTTCTCCGTCACGACCCCACAGGCGGGGTATGTGATCAGCGCCTATGCGCTCGGCGTCGTTATCGGCGCACCTGTCATAGCCGTGCTCGCCGCCAAGATGGCGCGGCGTTCGCTGCTGCTTCTGCTCATGGGCATCTTCGCGGTCGGAAACATTCTCAGCGCCATGGCGCCGACATTCGAGGGCTTTGCCATGCTGCGCTTCATCACCGGCTTGCCGCATGGGGCCTATTTCGGCGTGGCCGCGATCGTTGCCGCTTCCATGGTGCCCGTGCACAAGCGCGCCCGCGCCGTCGGTCGCGTCATGCTCGGCCTGACCATCGCAACGCTGCTCGGCACGCCGCTGGCCACCTTCTTCGGGCAATCGCTCGACTGGCGCGTGGCGTTCACCTCTGTCGGTGTCATCGGCCTCGTGACGATGGCTCTCATCTGGTACTACGTGCCGCGCGATCAGGTCTCGGAAGGCGCGAGCTTCATGCGCGAACTCGGCGCATTCAAGCGGCCGCAGGTGCTCTTGACGCTCGGCGTCGCCGCTGTCGGCTATGGCGGCATGTTCGCCATGTTCAGCTACATCGCCGACACGACGGTCAAGGTTGCGATGCTTCAACCAAGCATGGTGGCCGTGATGATGGTCCTGTTCGGCGTCGGCATGAACGTCGGCAACCTTGTCGGCTCCTGGTTTGCCGATAAATCGATCATGGGCACGATCGGCGGCTCGCTGATCTTCAACATCGTCGTGCTGACGATGTTCTCGTTAACCGCTGCAAACCCCTTCATGCTGGCGCTTTGCGTGTTCCTCATCGGCTGCGGCTTTGCGGCAGGTCCTGCCCTGCAAACCCGCCTGATGGACGTCGCGGCCGACGCGCAGACGCTTGCCGCAGCGTCCAATCACTCAGCCTTCAACATCGCGAACGCGCTCGGCGCATGGCTTGGCGGACTGGTCATCGCCTGGGGTTACGGCTTCGCGGCGACAGGCTATGTCGGCGCCATTCTGTCGTTCCTCGGCATGTTCGTCTTCGCAGCATCGCTACGCCTGGATCGCCGCGGCCGGAACTGACGGATCTTCGGCGGTGACATTGCGCATGTGACGGCCGTCCGGAAGACAAAAGACGTTTTCCTCGCCCCACACAGCCAAGGCTTCGATCACCGGCTTCAGCGTTTCGCCTAGCGGCGTCAGTGCGTATTCCACCCTCGGCGGAACGACCGCAAAGACCGTGCGCGATACCAGCCCCGACTCTTCAAGCTCGCGCAATTGCTTGGTGAGCATCCGTTGCGTCACGGTCGACAACTTGCGGCGCAGTTCGTTAAACCGCAATGTTCCGGCAAGCAAATGGAAGAGAACCACGCCTTTCCATTTTCCGTCCAGAAAGCTCAACGTTGCCTCGACAGGGCAACCGGGAAAGTTCTTCGTGAGCTTGGCCCGGGGTCGCGACATCTTACGGTATCCTTTTGGGTACTACGTACATAATTTGTGCATTCTTGCGTCAGCTGAACATAGGACGCATCTAGCTTGTGTGCAATGAACACAGGAGTTTCCGATGCGCGCCGTCGCCTATTATGTCCCGCAACCCATTTCAGCCGAAACGTCGCTGATCGACATCGAACTGCCCACCCCTAGCCCGACAGGACATGACCTGCTCGTCGAAGTGCGGGCCGTCTCCGTCAATCCTGTCGATGTCAAGGTGAGAGCCGGCGTTGCACCCGCCGCCGATGAGCCCAAGGTTCTCGGCTGGGATGCGGCCGGCGTGGTCAAAGCAGTCGGCGCCGATGTGACGCTGTTCAAGGTTGGCGACGAGGTCTTCTACGCCGGAGCGATCAATCGCCCCGGCAGCAACGCGGAATTCCATCTTGTCGACGAGCGCATCGTTGGCCGCAAACCGAAAAGCCTCGATTTTGCGGCCGCGGCTGCACTGCCCCTCACCTCGATCACAGCGTACGAAGCGCTCTTCGATCGTCTGAAAGTACAGGATGCCGTCCACGGCGCGGCCCGGTCACTTCTGATCATCGGCGGGGCTGGTGGGGTCGGCTCGATCTCGATCCAGCTCGCGCGTGCGCTGACCGACCTGACCGTCATCGCCACAGCCTCCCGCCCCGAGACCCGCGAGTGGGTCAAGAAGCTCGGCGCCCATCACGTCATCGACCATTCGCGACCGATCGCTCCACAGGTCGCCGCGCTTGGCATCGGCGCACCCGGCTTCATCTTCTCGACGACCAACACCGCCGACCATATTCAAGACATCGCAGAAGCCATCGCTCCGCAGGGCCGCTTTGCGCTGATTGATGACCCAAAGACGCTCGACATCGTGCCATTCAAGCGCAAGGCGATTTCGGTCCACTGGGAGCTGATGTTTACCCGTCCGCTCTTCGGGACGCCCGATATGATCGAGCAGCACAAGCTGCTGAACGAGGTTGCCGAGCTCGTGGACGCAGGAACGATCCGAAGCACGCTGAACGAGACCGTCGGTCCGATCAACGCCGAGAACCTCAAGACGGCACATGCAATGGTCGAGAGCGGCAGGATGAAGGGCAAGGTCGTTCTTTCGGGCTTCTAGCATCAGATATCGCCGCTGCAAGATGACGGGTTCGCCGCCAAACGAGCCAGCCGGCGAAACACCAAGGAAGAATGGCGCGCCAGGGGTGCGGCATTCTTGCCTCAAGCGCCTAAGGAGCTTGACTTTTTTGCCGTTTGAGACCACCTACTGCCTTACGCGCGGAACGACCGTTCTTCGCGGTTATCAACGGAGCCATCATCACGATGCCAAGCGACAGTAGCAGTCGATTGCCTTTGCCGTACGCGGCCCTCGTGCGCTGACCGATCTCTGTCGGGCTCGCCCGTCGGACGCTACGGCGGATCGACGGAAAGGCGAGCTTAATGAACATCAATCGCTTCCCTCTGCGGGCAGGCCATGCCGCCCGTTTCTTTACCAGCGACAGCCTCGGTGCCATCACCACGGCTGAACGCGTCGAACGCCTGAACGCGCTCGAAATACCAGAAGCAGCGGCTATCCTCGCCACGCTGCCTCAGCAGAAGGCCGTCCGTATATTGGGGCGCCCCGAGCTGCACCATGCTGCTGCCATGCTGACCGAAATGCCGTCGGACCAGGCAGCGCGGCTGCTGAATGCAACCGCCAACGACCGTGTCGCCGACCTCTTCCAGGAAATGGGCGAGGACGCGCGAGCACACCTTTTCTCCAAGCTCGACCGGACCACCTGTCTCGCCGTCCAGCACCTGATGGGCTACCCCCCGCGTACGGCGGGCAGCATCATGACGACGGAGTTCGTCAGCGTGCCGGCGACATGGACCGTCGCGCAGACGCTCGAGCATGTCCGCAAGGTCGAACGGTCGCGTGAGACGGTCTATGCCATCTACGTGCTCGACGGGCAGACGCAGGCGCTGACCAGCGTCGTCACCCTGCGCCGTCTCATCACCGGCGAACCGCAACAGCCGGTTCTCAGCGTCGCCCAGCAAGGCGCCATCGTGCGGGCCGATCCGCTGATGCCCCAAGAAGACGTCGCAAGGCTGATCCGCAAGCATAATCTGCTCGCACTTCCGGTTATCGGCGAAAACGGCCACATGCTCGGCATCGTAACCGTCGACGATGTGATCGACACGATGATCGCCGACCAGACGGAAGATGCGCAGAAGTTCGGCGGCATGGAAGCGCTCGGCAAGCCTTACATGACGATCAGCTTCGCAGGCATGATACGCAAGCGCGCCGGCTGGCTGTGTGCCCTGTTTCTCGGCGAAATGCTGACCGCCAGCGCCATGCAGCACTTCGAGGGCGAACTCGAGAAGGCCATCGTGCTGACGCTGTTCGTCCCCTTGATCATGAGCTCGGGCGGCAATTCCGGCTCGCAGGCTACATCGCTGATCATCCGTGCGCTTGCGCTCGGAGAATTGAAGCTGTCGGACTGGTGGCGTGTGCTGCTGCGCGAACTGCCGACAGGCATCGTGCTCGGCTCGATCCTCGGTGCGGTCGGGTTCGCCCGCATCGTGCTCTGGCAGAATATCGGGCTCTACGACTACGGCGAGCACTGGATCCTGGTCGGATGGACGATCTTTGCGGCACTGATCGGCATCGTGACCTTCGGTTCGATCGCCGGCTCGATGTTACCTTTCGTGCTCCAGAGACTGCGGCTCGACCCCGCCAGCGCTTCGGCACCGTTCGTCGCAACGCTCGTCGATGTGACCGGGTTGGTGATCTACTTCTCGGTTGCCCTGATGATCCTCAGCGGCACACTGCTATGACAATTCGGACGGGGCCTTGCGGCCCCGTTTTCATTTCGGCTCGGGCAGCTTCAGAGCCCCGTGCGTCTTCATGCTGCGGATGGCGAAGTTGGACCTGATGTCGCTGACATTGGGTAGCGTCAGCAGCGTCTCTGTCAGAAGCCGCTCATAGGCTGCCAGATCCTCGACCACCACCTCCGCGAGGAAATCCGCGGTCCCCGAGATCAGGAAGCACGACACGATTTCGGGTATGGCCAGCAAAGCCGCCTGCTGCGCTTCCGAGTTCTCCCGGCTGTGATGGGCAACCTTGAACTCCACGAACACGGTGAGACCCAGGCCAACCTCCTTGCGATCGATATCGGCGCGATATCCGCGGATGACGCCGGCCTTCTCAAGGTTGCGGATCCGGCGCAGGCATGGCGATGGAGACAGGTTGACCTTCTCCGCAATCTCGACGTTGGTAGCCCGTGCGTCCTCCTGAAGGCATTTCAGGATCGCGATATCGAATTTATCAAGATTTGGCATATTCAGTAATTTCCAATGACTCCATTGGCATATCATTGCGCAGCCTATGCGATAGGCGCCACAGATAGCAAGGACATGCCGCGCCCTCCGCGGCTATTCTTCATGCAACCGGTGAACCGGACGCCATTGGAGGATAGACCCATGACCACTCTTGCATTTTCGAACACAAAGCCTTCTCCCCTCGCCACCGGATATGCTGGTGCCGTAGTGACCGTGCTCATCTGGGCAACCTGGATCCTGGCAACCCGCCACAGTGCGGCGACCCGGCTGGGCACCGTTGATCTTGGCCTGATCCGCTACGGCGTTCCGGCATTGGCGCTGGCGCCCGTCTGGTTGAGGACAGGCCTGCTGCCGAAAAGCGTTCCGCTGACATTGTTGGCAATAATGGTCGCGGGTGCAGGCGCGGTCTTCTTCCAACTGACGACCGCGGCGATCCATTCGACGCCCGCCGCGTCCGCAGGGATCCTGCTCGGAGGTTCCATGCCGCTAGCGACCGCCCTCATCGGCGTCGTGGTTTTCGGTGAGCGACCGGACCTGACACGCTGGCTGGGGTTGGCGGCGATTGTCGCCGGCATGGTCATCCTGCTCGTCCACGGCCTCTCGACGACGATGCTTCCCTGGAGCAGCTTCGCGCTCCTGCCGATGGGCGCGGTGCTCTGGGCCTCTTATACCCATGCCTTTCGCCGGTCAGGCCTGACGGCGCTGCAGGCAAGTGCACTCATCGCCATCTGGTCGTTCCTCATCCACGTCGCGCTCGCCATGGTCTTGGGAACATCGATCGCGCAGGCACCGCTTCCAGAAATCGGCCTTCAGATCCTGAGCCAGGGCGTGCTGTCCGGCCTTGTTGCAACGCTTGCCTACGGCGTTGCCGTTCGCTCGCTGGGCGGCACGCAGGCAGCGGCATTCACCGCGATCACGCCGGTTCTGGCAACGCTCGGCGGCGCCGTCTTGCTCGGTGAAGACGTGGGTATTGCGGAGCTCACCGCTGCGGCAATCACCGGAATTGGTGTTGCGCTTTCGACGGGGATCATGGCGAGGCGCCAATCATGACGCACTGGTATCGCAGGCCGGAGCCGATGAGCTTCGGCCTGCGCTTCGCCTTCGCAAGTGTCACTCGAACCACAGAGCCATTGCGACACGACGATCGGGGTCCATGCCGTTTTCGATCTCGTCGTCGAGCTTCTGGCGCAGATACGGTGGCGTGTGCTCGTGGTCCAACAGTTCAAAGCCCAGCGAGCGATAAAAAGGCGCATTGAAGACGACGTAACGATCCGTCGTCAGGGTCACGCCATTGAGCTTGCGAACACGAGCCGCCTCTATCGCTTCAAGCATCAGGCGGCGGCCCGCTCCGCGCCGCTGCCATTGCATGACGACATCCAGCTCGATGACGTAGAGCGTTTCTTCGATCTCGGCGCCTGCAAGAAACCCGATCGGCTGGCCAGCGTCATCGGCGGCGACGAAAAGAAGCCCTTCCGCGTGCGATCGGCGAAGGACACCCTGCGGCAGGGCGTGGGCGTCCCGTGCAACGTCTAGCGCGTCCGCGAGGGCAGCAAAAGCGTCGATCTCGATGTCGGCCAGTCGCGACAGTTCGTCGGGGCGAGCGGGCCGAATACTCAAACCATCAGCCTGTGTCTCGCTCACGTCGCAGCCTCACATGTTCGGATAGACCGGCCCCTCGCCGCCCTGCGGGGGGACCCAGTTGATGTTCTGGTTGGGGTCCTTGATGTCGCAGGTCTTGCAGTGGACGCAGTTCTGGGCGTTGATGACATAGGTCTCCTTGCCGTCCTTCTCCACCCATTCGTAGACACCAGCCGGACAGTAGCGGGTCGAGGGGCCGGCATAGATGTCGTGCTCGGACGAGACCTGCAGCGCCATGTCCCTGACCTTGAGATGCACCGGCTGGTCTTCCTCGTGGTTGGTGTTCGACAGGAACACCGAGGAGAGACGGTCGAAGGTGAGAACACCGTCCGGCTTCGGATAGGCGATCGGCTTGTGCTTCGAAGCCGGCTCCAGCGAGGCGGCATCGGTCTTGCCGTGCTTCAAGGTGCCGAAGAAGGAGAAGCCGAACAGCTGGTTGGTCCACATGTCGAGACCGCCGAGCGCGACGCCAACAGCCGTGCCGAACTTCGACCACAGCGGCTTGACGTTGCGGACCTTCTTCAGGTCCTTGCCGATGTCGCTCGAACGCCAGTCGGTCTCGATCTCGACCACCTCGTCATTGGCGCGGCCAGCGGCGATCGCGGCGGCGATGCGGTCCGCCGCCATCATGCCCGACAGCACCGCATTGTGGCTGCCCTTGATGCGGGGAACGTTGACGAAGCCGGCCGAGCAGCCGATCAGGGCGCCACCGGGGAAGGAGAGCTTCGGCACTGACTGGTAGCCGCCTTCGGTGATGGCGCGGGCGCCGTAGGACAAGCGCTTGCCGCCCTCGAACGTGCCCCGGATCGACGGATGCGTCTTGAAGCGCTGGAACTCCTCGAAGGGATAGAGATAGGGGTTCTTGTAGTTCAGGTGGACGACGAAGCCGACGGCCACGAGGTTGTCTTCCAGATGATAGAGGAAGGAACCGCCACCGGTCTTCATGCCGAGCGGCCAGCCGAAGGAATGCTGCACGAGACCCTGCTTGTGGTTCTCCGGCTTGACCTGCCAGAGTTCCTTGATGCCGATGCCGAATTTCTGGGGTTCTCGATCCCTGGAGAGATCGAACTTGGCGATCAGCTGCTTGGCGAGCGAGCCGCGCACGCCTTCGCCGATCAGGACATACTTGCCGAGCAATGCCATGCCGCGGGTGTAGTTCGGGCCGGGCTCGCCGTTCTTCTCGATGCCCATGTCGCCGGTGGCCACACCAATGACCGCACCCTCGTCGTTGTAGAGCACTTCGGTTGCGGCAAAGCCCGGATAGATCTCGACACCCAAGGCCTCCGCGTGGCCCGCCAGCCAGCGACAGACATTCCCGAGCGAGACGATGTAGTTGCCGTGATTGTTCATCAAAGGCGGCATCAGGATGTTCGGCAGACGCACCGATCCGGCCGGGCCGAGCAGCAGGAAGTGATCGTCCTTGACCTCCGTCTTGAACGGATGATCCGTCTCCTGCCGCCAATCCGGCAGCAATCGGTCGATGCCGATCGGATCAACGACCGCACCCGACAGGATATGGGCACCGACCTCGGCGCCCTTTTCCAGCACGACCACCGACAGCTCCGGATTGACCTGCTTCAGACGGATCGCCGCCGACAGACCCGCAGGACCGCCGCCGACGATCACGACGTCGAATTCCATGCTTTCGCGTTCGGGCAGATCTGGCGTATCGGTCATGCATCGCTCCATTCGGCCGGCATTGCGGCCACATTCCCCGTATCGGGTATCTCTTGGCAAAACCCGCAACCATTGTCGAGCCGGGAAACGACACCCAATCCCCCATTTCACGCAATGATATTCTCAAGCGCGAAAGAAGTATATTACCCTTACGTTAACGTCAATAAAATGAACGGAAATGCCTGTTCGATCACCCTTCCCTTTTGAGCTTTGCGCACCCTATAGATTGGGCAGAACAACAGGAGACGACACAATGGATCTCGGCATCAAGGGCAAGCGCGCGCTCATCCTGGCATCATCGCGAGGACTTGGGCACGGCATCGCCGTGGCGCTTGCTCACGAGGGCGCCAACGTCCTGCTCTGCGGGCGCAGCGGCGAGACGCTGGAGGCAAATTGCAAGGCGATCAACGCCGAGGGCAAGGGCAATGCCGACTGGATCTGGGCGGATCTTTCCGATGAGAACTTCACCGAAACCGTGACGGCGGCTGTTGCCAGCAAGCTTGGTGGTGTCGACATTCTGGTCAACAACACGGGCGGCCCAACGCCAGGAACGACCGAGGACATGACGGCAGACCGACTGGAGACCTATTTCTTCTCGATGGTGCTGCGCGTCATCACGCTGACCAATGCGTTGCTGCCGGCGATGAAGGCGCAGGGTTGGGGGCGCATCCTGACGGTTGCCTCATCCGGCGTCATCGAGCCGATCCCCAGTCTTGCGCTGTCCAACACCCTGCGTCCGGCCCTTGCAGGCTGGAGCAAGACGCTGGCCTCCGAGGTCGGCCGCTACGGGATCACCACGAATGTCCTGCTGCCCGGAAGCATTCTGACCGGTCGGCTCGACGATCTCGACGGTGCCGCAGCCAAGCGGACAGGCAAAAACATGGCGGATATCCGCGCGAGCAAGGAGGCTCTGATCCCCGTCGGGCGCTACGGCACCGTCGAAGAGTTCGCAGCGACAGCCGCCTTTCTATGCAGCCAACCGGCAAGCTACATCACCGGCAGCCTCATCCGCTGCGACGGCGGCGCAGCGCGATCGGTTTGATTGCAAAGGATATTTGGGCGCGGATGATCCGCGCCCGTGCCCACTGGCGTTCGGCGGGTGGAAACATTATAATATCAACACATTCTTTTATTACAAAAATTTAAGCTATAATAACCACTTAGTGATGGTCATTCCGGAATTGTGTCGTTTTTGCGCCGTAATAAATGTGGTTCAATGCAGGCTCCACTTTAGCGCAACTGCCCGAGACCAGTCCTACCATGAAGAAACTTTGGATCCCCATTTGCATTGTTGCTGCAGCCGGCGTCGGCGCCTGGCAGTATAGGGATCGCATTCCCTATCTTTCCCAGTTCGGCGACACGACGGCCAAGCAGGCGGATGCCGGGGGCGACAAGGCTGCGAGTGACGGTGCAACGCCGGATGCAGGAAATCGCAAGGGCGGCGGCAAAGGACGCGGCAACGGCGGACCTACGCTCGTCAAGACGGTTGCCGCGGTCAAGACCACCCTGCCCCGCGACGTGACAGCATCTGGCTGGGCCGACGCCGATGACAATACGACGATCGCCGCGCAGGAACAGGGACTGGTCACAGAGATCATCGCGTCTGACGGTACGATGGTGAAACAGGGCGACCTGATCGTCAAACTGGACAACCGTACGGCCCAAGCAACCGTCGACAAAGACAGCGCCATGATTGTTCGCGATACCGCGACACTTGCGGAAACCGATACGGCACTGACACGAGCCCATGATCTTCTGACGTCGCAGGCTGGCACGCAGCAAACCTATGACCAGGCGAAGGCCGCGCGTGACAGCGCTGCGGCGACCGTCCAAGCTGACAAAGCAGCCCTTGCGGCGGATCAGGTTCTGCTTGAACACACCGAGATCCGGGCTCCATTCGACGGGCGGCTCGGGGATATCGCCGTGAGCCCCGGCGCCTTCGTCAACGCAGGCTCGGCCATCGTAACCATCGCGAAATTTGATCCGATCTATGTCAAGTTTCACCTTCAGGAGCGCGATCTACGACAGTTGAAGCAAGCCTTGGCGACCGGCCCGGTCGACGTCAGCACGGTTCCGCAATCGGACAAGGGCAAGCCACGGCAGGGACACATCAGCTTCTACGACAACACGGTGGATCCCGCCTCTGGGACGATCCTTGCCAAAGCTAAGTTCGAGAACGCCTCCGGCGCTCTATGGCCAGGTCAGTCCGTCAACATTGTCGTTCATTTCAACAACAATGAGCAACAAGTCGTCGTGCCGACCGTAGCGGTAAGCCCTGGTGCCGATGGCTTCTTCTCGTTTGTCGTGAAGGACGGAAAGGTACGGCAGATGCCGGTGACCGTGGCACGCGCAAACGGCGATTTCAGCGCCATCTCGTCAGGCCTGTCGGAAGGCGACCATGTCGTTGTCGAGGGGCAGGCCCAGCTGGTCGACAAGCAGCCTGTCAATGAACAGTTCAACGCCAAGACGCTGGATGTCGCCTCGGCCACCCTACCGGACAACAAGGCAACCACAGCGGCGGGAACCGAAGAATGATACCGAATTTCTGTATCCGGAGACCAGTTGCCACCACGCTGCTAGCGATCGGCGTCGTTCTTGCCGGCCTCGCAGGCTACCAGCTTGTTCCGGTGGCAGCCCTGCCGCAGGTCGACTTCCCCACCATCAATGTCTCTGCTGCGCTGACCGGCGCATCGCCGAAGACGATGGCGACGTCCGTGGCGACACCGCTGATCAAGCAATTCCAGACAATCCCCGGCATCAGCGAAATCAGCGCGACCAATTCGCTCGGCAATACGAGCATCGTGCTGCAGTTCGATCTCAATCGCAACATCGACGCAGCGGCGGCTGACGTTCAGGCGGCGATATCGCACGCGACGCGCCAGCTACCCGACAACATGACGACGCCGCCAAGCTATCGCAAGACGAACCCCGCTGACGCGCCGGTCATGTTGCTTGCCATCCAAAGCAATACGATGCCGCGCAGCAAGCTGGACGACATTGCAGAAAACATCATCTCGCCGTCGCTTTCGACGCTCCCGGGCGTGGCCGAAGTGTCGGTCTTCGGTGCGCAGACCTATGCGGTGCGCATCGAGGTTGATCCGAACAAGCTTCTCAATCGCGGCATCGGTATCGACACCGTAAACAAGGCGCTGGTCGCGGCAAACAGCCAGGTGCCCGTGGGAACCCTGCAGAACGCCAGCCAGAGCATGACCATTAATGCCGATACTCAGCGGACCAATGCCGCGGAATTCCGGTCCTTGGTGATCGCCAATCCGGGTGGCGCGCCGATCCATCTCGGCGACATTGCCGATGTGCAGGATAGTGTCGAGAACCTGAACACCGGTAGCTGGTACGACGGCAAGCAAAGCATCATTCTCGCCATTCAGCGCCAGCCCGACGCGAATACGGTCGAGGTGGTCGATGCAATCAACGCCAAGCTTCCTTCCCTCCACGCGGAAATTCCGGCGTCGGTCACAACGACGGTCATGAACGATTCGGCCAAGCCGATCCGTGATGCAATCGCCGACGTGAAGTTCACCTTGCTCCTGACGATCGGCCTTGTCGTTCTGGTCATCTACCTGTTTACCGGCCACCTGACCGCGACCCTCATCCCGGGATTGGCTGTTCCGCTGTCGCTGATTTCGACCTTCGGGATGATGTATGTGCTCGGCTACAGCATCGACAACATCTCGCTGCTCGGACTGACACTTGCGGTCGGGCTTGTCGTGGACGATGCGATCGTGATGCTCGAGAACATTCTTCGACACGTCGAAGAAGGCATGCCTGTCATGGATGCCGCGATCAAGGGCGCCGGCGAAGTGAGCTACACGATCATTTCGATGTCGGTCTCGCTGATTGCCGTCTTCATCCCGATCCTGCTGATGGGCGGCGTCGTGGGCCGAATCTTCAACGAGTTCGGCATGGTCGTGGCGATCGCAATCGTCGCGTCCGCGATCGTCTCGTTGACCGTGACGCCGATGCTGGCATCCCGTCTGGGGAATGCCCACGATCGGCCGCCGTTCTTCATCCGTTGGTTCGATGCCGGGTTCGACTGGACGCTTCGCGGTTATGGCGCGGCTGTCGGCTGGTGCCTTCGTCACCGCCCCGCCATTCTCGCTCTCTTCCTCGCCTCTGTCGGATTGACGATCTATCTGTTCATGACACTGCCGGCGAGTTTCTTCCCGACCGAGGATATCGGCCGCCTCAACATTTCGACCCGCGCGCGCCAGGATATCTCCTATCCGGCGATGCAGGCTCTTCAGAACCAGGCCGCAGAACTGGTACGGCAGAACCCCGCTGTGAACCACGTGATGTCGATCGTTGGCGGCAGCGCGCGCAGTCCTTTGAACAACGGCACGATGTTCGTCGAACTGAAGGACAAGGACCAGCGTGTACCGCTTGATCAAACGCTGCGAGAGTTGCGCGCGAGCATCAACAAGATTGCCGGCCTGCAGGCGTTCATAACGCCTCAGCAAAGCTTGCGGTTCGGCGGACGGCAGACGGCGAGCCAGTATCAGCTGGTGATCCAGGCCCTGAGTGCCGACCAGACCAACCTCTGGGCCGACAAGATGCAGCAGGCGCTGCGGGCTGATCCCCGCTTTACCGACGTCACGTCCGATGCTCAGAACAACGCATTGCAGGCCGACATTGTCGTGGACAGCGAAAAGGCGGCTGCGTTCAACATCGATGACGACCAGTTGCGCACGACGCTGCAGGAAGCCTTCAGCGGATATGCGGCGACGCAAATCCAATCGACCGGCGAAAGCTATGACGTGATTGTCGAATACGACACCGGCAGACCCTGGGACGACCAGAAGCTTCAAGATATCCGTGTCGCATCCAGCAATGGAACGCTGGTTCCGCTGTCCAACTTTGCGACCGTGCGGCGGAACACAGGCCCGGTGACGATCAACCAGACCGGTCAGCTCGTTTCCACGACCGTTTCCTTCAACCTGCCGGCCGGCGAAGCTCTCGGTGACGCCACGGCTGCGATCGATCAGATCAAGAAGGACATCAACATGCCGACGGACATTTTCACGTCCTACGGCGGCACGGCGCAGATCTTCCAGCAATCGCAGGGCAACACACCGTTGCTCATTCTGGCGGCCGTCCTGACGATCTATGTCGTCCTGGGTGTGCTGTATGAGAGCTTTATCCACCCGCTCACCATCCTCTCCGGCCTGCCGGCAGCCGCCCTCGGAGCGTTGCTCGCCCTCAAGGTAATGGGCTTCGACCTATCCATCATCGCCTTGATCGGGTTGCTGATGCTGATCGGCATCGTGAAGAAAAACGCGATCATGATGATCGACGTGGCGCTGGAGAACCTCCGATCGGGCAATGGAATGTCGCCGTCGGAAGCAATTCACGAAGCCTGCGTGCGACGTTTCCGGCCGATCATGATGACCACCTTCTGCGCGTTGCTTGGCGCGCTGCCGATCGCGCTTGGCTCGGGCGCGAGCTCCGAACTGCGCCAGCCGCTCGGGATTGCGGTGGTCGGCGGCTTGCTCGTCTCTCAGGCGCTGACCTTGTTCATCACCCCGGTTATCTTCGTCGAGATGGGCCGGCTCAGCGATTGGTTGCTGAGCTTCGGGCGAAAGAAGCCAGCAGAGGAGCATGAAAATGCTCCGGAGGCGATTGCCGCGGAATGATCCAACGG
The DNA here is from genome assembly GCF_030382195.1 of Rhizobium sp. S96. Lineage (NCBI taxonomy): Bacteria > Pseudomonadati > Pseudomonadota > Alphaproteobacteria > Hyphomicrobiales > Rhizobiaceae > Rhizobium > Rhizobium sp. S96. The sequence continues at coordinate 366,309 of NZ_JAUDRY010000004.1, forward strand.
GCGCCAAGGGCGCCCGTTTCATTTTCGATTTGGCCTTGAATCTGCCGTTCCCCTATGGCATCACGCGCCCTCTTCGAATTGGCGCCCCTCCCGCGCCTTCGCGGGGTTTTGCCCCGATCTCATACACAATCGACATTGAGAGGTGCGAGCATGGCTCAGGCGCTGGGTTTGGACTTCGGCACAACGAACACTGTTCTTGCAATGGCGGATGGGGCGACCACCCGTTCGATGGAATTTACGAGCGCGGCAGGCAAGGCCGACAGCATGCGCACGGCCCTTTCGTTCATGAAGGATCCTAATCTCGGCGCATCCGCACTCAAGGTGGAAGCCGGGCACGCGGCGATCCGCCAGTTCATCGAGAACCCCGGCGACAGCCGCTTCCTGCAGTCCATCAAGACCTTCGCCGCAAGCGCCCTCTTCCAGGGAACGATCATCTTCGGGAAGCGCCAAAGCTTCGAGGATCTGATGGAGGTCTTCATCCGCCGCCTGCGCCACTATGCGGGCGAGAACTGGCCGAGCGATGTAACCCGCATCGTCACGGGCCGGCCGGTGCATTTTGCCGGCGCCAACCCGGATCCCCAATTGGCGACCATGCGCTACAACGAGGCGCTCGCCCGTTTTGGGTTTCCTGAGATCCACTATGTCTACGAGCCTGTGGCGGCGGCGTTCTATTTCGCGCAGAACCTGAAGGCGGACGCGACGGTCCTGGTTGCCGACTTCGGCGGCGGTACGACCGACTATTCGCTGATCCGCTTCGAGACGATCGCTGGAAAGCTCACAGCGACACCGATCGGCCACTCTGGTGTTGGAGTCGCCGGCGATCACTTCGACTACCGCCTAATCGACAACATCGTCTCGCCGCAAATCGGCAAGGGGAGTCATTTCAAGAGCTTCGACAAGATCCTTGAAGTGCCGACAAATTACTATTCGGCCTTCGGCCGCTGGAACCAGCTGTCGATCTTCAAGACCTCGCGCGAGTTCCAGGACCTGAAGAAACTCGTGCGCACCGCGCTGGAGCCGGAGAAGCTGGAGACCTTCGTGGATCTCGTCGATCACGATGAAGGATATCCGCTCTATCAAGCCGTCTCGGCCACCAAAATGGCCCTGTCTTCCGCCGACGAAGCTGCTTTCGACTTCGCGCCGCTGGGCAGCGGTGGTCATTGCACGATCCGTCGAACCGATTTCGAAGGTTGGATTGGCGACGACCTCGCCCGGATCGAAGGAGCGCTTGATGACGTGCTCGAGAAGACGAACACACCCTCGACGGCGATCGACAAGGTGTTCCTCACAGGCGGCACGTCGTTCGTGCCTGCCGTTCGCCGAATCTTCACGGAACGGTTTGACACAGACCGCATCGAGACGGGTGGCGAACTTCTGTCCATCGCACATGGTCTGGCGTTGATCGGCGAACGAGACGACATCGCGCAATGGACGGTGCAATAGCAGGCACGAGAACGCCTGCGCCCTTTCATTGAGGCTGCCGCTTCGCTACAGTTCCGATCATGATCTCCGTCAACGACCTCTCCCCGGCCGAACTTGCCGCACTGCTCCATTTTCATGCGGATGCAGGCGTGGAATGGCTGCTGGAGGAAGAGGCCGTCGATCGGTTTGCCGAATTCGAGGCGATGAAGGCGACGCGACGTAGCGCCCCCTCCTCGTCGCAGGCCACCGAGACCCGACAAGCGCCGTCGCGAGCCACACCTCAAGTCTCCGCTCGCGATGCTGCCCCTGAACGCTCGGCCCAGAAACCGCATCCCGCCATTCCCGATGGTGAAGCGGTTCAGCAGGCGCGCTTTGCTGCTGAAAGCGCCCGGTCGCTGGCCGAACTGAAGACGGCGATCGAAGCATTCAGCGGCTGCAATCTCAAGAACAGCGCGCGCTCGACCATCTTCGCCACCGGTGATGCGGCTTCGGGCATCATGCTGATCGGCTCGGCGCCGAGCGCCGACGATGATCGGGAAGGACAGCCATTCGCAGGCCGTCCCGGACAGCTGCTCGACAAGATGCTGGCAGCGATCGGTCTCGACCGTTCGGGCATACTTTTGACCCAGGTTGTCCCTTGGCGCCCCCCGGGTAATCGCGTGCCCTCAGCGGTGGAAATGGATATCTGCCGCCCGTTCATCGAGCGCCAGATCGCGCTTGCCGAGCCCAAGGCGATCCTGCTTCTTGGTAATTTTGCTGCACGCGTTTTCTTCGGTGAAGGCGACACGATCCACGGCCTTCGTGGTCAGTGGCGCGAAATCGCCGTTGATGGAAAGGTTATTCCGTCGATTGCGACGCTTCACCCGCAGGATCTGCTCACCGCCCCAATCAACAAGCGGCTGGCGTGGAACGATCTGCTGGCTTTCCGAGCAAGACTCGGCTCAAGCCAGTAGTGCATAAAAAATAGACGAATATGAACGTTTTATAAATAACCTACGCGCTTTTTGCATAGCTGTTGCGTGTTTTCGGTTATTGTTAAATCCATGCTGCACTGCAATATTACGGATGTGTCTTGGGAGGAATCAATCAGGAACCAAGGCCATGCCGACATTGCTTCGTCCTATCCATTGCAGGTTTGAAACCCTGCGCGTCGCCAGCGACCCGGTTCGCTCGGCACAAAGCCGCAACCGCATAGGCTTCGCCACCAACGAGCAGATGATTGCTCGTGGAACTGGCGCCAGCGGACGCATCTCGCGCCCGGCTGCAATTTTCGCGGATTTTCAACAGTACTGACGTGGACCCGAGGCGGGCAGCCCGCCTGCCTCGGCTCTCTGGCGATCCGACCTCTACGTGGCCTCGTCATCGAGTTCGGCCTTTGCCCAACTGAACGCCTCATCAACATAGGCAAACTTGACCGCCTGCCAGCGGCAATATTCTTCCACGAACGCGCGTGATATCCACAGCACGGGCTTCTTTCCAGCCTCCCACCCCAAGCATTCCTTCTGCACAGCCTTGGCAAACAACCGCTGCATGTGCGTCCGTGACATCATGAAATCGGCCGCAAGCGCTCGACTGTCCACCGGACCGACGAAAAAGCGCTCCGGGTCCGTTTCCTCGATGTCGATTCGAGACATCAGGTTGTCGACGATCAGGCCGCCCGCATCGCTCCATAGAAAGAGGCCGACTTGTTCAGGCGGCTCCCGCCAGCGTTGGTCCGCCAGGCAATTGCGGGCTATTCGAGGCTGCATTTGCCGAGCCATGGCGGGATGGCTCTCGAAATAGGCGGTCCTCTCACCTCCGTCCAAAAGGTCGAGAGCAACGAGATTGGAGCAGAGCCACCCATACATGGACTGGTGGCTGATCTCGGCCGGCTCGAAGTGACGAGGCCTCTTTCGCTCCTCGCCTGGCTCGTAGGCAATGAAACGGTAGGTCAGGAGCTCGTCCACAAAGCTCAGAACGGTGTTGCGGCTGGCCACCTTGTAGGCGGTGATCTCATTGGTGAGCCTAACCGCCGTCAAGCCGGAAGACGAATCAGCGGGATCACGCTCCACGCTCAGCGCATAGGCCATCTGAGTCAGCAGCCAACGTTGTTGGGATGCCAGGAGCCGCGCAAGCCGTGGGCCTGCCTCATACATGGTGCGCATTCGTTCAGCGTGAAAGCGAATGCCCAGTATAAACTTCGGGTCGGCGGCAAGGTCTTCAGCACGTAAAGGCATTTCTCTCCCGGATTCCGGACTCATTCGGTATCAAGTACCGTTCACCGGTAATATGTATCTTCGCGAATAAATGAATTTTCATCAACTTTAAAAACACGCGCATACGCCGCAATCTACGCGCGAGTCAATTCGCGCACGGCGTTAGTCTCAAGATTGAAACGATTTCCGGGAAAATCTGACGGTGTCAGGGAGCGGAGCGGCCCGAGGCGCGGCGCTCGAGCTGGATCCTGTGCTCGCGGTATATGATGAAGATGCCCGCCGCCACGACGATGGCGGTCCCGAGTAACATGCTCCCCGTCGGGATATCACCAAAGACGACATAGGCGATGATGGCGCCAAGCACGATCGACGTGTACTCGAACGGCGCGATCGTCGACACGTCCGCGTGACGGTAGCTCTCGGTCAGCAGGATCTGCGCCACGCCGCCGCAAAAGCCGGCGGCAATCAGATGCAGTTGCGGCCAGAGGTCCAGAAGGTCCCAGCCGAAAGGCAGGGTCGCAAGTGAAAATACCGATGCGGTGATCGAGAAATAGAGAACGATCGTCGAGGTCTTCTCTTCTTCCACCAGCTTTCGAACCTGGATCATCGCCATCCCGCCCAGGACAGATGCTAGCAACACCGTTACTGCACCGATCGCCTGATCGGACTGAACACCGCCCTCCCGAAAAAGCGTGAGCTTAGGCCAGGAGATGATGGCGACACCAACGAGACCGACCAAAACGGCCGTCCATCGGTAGATACGAACCGTCTCTCCGAGAAAAAAGGCAGCGAGCACAACGGCTACAAGTGGTGTGGCATAGCCCAGTGCAATGGCTTCGGGCAGCGGCAGGTGCAACAGGCCGTAGAAACCCAGCCCCATGGATATGATACCGAGCGTGCCTCGTTTCAGGTGGCCGATCGGATTGGTCGTGTAGAACGACGACCGAAGCTGCCCCCGATAAGCCAGATAGGCCATGATCGGAAACAATGCGAAAAAGGACCTGCAGAATGTCACTTGCCCCGGCTGGATATCGCTGCCAGCGAGCTTGATGAAGGTTTGCATTGCAAGGAAGACACAGACGGAGGCAACTTTGAACGCAATGCCTCTCATCGGACTTCCGAAAACCGACCGCATGTCAGGAAACTCGCGAATTGGCCATCTAAAGGCTTGGGAGAGCGCGCCAGACTCGACGCAACCCAAGTGTGGCAGTCGCGATGCTTAATGAACAGGGCAAAAATCAAAAAAGCGACACCTCGCTCGCACGTCTTGGTAGATCGGAATCGCCGAAGACATCCTTTGCATCGTACGTCGACGCAGGAATACGCGGTTAAGTATCTCTCAGCGTCCGACTGCCAAAACTTGCACTCCTGATGTTTCGCTTTAGCTTTGGTTCAGACTTTGATGTAATCATGTCGTCAAATTTTGCTGCAGAGCGCCCACTCCGCTGCAAATCTATGTCTTAAGGTCTTCAGGGAACACCATGCGCACAGATACCGGCCAGGTCATCAATCTGGCAGACTACCGCCCCACCGACTTCGTTCTGGAGCGTGTGGACCTGACGTTCGAACTTGATCCCACTGAAACCAAAGTAGAATCAAGATTGATCTTCCACCGTCGGGAGGGCGCTGATGCGAGTGCGCCCCTTATCCTCGACGGCGATGAACTGGCACTGTCAGGGCTGCTCTTCGATCAGATGGAGATGCCGGCCGGCCAATATACCGCGACGCCGGAAAGCCTCACCGTCCGCGACCTGCCGGAGTCCGGTCCCTTTGAACTGACGATCACGACGATCATCAATCCGGAAGCGAACACCCAACTCATGGGGCTTTACCGCACCGGCGGGATCTATTGCACCCAATGCGAGGCCGAAGGCTTTCGCCGCATCACCTACTTCCCAGACCGCCCTGACGTACTTGCGCCCTACACTGTCAACATCATCGCCGACAAGGCGGCCAATCCGCTGCTGCTGTCGAACGGCAACTTCCTCGGCGGTGCTGGCTACGGCGAAGGCAAGCATTTCGCCGCCTGGTTCGATCCGCACCCGAAACCGAGCTACCTTTTCGCATTGGTGGCCGGAGATCTCGGCGTGATCGAGGACACCTTCACGACCATGTCCGGCCGCGAAGTCGCGCTGAAAATCTACGTGGAGCGTGGCAAGGAGCAACGCGCAGGCTATGCGATGGACGCGCTGAAGCGCTCGATGAAGTGGGACGAAGACGTGTTCGGCCGTGAATACGACCTCGACATCTTCATGATCGTCGCCGTGTCGGACTTCAACATGGGTGCGATGGAGAACAAGGGACTCAACGTCTTCAACGACAAGTATGTCCTTGCCGATCCCGAAACGGCAACCGATGCCGACTATGCCAACATCGAAGCAATCATCGCACACGAATACTTTCACAACTGGACCGGCAACCGTATCACCTGCCGCGACTGGTTCCAGCTTTGCCTCAAGGAAGGCCTGACGGTCTATCGCGACCACGAATTCTCGGCTGATCAGCGCTCGCGCCCGGTCAAGCGCATCGCGGAAGTGCGCCACCTGAAATCAGAGCAGTTTCCAGAAGACGGCGGCCCGCTGGCTCATCCGGTGAGGCCAACGAAATATCGTGAAATCAATAACTTCTATACGACGACCGTCTATGAGAAGGGCAGCGAAGTCACGCGGATGATCCACACGCTTCTGGGCAAGGAAGCGTTCAAGAAGGGTATGGATCTCTATTTCGAACGACATGACGGCGAGGCTGTGACAATCGAGAATTTCGTCAAATGCTTCGAAGACGTCAGCGGCCGTGACCTCCAGCAGTTTTCGCTCTGGTACCATCAGGCTGGCACACCGCTTGTGACGGCATCGGGCACCTATGATCCCGCTGCCAAGACCTTCAGCCTTGCTCTGGAGCAGATGATACCGGCAACGCCCGGTCAGAGCGACAAGAAGCCGATGCATATTCCGCTTAGCCTGGCGCTATTCTCCGAAGACGGCGCTGCTTTTGCCCCCTCCTCCGTGGAAGGCGCGGAGTACGGCGGCAATGTCCTGCACCTGACCGAGAGAACCCAGACAGCAGTATTCCACGGCATCGCCTCGCGGCCTGTCGTCTCGATCAACCGAAGCTTCTCGGCACCCATCAATTTGCATTTCGATCAGACACCAATCGATCTTGCTTTGCTCGCGCGCTACGAAACGGACCACTTTGCCCGTTGGCAAGCGCTGACAGATCTAACACTGCCAACGCTGCTAAAGGCGGCGCGCGATGCGCGTGAAGGCAAGGCCATTGTTGCTGACCAGACCTTTATCGATACGCTGCTCGCCGCCGCGTCCGACGAGGGTCTGGAGCCGGCCTTCCGTGCGCAGGCGCTGGCATTGCCAAGCGAAGCCGATATTGCGCGGGAACTTGGCGGCAACAACGACCCTGACGCCATTCATGCCGGCCGCCAGACAGTCATGAAGCAGGTCGCGGACGCCGGAAAGGATGCGTTTGCAGCCCTTTACGACAAGATGACAACGCCAGGCGATTTCAGCCCTGATGCAAAGAGCGCTGGCCGGCGTGCCCTGCGAAACACCGCACTTGCATATTTGTCCTATGCGGAAAGCGCTCCGGCACGCGCGAAAGCCGCTTTCGACGCCGCAAACAATATGACCGACCTGATGCAGGCGCTCACGATCCTTGCTCATCGTTTCCCCGATAGCGACGAGGCAATCCAAGCGCTTGCGACGTTCCGCGATCGCTTCGCCGACAATGCGCTGGTGATCGACAAGTGGTTCTCCGTCCAGGCGACCATTCCCGGCGCGCAGACCCTCGACCGCGTTCGCAAGCTGATGGAGAACCCGCTGTTCAAGCGGACGAATCCCAATCGCGTGCGTTCGCTCATCGGTACGTTCGCCTTCACGAACCCGACCGGGTTCGGTCGTGCCGACGGTGAAGGCTACCGGTTCCTCGCCCGCGAGATTCTGGATATCGACCAGCGCAACCCTCAGCTCGCCGCACGCATCCTTACATCCATGCGTTCGTGGCGCTCTTTGGAGCCTGTACGTGCCGGCCACGCGCAGAAAGCTCTGGCCGAGATCGAGCAAAGCTCGGGTCTTTCCAGCGACGTCAGAGACATCGTCGAACGCACCCTCAAGGGGTGATTTGCAGCAGGGAGCGGCTTTGCGAACGCAGGCCGCTTCGGGCCCCTCAAGAATAATCAGCACTTAGAATCGGTTAACGGATTTTTACCTTTTCCTCTGGACAAGGCGAATCACCAATGATTCATTGATGCAGGTTCGAGCGAGCGGCGCGCGAATCACACGAGGGATCAAGGCTCAGAGATGATGGACGTGCGGCGGGCAACCGTGGCCGGAGGACGGCTGCGTGTCGATTTCGAAGACTTTCGCGCCTTGCGCGACCGCTTCGCCGATAACGCTTCAGCGCCCCTTCGACCGCCTGTTCGAAGTCTCAATCACGCAGAGACGGTCCTGAAGCGCGTCATTCCCATTCTCATCGTCGCATTCCTTGCGGTTGTCGCGGCATCACACTTCTTTGGCATGATGTCCGAGTACAGCCGTATGACGGCGGCCGCGCGTCACTCCACCGCTCTGGCAGCGGCGACCGCTGCCGCAGCATTTGCTGATTCCGCCTCCGTGTTCGAAGCCGGCGACGCCGCTGCAGCGCAGACGCGGCTGGCGCGTTTCCTTCCGCAAGACCGTCTCGACGATGACGCGTTCGTGCTGCTGGTACAGCCGTCGGGCAAAGTGTTCGCGTCATCAACGGCAGGTGCTGCCTATATCGGCGCGAGCGTTGGTGACTTCTTCTCCGAAGTCTCCGCAGTTCGCCGCTTCGGCGATCGTGCGGGCGTCATCGAAACGACGATCAGCGGCCGCCCGCATTACGCCGAGATCACCCTTGTTGGCGACTCGGGCGGATATATCGTCGCGGCCACCTCGCTCGACCGCATCAGCAGCCTGTGGCGCGAGACGATGACCCTTAATGTCAGCCTTTTCGCTGGCATCTCGTCGATCCTGCTTGTTGTTCTCTATGCCTATTACATGCAGGTCCGCCGGGCGCGCGACGCCGACGACATCTTCCAGGAATCCAACCTGCGGGTCGAGACGGCCCTGTCTCGCGGTCGCTGCGGCCTTTGGGACTTCGACTTCGATCGCCGCGAGTTCTTCTGGTCCCGGTCGATGTACGAAATGCTCGGCCTGCCCGCTTCCGAAGGCAACATGTGCTTCGGTGATGCAGCGCGACTGATGCACCCGGACGATGGCGGCATCTACGAAATCGCACGCTCGATCTCTCGCGGCGATTCCGAGCAGATCGACCAGATCTTCCGCATGCGTCATGCAGGCGGCCACTATGTCTGGATGCGCGCCCGTGCCCAGGTCATTCGGACCAATGCCGGCCGCGTCCACATGATCGGCATCGCAATGGACGTGACGGAACAGCACCGTCTCGCACAGCGTTACGCCGAGGCCGACCAGCGCCTTGCCGACGCCATCGAGTGCACGTCCGAGGCTTTCGTGCTTTGGGACAAGAACGACCGGCTGGTCATGTGCAACGCTCACTTTCAGCAGGCGTACGGATTGCCGGACAATGTGCTGGTGCCGGGCACGGAGCGGAGCGTCGTCAACGCTGCCGCGGCTCGCCCCGTGATCGAGCGCCGCATCGCGGATGCCGATGGATCCGGCCACTCCCGTACCACCGAAGTTCAGCTCGCCGACGAGCGCTGGCTCCAGACCAATGAACGCCGTACACGCGATGGCGGCATGGTTTCGGTCGGGACCGACATCACCTTGCTGAAGCGCAACCAGGAGCGCCTGCGTGACTCCGAACGGCGACTGATGGCAACGATTGGGGACCTTTCCGCCTCCCGGCAAACACTGGAAAGCCAGAAGGCTGCCCTTTCCCTCGCTAACGCCAACTATCAGGCCGAGAAGGAACGCGCGGAAGCCGCCAACAAGGCGAAGTCGGAGTTTCTGGCCAACATGTCGCACGAGCTGCGGACGCCACTGAACGCAATCCTCGGGTTCTCTGAAATCCTGCAGGACGAGATGTTTGGGCCGCTCGGCTCTGCCAAGTACGACGAGTATGCCCGCGACATCCACCACAGCGGCAGGCACCTGCTGAACGTCATCAACGACATTCTGGACATGTCGAAGATCGAGGCAGGCCATATGAAGCTGCATTGCGAGACGATCGATCTCGTGCCGCTGATCGAGGAAAGCCTACGTTTCACCACTATTCCAGCAGCAGAAAAGAACATCCGGATCGAACAGCGTATCTGCGACGGCATGACGTTGAAGGCCGACCGCCGGGCGATGAAACAGATCCTGCTCAATCTGCTTTCGAATGCCGTCAAATTCACGAATGACGGCGGCCGTATCGCGGTGCGGACGCGCCGGACGAATGGTCATGTCCTTCTCACCATCGCCGACACCGGCATCGGCATTCCGCGGGCGGCGTTGAGCAAGATTGGACAGCCGTTCGAGCAGGTGCAGAACCAGTACGCGAAGAGCAAGGGCGGCTCTGGCCTCGGACTGGCGATCTCCCGCTCCCTCACAGACCTGCATGGCGGCCGCATGAAGATCCGATCGCGCGAAGCCGTCGGAACGATCATCTCGCTGCGGATACCCGACACGCAGAACTAGGGCTTGACGACCACCAGCAGTATCTTGCGAACAGCCTTGGAGAGCCGCTTGACCTCGCTCTCCAGCGTGCGGATGTCGGGGCAATCACCAGCGCGGCAGACCAGATCAATGAGGCCGGATGGCGCTTCCTTCGGGTCGAACACGCCATCGATGCACAGCCGAATGAGTTGCGACAGCTCGGTATAGAGCGAAAATGCCTCGATGCAGGTATCGACATCCGCCGGAGCCATGAGCCTGCCGCCAAGCAGCTTCAGGGCCTCGCCCGTGTTCAGTCCGCGAACGCTGACCCTGGCACCCTTCGCGGGTGCGATCAGCGCCAGATATTGGGCAATGAACTCGATGTCGATGACACCTCCCGGGATCAGCTTCAGATCCCAGAGGCTTGAAGGCGGCTTTTCCTTCTCGATCAACTCACGCATCTCGGCGACGTCATGCGTCACACTTGCGATATCGCGGCTCTGGGATAGCACCTCAGTTGCGACGCGCTCGGCTTCCGCGATCAGCCCTTGATCTCCGCAGATGAGGCGGGCACGGCTAAGCGCCATATGCTCCCAGGTCCATGCCTCCTCGCGCTGATACTTTTCGAATGCATTGATGCGCGTGGCAACCGGCCCTTTGTTTCCGGACGGACGAAGCCGCATATCGACCTCGTAAAGCACGCCTTCGGCGGTCGGCGCGGAGAGTGCCGCGATCAGCCGCTGGGTCACCCGGGTAAAGTAGCGCACGGCGTCGAGTGGCTTAGAACCATCCGACTCCGATGCTCGCTCGTCGTAATCGTAAAGCAGAATGAGATCGATATCGGAGCCGGCCGTTAGCTCGAAGCTGCCCAGCTTGCCCATGCCCGCGACGGCGATACGGCCGCCGGGAAAGTCACCATGCACGTCACGGATTTCCTTGATGACAGCGTTGAGCGCAGCCTCGATAATCAGGTCCGCGAGGTGCGTGAAAGCGCGCGCCGCCATGACGCCGTTGATTGTGCCAGTCAGCAGGCGGATGCCGATCAAGAAACGCTGTTCGGCGGCAAAAATGCGCAGCCTGTCTAGCACCTCTTCATAGTAGCGAGCCTGCAGCAGCGATCCCTTCAAGCGCTCGGCCAGATAGTCGCGGGTCGGCAGCTCCGCCATGAGGCCAGGATCGAGCATGCCATCGAAGACGTGCGGCTTGGCGGCGATTACCTCGGCGAGCTTCGGAGCCGAGGACATGATGTTGACGATGAGCGACAACAGCGCCGGATTGCTGCCAAGCAGTGAGAAAAGCTGAATACCAGCAGGGAGGCCGGAAATGAAATTATCGAAGCGCAAGATCGCTTCATCCGCCCGCTTGCTTTCCCCGAAGACACGCAGGAGCTCCGGCGTCAGCTCTGTCAGCCGTTCGCGCGCTTCGACTGATTGCGTCGCCTTGTATCGCCCGTAGTGCCAAGTGCGGATAACGCGCGATATGTCCGACGGTCGTTCGAAGCCGAGCTTCTTCAGGGTGATCAGCGTGTCCGGATCGTCATTCTGTCCGGTGAAGACAAGGTTCCCGGTTTCCGTCGACAGTTTGGTTTCCTGTTCGAACAGGCGGGCATAGCGCCGTTCCACGGCTCTGAACACCTCCACAAGTCGCTCCGAGAAGCTCTGCGTGTCGTTAAAGCCCATCATGAAAGCGATGCGCTTCAAGTCTGTCTCTGTCTCCGGAAGCAGGTGCGTCTGTTCATCGCGAACCATCTGGATCCGATGCTCGACATCACGAAGGAACCAGTAGGCTTCCGTCAGCTCATCGCGGGTCTCTTCGTCGATCCATTTCGCCTTGGTGAGCTCCGCAAGCGTCTCTTCCGTCCCGCGGCAACGCAGGACCGGCATGCGTCCGCCAGCGATCAGTTGTTGGGTCTGGGCGAAGAACTCGATCTCGCGAATGCCGCCACGTCCGAGCTTGACGTTGTGCCCTTTGACAGCAATTGCGCCGTGCCCTTTATGGGCGTGGATCTGCCGCTTGATGGAATGAATATCGGCAATCGCCGCGTAGTCGAGGTATTTGCGAAACACGAAGGGCACGAGGTCACGCAGGAACTGTTCGCCAGCCTTGATGTCGCCAGCGACAGCACGAGCCTTGATGAATGCGGCCCGCTCCCAGTTCTGTCCCCGGCCCTCATAATAGATCATCGCGGCATCGACCGAGATGGCCAGCGGCGTCGATCCCGGATCGGGCCGCAGTCTCAGGTCGGTCCGGAAGACATAGCCGTCGGCGCTTCGCTCCTGCATGATCCTGACCAGCCGGCGCATCATGCGCGGAAAGATCTCGATCGCATCCTCCGGATCGGGCAGAATTCCGGCCTGCTCGTCGAAGAACACGACCACGTCGATATCGGACGAATAGTTGAGCTCCGAGGCGCCCAGTTTGCCCATGCCGAGAACGATCAGCCCCGAGCCCTCACTGGGCCTGGAAACATCCTTCAAGTGAAGCTTTCGGCTCTCGTGCGCAGATAGCAGCAGGTGATCGATCGCCGCAGCGACGGATGCTTCCGCCAGCCTGCTTAGCCACATGGTCGTCGCACGACCATCGAAAATGCGGGCAAGATCGGCGAGCGCCACGAGGAAGGCCACTCGGCGCTTGATAACGCGCAAACGGGTCATGACCTCGGCCTCAGTCGGCGATGCGCCGTCTGCTGTCGGCTGCCATGCCAGCCGCGCTTCACCGATCAATGCGGCGATCTGCGGCTCCAGCGGGCCGGAGACCGCAGATGCGAGAACGGCGTCGTCCACGTTGGCGATGTCACGCAGATAGGGAGACAGGCTAAACGCAGCGGTGATGAAGTCGCGGAGCGCGCCTTCATCCTTCAGCATCTCGGCCACCGCGGGCTCGGACTTCCCGATTTTCTGCAAATCGGCGAGCGCGAGTTTCAACTCGGTCTTGCTCAACGGCTTCAACAGGCCGTCCGCCACCTCCTCGAGACCGTGCTTCGATTCCGTCAGCATGCATCCTCCCACTCGCCGCATCACCCATGGACGGAATCACAATCGCTCCGTGCCACCGCCTGATAAGTTAGGGTCTGGGAGGACAATGGCCAACCATCAATTGAGCGATCGTGCGCAATCGATGGACGAACTATTTGGTGGGAAAGATCATGGCGACGGCAAGGCCGGGCTTCGCCGTATCATCGGGATCCGTATCGGAAAGCTCGAGCTTGCCGCCGTGCAGTTCCATGACAGCCTCGACCAGTGAAAGCCCCAGGCCGGTTCCGGGCTTCGAACGGCTCTCGTCGAGACGCACGAAGCGCTTCAGGACCTCTTCGCGCTTCGCCGCGGGAATTCCGGGGCCGCGATCGGCAACCTGCAGGCATATGCCGTCCTGTCGGCGGGTGAGTTTCAGAGAGACCTCGCCTCCGCCTTCGACATCCGCCGAATACTTGATGGCGTTGTCTATGAGGTTGAAGATCGCCTGGCCGATCAGCTCGCGATTGCCTTGAACCTCGATGTCCTTCTCGATCGATGAATTGAGCGCAAGTCCGGCCTCCTCGGCCACCGGCTCGTAGAGTTCGGCGCTGTCGGCGACGATGGCTGAGAGATCGACCGCTGACATTTCCGCTGCTGCAGAGCCTGCCTCCACCCTGGAGATCATGAGCAAGGCATTGAAGGTACGGATCAGTTGGTCGGACTCGGAGATGATGCCCTCCAGTGCGATCCGACGTGTCTCCGTATCCGGCGTATCGAGCGCATCGGCTGCCTTGTTGCGCAGTCGTGTCAATGGTGTCTTGAGATCGTGCGCGATGTTGTCCGAGACCTGGCGCAGGCCTTCGTTCAGCTTCTCGATCCGCCCGAGCATTGCATTCAATGATGCCGAGAGGCGATCAAACTCGTCGCCCGAGCCGCCGACCGGCAGACGTTGCGACAGGTCGCCGGCCATGATCTTCTTGCTCGCCGCCGACATCCGGTCGATCCGTTTCAAGGCATTGCGACCAATGCCGAACCAGATGATGACCGCACCCAGTCCCATGATCGCCAAGGCGATCATCAGCGCTTGCCGCACGAGCACACGAAAGGCCTCCGGCTCGCCAAGGTCCCGGCCGATCAGCACGCGCAAGCCGTTGTCGAGCACCTCGATATTGGCAACCGCCATGTGCTGCTTGGTGGCACCCCCTTCGGCATAGCGCCGATACTTGAAAGGCAACGTCGTCCAGCCCTGCTCGTCGAGCACGCCCGGCTGAACGGAAGCGACGTTGCCGGCAAGGATGTCGCCTGACGGACCCGCGATGATGTAGAGGTTGGCACCGGGTTGGCGTGCCCGCCGCTCCATCGTGCGCAACAGGAGGTTCATGCCGCCCGCGTCATAGGCGCGCTGCACCTGGTCGACTTCCTGCTGTACAGCCTCCCGTATCTGGCTGGTCAGCAACCGCTCGGACATCGCGGTCACATAGAAGACCAGCGTCGCCGCGCAGATTGCAAAGAGCAGAATGTAGAGGGCCGAGAGACGGACTGCGGTGGACTTGAAGAGAAACCAGAAACGGTTCATCCCTCATCCTTGATCATGTAACCTGCGCCGCGAATGGTCTTCAGCAATGGCTGGCTGAAGTCCTTCTCGATTTTCGAGCGCAGGCGCGAGACGTGTACGTCGATGACGTTGGTCTGCGGATCGAAGTGGTAGTCCCAGACATTTTCCAGGAGCATCGTGCGCGTGACCACCTGGCCCGCGTTCTTCATCAGGTATTCGAGCAGGCGGAATTCGCGCGGCTGGAGCGGAATTTCCTTACCCCCGCGCCTGACTTCATGCGACAGGCGATCAAGCTCAAGATCGCCGACACGGTAGACCACGTCCTGTTCCGGCGTACCCTTGCGACGGCCGAGCACTTCGACACGCGCCAGCAGTTCGCTGAAGGCATAGGGCTTCGGCAGATAGTCGTCGCCGCCTGCCCGAAGGCCGGTCACGCGGTCATCGACCTGGCCAAGCGCCGAAAGAATGAGAACGGGAGTGTGGATGCCCTTACGGCGCAGCTCGCTGATAACGGAGAGGCCGTCACGGCGCGGCAGCATCCGATCGATTACGATGACATCGTAGGTGTTTTCGGTCCCCATGAAGAGGCCGCTCTCCCCGTCACTCGCGTGATCGGCAACGATGCCCGCCTCACGAAACGCCTTCGTCAGGTAAACCGCAGCTTCGAGATCGTCTTCAATTATAAGAATCTTCATGCGGCCGACATTACCCGTAGGCTGTGTTTCGGCAAGGCTCAAAGCTGTGTCCTGTTGAACGGAAGTCATTGCAGCCACCCATGATGTATTGGTGAAAAAGGAGCCGCACCCTGCGGCGCGGCTCCAGCTCTTCGGATTTGAGACGGATCAACCCTGGCCGTTGATCGGAAGCGCGACGAAGCGGCTGCCTTCCTTCGACTGGATCTGGAACAGTGCGCGTGTGCGACCATCCTTCTTCGCCTGGTTCAGAACCTTGACAACGTCGTCAGCGTTGGAGACCTCCTGGTTGTTGACCGAGGTGATCTTCTCGCCTTCCTTGATGCCCTTGTCGGCGGCATCGGAATTCGGATCGATACCGGTGATCTGCAGGCCCTTGCCATCGTCGGCAGGGCCGACACTGAGGCCGAGGTCGGCAAGCGCCTTTTCGGAGGCAGGCGTCTGTGCTTCAGGTGCCTGATCGCCGTCGTCAGCCAAGGCGTCCTTCTGTTCGGCCGGCAACGTGCCGAGTTCAACCGTTACAGGGGTAGCCTTGCCCGAACGCCATACCGACAGTTCGACCTTCTTGCCCGGCGTCATCGCGCCGATACGGCGGCTCAGATCGCGGGCGTCCTTGACGGTCTCGCCGTTGACGGCCGTGACCACATCGCCAGCCTTCAGACCGGCCTTTTCGCCTGGGGTTCCGGCCTGGGCCGAGACAACCAATGCGCCGCTTGCTTCAGACAGGCCAAGCGAGTCCGCAATATCCTTGGTAACCGGCTGGATCTGCACGCCGAGATAGCCGCGCGAAACCTGGCCGTCCTTCATCAGATCGGCAACAACGTCCTTGGCGGTCGATGCGGGGATAGCGAAGGCGATACCAACGCTGCCGCCCGACGGCGAGAAGATCGCGGTATTGATGCCAACGACTTCGCCAGCGAGGTTGAAGGTCGGACCACCGGAGTTACCGCGGTTCACAGCAGCGTCAACCTGCAGGTAATCGTCGTATGGGCCGGAGCCGATGTCGCGACCGCGCGCTGAGACGATACCGGCCGTGACCGTACCGCCGAGACCGAAGGGGTTACCGACGGCGACAACCCAGTCACCAACGCGAACGTTGTTGTCGTCTGCCCAGTTCACGTAGGTAAACTTGCGGCCCTTGCCATCGACCTTCAGCACAGCAAGATCGGTGCGCGGATCCTTGCCGATGAGCTTGGCGTCGAGCTCGGTTCCATCGTTCATGACTGCGACGAAGGCCGCGCCATCGGAAACGACGTGATTGTTGGTGACGATATAGCCATCATCGGAGATGAAGAAGCCGGAGCCCTGTGCGACGGGACGAAGACGACCTTCCTTGTCCTGCTGGCCGAAATGCTTGCCGGGAGGACCGCGATGGCCCTGCGGACCCTGCGGGCCCTGCTCGCCGAACTGGCGGAAGAACGGCTTCAGTGCATCGGGGAGATCGTCAAAACCACGGCCGTTGAAGTCGAAGGAGAAGCCATTGCCACCGTCTTCATCGGAAACCGGATTGACGCGGCTTTCAACACGAACCGACACGACAGCAGGCGAAACGGCGTCAACGACGTTCGCGAAACTCGGAACGGACGGAGCCTGTACCTTGACTGCTTCTGCGTAGGAACGGGTAATTTCAAGGGGAATACCGGTGGCGAGGACTGCTGCGGCAAGCCCCGCGACTGTCGACGCCTTGAGCGCGGTGTTCAGCGACGGAGCTTTGATATTCTTGAACATGAGTGGCACCTTCTTTTCTCTTTGCATCCACGGGATCGGCAAACACCGGATCAGTTGATGGACGAAGATATAGGACGGCACACCTTACTGCGAACTGTCCGAGCGATGAAAAATTCGTAATGTGCGAAATCGCTCGCAAAAATTGTTTCAGCGCCGTTCGCAATCCCGGCGTCTCGACTAAGTCGCCGCGACCCGCTAAGCGTCTTGCCCTGACGCAAGCGAGGAGCGATCAATGACCCATGCTGTTCCGGCAGATGATTTTGCGCCCGACGTGGCAGCAATCGCCGCCGTGATCGTGGGCGTCACTGCCTTTGCCGTCGCGCAAGGACTGACCTACCCGTTGATTTCTCTTGTTCTCGAGCACCGCGGCGTCTCTCAGAGCCTAATCGGCTTCAACGCCGGCTGTTTTGCGGGCGGTCTGGCAACCGCGACATTCGCGGTCGGATGGCTTTCGCGGCTGGTGCGGGGAGATCGCCTGATCGTTGCAGGCCTGATCGGCTGTGCGCTCAGCCTTTCGCTGTTTGCGACCTTCGACAGTTTCTGGGTCTGGTGTCTCGCTCGCTTCTCGCTGGGTGTCTGCGTCAGCATCATCTTCATGCTGAGCGAAGCCTGGCTCAACACGGCCTGCCCCGATCGTCTGCGCGGGCGAATGTCCGGCCTCTACGGCGCCGGCATGTGCGGTGGCTTTGCCGCCGGCCCCCTCGCGATCCCGCTCTTCGGAACAGAGAACGGTTTTGCGTTCGCGCTGCTTGCCGTCTACGTGGCTTGCGTCGCGTTCCTGACGGTCATCCTCAGCAGAAGGGCGAGGACCCAACCGGAGCAGGCCGCCTCCGGAGCGCTTTTCAAGTTTGCCAAAAGCGCTCCGATGCTGATCGTCATGGTCGCCGCTTTTGCCTTTGCCGATATCGCCGCAATTTCGGCAATGCCGGTCTACTTCGTGCGGCTTGGGTATTCAGAGGCCTTCGCGGCAATCAGCGTGTCCGTCTTGGCTTTGCCGACGGCGCTTGCTCAACCGCTCGTCGGCTGGTTCCTCGACAAGACGTCGCGATCGGGCGTTGCCGTCTGCTCGGGTTGCCTAGCCGGATTGAGCTTTATCGCCATTCCGTTTCTTCAATCGCAGGCAGCAATCCTGATTGCCTTCGGCATCATGGGTGCGGCGAGCTTTTCGCTCTATACCTGCGCTCTCACGCTGCTTGGTGAACGGTATAACGGCGATACGCTTGTCGCTGGAAGTGCGGCGTTCGCGCTCGCCTATGCGGTCAGCAGCGCGGCCGGCTCATCAACAGTCGGGGCCGTAATGGATATCTACTCCCCGTCCGCAGGCCCGATAGCTGCGGGCAGCGTCGTGCTGGCGCTGACAGCCGTGATTGTTGCGGCCCTGCTGCGCCAGCGTCTGCGCCGGGCCGAGATCACTTCCTGAGCAATTCGGTCAGGCGTGCCTGTTCTTCAGCGGTCAATGCAGACCCGGTCGGCTTTCCCGCGCGTCGCCGCGCAAACACTGCCAGCGCGATGCCGCCCACGACAAACAGCAGAAGCGGCGCGCCCCAAAGCAGCATCGTCTTCATTTCGAAGCGCGGCTTGAGCAGAACGAACTCGCCATAGCGGGAGACGATATAATCCATCACCTGCGTATCGCTGTCACCGTCGTTGAGGCGTTTGCGAACCAGCAGGCGCAGATCCTTGGCCAGTTCGGCATTGGAATCATCGATGGACTGATTCTGGCAGACCATGCAGCGCAACTCTGCTGAGATGGCACGTGCACGGGCTTCGAGCGCTGGATCGGCAAGCACCTCATCAGGGTTGACCGCAAACGCCGGAGCGGCAGCAAACAGGATCGCCAGCACCATGATGAAGCGTCGGATCATTCGGCCGGCTCCATGGCGGGAGCCGCTGGTTTCGCCTTGCGCCGCGGGGCGCCCACCCGCAATCGGCGGTCGCTAAGCGAGACGAAGCCGCCGATCGCCATGATCACGGCTCCGCCCCATACGCACAGGATGAAGGGCTTCCACCAGATACGCACGACGATGCCGCCATCGTTGGTCGCGTCGCCAAGGGAGACATAGAGTTGGCTAAGACCGAAGCTGAGTATGCCCGCTTCGGTCGTCGGCATCTGGCGTGCGGTGTAAAGGCGTTTGGACGACCATACGTCCGCCACTTCCACGCCGCCACGGGCGACGCTGAAATGGCCGCGCTCCTCAGTATAGTTCGGGCCGGCCGCGGCCTGCATGCCGTCGAAGCGCAGGGTGTACCCGCCTGCCTCGACGACCTCGTCCTTTTTCATCTGAACGACATACTCGGTCTCGAACGTCGTAACGGCGACGATGCCAAGAACCGCTACACCGAGGCCAGCGTGCGCAAGCGCTGTTCCGAAGGCGGAGCGCGGCAGCCCGGCAAAACGCCTCCAGGCAACGCTGGCGGCAACCTTACCGACGCCGGAACGGTACCAGAGATCAGCGATCGCACCGAAGATGAGGAAGAGCCCAGCGGCAAGACCGAGAACGGAAAGCACCGGCCCACCGTGTTCGACATAGAAGAAGGCTATCGCCACGGCGAAGGCCAGCGCGGCGACCACGTAAAGCCGCTGCAATGCTCCCAGCAAATCACCGCGCTTCCAGGCCAGGAGTGGTCCGAAGGGAACGATCACCAGCAAGGGCGCCATCAAGAGGCCGAACGTCATGTTGAAGAAGGGTGGACCGACCGAGATCTTGTCGCCCGTGAGGGTCTCGAGCAGCAGCGGGTAAAGCGTGCCGGTCAGCACGGTGCCGCACGCCACCGTCAGGATGAGATTGTTCACGACCAGGGCACCCTCGCGCGAGATCGGCGCGAACAGACCGCCGGCGGTCAGCAGAGGCGCGCGGAATGCGAAGAGCGACAATGCACCGCCGATGAAAATCAGCAGGATGCACAGGATGAAGACACCGCGCGAAGGATCACTGGCAAAGGCATGGACCGATGTCAGGACGCCCGACCGAACGAGAAACGTCCCAAGCAGCGACAGCGAGAAGGTCAGGATAGCGAGCAGCACGGTCCAGATCTTCAGCGCCTCGCGCTTTTCCATGACCAGGGCGGAATGCAGAAGCGCCGTACCGGCGAGCCACGGCATGAAGGACGCGTTTTCCACCGGATCCCAGAACCACCAGCCACCCCAGCCGAGTTCGTAGTAGGCCCAATAGGAGCCCATGGCGATGCCAAGCGTCAGGAAGGTCCATGCGGCGAGCGTCCACGGCCGCACCCAGCGCGCCCAGGCGGCATCGATGCGCCCTTCAAGAAGGGCAGCGACGGCGAAGGAAAAGCAGACGGAGAAGCCGACATAGCCGAGATAGAGCAAGGGCGGATGGATCGCCAGGCCGATATCCTGCAGCACCGGATTGAGATCCTTGCCCTCGGCCGGCGCCGGATCAAGGCGCGTGAACGGATTGGACGTCAACAAGATGAAGAGGATGAACGCGACCGAAATCCAAGCCTGCACGGCAAGCACGTTCGCCTTCAACGTATCGGGAAGGTTGCGGCCAAAAGCGGCGACAAGGGCGCTGAACAAAGCCAGGATCAGCAGCCACAGCATCATGGAGCCTTCATGGTTGCCCCACACACCGGAGTATTTGTAGATCAGCGGCACCAGCGAGTGCGAGTTTTCCCAGACGTTCTCGACTGAAAAATCCGAAACCACGTGCGCATAGGTAAGCACGCCGAACGAGAACGCGACCAGCCCGAAGAGCGCAATCGAACCGACCGGCGCGACGTCCATCATCGCCTGATCAAGCCGCCTCGCCCCGATCAACGGCACAAGGGAGACGACGAGCGCTGTCGCCAGCGCCAGAATGAGTGCGTAGTGCCCGATCTCGATGATCATTGCGCCGCCTCTCCTTCTTTCCACAGCCCCTGCGACTTCAGGCGGTCGGCAACCTCCTTGGGCATATACTTCTCGTCATGCTTGGCAAGAACGGTATCGGCGGTGAAGACATCGCTTCCCGTCTCGAAACGCCCCTCGGTGACGACCCCCTGCCCCTCGCGAAAGAGGTCAGGCAATATCCCCGTATAGCGAACGCGGATCTGGTCACCGCTGGGGTCGGTCACCGCAAACTGCACCGTCGAGCCGACGCCGCGCACGATGCTGCCATCGCCGACAAGACCACCGAGGCGGATGCGCGTTCCTGGGGGCACTGGGTTCTTGGCGAGATCGGCCGGCATGTAGAAATAGGCCACGGACTGGCTGAAGGCGAACATGACGAGCAGGACGGCCGCGAGAATGAAGGTCATCCCGCCGCCAATTACCGCAAGGCGCTTCTGCTTGCGCGTCATTCCGTCAATCCTTCCGTTGCGATACCAAGTTCACGCGCCAGCGCGAGAAGCTGCATTCCCTTGTCGCTCTTGGCGGGGAACACCGCGAGCCCGCGCTTGAGGGCACCAACGGCATGATCCTTGTCGTTCAATACGGCATAGGAGCGGACCAGCCGCAACCATCCTTCGAGGTCATCCGGATTTTCGGCGAGCTTTGCGTCCAGGCTTTCGACCATGCCCTTGATCATTTGCTGCTGATCGCCGGCAGTCATCTGTTCGGCGGCGGCGACATCGGCCTGTGTCGGACCGGCCGGCGCCGACGCTGTTGCCGGCGTTCCGCCGTTCTTGGCGATGTGCTCGTTGACCAGCGGCATCCACGGCGCATCGGCGGGCGATTGCTTGGCGAGCGCCTGAAAGCCGCTGAGAGCTTCGCTCGCCTTGCCCGCCTGTTCCATGCCGAGGGCAAGGTAGAACCGCGCGCGCGGATTGTCCTGCTCCAGCTGTAGCGATTGTTCGAGCACCTGACGCGCATCGTCGGTCACGACACCGCCTGATTTCGCCATGAGCGTTTCGGCAAGGCCGTCGAGCCGCACGGCGCTCGGACCAAGCAGGCGGATGGCGTTGCGGTAGGCCGCCTCGGCATCGTCGACACGCATCGTGCTGAAATAGATCGGCGCCAGGACGTCCCAGCCCTTGCCGTCGTCGGGATTTTGCGCGAGGTGGCGCTCCGCCTTGGCGACCAGCACGGCCATGTCATTGCCGGGATTTGCAAGACGTGCCTCCAGCGGCTGCGACGGTAAATCAGGCCGCCCCATCGCCACGTAAAGACAGAGCCCCATTGCGGGTAGCAAGAGGAGGACGAAAGCCTCGGCCAGGCGATGACGCCCACTTTTCCGGCCGGAAACCGTCGCAGGAGTGTTCGAGACGGCGATCAACCGCCGGCCGACTTCCGCCCGCGCATACTCGGCTTCGTCAGCAGAAATCAGGCCGCCGGCAAGGTCGCGCTCGAGCTCGCGGAGCTGGTCGCGATAGACCGCGGCTTCGCCAGCCCGGCTATCGTCAGCCGCCTTTGCTCCACGCAAAAGCGGATAAAGCAGGATAGCGGCAACAACCGCCGTCATAACGGCCACAAGAATCCAGAAAATCATAGCCGCCAAATACTCGAAGCGCGGCTTCTTTCCAACAAGCAAAGCCGTGATGAACGAGATTTGAGGCGTTTGGCCGCAATCAGGCCAATCTCAGCTAGCCGAGCGGCGACCAGCTGCCGTTATCATTGCGACAGGCCGAACCGCGGGCAACGGTTTCCTTGCCTTCGACCGTCACCGTATGAGTGTACTGGCGGCAGTTCTGCGAGCCGACCTGATAGGGAGCGGCGGCAATGACCTTGCCGCTGACATTGCGTCCGCTCCAGACGACCGGCTGGCCGACGGCCGCACCTTCCAAGGCACGATATTCCGCTTCAAGCGCACGCTGGCGATCACTGTCGCTCAACGTTATGCCCGTGCGACCGACGATACCGCCCTGAAGGGCAGCAATGAAGGACGCGGATGCAGACGGCTTGCTGCTTCCGAAAAGGCCGCCGGAGCCACCACTCTTCGTTGTCTGGCAGCCAGACAAGGCCACAGCGGCCGCCAACGAGGAAACAATCATGCCTTTCGAACGGAACATCATTCAGGGGAACCCGACTCAGCTGTCAAATACGCTGCCACAGGCGCATCGCGCCATGTCGGCATTAAGGCAAAGCATGCTATGCAAATGCCTATGTCTTTCTGGCATCAAGCAGTTCGTCACGCAACATCCTTTGTGACACCAGGCAAAATAAGGCGTGCCTTAAGTCCACCCCAGTCACCGCGAGACAGCTCGAGCCGCCCTTGGTATTCATTGGCGATCTCCGTCACGATCGACAGACCGAGACCCGTGCCCGGCTTGCTTTCGTCAAGCCGCCGCCCGCGCTTCAGCGCTTCCCGAATCTGATCAGGCTCGAGGCCGCTTCCGTCATCCTCGACGATCAATTCGACCCAGTGACGACGCGCGCTGGCCTCGCTTCCCTTGATGTCGTCAGGCGCCTCCGTGACCGACAGGCGGACCTTGGTTGCTGCAAAGCGTGCCGCATTTTCCAGGAGATTGCCGACAATTTCCTCGAGATCCTGCTGTTCCATCGCGACGGCCAGATGCGGCGGCGCGACGGAAAGCTCAAATTCCTTGTCGACGTTCAGGCGACGCATGACGCGGACCAGGCGCTCCATCGCCGGCTCGGCATCTGTGCGGGCGAGAACGGATTCCCGCTGCGCGGCGATGCGGGCACGGTTGAGATAGGACTGGACCTGCCCCTGCATCGCTTCAGCCTGGCTGCGCACGAGATCCCCATGTGATCGCTCGAGCACGCGCGCTTCGTTGAGCAGCACGGCAATCGGGGTCTTGAGAGAATGGGCGAGATTGCCGACCTGCATGCGGGCGCGCTCGACGATACGCCTGTTGCTGTCGATCAACGCATTCACTTCGTTGGCGAGCGGCAAGATCTCGCGAGGGAAGTCCCCCTTCAGCTGCTCGCTCTCGCCCGCGCGGATCCGCTCAAGCGCGGCGCGTGCCTTGTCGAGCGGCTTGAGACCATAAAGAATGGCCAACGCATTGACGATAAGGCTGCCAACACCGAAGCCGGCGAGCGCGAGATAGAGGCTGTGGGAGAAATTGCGGACGTCGTCTTCCACGACATCGACATTGCCCGTCACGCGAAAACGCGCCGCGCGTCCGTCCGTGTCGAGAACGACTTCGGTTTCGGCGACCTGGATCCGGTTTCCCGAGGCATCGGTCACCTGGTAATAGCGCTCGTAATTCTTGTCGAAGGGCGCTTCGAGCACCGATGGAACCGGGATCGTCGCCGATCCGAGAGAAGGCGATACCAGCGGCGGCGCCGTGTAGGTGCCGAGCGGTTCCACCACCCAGTACCAGCCGGTCTTCGGCTGCGCGAAGCGCAGGTCGCCAAGCTGCGGACTGCCGCTCAGTGCTCCCTGATCGCCGATCGCCACGGAGTTGATGACGTTATAGAGCTGGGCTCGCAGCAGATCCTGAAAGCCGCGCTCGGCGCTCTTGCGATAGAGCGTCGAGATCAGGAGACCGATGACAACCAGCGCAACGGTCGACCAGATCGTGGTCAACAGCAGAACGCGTGCGGTGAGCGACTTAATTCGCATTGCTCGGCGCTTGAATGCGGTAACCGAGACCGCGCACCGTTTCAATCAGATCAACGCCCATCTTCTTGCGCAAGCGACCGACAAAAACCTCGATCGTATTAGAATCGCGGTCGAAGTCCTGATCATACATGTGCTCGACGAGTTCGGTACGAGACACGACCTCACCCATGTGATGCATCAGATAGGCCAGCAGGCGGTATTCGTGCGACGTCAGTTTCAGCGTCACGCCATTGACGACGGCCTTCGAGGTCTTGGTATCGAGACGCACTGGACCGCAGACGATTTCGGAAGAGGAATGGCCTGCCGCGCGGCGGATCAAGGCGCGGATACGGGCAAGGACTTCTTCCACATGGAAGGGCTTGGTGACGTAGTCGTCGGCGCCAGCATCGATGCCGGCAACCTTGTCGCTCCACCGGTCGCGCGCCGTTAGGATCAGCACCGGCACGCCGCGACCAGCGCCACGCCACTTCTCGAGCACCGTCACGCCATCCATCTCAGGAAGACCGATATCGAGGATGATCGCGTCGTAAGGCTCGGTATCGCCGAGGAAATGCCCTTCCTCACCGTCGAATGCCTGATCCACGACATAGCCGGCCTCTTTCAGAGTGTCGCTCAGCTGTCGGTTCAGATTGACGTCGTCTTCGACTACCAGAATTCGCATCGGTCGGCTTTACCCCGCTTGATCTCTTCGATGTCTCATAGGCCGATTCTGCCTACATCGGAACCTTGACGGTTACCTTGCGCGGACGCTGACCGTTGCCCTGGACCAGAACCGTGATGATGCAACTGTCGCCGGAGGGTTGGACGGAGAGCAATTGACCGCCGGTCTTCTCCACAACCTGCTGGGCGGCCGCGCTGCAATCGCCTGCTACGCGCACTATAAAGTTGCGCGAATTATCCGGTGAGGGCGACGATACCGCCAGCCCGGCGGCTAACGCTGCGACGCTCAGAGGAGAGGCCATGTGCTATGCTTTCAATGGATACCAACTTGGCCCGACTATGTACTCAAGCGACCTGAATGGCAAATGAATGCACTGTAACGTCGAGTGTTTAGAACTGTTTGAGACTAGGAACAGGCGGGGCCAAACCACGTAGAATCCAGCGAAAGGTGGTGGGTATCCACCCCTCGCCGGCATTGCTTCTCATGACGCGGATTTGATCGCGGACTTCGCGGTGACGCGACCGTAGACGGCCAACAGACCGCCGAACGCGCCGGCAATATTGACGATCGAGTCGACGATCTGGCTGCGATCGGCAGCGGCAATATCCACACCCGTAAAGTGCATCAAGGATGCGACAACAGAGATCAGCGCACCCCAGATCGTCTTGGAGGTGTACCAGAATTTCAATTCGCTCATCATCTTTCTCCTTTCAACAAAAGTCACAGCACAAAGGCGCGCATCGCGGGCAATCCGAGAGGAACGCGTGCCCCCATCTGGCGGATTCTCACGGTCAGGCTCGTCTGCGGTGCGCCAAAGTCCGCAGTCTCGTCAGCCAGCGAATAGGTCCATTCGGGCGTATCGACCTCGACAGTTCTCAAAACGGCCTCTTCCCGCAGCATCTCGAGGCGATAGCGTTCAAATGGTTCGTCGAGCGAGATATCGGCGCCGATCCAGTTGTCGGCGTTCTCCCGCCCCCTGCGGATCCAGGAGACGACGGCCTCTCCGGCGCTGTTGCGCGCGCAGCGCAAATGGACGGGCGCCAGTGGCGTCCGTGCGCGCAATCCTCCTTCGAAGACGAAGGGGCCGGCCTTTTCAACGGACCCCGCAGCCTCGGCAATCCAGTTCAAGCGCAGTCCCATTTCATCGCTGCCGAGGCCCAGCGGCTTGACTGCCTGATCGAGCAGCACGGCAGGCGAACCCGCGGCTGCGCCTGACATCATCGCGTCATCGGTCCCGGCGAGCGCCCGGAGCAGGCCGCTCAAGCGCCAGCGGCCGCTCTCGATCTCGTCGGCCTGCTGGAAGGACAGAATCTCCCACGCACCGTTTGTTGCCAGGACCGCCATGAGGTTACCGCCGTTCAGGACGGATACGGCAGGCAAAGAGGAAAACTCGCCTGTAGGGAGATCAACGACCAACGGCTGGGACCAGTCGAAACGGCCGCTGACCCCACTGCCCAGTTCAACAGCCAGTGTTCCAATCGTGGCCGGGCGATCAAGCAACACCCTGCCCTGATACCCCTCCTTTGTCGCGGACGACGACAGCCCGACTGTGCGCCAGGGCCGCGAGAAGACGGCCCCTTGCGCAAAAGATGCGGCGTCACCGCTATCGATGCACGGCAGATCCATGAGGCAGACGACCGGGTCGAAAAGGTTCGATGGCTCGGTGCCAACCTCGCGCCCATCCAGCGATGAGGGCAGGCTCCCGCCACGCGATGGCGCGAACTCGCGTGCTTCGATGCGGCGCGCCTCGCTTTCCTCGATCCGTGCGACGAGGAAACGACCGGCCGGGCCGCCGGGCAGAGTTACCACGTCGCCGGGCTGGATCTGCAGCTCGCCGGGCGATATCGAGAAGCGAACCGAGCGGCGGGAAATCCTGTTGTCGCGCAACAGCGCCTCGGCTGCGGCCAGTACCGTCTCTTCTGCGACAACCGCTGCCAGATCCTGCTTGATGACCCGGCTCGTCGTTTGCGCAGCACGGTGTGAGCGCACGCTGGCCTGTTCGAAATCGAGTTCGGGATTGTAGAAAGTCAGTACCGCTTCCGCGGCAAAGTCGCTGTCATGGCCGCGCGTCTCCTGCCAGAGTTGTTCATCCTCACGATCGACGAGCGTCTCGATCGGCAAGGCCGGAAGGCTTGCCCGCGCACGCGAACGAAACCGCAAGCGTCCCGCATCCTCGAAAACATCGATCTGGAATGCCTGGAGCAAGGGCTCGATCAGGCTGCGTGCCGAGGCGAGATCGCCCTGGACATAGCCTGTCAGATCACCGCTCACTTCCGAAACGTCGAAATCGGCAAAGCCGTGGTCGTCCAGCATCGCGGCAATCACGTCGGCAAGCGTCCCTCCGCCGATCCGGCCATTGAGCCAGTGACCGGTGCGCCAGTTCGCGCCGTCGCTCCAGACAGTCGTATTTTGCGGAAAGGCCGGATAGGGTCGCGCATCCCAGGACCAGATGAAGAGGTGCGCGGGATCGACCATTCCAGGCGCGGCGCCACCGCTCCACCAATCGTGATGCGCCTCGAGAAACCGACGCTGCATGCTGTCGGAGCGCATTCCGCTGGAGAAATAAGGAGCGGCACTTTCCGCGGATTTCGGATCGGCGAATACGTTCGGCTGATTGGCTCCCTTGTCGATTGCGCCGCAGCCAAGCTCCGTGAACCAGATCGGCTTGCTGGCCGGGATCCACGGCGTCGGAGATGCACGCTCCACGCCGCCAAGCCGCTCGTAATGCGAATTGCTCCACCAGCCGGCAATGTCCTTGTAGCGATAGACCCAGTGCTTGCCCGCGGAGCCATCGACAATCGCGGTCCGCACGCGCGCCCGGCGGTCGGCTTCTGTCGCATAATACCAATCGAAGCCTTCGCCGGAGCCGATGCCGGCCATCAGGGCCTGGCGATCGTCCGCGAGGCGGAAGCCGTCGGGGTTGGCATTGGCAAGATCATCGTCGAGCCAGTCGGCCAGCGGCATGTAATTGTCGATACCGATCGCGTCGATTGCCGGCGATGCCCAGAGCGGATCGAGATTGAAATAGACATCACCGCTGCCGTCCGCCGGATGATAGCCGAAATATTCGCTCCAATCCGCGCCATAGGTCAGCTTTGCAGCCGGCAGTAGGGTCTTCACGTCGGCGGCCAGCGAGGCAAGGGTTTCGACGAAGGGGAAGGCACCACTATCGTCCCGGACCTGGGTCAACCCGCGCAGCTCGGAACCGACGATGAACCCGCTGACACCACCGGCCGCCTTCGCAAGCTGTGCATAGTGCAGGATGAAGCGCCGATAGCTTTCCTCATCGCCGTCATAGACGACCCGGTGCCCCGATACCGAAAAGTGGCCGGGACGCGCGGCACCGGCAAACGCGCGCAGCTGACTGCGGCCCTGCGCCGTACGGTCTGCCGTATCGACCTGGCCGATGGCAGGATGACAGGTGATCCGCCCGCGCCAGGGATAGGCCGCTTGCGCATCGTCGCCATAGGGATCAGGCAAGCTGTTGCCGGCGGGTATATCCATCATCAGGAACGGATAGAGATAGACCTTGAGCCCGCGCGCTTTGAGATCGGCAATGGCCGACACCACACTCTCATCATCCGGCGTGCCGCCGAACGCCGGGCCGCCATTGTTCCGGCTGACGACATATGCGTCGCCACGTTCGACACCCGATACGGACCAATCCCTGCTTTCGTTGCGGCGAGCGACCTCGACGCCCGGCACGACGCGGCACTCGCCGGCGCGCAGGTCGGTTCCGAACCAGGTGACGACAAGCGCGACGCGCTCCAGATTCGGGCAGAGGGCAGTCAACTCGTCGATGGAGACGTCCCAATCCGTCGTCCCCTGCAGTGTGTTCCGGTTGAGAAGACGGGCGCTGCCGGCACCGGTCTTTTCAGAGACGGCGGTCGTGCGGTAGCCATGTTCGGTCGCGCCCGGGATGACGCAGACCGCCTTGATCTTGTTTTCCAGGGCGCCGATTGCACGAACCACTTCGAACTGCAGCAGCGGGATGCGGTTGCCGTAGGTATCGAGCGGCAAGCGTTCGAACACGACATAGGCCAACCCGCGATAGGCAGGGGCGTTGCCTGTCCCCTGCTTCGCCTCTATCAGCGGATCGGGCTGCTGGTCGTCGCCACCGCGATAGAGCCGCATCTCGATCTTGGTGAGATCCAGCTCCTTGCCATCGGCCCACACCCGCCGCACGCGCGCCACCTGCCCTTCGCACAGACCGATCGCGAGATTGGCGAAGTAGCGGTAGGTTTCGACCCGCGTGCCACCCGTGGATTTGCCGCCCGTTCGTTCGGTCGTTAACTGCTCCTCGAACCGCGTGGCCCAGATCAGCGTGCCACCGATGCGGGCAGTGCCGTAGACACGGTTGATTGCCGTGCCGTCTTCGGCGCCGGGAATGCGTGCCGTCGACAGCCGCGAGCCGCGCACGGTGGTACTGCCGTTGATGAGGGCGTGGTCGACGACGCTGCCGGCCAGGGCACCGGCCGCGCGACCGATGATCGCGCCGACTGGACCGAAGACGCTGCCGAGCGCTGCACCGGCTGCCTGAAAGAGAAGTGTTGCCATCTATTTCTCCGGAAACCGAAACACAGCCGCGACACGACGCCGCCAGCTCGGCACGAGAGGCGAGGAGATTACCGCCGCCTGCTCGTAGGCGTGGATGAAGTGCCGTTCATCGGCCAGAATGCCGGCATGCTTGGCAGCCACATCGGGCCGCCAGCGGAAAAGCAGCAGATCGCCGGGCAGCGCTTCGGCAAGCGACAGCGACGTATCGAAATGACGGTACGCCGCGTTCATCAATCGATCTTCGCCGCTGCGTTCGGCCCAGTCAGGCGCGTAGGGGCGCGGCACTTCGGGCTCTTCGCCATAGAGCTCGCGCCAGATCCCGCGGATCAGCCCCAGGCAATCGCACCCCACCCCCTTGAGCGACGCCTGATGCCGGTAGGGCGTGCCAATCCAGCCTTCGGCACAGGCGAGCACGCGGTCTGCCGTCGTCATCATTTGAACAGCGCCTTCCCATCGTGAACGCTTTCGCCGTCGGCGTAGGTGTAGGCGAAATCGGCACCCGGCATGTGCGGGAAACCGCGAAAATTCAGGCGGTTGGAGAACTTGCTTCGGCAGATGGCGAAGGACTTGTCGCAGCCTGCCGTCAATACGAGGCGATCGCCGGAAGAAGGCGCGCGGTCAAGCGGCAGCCAGAGCGTGACCTCCATCAGGTCGCCAACCCACACATGCGCGTCGATATCGAAACGCTGTCCCTGGTTCTCGCCGTCGAAAAACGTGGCCGTTCCCAGCCGGAAG
Source organism: Rhizobium sp. S96 (assembly GCF_030382195.1). Classification (NCBI taxonomy): domain Bacteria; kingdom Pseudomonadati; phylum Pseudomonadota; class Alphaproteobacteria; order Hyphomicrobiales; family Rhizobiaceae; genus Rhizobium; species Rhizobium sp. S96. The sequence continues at coordinate 396,864 of NZ_JAUDRY010000004.1, forward strand.
AAGCCGTCGTCGACAGACCTGACACCCGACAGAAGCAAGCGACTCGCATCCGGCACCGACACGACGACGCCATCCGCACGAAACTGCGGCAACGACAGATCCACGCCGCACCTGTTATCCCCGACCACAGCGTCGCAACGACGCCCATAGACGCGCCCCTGCGGCTCGTTCAGGCGGCTGGCGAAGCTGCGAAGCTCGGCATGGAAGCGGCCGGCGTCGCGGGTCACCTCACCGATTTCCTGCACCTTGAGCATCATGTGCTGTTCGGGCAGCGCCCAGTTGACGAGGAACACCTCGACACGGGCGCCGTCATAGCGTCCCCGCTCCAGATCGTCCTCGGTGATTGCCGCGCTGGAGAAGCCCCCGGAGACCTCGCTGGTCGCGGCCGGCAGGCCAACCTCTTCCTCCGCCGCGCTTGCGGAAAATCCGCTCGCAGCGAGAAAGATCGTGCCATCGAAGGCGATGTCGTTGTCGTGCTCCGTGAAGCCCAACACGACGCCATCGCGGCGGATCACCCGCCAGGCGTGGCAGACCGTCGTGGCGTCTCCATCCAGATGCGCTTTCAGCGCTGAGGGGATCGTTCTCATGGCGCGATCTCCGTCAGCGGTATGGTTGGAATCCGCCCGGCATTGAACGCGGACAGGTTGACCTCGATCCGGCCGGTGGCGAAACGAACGGGTACGTCGAACTCGAAGCCGGCCGTTATCGAAGAGCCCGGCGCAGGAACATGACCGGCGGCAAATGTGACGGTCCCTGTTGCCGTATCACAGTCGAAGGCCGCGCCGGGCACGGGTACCCCGTCCAGCGCAACGACGACCGAACCGTCCGCCGGTTTGGCGATCCGTCGGACGCTACCGCCCGCCGCGTCGCCATAGGTCTTGACGAGCGGGAATGTCACGGTGACCCCATCGCCTGTGCCCAACCGCTGGTCGCCCGGCGTTACCGGAATGCCGGGCCTGGACGATGACCAGTCGATTGGATCGCGGAACCGGAAGCCATAGAGCTCGCCGCTGCGCGCTTCGAAAAACTCCAGCACCTCGTAGAGATCCGCCACCGAGCGCAGGCCCGAGCCGGCGTCATAGCTTCGCCGCGCATCGCGCCATCGGCTGTTGCGGCTCTCTCTCCCATTGGACAGATTGACGATATCGGTGCGCCGCACCGGCCCGCCGCTGGTCGAAAGCGACAGGCGCAGCGGAAAGCGCACATCATGAAACCCGCTTGTCATGGCACCTCACAAGTTGCGCTGGCCGCGCATGGCGGTGCGCGCCAGCATCGAGGAAATCTGCGCCTCGCTTTTCTGGAAGCTCTGGGCGTCGGCGGCGGTGACATTGAAGATGATCTGCTGCGAGCCGCCGCCTGCGGCAGCAACGCCAAGCGAACCGTCGGCGCCACGCTTCAGCGGCAAGATCGCCTCGCTGCCCGCCTCCCCCATCAACCCCATGTCGCCGCCCATCGGGAAGTAGGTCGGCTGCGAGACCACGCCGCCATCGGCAAAGGGCAGAAGCTTGCCGAAACTGCCGAGCAGGCTCGAAGCACTCCCCGAGATCATCGTCTCCAGCGGCTTCAGACCTGCCGACAGCGCGATATCCGCCAGCCGGTTGCCGAGACTGCGCAGAATGTCGTCCAAGCTCTTGCTACCGTCGGCGGCGCTTCGAAGCGCGCTCGAAAGCGCTGCCCCGAACGAGCGTGAGCGCGTCTCCAGACCATCGAGAGCGCGTTGCAGCGTCTCCGCCTGCCCTGTTGCGGTGGTAAAATCCGTTTCTTCGCTGTCCATTGTCCTGCCTTCTTCTGGGTCGCTGCGGATCAATCCGGAAACCGGGCCATCAACCCCTCCAGATCGGCGCGGGATGTGCCGACGCCAGGCGGCACCAGCCCGCCTGCGGCTGCGTGGAATTCGAGAGGTGTCATTGCCCAGAACGCGACCGGGGGAAGCCGCAGCAAGCAGAGACCGACATGCAGCACCCGCGCCCAGGGGAAAGGCGCGGCACCACGTTCAGCCTCGATGCCGGCTGCGGCTAGAGGGGGCGCGAGGCGGTCTCCGCCTCCACGCCGACAAAGGTGGCAGTAAGCAGGCTGCCGACGATCGTGGCATAGCCGCCCAGGCCACCCTCGACATCGGCCTGCGCGACCTCGTCGTCGGAATAGAGATTGCCGCCACCGCGAAGGCCGGCGCCGATGATGCGGATCATGTCGGCGGCCCTCAGGCGACCATCGGCGAAGCGTTCCGCCAAACCCGTGAGACTGTCGACTGCAAAGGCCGTCTCGAGCTCGGCCAGAGCGCCAAGCGTCAGGCAGAGAATCCGCCGTTCACCATCGATCATCGCCTCGATCTCGCCGCGTCGCCGATTTGCACGTGCACCCGCCGCCCGCATCAAAGCGCCTCGAAGCTGATGGCGCCGGCCGATTCCAGCGCCATTTCGAACAGCACCTCGCCGTTGTGCTGGCCGGAATACTCAAGAGCGCTCGCCTGGAACGGCCCGCTGATATTGCCGAAGCCGGGAATGACGATCTGCCAGTTCAGGATCGACGCATTGAAAAAGGCGTTCCGTACCAGCGCATCGGAGGCGGCATCCTTGAAGATCCCGGCGCCAGAAACGGATGCACGCTGCACACCGGCGCCGCCCAGCAGTTCACGCCAGCGACCGACGCTGTCGGCATCGGTCACATCGACGGTTTCGGCATTGAAGGCGAGCCGTTTCGAGCGGAGGCCTGCCACCGTCTCGAAGGCTGTCCCGTTGAATATCTTGAGCAGCAGATCCTTGCCCTTTTGCGCAACCATCGCTTTGTCCCTTAAAACAAAAGGCGCCCCTGGGACGCCTGCCACTGTCATTTACTTGTCACTTTCAACCCGTCGGCCAAGCTGGTACGACCGGTTGAATTCCCGTCCGACGTCTCGATTCCCCAAGGCATCCGCCCGATGTCCCGATCATTCTCCCCACGTACAGCCCGCACCGTCGCCGTTCTTGCCGTCACACAGCTGATCGGCTGGGGCACCAGCTTCGACATGCTCGGCGTCATGGGCCGCGTCATCGCGCCGGACCTCGGGCTTGCAAACGAGATCGTCTTTGGCGGACTGACCGTCATGATGATCATCAGCGCGCTCATGGGCCCGACCACGGGCCGCTGGCTGGGGCGCTACGGGGCGGCGCGCGTGCTTGCCGCGGCGTCGCTGGTCTTTGCCGCCGGTCTCGCCCTCCTTGCAGCGGCCAATGGCATCGTTCTCTACGTGCTCGCCTGGATCCTCATAGGGGGTGGCGGGGCGCTCGGCCTGTCGGCGCCTGCCTATACCGCCGTGGTGGAACGCGAAGGGCCGAACAGCAAACGCGTGATCGCGATCCTGATGCTGTTCACCGGGCTTTCGAGCGCAATCTTCTGGCCTGTCCTCAGCCTCCTGAACGATGCCGTCGGCTGGCGATCTACCTTCCTGATCTGCGCGGCCCTGCAGTTCTGCATCTGCCTTCCACTGCACCTCTTCGCGCTGCCAGCGCCGATCGTCAGCCACACCGAGGGCGCTGCCGCGCATACGGCGCCACTGCCGCTCTCGCCGGCAAAGCAGCGCAAGGCGTTCCTGCTCATCGCGGCGGCGACGACGATCTCGACCTTCGTCACCTTCGGCGTCTCGCCATCGCTGCTCGAGATCTTTCGCCAGTCCGGCGCCTCGCCAGCGCTCGCTATCCAACTCGGTTCGGCGCGTGGTGTCATCGGCATTTCAGCCCGTTTCATGGACATGCTGCTCGGCAAACGAGGCAATCCGATCCTCAGCGCAGCCATGGGCGTCAGCCTCATGGTTCTGAGCTTTCTGATGATGATCGTTCTGCCGCCTTCGACGCCGCTGCTGGTCGCCTTCATCCTGCTCTACGGCTTCGGCTCCGGCGTCATGACCGTCGCCCGCGCATTGCTGCCGCTGGCGCTGTTCTCACCTCGCGACTATGGCCTGCAATCCGCCCGCCTCTCCCTGCCTCAGAATCTCGCCAATGCGGTCGCGCCCGTCGTCTTCACCGCGATCCTGGACCGCGCGGGCGCTGGCATGGCGATCGCCACCTGCGCTGTGCTGGCGGTTCTGTCGCTCGGGTTCGTGATGATGCTGATGGCCCTGGTGCGCGGCGTCACGCAGCCGGTTCCGTCACTGCCCTGAACCGCATCTCCGCTATATGCAGCCTGGTCTTCGGTTCACGCCGCGTGCGTGTTGCGAGATGCCGCACGCCGACCAAGTGATGGGTGGCGAGCCCAAGCGCGGCGTCCTGCAGCAAAGCATAGAGCCTCTCGACGATTGTCTGAACCTGCCTGCGCCCTGCGGCATCCGACCAGATTTCCAATGCCAGCAGATGCTCTTCGCCCTCCTCTGTCGAGGTCGAGTAGTCGTTGCTGGTCAGCTCGCCAACGACAATGCAGGGTAACTTCCTGCCCGCGACCAGCCGGTCGCGAATGGCATCCGGCCCGATCAGGTCCGTCAATTCGGCATCTTCGCTGAGCAGCGCATGGATCGCCGTCAGCAGTTCATTGGCAGCGCTCATCCGTCTCGACTCCCTTCGGGCCTGTCTTGCTCTCGCAACGGCGCATCAGCGCCAGCAATGCCGCCGCCAGGTCTTGGAGAGTGATCGCCAGCGACGCTCGCGGTTCCGTCATTGGCTCTCCTCCTCGCAGAGGCAGACGACGTAGTTGCCCCTCTCATCCGGGTCACGCCAGGCGCCGATCACGAAGACCCGCTCGCCCTTGCGCAGCCGCATGCCGGCCGTGATATCGCTTCGAAATCGGAGCCAGATGCGGTGGGTCAGGGTGAACACATCGGCGCTCGCCTGCTCCTGCCGGATCTCACTGACGGGCTCGATGCGCGCCCATAGCGACGCGACCGCGATGAAGGAGACTGTGGCGCCGCCCTGTCCGTCCGAGGTTGCCTCCGGCGCCTCCAGTTCGAGCCGCGCCGTCATCTGGCCGGGATCGAAAAACACCGAGCGCATCACAATCTCCGCATCACGAAGGGCGCGATCAGGCGATCATAGCCCGGCGGAATGTCCGCCGGCTGGTCTTCCGCCGAGATCGCGCCACGGAAGGAAAACATCTGGGCGATATGCATCAGCATGGCGCGCTTCAGCGTGTCGGGCACGTCGGCGCCACTCTCGCCGAAGCCCGCAATAAAGTCGATCTCCAGGCCGTTGATACCGCGCGTGCTGTCGGTCGCCTGGCTCAGCACCAGGCGAGCCGGCCGCGCACTGCCATCCAGGATGTGGCCGGTGAGCGGTAGTGTCACCTCGTCACCGGACGCATCATAAAGCGTCAGGCTTTCAATGGCTTGCACCGGGCCTCTGGCAATCTGAATCACACCGCCTTCAGGTATTGAATCAAGATAGAGGCGCCATGTCTGAGTGATGAGGCAGAGCCCGGTGGAGCGTTCGAGGTGCTCTCTGGCCGTAGCGATCAAGGCGGCCAGCAGCGGGTCTTCGTTGCCGTCGTCGAGCCGCAGATGCGCCTTGACATCGGCGAGCGTCAGCGCCTCCGCTGCGGGCGAAGTGATAGATGCATAGGTCATGTGGGTTCCCGGATTATATCGAAAGCAAAGAGGGTACGGCGCCCCGGTGGGAGGAAGACGCGGGGCGCCGCATGGGGCGACCAATCAGCTTGCGGCGAATTTCACCAGCTTGATCGCTTCGAAATTTTGCACCCCACCGCCGACGCGCTTGGTGGTGTAGAAGAGGACATAGGGCTTGGCGGAATAGGGATCGCGCAGCACGCGTACCCCGGTGCGATCAACGACGAGATAGCCGGCGCGGAAGTCGCCGAAGGCGATCGACAGCGCGTTGGCCGCGATATCGGGCATGTCCTCGGCCTCGACGACAGGGAAGCCGACCAGCGAGGCCGCCTCACCCGCCGTTGCCGGCGGCTGCCAGAGATAGCGACCGTCGCCGTCCTTCAGCTTGCGCACCTCGGCCTGGGTCTTGCGGTTCATCACGAAGTTGGCGTTCTGGCGATGGCCGGCCTTCAGTGAATAGATCGTGTCGATGAGCGTGTCGGATGCGGCAGACGCCTTAAAGGCACCGGCGGCACCGGTTGCGATGTAGCCGAGATTGCCCCAGCTCCAGGCACTGTCGGCTACTGCAGTATAGGCGAGGAAGCCTTTCGGCTTGTTGGTGCCGTCGCCGTTCACGAAGGCGGTCCCTTCCTGTTCGGCAAAGACGGTGTCGACCTCGCCCGAGATCCAGGCCTCGATATCGACCGCGGCATCGTCAAGCAGCGCCTGGGTGGCCGCCGGCATGGCATAAAGCTCCATGGTCGGGAAGGAGAGCTCGGCCAATTGGGCACTTGAAGTCTGTGGCCGGGCCGCCGTTTCCGCGACCCAGCCTGCTGCCATGCCGGCGACGGAGAACGGCTTCTTCAGCACCGAACCGGAGACCTGACGCACCGTTGCGAGCGAGCGGATCGGCGAAACGACGGAGAGCCGGCGGCCGATCTCGGTGTCCGTTTCCGGCGGCACGAGATAGCCGCCGTCGGCGCCTGACCCCGCTGACATCGCCTTCGCCTCGATCTCGCGCAATCCGGCCTCGTCGCCGCGGCGGATATATTGTTCGAAGGCAGCCTTGTGCTCCGTCGCTTCGATGCCAACCGTAGCCGATCGGCCAAGCGGCGGGCGCGCCTTTTTCAGCGCCAGTTGGTCGAGCACCTTCTTCTGCTCGTCGATGGCGCGGTTGATGCGATCCATCTTATCGCGGGTGACGACGTCGGAGGTCAGCTTCTGCTCGATCTCGCCGAGCCTGATATCGTTGGTTTCCTTGAAGGCTTCGAAGGCCTCCATGAATTCATCGAAGGCGGCGGCCATTTCCGGCGCCGCCTTGATCTCGGGTGCGGTCTTCACGGCGGTCTGCTTGTCGGTCATCTGTTCATCCTATCTGAAGGTTTCAGTCAGCATCATCCGGGCGGCCCGGCGCATGGCGCGGACAAGCTCGGTCTCCTTGTCGCGGAACCACCGCGCATTCTTGATGTTCTGCACGCGGGCCGAGGGCAGCATCGGGAAGGTCACGACGGAGATTTCCCAGAGATCGGCCTCGAGGATGCGGCGCACGCCCGACTTGGCGTCGGTTTTTGCCCGCACTGTCCGGAAACCGATCGACAACCCGTCGAGCGCGCCGTTCTTCAGCAACTGGTGCACCTCACGGGCGCGACTGACGCCCTCGGCAAGCACGCCCTCGACGTAGAGGCCGCGGCTGTCCTCGCGGATCGTCTTCCAGGCGCCGATCGGCTCGGACGGGTCGTGCTGGAAAAGCATCCGCACCCCGCCTGCCCCGCGCTCCGTCAGCGACTTTCTGAAGGCGCCGCGTTCGATCGCATCCTTGCCGAGATCGACTTCGCCGAAGACGCTGGCGTAGCCAGAAAAGCTGCCGTCGCGCCCCAATCCACGGAGCTCAAGATTGGCGAACTTGCGCGTATCCGCGCCCATGGGTGATCGCGCCAGCGCGCTGCTTGCGGTCATGATGCTCTCCTCGTTGTGTGATTATGCCGCCACCGGGTTCAGGGGCGTGGCGCTGACAACCTCACCGGCCGTCAAATGTTCACCGGCGCGTCAGCGGTTGCGAGCGCCGTATCGCCCTGCGATCCGCGCGACGATGCCGAGACCCCACCAGGCGCAGAGGCTGGACGCCGCCGATCCCGACAGCATCACCTCGGACACCGACAATCGATCGACAAGATCCAATCGCTCGGCGATCCATATACCGGTCGGCCCACCGAAGATGAGCCCGCACGAAAGCCCGGTGAAGAACCGGCTCGCCGCCTCACGCCGGCTCTTCGGCAGGAGATAGACGAGCGACACAGCAGCGCCCGCCGACGCGCCCAGCGCTCTGGTCGCCCAGAGCCCGGCATCATTGGAAAGGTCCGTCATGGTCAAACTCTCCGGATCGAAAGGGATGCAGCACCCGACCACATCGGATGCCGGTTTCCTCCAGCCTTTTGAATCGCTTGAGCGGGCATCTTCGCGAATTGAATCCGGCGGCAACACCGTCGGATCTTCTCGCGGAGCAAACGATTTATCGAGATCTCAATACCCCACCGCCTGCCGCTTCTCCTCGTCGGTGAGAAACGCCGCCGCGCCCAGCCGCGTCCACAGCTGGTCGCGCTCGGCCGCAAGACCCGCCACCTTATCGAGATCGGGTTCCAGCCGCAGACCGTCGCCATAGCTGCCTGCCAGCCAAGCAGACAGTGTGGCCGCCGTTCGGGTCAGCATCGGCAGCACTGTCAGGCGATAGAAGGCGCGGTTTGCCTCCTGGTAGTTGGCATAGGTGTTGTCTCCGGGAATGCCGAGCAGCATGGGCGGGACGCCGAAGGCGAGCGCGATGTCGCGGGCGGCACCATTGCGTGCCTCGACGAAATCCATGTCCTTCGGCGAGAGCCCCATCGATTTCCAATCGAGCCCGCCTTCGAGCAGCAACGGCCTGCCCGCACGCATCGGGCCGGAATAGCCCTCGTCCAGCTCCTGCTTCAGCCGCTCGTACTGGTCCGGCGAAAGATTGCCGCCCTCCTTGGGCTGATAGACCAGTGCGCCGGAGGGGCGCGCCGAATTGTCGAGCAGCGCCTTGTTCCAGGTCGCCGCCGCATTGGAGAGATCGAGCGCCACCTGTGCCGCCGCCAGTGGCGGAAAGCCGAGGTGATCGTCGAGCGGGTGAAAGAGTTTGAGGTGCAGCAGGCCAAGCCCTGCCGCCTCCGCGGGAAGCCGGCGGAGCACGCCGCCGACGCGATAGTCATAGGCCTCAGGCCAACCGTCCCGCCCCTCGACGACGCTGACGCGGTCGGGCCTCAGCAGGTGCAGTTCGCGCAATTGCCCGGCGATATCGAGCGGCTCGACATAGGCGTTGCCCGACAGCAGAAGATGACCGTAGAGCGCCTCGAAGAAATCGGGCCCGCTCATGCGGCCGTTCGGTTGCCTCAGAAGTGCCAGCAGCGGATGATCCGGCCGCTCACGATCGCCCTCATAGAGCAGCATCGGCACCGACGCCGTCGCCTCCGACACCAGCCTGACGCAGCGGTGCGCAACGGGATTGCGCATGAACCCTTCGCGGGACAGCGCCGCATAGGAGCGACCCGTCCAGCTTGCCCGGCCATCCACGGCCAGAGACATGAAGCCGGAGGCGGCCTTTTTCTCGGTCGCGGGATTGCGCTCCGCCGTGGAGGCCCACGGCAGCAATGATCGGAGTTTCATGATTGTTCGTCCTCAGGTTTGGCTTGGCCCGCGAGGCTTGCCCCGCTGTGAGGCGCTATCCGTCTCCCGCACCGCGATGCAGCCACGCGAACATTCGCCCCAACGTTGCATGTTTACCCATTGTTTACGTCATAAGCGCAACTTGATGGCAGGCGTGAAACGTATCAGCATACGCGCCGTTCATTCCTTTCACCGGCTTAGCGAATACATTCCTCCCGACACCACGAATCAGAGGGACAGCATCGATGACGACGATCGAGACGCCGGGACTTCTCACCTTCACGATCGCCATCGTGGTGTTCTTCCTGGGCACCGGCATCAATAACGTCATCAAGCCGCTCAAGCGCTGGAATATTCCGGACGCGGTCTCCGGCGGGCTCGTTGCGGCGCTGCTGACGCTGTCCGCCTTCTACTTTCTCGGCACGCAGGTTATCTTCGATCTCGATGCGCGCGACATGCTGCTGCTCTATTTCTTCACCGGCATCGGTCTTAACGCGCGCGTCGCGGACCTGGCCGCCGGCGGCAAGCCGCTGGTGATCCTGCTCGCGCTGACGGTGTGCTTCGTCCTCATCCAGAATCTCATCGCCGTCGGCGCCGTCAGGATGCTCAACCTGCCTGATGGGATGGGACCGCTTCTCGGCTCCATTTCACTCATTGGCGGCCACGGCACGACCATCGCCTGGGCGCCGCTGATCGCCAGCCGCTTCGGATTGAACAATGCGCTCGAGATCGGCATTGCATCGGCAACGCTCGGCCTCGTGATCGCCAGCATCGTCGGCGGTCCGGTCGCGCGCCTTCTCATCAATCGCTACCAGCTCAGTGGCCAGATGGCGGAAGCACCCATCATCGGCCTTCCGGATGCGCCGACCTCCGAGGAGGACAGCAGCATCAACTATGTCAACCTGCTGCGCACGGTACTGATCCTCAACGTCGCTATCCTGATCGGCTACGCGCTCGAAGAGGTGGTCGAGGAAACCGGGGTCAAGCTGCCGCTTTTCGTGGTCTGCCTTCTGGTCGCGATCGTCCTGACCAACACGATCCCGCGCGTAGTGCCGCGGATGTTCTGGCCATCGCGGTCACGTTCACTGGCATTGATCTCCGACCTCTCGCTGAATGTGTTTCTGGCGATGTCATTGATGAGCATGCAGCTGTGGACGCTCGGTGGCCTCGGCACGGCACTCGTCATCGTTCTCGGCATCCAGACGATTGCAGCCGTGCTCTACATGATCTTCGTCGTGTTTCCGGCGATGGGTCGAGACTATCAGGCGGCCGTGCTATCGGCCGGCTTCAGTGGCATCAGCCTTGGTGCAACGCCGACGGCAATCGCCAACATGACGGCGGTCACCAAGGCCCATGGTCCGGCTCCAACGGCATTCATTATCCTGCCGCTGGTCTCCGCCTTCTTCATCGATCTCGTCAACGCAGCCGTCATCGGCTTCATGGTCCGGTGAGCGCGGCCTATCGCAGCGGCTGCTTCACGGCCGCATCGGTTTCATAGTCCGCGGCCATACGCATTTCGCGGATCGGACGCACGAGATCGATCGAACGCTGGTAGTCCGGGTGCGCCTTGTAGGCGGCAAGCGCCGCCTCGTCGTCGAATTCGCCGTAGACGATGAGGTCGACATCGGTGCCAAGCTGGTCGGTCTTCACGTTGGTACCGATCTCCAGCAGGCGGGCATGCGGGATGGCTGTCAGGATCGACAGTCCGGCACGGACCTTTTCGAGATTTTCGGCCGGCGCCGTGAAGAAGACGATGTGGCGGATCACGCGGAACTCCTGCGAAACTCTCTAGCCGAATATGCGGGCGATACCACGCGCGAGCCAGGCCTTCAACCGCGCGAACCACCCCTCGGGCGCCTTGTCGCGGATCGCTGCCATGAAGGTCTTGCCATAACCGGCGAGCTTCTCTGCCCGATCGGTGCCGTTGACGATGCGGCGGGCGTTGATCCAGTCGTCTGTCGTCTCGTTCAGGTGGTCGGCGAGCTTGTGGTTGGCAAAGCTGCCCTGCACCATGCCCTCGATCAGGATCGAGACCGCGGCGTCCATCTCCATCGCCCGGTCCGGTTCGGCGACGAGATCGATGCCCGTAAGCTTGCTCATCGCTTCGTAATTCCGCTTGTGGGTGAGCTGCACCAGGCCGCGGCCGAGCCAGCTCTTGCCGTCCTCGTCCGGCCGCCAGTATGGGGTCTTCACCCAGGAGAGCTTGCCTGACGCATAGGCGTTTTCGAGAATTTCGATGGCGCGGGCATCGCTCGCCGCCAGCGTCTCACGCACCGGCTGCATGGTATAGGCAGTCTCATGAAAGGCCGTCGCCATGATATAGGCGAGCCAGCGCCGATCGGCCGTGGCCATCCGGCTTTCCCAGAAATCAAGAATCGCCGTCATTCCCTCCACCTGAGGCTGATTAAGCGCTCCCTTGAAAAGGGCATCACGCACGGTGTCGAAGAAAAATGGCCGGTCGATGTGGATAACCATGTTGTTCACCTCGAAAAACTGCAACGTCATTGTCCGTCTTAATCGATTAAATTAAATTCAATCGTTTAAAGTGTTTAAGCCCCTGATTTACAGATCATTTGGGGCATGCCAGTGATTAACTCAGCGTTAAAACTGGCCGCCGGAGGAGAGTATGCAGCAGCCTGCCAACAGCAACCAGCCGACCATTCCCCAGCACGTGATCGACCAGCTCGAAAACGAGTGGCGTCAGGTGCGCCCTGAGCGCGAGGCACCTCGCCCCGTGTCCCAACAACCGCAGCGATAGATCGTCGCGTCACACACCCCTCACCCGCGGTTCTCCGTTTCCCTCGAGCATCAGCGCCGTCAGCGCCCAGACCAGCGCGTCTAGCCGGTCTGGCGAGCGGCCGGAGGAGAGGCCATCGGGACCGAAGTCGCACATCTGGTCTTCCAGCGCGACGAAACGACCAGCATGGGCGACCCGCCCCTGCTCGTAGAGTGCCGCGACCGGCTCGGCCCTGAGATACTTACCGCGCGTCGCGCGCACGGTCGAGACCGGCAGGCTTTCGTCGATGCTCTTCAGCATCGATGCCACCATGTCCCCACCCTGGTTGATTTCGGCAACCACCCGGTCCGCCGAGAAGCGTCGGTAGGCGCGCACCACGGCGCTCGCCCAACCGGCAGGGCTCGCCCCCTCGATCGAGCAGTCCGCCAAAACCACGGCGCGGCCTGACGCCTCCACCCCTGCGACGACAATGCCGCAGCAGGAATGCGCGCCGGCCGCCGCCGGCGGATCGACGGCGACGACGATCCGTCTGATCTCGCCGGTGAGGCGGATCGTGGCCGCTTCGATCATCTCGCGCCGCCACAACGCATCGTCGCGATCCTCGATCAGTTCGCCGTCGAGCTCCTGCCGCCCAAGCCGCGTGCCGCCGTAGCGGTGGGCCAGCGCGTCGATGAAACCCGGCGCCAGATTGGCCGCGTTGGCAAGCGTGCTCATCCGCGTCAGTCGTGTACCCGTGTCAGCAATCAATGCCTTCAGCAAGGGCACAGGACGCGGCGTCGTCGTCACCAGCTGGCGCGGATGACTGCCGAGGCGCAGACCGAACTGGAGCATGTCCCACGTCTCCTGCCCATGCTTCCACTTCGCCAACTCATCGCACCAGGCGAAATGAAACTGCGGGCCGCGCAGGCTTTCCGGATCTTCGGATGAGAAGATCTGGGCGACTGCGCCATTCGGCCAGACGAGCCTGCGCCGCGGGATCTCGAACTCGGGCCGGTAACGCCGCGCTATGCGACAGATACCCGAAATGCCGTCGATCATCACCTCGCGCGCGTCGCCAAGCGTTTCGGCAATCAGGGCGATCCGCAGATCGGATCGCCGCCCGGCGCTGGCAATGGCATGCACCCATTCCGCACCGGCCCGCGTCTTGCCGCAACCGCGCCCGCCCAGGATCAGCCATATCCGCCAGTCGCCCGGCGGCGGTAGCTGCTCCGGACGGGCGTTGAACTCCCAGAGCCCCGCCAGGGTTTTCCAGAGATCGTGTCGTTCGGCCAATAACTCGGGCGAAGCCGCCGCATCGCGCGAGACGACCAGCTCTTCCTGCTGTGGCGGTGCCGACAGCGGCTGAGCGGTCCCCTTAAGGAGCGCGTCGGTGGTTGCGGTGATCGCCGCCATCGCCTGCCGCACCTGCGAATGTTGCGCCACGATGCCTGCCATCCTCTGTTCGTGCCGCGCCAGCAACCTTGCCGCTCGCCGTTCGTCGGCAAGGGCGGCCAGGCGTTCAGCCCGGTTCGGCTTCGCGGGTTGCCCTGACGGCCTCGTCTTCGTCAGTTGCCGGAGGGCCGTTGCGCTGCCAGTCTTCAAAGAGTTGCCATGCGCGGGCTGTTGCTCGCTCTTCGATGCGTCGGAGAAAGCTCGTCTTCGCATCGTCCAGCCCCATCGCCATCTCGTTTTCCTCGATCGCCAGTTCCCGATCCCGGGCGAACTGCCGTTGAAGCTGGTCGATTTTCTCCAGCGTGCGCACGATGAGCGACATGGCATCGGTCGCGGCCTTGAGGTCGGTGCGGGCAAGCTTGGCCGCCGCCTCATCGCCGCTTGCCGACGCCGCAGCCTCGGCCGATCTGCGTAGCTCGCGGAAGGCCGCGAACTGCTCGCGCATCTCCGCCGTCATCTCGTTCAGAAGCACCCGCAAATCTTCCGGCGCGGCGTTCGCACCGGATTTCGTCTCAAGAAAATATTCCTCGACGACGGCCTGAACATCCGCCCGGCCCGATACCGCCGCCAAGCCAGAGCAGTAGGCGCGCGTCTGCGGCCACAAGCCACAAAGCTCGGGCACGAAACTCTCGACTTCCATCGTTGAAACCTCTTTGGCCGCGAGATCTATCAAGGGCAAACCGCGCTAACCGCGAGGAAGCACCCAACACGATCGTGGCGAAGCAATCGGAAAGACTTTCATTCGCTTGGAGGCGAACGCCCGTGAACGGGGGGACCGCGACATGGGGTAGGAAACGGGCATAACGTTTGCACTTCGGCCTCGATCAGGCCGAGCGCTGTGCCGAATACCGCTATAAGCTATCTTTGCCCAATCCCGCCTTCGCTATTTCATCCATACGTACATTCAATACTTTAATCAGCAAAAGCAGGTCTCGTTGATGCTGTGGCACGTTCAAACGCTAAACACTTTGATAAAGCATTTTGGCTTTCAGGCTGCTCTCTCTGTCTACTTCACCCGTCAGACCACGCGCGAAATTTCCGAGATCAGAAAGATCCGGATACCTGACGTTGATGGCGATATTTTCCTGCGCCTCAGATCGACTGATTGGGAAATTCTCATTCAAGTCTTTATGGACAAGGAGTATTTCATCGAAAGCACCGCACACGCCGAGGCTTTAAACTGTCACTACCAGAGCATTATCAACGAAGGAGGAACGCCCGTCATCGTCGACTGCGGCGCAAATTCCGGACTGGCTTCGATCTGGTATTCGCAGTTGTTTCCACGTGCAGTCATCATTGCGGTCGAACCGGAACCCGACAATTACGCCGTGCTGTGCCGGAATGCCGAGAACCGGCCGAACATTCGGCCCATCAAGGCCGCCATATCCGATCGACAGGGGCGCATTGCACTGCACGACCCGGGATACGGCTCCTGGGCTTGGCAAACCGTCGAAAGCGCATCCGGAGAGATCGAAGCGCAAACCATACCTAGCCTCATCTCCTCTGTTCCCGACGGGAAGCCATTCATTGTGAAGATCGATATCGAGGGAAGCGAAGTCAGTCTCTTTCGGAGCAATACCGATTGGGTCGATCAAACTCCCCTCATCGTCTTTGAATCACATGATCTCATCGCCAACTGGCATGGCACGGCCCACTCGATCCTTTCAGTCCTGACGAGAGAACGTCGCGATTATTTTCTGGAGGGCGAGAACGTATCCGCCTTCTCGCATTCGCTCCTCGGACCGCCCACAGCGCAGAGCGCGACAGCCAAACAATAGGGAATTGTTCGCCTGTGAGGGCGTCGTGGTGCTTTGGTCCTGCCCGTCAAAACAAGTTGGGCCGAACCCGTGCTCACCTCGGCGCACCACCGCTGCACCCGCAACTTTCCGACTATGCCATAACCCTATCAAACCACCGTCACGCCGTCAAGGATTATTTTCCTATAAATGACAATTTTCCTCAATAAGGTGCTGCTTGAGTTTTTCTGATTGGTCTCCGACCATCAGCATATGCTAATTTCACAGCCATGAACCAGGAAGAGCTCATTTCCTTTGCGCTCAGCCTGCCCGAGGCAGTCGAGAGTGCGCATCATGGCACGCGTGATTTCCGCGTGCGCAGCAAGATATTCCTGACGATGCCGGAGCAGGACTATTGTGTCGTCCGCCTGACGCCCGACCAGCAGCACATGACGCTGGCCGTGGCGCCCGATGATACGGCTGCCGTGCCGGGTGGCTGGGGGGAGCGGGGTTCGACGCGTCTCTTCTACGGCAAGGCGAGCGACGAGCTGGTGCAAGGTCTGGTGCGCAAGTCGTGGCAGAATGCGGCGCCGAAAACGCTGCAAAGACAGTTCGTTATCATCCCATCCAGCTAATCTGATTCAACGGTAGCCGCTGGCATCGGCAGGCTTGCCCGCCTCCATCACCTCGTCCATGTAGCGCCAGCAGTCCGGTCGAGAGCCGTCAATGTCGTCAAAGCCATAGACCTTGGCGAGGCCGCCGCTCGACAACGATTGTCCGTTCCAGCGGGCGCGTTCGGAATCGGCGGCAAGGGCTGCCACCGCCCGACCGGTGAAGCGCGGCGTCTCGGAGATGACGAAATGCGGCTGCGCCGCGGTCGCGTCGTGCCAGCTCTCCTCGGTGACCCCGAAGATGTCGAGCATGATTTCCGAGCGCATCCAGCCCGGCGTCAATGCAATCGAGGTCGCGCCATGCGGCGCGAGGTCCTTGCCGTGCGCCCAGGCCATGCGGATCACACCCGTTTTCACGAGGTCGTAATAGGGGCAAAGGCGATAGTGGGTGGCGTTGTATTCGGCGGTGCCGTCGGTCAGTTCTACCAGCAGTCCGCCGGGGTGTTCGATCATCAGCGCCAGGGCGAAATGCGCGGTGATCAGATGCGTGTCGATCGCCAGCCGCAGCATGTGCAGTCCCTTGTCCAGCGAATGCTCCCAGATCGGCTTGTTCCATTCGGTGAGGTGTTCACCGCCCCAGATATCGTTGACCAGGATATCGAGACGGCCCTGTTCGCGGCGAATGCGGGCGACCAGCGCCTCGACCTCTTCAGGCACGGTATGATCGACGCGAACGGCGATCCCCTCGCCGCCGGCTGCCGTTACCAGCTCCGCCGTCTCTTCGATCGTCTCAGGCCGGCCATATTCCGATTGCGTTGCCCGCGTCGTACGGCCGGTCACGTAGACCGTCGCGCCGGCGGCCCCGAGTTCCACCGCGATACCGCGGCCGGCGCCGCGCGTGCCGCCGGCCACAAGGGCGATCTTTCCTGAAAGCGATGCGGTCATGTGCTTGTCCTCCACGCTGGAACCCATTCAATGGGCCTCGCCATTTCGCTTGAATATAAACGAACGTTCGTTCATAATTAGTGCAAACGCAAGAGGAAACTTCATGCCCCGCCCCCGCACGCTTTCTGACGAACAGCTTCTCGACATGGTTCTCGGGCTTGTGCATGCCGAAGGTCCTGATGCGGCGAGCTTCGGCGCGGTGGCGAAGATCAGCGGCCTTTCCGGCTCGACGCTGGTGCAGCGCTTCGGTACCAAGGCGGCGATGCTGCGGGCCTGCCTGCTGCGCGCCTGGGACCGGCTGGACATGGAAACGGCCCGGCTGATCCACTCCGTTCCGGAAACGCCCGAAGGCGCCATCGACCTGCTGACTGGACTTTCCAAGGACTACGGCGAGGATGCCGCGTCCTATGCGGAAGGCCTGCTGGTGCTCAGGGAGGATCTGCGCGACCCGGCCTTGCGGGCTCGGGGAGCGGCCTGGGGGAACACGCTGGCAGCAGCGCTTGATCGATGCCTTGGCGCCAAAGGCAAAGCGCCGCTCGGACGGCTGATGCTGTCGCAGTGGCAGGGCTGCCTGCTCTGGTGGGGCTTCGAGCCTCGAGGCTCAGTCGAAGATTATGTGCGTGGCGAACTCGGCCAGTTCCTCCAGACGGTCGCCTAGCCCGGCATCACTTGGCCGTCTCCGGCTCCTGCGCCCGTGCTTCGTCCCCGACCGTCAACGGCCAGTCAACGACGTGATCCTCGAAGTCTTCGACATCGACTTCCGTTTCGCTGATCGTCCGTCCGCGTGCCGAAATGCCGGCGGCGTGCACGGTCTCGGGATCGCCCGACACCAGCGGATGCCACCAGTAGAGATCACGCCCTTCATTGATCAGCCGATAGCCGCAGGTGGGCGGCAGCCAGGGAATGTCGTCGACATTCTGCTTGGTCAGCTGCACGCAGTCCGGCACGAAATCCCAGCGGTTCTCGTAGCTCGAACAGCGACAGCTTTCGCCGTCCATGAGCTTGCAGCGGATCGAGGTGAAATAGATGTCGCCGCTATCCCAGTCCTCAAGCTTGTTGAGACAACAGAGGCCACAGCCGTCGCACAGGCTTTCCCATTCGGCGTTGGTCATCTCGGCAAGCGTCTTTTGCTTCCAGAAGGGTGCTTGTTCCATCATTCCGTTCTTGCAACAGCCCCCGCAAAATCGCGTGAGAGCTTTCCATTTCTCTTGTTCTTGGCAGGCAAATCAACCAATGATTCACCATGGTCCGGCTAGTCCGGACACTGTCGGCAGATTTGCCATAGTCCGGCGTCAGGGTCACCCGACGTCGAAGCGACTGATCGGGCGGGAATATAAGACGTGACGGATCCGGACAATCCAGAAAAACGACCGGCAAAGAAACGGCACATCCTGCTGAAGATCGATTCGTGGATCGATTCGACCATCTGGAATGCCGGTTTTCGCTCCGCCGAGATCTGGGAAGACGTCACGATCTTCTTCCGCCGCTTCCGCGTGCGCGGTTGGAAGCGCGTGGTTTTCGAACTGGCCGGCGAAGGTCTCACATGGGGTTCCGTCGGCGCCGTTCTGATGCTCGCGCTCGCCCAGCCAGCGTTTGAGGCTACCAAGGAAGATTGGCGCAATCGCGGCGACTATGCCGTGACCTTCCTCGACCGCTACGGCAACATTGTCGGCCATCGCGGCGTCATCCACCAGAACTCGGTGCCGATCGACGAGCTGCCGGACAGCCTGATCAAATCGGTGCTGGCAACGGAAGACCGGCGCTTCTTCGATCACTTCGGCATCGACGTCATCGGCCTCTTCCGCGCGATCGTCACCAATGCCCAGGCCGGCGGTGTCGTCCAGGGCGGTTCTACACTGACTCAGCAGCTGGCCAAGAACCTGTTCCTGTCGAACGAACGTTCGATCGACCGCAAGATCACCGAAGCCTTCCTGGCACTCTGGCTTGAGGCCAACCTGTCGAAGAAGGAAATCCTGTCGACCTATCTCGACCGCGCCTACATGGGTGGCGGCACGTTCGGTGCGGCAGCGGCAGCGCAGTTCTATTTCGGCAAGAGCATCACCGATGTTAACCTGGCGGAATCGGCCATGCTTGCCGGCCTGTTCAAGGCGCCGGCGAAATACGCACCGCACGTCAACCTGCCCGCCGCGCGCGGTCGCGCTAACGAAGTGCTGACCAATCTCGTCCAGAGCGGACTGATGACCGAAGGCCAGGTGATCGCCGCCCGCCGTAACCCGGCAACCGTCGTCGACCGCAACGAGGTCGAATCGCCCGACTTCTTCCTCGACTGGGCCTTCGACGAAGTCATGCGGCTTTCGCCGCGTTTCCACCAGCACTCGCTCATCGTGCGCACCACGATCGACATGGGCCTGCAGAACGCCGCCGAGGATTCGGTGGAAACGTCGCTGCGCGAATATGGCGATAGCTACCACGCCAAGCAGGGCGCCATGGTGATGATCGAGAACGGCGGGGCCGTGCGCGCCATGGTCGGCGGACGCGATTATGGCGAAAGCCAGTTCAATCGCGCCACCAAGGCGCTGCGCCAGCCCGGATCGTCCTTCAAGGTCTACACCTACTCGGTGGCCATGGAGAGCGGCATGACGCCGGACAGCATCGTCGTCGACGCCCCGATCTACTGGGGCAACTGGAGCCCGCACAACTACGAAAACCGGTATGCCGGGCGGGTGACGCTGGCGACGGCGATCGCGCAGTCGATCAACACCATTCCCGTGCGCCTGGCCAAGGAGAAGTTCGGCATCGCACCGATCCGGGCGATGGCGAAGAATCTCGGCGTCGAGACGCCGATCCGCGACGACGTGACGATCCCGATCGGCACCTCCGAAGTGACGGTTCTCGACCAGGCGACGGCCTATGCCACGTTTCCGGCCGGCGGCTACCAGTCTCGCCGCCATGGCATAACGCAGATCCTAGATTACGGCGGCGACGTGCTCTACGATTTCGACCGCGACGAGCCGCCCGCCAAGCGCGTTCTGTCGGAACAGGCCGATGCGTACATGAACCAGATGCTGTCGCGGGTGCCTTATGTCGGCACAGCCCGCAAGGCGGCGCTCGATAACGGCATTCTCACCGCGGGCAAGACAGGCACCACACAGGCCTATCGTGACGCCTGGTTCATCGGCTTTACCGGCAACTACACCACCGCGGTCTGGTTCGGGAATGACGACTACACCTCGACCAACAAGATGACAGGCGGGTCGCTACCGGCGATGACCTTCAAGCGCGCGATGGATTATGCGCACCAGGGAATTACCCTGCGCGCGATCCCCGGTGTGCCGACGCCTGCGCCGGACAAGAAGGCCAAAGTTGTCGCCGCTGCCAAGCCACCGGAGGGCAGCCCTCCGCCGCTCGTGCGGCCGCGCATGCTGTCGGTCGAGTCGACCCGCCTTCTCAAGGGCATCGGCGAGAAGCTGAAGGCGGCGCCACCGCTCGAGGCGCAGAAGGTGGCGAGTGCGGAATGACGTGGTAAAACCTGCGTTTTCCGCCACAAGCATTCCGCCTTATCAGAATCAGTGATACGCCTTTCAACTGATTTGTCTCTCAAGGGCGCCCGGTGTTTCGTTTTCCTCTTTTCATAGCGATGACCCTGATTATTGCCTTCGGTGGCGGTATCCTTATTTCGCTGTACGCGCTGGATGCGACCTCGGGCTTCGGCGCCATCAAGCTCGGCGCCTGGGAAGCCTTTCCCGAACTGCAGACCGAAGATGCCGACCCCTACGCCAAATCGCACAGGGCGCGTGCCGGGCGACTGCTCTATGGCAGCGCGGAAGGCCTGATGTTCACCGCCAAGGTGGACGACCAGGGCAATCGGCTGGACGCGGCATGTCGCTACAGGCTCAGGGGCCAGACACCGCCTGCCCGCATCTGGACGCTCTTCACGGCGGACAATGGCGGCAATCCGGCTTCGCTACAGACTGGCCTTCCCGGCGCGATGAACTCGTGGACAGTCCTTCGTCAGGCCGACAGTGGATTTTCGATCGACATCTCCGCCCAGGCGCGTCCTGGTAACTGGCTGGCGGTGCCCGCCGCCGGCACCTTCCAGCTCGTGCTCACCCTGTTCGACACGCCGACCGCCGGCAGCTCAGGCGTGATCGACCTTGCCATGCCGAAGCTTGAAAAGACCGGGTGCGGCAATGCTTAGAATGTTGTTCGGTCTGCTCGCGGGGCTGTTCGGAGCGGCACTTCTGCATCTCGTCATCATTCTGTCCCTACCGCATTTTACCGGTAAGGATGCCGCCACGCGGATCCTGGCGGAAGGCGATATCGACAAGTTCTATCTGCTTGGACAGACGGACGATACCGCCGGTCTGTCGAACGACGATCCCTATGTGCGAACGGCGGTCTGCTCCTTCAGCATCGAGGATGATCCGGTTCGCTTCACCGCAAGGGGCAACGTCCCGTTCTGGTCCATCGCGCTCTACGATGAAGCATCAAACGAAGTTTTCAGCATGAACGACCGGACATCGGTTGGCGGGGCTCTGGATATTCTGATTGGCTCTCCGATCCAGCTGACGGAGCTTCGCAAGGCACTGCCGCCGGAACTGCAGAAGACCATTCTGGTCGAGACGACAAGGACCGAAGGCTACGCGGTCCTGAGGACGCTGGCGCCGCAGCCCAGCTTCGACGCGGCGGCCAACAACTTCCTGTCGGAAGCTGGCTGCGACGAATTCACCGGCGCGTCCAACTAGACGCAACCTACTTCTTCAGCCGTGACGGCCGACGACCTGTCGTGCGCTTCGGCCCTTCGCTCAGACGCTCGTACCGAACGCCTGTGAAAAGCAGGATTTGCGCCTCGACCGGTTTCCTGTCCTTGCGGCTTTGCGTCCTGGATAGACGGTCTGCCAATGCTACCACTATTGCCATTCTCGTCTCCACGCATTGCCTGAGACGGATGAACTGCGAATTTCACCCTGCCCGCCCCCTGCGAGCCAGCGCGTCCTTCGAGCCGACCTCGGCTCTCGGGGCATCCACGCCTTCCCACGGCATCTGTTCGAATACCGTGACCTGGACACCTGATCGAAGCAGCGATCACGTGGTCCTGGCCGAATTGAGACATATGACAGTTAACAGATTACTAATTTTTGATCCCGACGCAGGACGCATCTGGCTCCCCCTGTAAACGCGCGGGACCGTTTTTTGGTTTCAAGCTTCGGCAGAAAGATTGGCCGTTGGAAAGCGTTCTAAATTTTAGCATTAAATCATATAGTTACCGTCCGAGCGCCATCTGCAAAGGACGATCGTGGGATAGTTGTATTTTTGCAACATGAAAATACTAATTGCAGTTCCTCACAATGCGCGTAAGGTCGCCTTCACGGTCGCAGTTCAAGGCAGCGACCGAACGAGACTTTGGCTATTTTTTCTTGATGCTGAGCGCGGTGGCCGACAATGTCTTTGATGATCGGATCTACATTTTCCCCTGAGGACCTCGACGTCCTGCGCGACACCCTCGACGCGTGGTGCGTGGAGAACCGGATCGACATCAAGAGCTCGGAAGCCCAATGCGCTGCCTCGATGGCGCTGGACCTCTATCAATCCGGCCACACGGACAGCAACAGGCTGCTGATCGCACTGCGCGGCCGCAAAGGCGTCTAGCCGCCGATACCTTCCCTCGTTTCGCCCAGGTGCGAGCGGCTTGGCCGCGGGCGCATGATTGTGCTTGGATTCGAGACAGTTCCCCCGAAATCTTCAACAAGCATTAACCCTGCCGGTGTAGGATTTGTTCATAAACCGTATGAGGTAGAGGGCGTCTCTTCAACGCGTCCAGTCCTGCGGCATCCCTTTGTGCGTATTTCAGGGTGTGTTCTTGTGCGTGACCGGTTCAGAGACCTAGAGGCCCCATCCGCGAGTCGGAAGAAGGACGTGGTTCTCATGGCGACCGTCAGCAGCTTCGAGGGATTGCAGCCGCCAACGCGGTCGGAGCTTCGCCAGTTCGCCGAATTGTTCACGCCGCTTTTCCAGGCATCGACGAACGACGCCAAACGGCAGGCGGTGGCCGCTCTTTCTCAATGCCCCCAGATTCCGCAGGCCGTCGCCCTGTTCGTCGGCAGCCAGCCGATCGAGATTGCGGCTCCCTTTCTTACGGCCTCCCCTGCCATTGACGACGAGACCTTGATCACGATTGCGCGGACGCAAGGCAGCGCCCACATGAAGGCGATCGTCAGCCGCGATTCCCTGTCGCCGCGCGTGATCGATGCCCTGGTCGGATTGCGCCAGGCGGCGCCCCGAAGCGTCGCGCCGGAAGTCGTCGTGGAAGAGGTCGCCATCCCCACCCCGTCGCTTGCGCCGGCTTCCAACGACGACGAAGATGCGAAACGGCACAGCGAAGAGGAAATGCGCGACAGGATCAAAGGTCTGGCGCGTCACCTCGCAAGAGACGACAACGACCGCCTCGGGCTCAGGACGATTTCGCCGATCCAGGCCGCGCTGCTCGTCCGCTTCGCGCGCAACAGAGAGGCATTGCTGTTTGCGTCGGCTCTAGCCGACTCGCTTTCGGCAAGCCGGTGGCTCGCCGAGCGGATCATGCTCGACATGTCCGGCCAGCAGCTTGCGACGACGCTGGTCAGTGTCGGCATGGATTTCCGCGATGCCGTCCTCGTGCTCGAAAAGCTCTATCCGCATCTGGCGGAGCCGCAGCACAGTGTCACGCGCGCCTGGATGGTGCTGGATGCACTGGATGCGGAAGAATGCAATGCCCGTGTCGAGGCATGGCGCCGCGCCGACAGCTACACCCACCACCCCGAGGCGGCAGCACCGCCGAGCGAGACGCCCAGCCGTTCCGTGCGTCAGGTTCCGCCTGCCCGCGACATTCGCGTCGTCGGTCGCGCGCGTTGACCGTCACCCCAAGGGGTTTTGACGCTGATCGGCCGTGGGCACGACATTCGTGACATCCTCGGCTTCCAGCTCGACGATCCACAGATCAGGATCGAACTTGCGCTCGCGTCCCAGCATCTCGCTGACGCTGTCGGCATCCTGCCGCATCAAGCGGACCTCAAATAGCCTGTCGCCGCTGCTCTCCTCATCGAAGAAGCTCTGCGGGGCCGGTCCGTAAAGGGTCTGCAGTCCATCGCGAAACTGCTGGCGGATGAAGACCGCGCCGGCCTCTTCCGCGCCCTTCTTTTCGATTGCCGCGAAATCGCCATTGGCGAAGACGCGGCGCAAAAGAGCTGAAACATAGATATCGGTGCGCAATCTCATGATCGCGATATAGCGCGACCTGTCCGCAGCGACAATGCGCGCTGAATCCTCCTCAGAGCGCGCCGATTTCCTTCAGCTTCTTCAACACGGCCTCGCTGGGCTCGCCGTCTTCGTGAAGGCTGTAGTGCTTCTGGAAATGGCGGATCGCCGCACGTGTCTGGTCGCCGGCAACGCCATCGACCCCGACATTGGTGTAGGCCATGTTGCTGAGCCCCTTCTGGATGCTCAGAACGAGATCGACGTTTGCGAGCGCTCCCGATGGCGCGGGCTTTGCAGGGGTCGGCGCCGTCTTGACGCTCTTTTCGGCACTGCGAATGGCCGCGGCGACGGGATCCTCGGCCAAGGCGGCGGGCGTGATATTCTCGCGCGGCTTCTCGATCGGGATCGTGGAGGCGCCCACGGATCCGGTCTTCAGCGCGGCAAGCACGTCGGGCGTCGCATCGCCCTTCTGCGGCATGCCGACGGTTTCCTCGAAGAACAGGATGGCGGCGCTGGTGCGTGGGCCTATGACGCCGTCGGGCGCGCCGTTGTAGAGCCCCTTGCGCACGAGTTCCGTCTGGATATCCATCACCAGCTGGCTTGCCGGCTGCGCGCCTGTGGCGGGCGGCGGCGTGGCATTGGTGGTCTGGCCGGCGTCGCCTTCATCCTGGCGCTCGATCTTGAAGGTCGTTACATCGCCGGTGTGTTCGGTCGTTGTCGGGCGCACACCGAGCACGCTCGGAAACAGTGGATCGCGCGTGCGCAGGAAGGGATGCGGATGGCTGCCGGGCTGGTACCACAGTGCATTGGCCGCAACGAAGCTAAAGATCACGAGAAAGGCTGCCGTGCCGCCGGCAACGGAAGGATTGCGACCGACCACCCCGCCGAGCGCTGTTGCGCCCTGCAGGCCGATACCGCCCACGACGGTTGCGCCCGTAAGCAGAAGGCTCGGCTTCTGCCGACCCTTCTTTCCCCTAGGCGATTTTCGCTTGCTCGCGGCCATCGAAATGCCCCTCTTCCACAACGCCGGCATGGCCGGGCTTGATCCTCAGTCGCGGCGGAAACTCGACCGGCTCGTGGCGGGCCGTAGCCGCCTCGGTAATGCCGGAGCCATCCGCTGCAATCGAAATCGTGATGATGGTGCCGGCGCCGGGCGTGCTTGCGATCGCGAAATCGCCGCCATGCAGGGCCACCAGCCCCTTCACGAGAGACAGGCCAAGGCCGGTGCCCTCGAATTTGCGGGTATAGTCGTTCTGGATCTGGACGAATGGCTGGCCGAGCGTTTCCAGCTTGTCGACAGGAATGCCGATGCCGGTATCGCTGACACACAGCGTCAGGATGCCATTGCGGACCGAGGCGTCGATCGAGATCGCGCCACCGGCGTCCGTGAACTTCACGGCATTGCCGACCAGATTGATCAGGATCTGCTGGATTGCCCGCTGGTCGGCCACGACGTCGTCCAATCCGCGCTGGATGCGGCTGGTGAGAGAGACGCCCTTGGTCTTGGCCTGCAGGGCCAGCATCGCTTCACAGGAGCGAACCGCCGCAGCGATATCGAACGCATCGGGGCACAGCTCGTAGCGTCCGGCTTCGATCTTGCTCATGTCGAGCATGGTGTTGACGACCGAAAGCAGGTGCGCGCCGGAATCACGGACGAGGCCCACATATTCGCGCTGGCGGTCATTCTCGAACTTGCCGAAATATTCGCCGAGCAGGATGTCGGAGAAGCCCAGGATGGCGTTCAGCGGCGTGCGCAGTTCGTGGCTGACCGCAGCCAGGAAGCGCGACTTTGCATCATTGGCCGATTCCGCATCAGCGGCCCGGCTCTGGGCCTCGGAACGCAGGCGTTGTTCGACGGAGACATCGCGCAGCTGCGCAACGATGCTCAGCAGGGTGTCGTCCAGATCGCGCCGGGCCGTGAGGTCCACGCGGAGATGGACGAACTGGCGATTGTCACGCGAGACAGCGGCCCGCTCGAGCCGCAGGTCCACCGTCGCCCTGTCTTCGCCCTGGCGCAGCTCGTCCAGCGCCTGGAGAAAGAGGATACGGTCGGAAACGTGGATCTGATCGATGAAGCCCTTGCCGCTCGGGTCGCGCATCCAGGCGAGATATTCGCGCTTGTCGCGGCCGCCGATGGTGACAACGCTGCCCTGCGGATCGAGGAAGAAGGCGAGACCGGCGCTCGCTTCCATGAAGAAGTCTTCGGCAGGCTGCGTCGCGACGCTTGCGGCAGCAGCGCTCTGCCGCGACAGCGCAATGCTGCCGACAGCGGAAAACAGGAAGCCGGCAAACACGGCGGCAACACCGGCCGGAAGCGCCACGGCTGGGCTGGTGACCATCGAAAGCCCGACGGGTGCCGCCACGAGGGCCGCGGACGACAGCATCGCAAGCCTGCGCAGGATCATCAGTTCGCGTTGGCGCACCGCCACACCACCACCCGTCCGGGAGAGCCAGCTGTCCGCTGCCCGGTCTACGAGGGCTGATGCCCGATCTGCGATCTTACTCAATACACGCACGCAATACCCGCCCAAAAAAGGCTCTTTATCGAGTGCCGACAATAGGCCCGCTGCGCTTAAAGAAAGGATAAGGGATCGCCTGCCTCCACAGCTCAAAAAGCCGAAAAGTCCCATTTTGGGCCATCGGGAAGCGGCTTTGAGTTTTACGGTTAACAGGGGGTAAGCGACGGATTTCGCTCACATTTCGTCATCCTGTTAACGATTGCGGCGAGGCTTTCCCAAGGATTCCCGGCAGTTGCGGGACACGCGCCTTCCTATGCTTAACGCCAATGTCTACAATTTGACTGAAATGCGGTGCAAATGCCGTTCATTAAAATTCGAATTAAACTTGCCGCAAATGCCGACGAGTTTCGAAAACCGGCATTCGCAAGTTCTCGCTAAGGTGAATTCACACCGGAGAACCGGCTCGATTCGGCAACAAGACCGAACGGGAAAACAGGATGGGCAACGACGATGTGGTTTCTGATCAAAGGGTCATTCTGGTTCGGGCTTGTGCTCGTGCTCTTGTCGTTTTTTGGCGGCGGAAGCTCGACTGAGACGGCCAACGGACCAAAGTTACAGTTTTCCGACGCCTTCGTGGCGGCGACCGGCGCCTACGACTATCTGACCGGCATGTGCGGCGAGAAGCCTGAGGTCTGCGCCAAGGGCGCGGAAACGATGGCAGCACTCGGCCACCGGGCCCGTGAAGGTGCGTTTGTCGCCTATGAGATGCTTGATCGTCAGTTTGGCGACGGTAGCGCGGCGCATCCGCATACTGCTGCTACTCCTGCCCCGGCAGCACCGATCGCCGCTCTCGCACCGACCGTCCAGGCTCTTGGCGAGCGGACCGCCGCCCTGAACCAGCCGATGCCTTACCGCCCGCCGGTCGATGACGGCAGCAATGTATCCGATACGGTCACGACGGGTACCATTCCGCTGCCGACGCCCCGCCCCGCCACTTGAGATTTCCGCGGTCCGCCCGCAACCCAGCTTGCACCGTGGGTTCGCCTTGCTGCGAACGCCCTGTGCCTGACGTGCCTGCCCTGTTTACTTTCAGCATTTGTTGCTACGCCGCGAGGAAGCCCATCCCTCGCGGCGCTTCTTTTTAATGGTTCAAATCTGGCCGTCTTTCACCTATATGGAATCTAGACAACGAAAGGCCAGTATACCCATGACGTCCCTCGATCAGATCATCGACGATTTCTCTTTCCTGGATGATTGGGAAGATCGCTATCGCTATGTGATCGAGCTCGGCAAAGCCCTGCCGGATCTCGCCGACGAGAAGAAGACCTCGGCCAACAAGGTCATGGGCTGTGCAAGCCAGGTCTGGCTGGTGACCCACGCGGACGGAAATGCCGACAATCCGACGCTGACATTCGAAGGCGATTCCGATGCGCATATCGTGCGCGGCCTCGTCGCCATCGTGCTTGCCACCTATTCCGGCAAGACCGCATCCGAAATCGCAGCCCTTGATGCCTTCGAGGTCTTCTCGAAAATCGGCCTTGTCGAAAACCTTTCCTCGCAACGGTCGAATGGCCTGCGCTCCATGGTCAACAGGATCCGTGAAGAAGCGCATGTGAGGATGGCAGCCTAGTAACCCATCGCGGGCCGGTAGCCTTCGGCACCCCAGTGCTCCATGCGTGCGTGCCTTGACCGCGCCTGCGGATTATAGTGGCGCGACAGGGCCATCAGCGCTGTTCGCAGCATCAGCTTCGCCGATCGGGCGGGCCACTGGCGCTCGTGTTCGACCGTTTCCAGTCCTTTCATGAAGCAGCATATGTCGAGCGCCACGCCCGAAAGCTCGGGGCCGATCGCCTCGAGCGCACGGTTGACGGCAAGCCGGCCGGCCATCGCCCCTTCGGTCAGATCAGCCATGCCGCCGCGCGCGCCCTTTGCACGGTCGGAAAGACGCGGCTCCCACGAAGCCGTCACCCGTGGCTGGAGCTGGCCGCGGGTGAAGTCCGCCAGCAGCCGTTCGCCGGCAGCGATCGCTTCCGCCGGCAGGAAGGGCGATCCGTTCTTTTCCTTAAGGCGGGTCATGCTTGCGAGCGGCGATTCCGACCTGTTGACGCGAAGCTGCTGTCGTACTCCCTCGACGTCGGTGGCGACCTCGGCGATGTCGCCGTGCTGCTCGAGAAACGCTTCGTCGCGCTCGGACGCGGCGCGCCGCAGATAGGATCGCGCGGCCGCACTCGCGCGCAACCCGCCCTCGCCCCTCTCGGCAAGGCCAAGGGACAGGGCTTCGCCAAGAAGATCGGCGGCGAAAAGATGGAGGCGACCATCGACCGTGCACAGGCCGACATGCGGCCCGTCGGCTGACTCCTCCGACACCACACCGCGTGTGAGAACACTGATCAGCTTCGCCATCGCCTTGCGGCCGGTCGCATTGATCTTACTCATGTCCGAGAGCTCCACTCGACCGAAAGACCGAACCGACCGTGCGCTCGACAGCGGCAACGAATTCATCGAAGGCGGGATCGTCGCGCCTATCTTCAACGACATGGCATGCATGCCCGACTGTCGTCCGATCCCGGCCGAACGCCTTGCCGATCTCGTAAAGCGGAATCTGCAACGTGACATGGCAGACATACATTGCAATCTGCCTGACGTGGCACAGGGTGCGCCGTCCGTCGCGCCGCACCTGAATGCGACTTGCGGCCAGCATGACCATTTCGGTGGTTATCTGCGCGCATATCATGCAGATCGTGCGGATTGGCAAAGCGGACGGCGAAACGGCGCCGGAGGAATGGCGGTTTGTATCGATGCACTCGACAACGGCGGGCGCCGTCAGCCGAGGTCGCAATGAAAAATCTTCAATCGGCATATGACTACTCCCTATAATAGGAATTATTTCATACACCCTATACGGACGTGAGGATAAACAAAAGCCAATAACCGCAACCATCTGTTGTTTTCGCTGACAATTCTCATTAACGCCCAAAATTAAATGGGATTATTTTCCTCTATCGTCAAACCTTAAAAACACGAAAGCCGGGCTTTCACCCGGCTTGTTTCTCATGTGGCGCTTTCCGCGCCTACAAAACGCATGGCAATCGCAACGCCGATCTTTCGACCGGATGGACGATCGCTATCGAGCGCCTTAGCCGCGGCCGCGCTTGCGGCGTTGACCGAGACCCATTTCCTTGGCCAGGCGCGAGCGCGCCTCTGCGTAGGCCGGCGCTACCATCGGGTAGTCGACCGGAAGGTCCCACTTTTCACGGTATTCTTCGGGCGAAAGGCTATGGTGCGTCATCAGGTGACGCTTGAGCGACTTGAAATTACCACCACACTCAAGGCAGGTAATCTGTTCGTCCTGAACGGATTTACGTACAGAGACAGCCGGCTTCTGCTTTTCGACGACCGCCGTTGCAGTCTGCGGCGTCGACGTATTGCTGAGAGCCGAATGCACGTCGGAAATCAGGTTGGCGAGATCGCCAACGGGCACGACATGGTTGCTGACATAAGCGGCGACAATATCTGCGGTAAGCTCTACCAGCAATTCCGGCCCGCTACCGGCTGCAGTATCCGTCATATTTCGTTTCTCCTGTTTGCATGCTCCAATGGTCGAAGACCTGATCGGCCAAGACCGTCATCGTAGAGCGAACAGCAAAAAGCTCAGGCTGCGGCTACCTGTTTCGAAAAACTGAAATCCACCCCTAGATTCCTGAGGCCGAAACCCGTTCTTATACTGCCTGATCCTGAATTAGTACGTCGTCACGCAAGCAGTTTCCTCAATTAGACATTGAAATTCAAAGCGACCGAGGAAAAAAGCAACGTGATTCTAATTCAATATCAGAACTCTACTTGGCCATTGAAATATCACCGTTTTGCGAAAACGCCAATTATTATTTCTTATATAACTGTCGAAAAGTGCCTACGTCTTAAGAATTGGTAAGCACGCATGGAAACATTAATCATCATTCGAGCGCCGTAAAGCTGCAAAAATCCGCTTAAAATACTGAATCGTCAGCAGTCTTTTCTTTCAAGAAGATCGTCGCGCACCGAAGGCGCCGAAAGACGATAACCTGTCTTGTGTGCCGCTCTGGCAAGAAGATGTGCGGCGACCGGCGCGGTCAGTATAAAGAAGACGAATCCCGCCACCGCGCGAGCAAAGACAGACGGCTCGGCTGATTCGATGCCGGCGGCAAAGAGCAGCAGACCAGACCCTACCGTGCCCGCCTTCGAGGCGGCATGCATGCGCGTGTAGAGATCGGGAAGCCTGAGGATGCCGAGTGCTGCGGCGAACGCGAAGAAGGCACCCGTCAGCAAAAGGACGGCGACGGCGATTGCAATCGCATACTCCATCATTGTTTGCCCTTCCTTGCCGCTTGCTTGCCGCTGCTTTTCTTTGCCGCCTTTGGCTTTTTCGAGGCAACGGAAAGAGTTTTGCCCAGTCCTGTGGCGATTGCCCCTCGCGACATCACAAAGCGCGCGAAGGCAATGGTTGCGAGAAATCCAACCAGGCCGAGCGAAATAGCGATGTCGATGTAGAGCGAGAAGCCAGTCTTGACGGCAATCACGGCAATGAAGCCAATGGCGGTGCCCGAGAGCGTGTCCAGGGCCAGCACGCGATCAGCCAGCGTCGGCCCAAATACGACACGCCAGGCGGCCAGCAGGAACGCGGCCGCGAGAACGACAAGCGCGATGTCGGCGGAGATCAACACAATGGCCTGCGGCGTAATCATCGGAACGCCTCCATGATCTTCCGTTCGAAGCCATTGGCGATATCGCGCCGTGTAGCGTCAGCATCGGAACAGTCCAGCGCATGGACGAACAGTGTGCGCCGGTCGTCCGACACATCCACCGACAATGTCCCCGGTGTCAGCGTGATCATGTTGGCAAGCAAGGTGATCTCGAAATCGCTTTCGACGGTGAGCGGAAAGGCAAAGATACCCGGCTTGATATCCATCCCGGGGCTGATGACAGTCATTGCGACCCGCCATGCAGACAGCACGAGCTCCCTGAGGAAAAGCAGCGCGAGCGCGGCGATTGCGACAGGGCGACCGACGTAGCGAGCGCTGCCGTGCGGCTCACGCACGATAAAGAGCGCAAGCGCGCCAAGGGCAAAGCCGAACAAGAGGTTGTGGAGCGACACGCTGCCGGTGACGGCCGCCCAGGCGATGGCAAGCAGAAGGTTGAGGAGAAGACGGATCATTGCGCTGCCTCCCCGGGGAAGACCGACTGCAGGTAGGCGGATGGATCGGCAAGTCCCTGTGCGGCTGCCTGCGTCAGCGCCAGCAGCCTTTCCGGCAGGATGCCGAAGCCGACGACCAATGCGGAGAGGAAGACGAGCGGCAGCACCGTGCGCCACTCCATTGATCGCCGCGTTTCCGGCGCCGTTGCCGGCCTCCAGTAGGCCAGCAGAAAGACACGCCCGAGCCCTATCGTCGTCAAAAAACCGCCAGCGAGGATGGCGGCTGCCGGCCACCATGCTCCCACATCGAACGACGCCTTGACCAACATGACCTTTGGCCAAAAACCGGAGAACGGCGGCAGGCCGCAGGCGGCGAAGAACACGATGAACGAAATCGCCGCGAAGCCTGCGTTGCGTCGATAGAGTCCGCCGAGACTGTTCAGGGAAAAACTGCCGCCGAGAACCGCGGCCTGGCCGGCGACGAGATACAGAGCCGTCATCAACACCATGGAGTGGAGGGCATAGAAGATCGCGCCGGCGAGACCATCCGGCGTGCCGATCGCCACACCGATCAGCATGTTGCCGATACCCGAGATGACGACATAGCCGAACAGCTTGCGAATATCGTCCTGCGCCAGCGCGCCAAGGGCGCCGAACACAACCGTCGCCGCGCCGACGGCTGCGATCAGCAGGCTCAACTGCTCGCGCTCGACGGGCAACAGCATGACCATCACGCGGATCAGTGCATAGATGCCGACTTTGGTCAGGAGTCCGGCGAACAGTGCCGAAACGGCGATGCGTGGCGTGTGGTAGGAGGCGGGCAGCCAGAAGTTCAGGGGAAAGGCGGCTGCCTTCATGGCGAAGGCGAGCAGAAACAGCGCGGACAGTGTCATCAAGGGCGCGCCGTCTCGCGCGTCCTGCGCCTTCATCGCGATATCGGCCATGTTGAGCGTGCCGAACACGGCATAGAGGATGCCGACGGCGATCAGGAACAGCGTGGTGCCGATAAGGTTCAGCACCGCATATTTCATCGCGCCGTCGATCTGCCCCCGCTCCGATCCAAGGATCAGCAGGCCGAAAGACGAAATCAGCAGCACCTCGAACCAGACGTAGAGATTGAAGACGTCGCCAGTGAGGAAAGCCCCAGTGACACCCGCCATCAGCATCAGCAGCAGCGGGAAGAAGCCGTAGCGGCGCGCGCTTTCATTGATGTCGGCAAGCGCATAGATGCCACCCGCCAGTGCTGCCAGCGCCGCCGTCAGCGCCATCAGCGCGCCAAGCAGATCGATGGTGAAGGCAATGCCGAACGGCGGCAGCCAGCGGCCCATGACCATTGTCAATGGACCGTGGACGGCCACCTTCGCCAGCAGGGCGGCATCGACTAGGACCAGAAGCGCGAGCCCCGGAATGGCGACCGACGCCTGGACGCGCAGCGAACCACGCAGCATCAAAAGAGCAGCACCCAGCGCGATACAGAGCGCAACGGGGGCGATGGCCAGCCAATCGCCGATTGGGACCGGCGTCGTGACCACGGCCGCGGAGAGATCCGGGATTTTCTCGATCGGGGCAGCCATCGTCTAATACCCCATCGGCGGCAGTGGCGGATCGACGGGCTCGGCAACCCGCATCTCGTCGGTATTGTCGGTGCCAACGTCCTGATAGGCGCGATAGGTGAGCACCAGGAGGAATGCGAGAAACGAAAACGAAATGACGATCGCCGTCAGGATCAGTGCCTGCGGCAGCGGATTGGCCGCCCCCGCCGGCAACGCGTCAAGCGCGCCGGGGATGATCGGCGGTACTTCGCGTGTCAGCCGTCCTGCCGTGAACAGCAGCAGGTTGACGCCATTTCCGAGGACAGCGATGCCAAGCATGATCCGAATGGAGAACTTCGACAGCATCAGATAGATCGCGGCGGAGAAAAACAGGCCAACGAGGATAGCAAAGACCGGCTCCATCATTCGACCTCCCGCTCTTCCAGTGCCAAGGCTATCGACGTGATGGCGCCGACAACGACGAGATAGACACCGAGATCGAACAGCATGACGCTCGACAGGGGCACCTCGACGCCGAAGACCGACGGATAAACCCATAGACCGGTCATGAACGGCACGGCCAAAAAGATGGACAGTAAACCAGCACAGCACGACAGCAACAGGCCGGCGCCGGCAATCGCCAGCGGATGAAAGACGATGGCATGACGCACCGCCCCGACACCGCGCGCAATTCCGAAGATCGCGAACGCCGAGGCGGCAATCAGGCCACCGATGAAGCCGCCGCCCGGCTCGTTGTGCCCGCGCAGCAGCACGAAAACCGAAAAGAGCAGCATCAGGGCTGTCAATACCGGCGCGATGGTTCTGAAGATCAGCGTGTTCATGGGCGTTCCACCCCGAGATCCTCGGGCGCATCGGGATCGTTTTCAGCCAGCTTTCGCTCCGTCTGCGCCCTCACCCGGATCAGCGCGAGGATGGCAAGACCCGTGACCGCGACAACCGCGATTTCGCCGAGCGTATCCGTGCCGCGGAAATCGACGATAATGACGTTCACGACATTCGCACCATGGGCGATGGTCTTCGAATAGGTGTTGAAGAAGTCGGTGAGCGCCGTATTGAACGGCCCGTCCGTCGCCTTCGTCAGCAACAGCGCAAAGCCGGTGCCGCAGGCAAGCGCGATCGCGCCATCAAGCAGCATCTGGCCCAGCGGGCGCCGATCGGTCGGCGACAGTCTCAGGCGCGTCATCACCAAAGCGAGGATTACGACCGAAAGGGTCTCGACCATGAACTGCGTAAAGGCCAGATCAGGCGCGCCGAACAGCAGGAAGATGATGGCAACGGAAAAGCCCTGGATGCCAAGCGATACAATCGCCGTCAGCCGATCGCGGGCGCACACGACCGCCGTCAGACCGACAACAGCAAGAAGGAATATCCCCCACTCGTAAAGTCGAACCCCGTCCGGCATTGCCGGCAGCGACGGCCATTCACCAAAGAGCCACAGCGGAACAAGTAGGACCGCCGCGATGCAAAGGAAGGTCGTGGTCACGTAGATCTCGAGACGCCCGGGCTGAACGAAGCGCGTAACCGCGACCGCAAGGCGGACGATGCCTGTCATGGCATAATCGAAGCCGCGATCCGGCCCCGGCCCGAGCCTGCGCAGCAACGCCGCCATTACAAAACGCGCGCGATCAAGTTGCCAATAGACGCCGATGCCCAGGATCACGGTGAGCAGCGACAGAAGCAACGGTACGCCGAGGTGGGGGATGAGTGAGATATCAACGGAGGCAGCAGTTCCGCGCACCGCCGACGCCATGGGCGTCGAGATGTAGTGATGCGCTGCCCCGGAAAACACCGCGGCGATGAGGCCGAGCAAGGCCAGCACCAATGGCCCAACCAACAAAAGTGGCGGAGCCTCATGCGGATGTGCTGGCGTTTCGACCGCCTTTCCGACGAAAGGCTTCAACGCCACGGCAAAGCCGATGGCAAACATCAGCGCATTGCCCACCAAAGCAAGGACCGTGAACAAGATCGAGCGTGGATCGCCATGGGCCAATGCAGTGTAGATCTCCTCCTTGGCAAGAAAGCCGAAGAAGGGCGGCAAACCGGCCATCGATACGGCGGCAGCCAACGCCGCGGCAAAGGTTAGCGGCATGGCTTGCCGGAGGCCGGACAACCGGGTGATGTCGCGCGTGCCGGTTTCGTGGTCGATGATGCCGGCGACCATGAAGAGAGCACCCTTGAAGAGCGAGTGCGCCACCAGATAAAGGACCGCGGCCTCGATCGCATAAGGTGTGCCGAAGCCGGTCAGCATCACCAGCAGACCGAGCGAGGATACGGTGGTGTAGGCAAGCTTTAGCTTCAGGTCCGTCTGGCGAACGGCAAGCAGCGTGCCGACGATCAGCGTCGCGCCGCCGAACACCGGCAGCAAGGTTTCCCACAAAGCGGTTCCGCCCATTGCCGGCTGAAGCCGCATCAGGAGATAGACGCCCGCCTTCACCATGGTCGCGGAATGCAGGTAGGCGGACACCGGCGTCGGCGCCTCCATGGCGTTCGGCAGCCAGACATGAAAGGGAAACTGCGCGGACTTGGTGAAGGCGCCACCCAGCACCAGCAGCAGAATGGGCAGATAATAGGCGTTTGCGCGCAACAGATCGCCGGAACGCAGCAGCGTGGAAAGATCCGTTGTTCCGGTGACGCTCCACAGCAGAAGCAACCCGGCGAGCAGCAACAGGCCGCCACCGCCGGTGATGACAAGCGCCTGCAGCGCCGCCCGGCGCGACGCTTCGCGGCTGTGATCGAAACCGATCAGCAGAAACGAGGTGATCGAGGTCAGTTCCCAGAAGGCAAACAGCATCAGGTAGCTGTCGGACACGACCAGCCCGAGCATGGCGCCCATGAAGAGGAAAATGAACGAGAAGAAACGTCCAAGGTCAGGATGACCCTTCAGGTACCCGCCGGCATAAAGCACCACCAGCGCTCCGATCCCGGTGATCAGCAGCGCGAAGGTCAGCGACAAGCCGTCAAGCAGCACGGAAAATGCGAGATTGTAGCTCGGCACCCAGGTATAGCCGCCGGTGATGACGGTCCCATCGGCCACCACAGGAAGCAGTCTGCAAAAGTGCAGGAAGGCGAGAAACGGGGCGGCAGCCAGAAGCCATGCGGCCTTGTCGCCCAACGCCCGGACGATGAAGGGAGCGACGGCTGCTGCAAGAAACGGCATGCACAGGGCCGCGAATGTCAAAGCCGTGACAGCGGCCATGTCCCCTCCTCTGCTGGCATGGCCGAGAAAACAATCAACCAAAATCAGAAGTGCCAGCTAGGTTTAGGAGAAGAACCGCCCTGCCTCAAGCTTTCTTCGGCCGTGCCGCGCGATACTCACAGGGAACGGCAACCTCGGCCGCAAGGAAAGGTCGCGACAGGCGACCGTGCAACAAGAAAAAGGCCAGCATCAGGGGCCAGATGAGAGCGCACAGGAGCCCGGCAATCCGTCGCATCGTCCAGCGATCGTGATGAGCCCACCCCTCGAGGAAGGACATCACTACGAACAGGCCCACAACGGCGCCGTATATACCCCAAAAGACACCAGGCAAAACCCAGGCTCCCTAAACAAACACCCCACTTATTCTTAACAATACTTCAACATCGCGCTAAAATATATCATCCCTATTCGGCGTACCCCGTGAGACCTCCTCCCGCTGAAAGACGTATCTCTTGATCGTTTCCGGAGGCCGCACCACATTTTCAACGAACGCAGCGCCCGCAGCCCGATCCAAAAGGAAACAACGCCATGGCCGAAACCACGACCGCCAAGGTCCGGAAAACGGATGCCGAATGGAAAGAGCAGCTGACGCCGGAGCAATACCGGGTGACCCGGCAGCACGGCACCGAACGCGCCTTTACCGGCCCCTACTGGGACTCGTTCGAAACGGGCCTCTACCGGTGCGTCGGCTGCAATTCACCGCTCTTCCGATCCGATACCAAGTTCGACGCGGGTTGCGGTTGGCCCAGCTACTTCGAGGCGGTTTCGCCAGACGCGGTGACCGAGCATCGCGACGCCACCTATGGCATGGTCCGCACGGAAATACGGTGCGGAACCTGCGATGCCCATCTCGGTCACGTCTTCCCCGACGGCCCGCCACCCACCGGCCTGCGCTACTGCATCAACGGTCATGCAATGGTGTTCGAGCCCGGGAAATGACCGGGCAGAATGTCTCTGCTATTTGGAGACGCGCAGTTCCATGAATGTCAGATCCAGCCAGCGGCCAAACTTCGTGCCCACCTCATAGAAGGTGCCGCCGTTGCGGAAACCGAGCTTCTCATGCAGTCCAATCGATGCTGCGTTTCCGGCCTCGATGCCGGCGATCATGACGTGGATGCCGTTTGCGGCTGCCCGCTCGATCAATGCCTGCATCAGCAATTTGCCGATCCCCGCGCCTTGATGGTCCTTCTCCACATAGACCGAATGCTCGACCGTGTGACGAAAGCCCTCGAACGCACGCCAGTCACCATAGGAGGCATAGCCGGCGACCACGCCGTCCTTGACCGCGACGAGAACGGGGAACCCGCGCGCTTGGCGCATTTTGAACCACTCAACGCGATTTGGCAGATCGACCACCGTCTCGTTCCAGATCGCCGTCGTGTGCTCTACCGCGTGATTGTAGATATCACGAATGGCAGGGAGATCGGCCTCGGTAGCGTCACGGACGAGAATGGCTTGCGGCATTTGCGTTAGTCCACTATTGTTTCAATATGTCCACTATATCAAATGACTTTGACCGCTGTCTAGGGGAACGCGTCCGCGCCGAGCGGGAAATACGCGGATGGTCCCTCAGTGATCTCGCAGACCGATCGAGCGTGTCGCGCGCTATGATCCACAAGATCGAGCGCGGCGAGAGCAGCCCGACGGCGTCGCTGCTCGGAAAACTCTGCGGCGCCTTCAGCCTGACCGTCTCGGCGCT
Source organism: Rhizobium sp. S96 (assembly GCF_030382195.1). Classification (NCBI taxonomy): domain Bacteria; kingdom Pseudomonadati; phylum Pseudomonadota; class Alphaproteobacteria; order Hyphomicrobiales; family Rhizobiaceae; genus Rhizobium; species Rhizobium sp. S96. Next base: position 434,776 of record NZ_JAUDRY010000004.1, read on the forward strand.
GATCGCCCGCGCCGAAGCCGGCAGCGAACGGCTTGCCCGGCGGGCGGACCAGCAGGTCTGGACCGATCCCGAGACCGGCTATACGCGCCGTCACGTTTCCCCGGCAAGCGGCAGTCCGTTCGATATCGTGGAAATCGATCTTCCCGCCGGCGCTTCCGTGGCCTATCCGGCATCCTCTTTTGTCTTCCTGAGGCAATGTATCTGGGTGGTTGAGGGCGAACTCACCTTCACGGAGGGCGGCATCGTGCACAATCTCGGGGCCGGCGACTGCCTGCTGCTCGGGCCGGCGGCCGACTGCGAATTCCGCAACCGCAGCACCGCCCACTGCCGCTATGTCGTGACCTTGAGCAAGACAGGCTGAAATAATCGCCGCGATGCGCTAGGCTCCCTCGCGACCAAGGAGCCGCCCGATGATCAACCGCTTCATCCTACTGCTGTGTTTGGCCGCAACGCCGGCGCTGGCGGACGACTGGCGCCCTTATGCCAACGCCCGGTTCGGCTACGCGATCGACCTTCCGGGAGACTTCAAGGTTACGGCCGAAGCCGACAACGGCGACGGTATGACGCTGACGTCGAAGGACGGAAAAGCCGAACTGCGGGTCTTCGGCGCAAACAGGATGGAAGACGATTTCGCAGCCGAGGTCAAAAGCCGCGTCGCGATGGACAAGCAGGATGGCTGGGCGATCGGCTACAACAAGTCGTCAAAGACCTGGGCAAGCTATTCCGGCTCCCGCAAGGATCGCATTCTCTATGTCCGGGCGATTGCGCTCTGTCACGACGCCATCGGGTACTTCACGCTCGATTACCCGAAAGCCGCACTGACGCAGTACGATCCGATCGTCGCGCATATGGTGAAGACACTGGCGGCACCGCCGCGCTGTGGCTGATCAGAGCCCTGACGCGCCCATGCTGAGACAGGTGAAGACCGCCGAATAATGCACCGCGGCCGCGGCAACGACGAAGCCGTGCCAGATCGCGTTCTGAAAGCGCAGCCTTTCCCATACGTGGAAGATCACGCCGAGCGAATAGATAATTCCGCCGATAACGATCAGCAGCATGGACGCAAAGGGAATGCGCTCGGCGACTGGCCCGGCCACCATCACACCGCTCCAACCCATTGCGAGGTAGAGAAGGATCGCCAGCTTGTCGTAGCGGCCGGGGAAAGCGCATTTCAGGAACACGCCGACCGCGGCGACGACCCAGATGCCGATCAGCATGCCGAACAGCAGCGGATTGTCGGCGCCGCGCTGGAGGAAGGGCGTGTAAGTGGCGGCGATCAGGATGAAGATCGACGAGTGATCGAGCCGCCGCAGGAACCACTTTGTTCGCGATACCGGCCAAGCGTTATAGGAAAACGAAATGCCGATCGTGAGGACAAGGCCGACGGCATATATCCACGCCGCCGCGAGCTCTCCATGCGAACTCCAGACGGTCGCATAGAAGATCAGGGCGGTGGCGCCGACCAGAGCAAAAGCAAGACCGATACCGTGGACGATGCCATCCGCGATCAGTTCGTACTTGTCATAAGCCCAGCGTATACCGTTGAACTCCGTCATGCCGGAACGCCCTCTTTCGGTCGGCTGATGGTGTCACTTCAGCGGCTTGCGCGCAATACAACAGCTTTGCGGTCGTGATACATCTTCGTGAGGAGGCGCGCGGCTGCGCAGGCCTACGAGTGCGGCATGCACTCTTCGCAGAGCGGCGCATAGGGTACGGCGGCGAGACGCTCTTTGGAAATGGGCAGACCGCAATTGGCGCATGTGCCGTAGGTGCCGTTGGCAATCCGGGTCAGGGCCGCGGCAATGGCGCGCAACTCTTCCTGACCGGCCTGGCCGAGCCCCTCCAGCACTTCATCGTTTTCCATCTCGGTCGCGCGATCATCGCTGTCCTGCTCCTTGAGCCGGCCGAGATCGACATCAATCCGGCTCAGGCGCGATTGCAGCTCCCGCTGACGATCAACCAAAATCTTCTCGTATGCCTGCATGTCACTCATAGGCTTGCCTCCCTTATGCCGCTGTCGCCCGGCGCTGCCTGTCGACCAGCACCGAACATTTCGCGTGGCGCACCACCCGGTCGGCAGTCGCGCCGATGAAGTAATTGCTAATATCGGGAATGTGCGATGCGAGGATGATCAGATCGGCATGGTTGGCTTCGGCTGCGGCGAGGATGCCGCTGGCCGGACGGCCGTGACTGATCTGCAGGCTGGCGGGAATCCCGGTCGTGACGATAAGAGCCTCCAGCTTGGTGCGTGCGTCGGCCGCAGCGCTTTCGACGAGCTCCACGGGAAGGTCGACGGCGACATAGGTCGGGATATCCTCGACCACGTTCAGGAGGATGATTTCCCCTCCCGTGTCGAGCAATGTCGCCGCTTTGCGGAACGTTGCTTCTCCATCCGCCAGTGCCCCGATTTCAATGGCTACGATGATCTTCTTGTACACTCCGGCCCTCCTGTCGCGCCTGACCTTGCTGTCGCGATCTTCTCAGAAAGAAGATAAGGCGCTTTGATCAAGATCAAGTCCCCCACGCCGCGGACCGTCAACGATCGTCGAACGCTTCATCGCCAAAACGGGATCTTTTGTGAACGATGGAAATCCGCCATATACGGGATCAAGTACAGCGGCCAAGGGGAGCTCAGAAGCAATGGATCGGCGAAAATTCCTTGGCATCGCTACAGGCAGCGCGCTCGCTGCCACCGCCGGTACGCCTACTCTTTCACAGGCAGGAGATATCCGCATGACGACCACCGAGACTTCCTATGCGCTGACGCGCCCTGCCTATGTCGACCACTCGCATCTTGTCGTCACTGACCTGGCGCAGGTGTCCAGCTTCTATCAATCGATGCTGGGCCTCAAGGTCATCGAGAAGACAGCCAGTGGCGAAGTTCTCGGCGTCGATGGCACGCCGCTGCTGACGCTGACGACAGGCAAGGACATCCGCACGGCGCCGCGCAATGCCGCAGGCCTGTTCCACACCGCCTTCCTGATGCCCAACCGTACGGAACTTGCTCGCTGGCTGCGCCATGCGGCGCATAACAATGTCGTGCTCGAGGGCGCTTCCGACCACCTCGTCAGCGAAGCAATCTATCTCTCCGACCCGGAAGGCAACGGCATCGAGATCTATGCCGACCGGCCGCACGAGCAGTGGAAGTTCCATCAGGACGGCCAGGTTGAAATGGCGACGCTCCGTCTCGATCTCCAGGCGCTCTACAACAGCGCGCCACAGGATGCGTGGAACGGCATGGCGGACGGCACGGCGATCGGCCATATCCATCTGCAGGTTGGAAATATTCCGGAAGCAGATACCTTCTACCGCGACGTGCTCGGCCTGAAGCTGATGGCGCGCTACCCCGGCGCCAGCTTCTTTGCCACCGGCGACTACCACCACCATGTTGCCGCCAATATCTGGAACAGCCGCGGCGCCGGCACCCGCGCCGACGGCATGACCGGACTGTCCGACTATGCCCTTCGTTTCAACGATACAGCGGCGCTCGACAAGGCAGTCGCCAAGCTCGACGAACTCGAAATCAAGAGCGAGAAGCGCGACCGTGGCGTGTTCCTGAAAGATCCATGGGGCATCGGCCTGACGCTAACGGCCTAACTCTCAGCCTCGCAATCATCCGGCAGCGCCCACCGAACGGTGGGCGTTTGTCGTTGTGGCGGGGCTGTCGCACCTGTCGGCAAACAGCGTCTCCGTCAGGAAGTCGACCAGAACGCGCACCTTCGGCGAGAGATGCCGGTTCGACGGCCAAAGCAGGTGGAATTGCCCGGGGCCGTCGATATGGTCGCCGAGCACGGTGCTGAGTGTCCCTTCGGCGAGCGGGCTGCGGGCGAGAAAATCAGGCATGCAGCCGATTCCGAGACCGCTCAGCGTCGCTCCCCGCAAGGCCTCCATGTTGTTGCAGACCATCGATGTGCGGACCGCAAGCTCCGGAGCACCTGCAGGCAAGGTCAAGGGCCAGTTCTGGATCTTGCCGCTGTTGGGAAACCGGAAGCGTATCCCGAGATGACCGCAGAGATCCTGCGGCGTCTCCGGTACGCCATGCTCCGCGAGATAGGCGGGCGAGGCGCACAACAGCATCTGGAACGGCCGCAGCGCCCGCGACATCAGCCGGGAATCCGGCAGGTTGCCGCTGCGGATCGCCACATCGACGCCCTCCTCGATCAGATCGACGATGCGATCGTTGAAGTCGAGATCGAGTTCGACCTCGGGATAGAGCCGTATGAACGCCGGCAGGACCGGCAGCAGCAGATGATAGCTAACCAGCCGCACGCTGAGACGCAGGCGCCCCCGCGGTGTCGCCACGGCTTCGGCCAGCGAGGCCTGTGCGTCTTCGAGATCGTCGAGAACGCGCCGGCAGCGTTCGTGGAACAGACGGCCCTCCTCGGTCAGCCTGATGCTCCTCGTCGAGCGCTGGAACAGTCGTACGCCGAGCTGTCGCTCAAGCGTCGTCACCGCCTTGCCGACAGCCGAAGCGGACAGACCCAGCACCCGGCCGGCTGCAACGAAGCTTCCGAGATCGGCTGTCCTGACGAAGGCGGCCAAGCCGTTCAACTGGTCCATTGCCACTCCTTATTCGATCGTTTCTTTCCGCAATGGGCGGAAAGATCACTATCTTATGCAATCACTCCTGCAAATTTATCTTGTCTTGGCCGCGAGTTCCAGGGTTTCGACTCTGCCCGTCCGCGCGCACGTCATTTTCAACCAGGCGGAAACCTCATGAAAAGACCCGACAAGACACGCCCCGCGAAGGCGGGGACCAAGACGCTGGCGCTGATCGGCGTCTGCTGTGCCGCGGCCGCGATGCCGCTGACATTTACCGGCCCCGCAGTTGCCCTTCCATCGATCGCCCGGGATCTCGGCGGGAGCCCGATCGCCCTCAACTGGGTGACCAACGCCTTCATGCTCACCTTTGGAAGCAGCCTGATGGCCGCCGGCGCGCTGGCCGACAGCTATGGGCGCAAACGCATATTCTTGTGTGGGCTCGCTGCGTTCCTTCTGTTTTCAGCTGCCCTTGCCTTCTCCACCGACATCGTCTGGTTCGACATCCTGCGGGCGCTGCAGGGGCTGGGCGCTGCGGCTGCCTTCTCGGGCGGCATGGCGTCGCTTGCCCAGGAGTTCGACGGCAATGCCCGCATGCGTGCCTTCAGTATCGTCGGATCGAGCTTCGGGGTCGGGCTGGCATTCGGCCCCATCGCCTCCGGCTTCATGGTGGAGACTTTCGGCTGGCCGGCCATCTTTGCGCTGGTCTTCGCGCTCGGCACGATCGCCTTTGTCCTCGGCGCCTTGTTCCTGCATGAGACCCGCGATCCGGCGGCATCCGGCCTCGACTGGCTGGGCGCCATCAGCTTTACGCTGGCGCTCACGCTGTTCACCTACGGGGTGCTGCTGGCGCCTGAACGTGGCTGGCAGAACCCCGCCGTCCTTGGCCTGCTGGCCGCGTCGGCTCTGCTGCTGATTGCCTTCTGCGTCATCGAGCGCACTGTAAGGCGACCGATGCTCGATCTGTCGCTGTTCCGCTATCCACGATTCGTTGGCGTGCAGTTGCTGGCGGCCGCACCTGCCTATGCCTTCGTCGTCCTGCTCATCCTGCTGCCGGTGCGTTTCGTCGGCATCGACGGCATGAGCGAAGTTGCGGCCGGCAAGATGATGATTGCGCTGTCGTCGCCGCTTCTCGTCCTGCCGATCGTCGCGGGATTGCTGACGCGCTGGTTCAGCCCGGCCACCATCTGTGGCGCCGGGCTCGTGATCTCGGCGGGCGGGCTCTTCTGGCTCTCGAATATGCAGGCGGCCGCGCAACCGGCGCTGTTGATCGCGCCACTCCTGACGATCGGCGTCGGAATCAGCCTGCCGTGGGGGTTGATGGATGGGCTCGCCGTCTCCGTCGTTCCCAAGGAGCGGGCGGGCATGGCGACCGGGATTTTCAGCACGACACGGGTTGCCGGGGAAGGCGTGGCGCTGGCCATCGTCAGCGCTGTTCTCTCCGCCCTCATCCGCTCGAACCTTGGCACGGAAGGCAACGCAACCAGTGCGGCCCAGCAGCTGGTCACCGGAGACCTGAAGGCCGCTGTCGCAAGCATGCCAGCCATCGGCCATGACGGGCTGGTGCAGGGATACGGGCAGGCTTTTGCCACCCTCCTCCTGCTTTTGACGGCAATTACGATCGTGACGGCCATCGTCGTCGTCCTCTTCCTCGGCCGCAGGGTGCGGGAACCAGAGGCGATCGCGTGTGAGAGCGCGGCCACCTAGCTGGTCGCGCGCGACGAACGAAGCAGGCAGGGCCGCAGTCTCTCGTCCTCTCCGGGCGTACCGAGAAGCGGCCCTGCTCCCCCGCCGAACATTTGCTCACCTTGCACGCAGGATGCGGCAAGATCGCGGCATTTATCTTCTGCACTCCAAGGAACCCAATTCAACAATCCGCGTTTTGCGCTCGAAGCATCGGGCTTCCGGGGATCTTTCACGATGGGCATCGCCAACGGGATACGCAAACAGGCCAACAAGATCGGCGAACGGCACGTCAGCACATGGGCACGCACCATGCAGGAGGCGACCGACCTGATGCCCCAGGCTCCGGTGCGCCGCGTGGAAAAGGACGGCCTCGATATCGTCACGGCCTGGGCGATCATCGGCATTTTCGGCATCCTTGCTCTGGCGGGCGTCTACATGATGGCGCTGATCCTCATTCCGCTCACGCTTGCCATCGTCGTCGGCATGATACTCGGCATCCTGGCGGAGAAGCTCAGCAAGCTCGGCGTGCCACGCATCACCAATGCGGTGCTGCTGTCGTCCAGCGTCGCGCTGATCCTCTTCCTGCTCGCCAATTCGCTGGCCGGGCCGCTGGCGACCCTTGCCAGTGACGGCCCCGCCTTCGCCGAGAAGACGATGGAGCGGCTGCTTCCCTACCTGGAGCGCATCAAGTGGCTGCACATCACGCCGGAGACCTTCCAGAGCGGCCCGATGTCCAGCGACAAGCTGCTCGAGAACACCGGCAACATCCTGCATCTCATCACCGCCAACCTGACGCCCGCCCTCGTCCAGGCGCTGATCTTCTTCGCAGCGCTGCTTCTGTTTCTGGCGGGCCGCGTCAACCTGCGCAAATCGATCATCATGGTTTTCAAGACCAGGCCCCAGCGGCTTGCCGCCATCCGCGTCATCAATGGCGTCGAGCAGGCGCTCGGCTTCTATTTCGCCACAGCATCGCTGATTTATGTCTGCCTTGGCGTAACGATGATGGTCATCGCCTATGTCGGTGGCCTCTCCTCGCCGGTTCTGTGGGGGTTCTTCGCGTTCCTGTCGAGCTTCGTGCCCTATCTCGGGATCACCATGATGACGCTGGCAGTCGCCATCGCCGGCATCCTGACGCATGACGGCGTGCTGATCGGTCTGATCCCGGCTGCGGCCTTCTTCTGCGTGCACCTTGTGATGGAAAACCTGATCTTCCCCGCGGTGATGGGACGACGGCTGGAAATCAATCCTTTCGTGGTCTTTATCGCGATTCTCTTCTGGACTTGGATGTGGGGCGCAGTCGGTGCTATGTTGGCTCTACCACTATCGCTGATCGTAATGACCATCATCGATGAACTCTTCATCGAAGAAAAAGTGCAGCCGCAATTGCCGAAATGATTGAGGTAAGAAGCGTACGATGGCCGAAGTTGATCTGAAAGAGTCCAGCCACGATCGTCTGACGAGCGGCGCATGCCTTTGGGGCCATGCCGGCGTCAGGCCAGCCTACCAACCACTTGCAGACAATCTCAAGGTCGACGTCTTGATCGTCGGCGGTGGCATCACCGGCGCGTTGACGGCTCAGCACCTGTCGGAGCGCGGCCTTTCCGTCGCGATTGTTGATCGCGAGGAGCCGGGGCTCGGCAGCACCGCGGCAAGCACTGCGCTGTTGCAGTGGGAGATCGACCGGACGCTGACCGAGCTCGAGCATTTCTACGGACACGAGCGCGCTATCGGCATCTACCGGCGCAGTGCCGGCTCGGTCGCCGGTCTTGCCAAACTCATCACGGCGCACCGCATTCCCTGCTATTTCCGGCCACGCCAATCGCTGTTCCTCACCAGCAACAGCGAGGGCGCCGGTGACCTGATGCGGGAAGTCGAGTTGCGCCGGCGTGCAGGACTGCCGAGCACCTATCTGGAGCATTGCGATCTCTTCACCCAATTCGAGCTCGATCGCGATGCCGGCATTCTTTCTCGCGGCGCGGCCGAGGCCGACCCTCTGCTCCTGACCTGGAGCCTGCTCGACATGGCGGTGAAGCAGCAGGCACGCCTGGTCAACGCCTCCGTTACACGGCTGACCAGCGAAGGCGGCCGCGTGACGGCCGAGACCGACCGGTCATTCGTGATCGAAGGGAAGGCCGCGGTGCTGGCGACCGGCTATACGATGCCCGGGATCGAAATGTCGAAGCTGCATCGCACGACCTCGAGCTGGGCGCTGGCCACCGTGCCGCAGGATCCGGCAACGCTCTGGCGTGATCAGGCCCTGATCTGGGAAGACAGCCACCCCTACCTCTACATGCGCACGACGGCCGACGGCCGCATCGTTGCCGGTGGCGAGGATGACGATACCGTCGATCCTGAGATGCGGGATGCGAAGCTGCCGCAGAAGATCATGGCGATCCGGGAAAAGATGAAGCGGCTCTGGCCGAGAGCGGATACGCGCGTGGCAAACGCCTGGTGCGGGACGTTTGGGGAGACCGCCGACGGTTTGCCGCTGATCGGCCCGGTTCCGTCTCTGCCCCGCGTCTATGCCGCCTACGGCTATGGCGGCAACGGCATCACCTTCTCCTATCTCGCCGCTCAGATGATCGGCGCGATGATCAGTGGTGGTTACAGGGATTGGTTCGACGATTTCGCGCTGGACCGGGATGGCCCCGGCTTCGGTGCCGGCCGCCCCGTGCAGGATCGACGCGAGACCCTGTTCAACTGACGAGGCTATTCCGTCGTCTGGTCGTCGCCGGTGTCGTCGACATCCTCTAGTCTAACGAACTCAGTGCCCTTGGCCTTGAGGTCGAGGATCGCCTTGGCGACGCCTTCGCCGGCTGCGTGGGTCGGCTGGTTGATGTGGGAGATCACCACATCGCCGTCCTTGGCTAACGAGATCCGCTTTTCCGTCACCGCAGCACCAAGCAGCGAGCCGCCATCGCCGTTCACGGAATAGCCGGCAATGCGATAGCCCATGGCGCGGATCTGCTCGATCGAGGACAGATCGTACTTGGCGGTCGAGCCGCGGAACCAGCGGGGCGCGGCAATACCGGCAGCGAGCATCGCGTCCGCGCCGCCCTGGACCTCCTGCCGGACTGCCTCAGGGGAGCCGGCGGCGGCGATCCCATAGATCGAGACCGGCTTGTCGACGGCGGGAACGTGGTTCTGTCCGTGGTTTTCCAGTTCGAAGAGGTCAGGGTTCTTCAGAAAGATTTCGAGCGCCTGCGGATTGTGCTTCAGCCAGCGGGCGGTGACGAAGATCGTGGCCGGGATCCGCTCGCTGACGAGCACCGACAGGATGCGGTCGTCGGCCTTGCCCATGCAGGCATCGAAGGTCAGGGCGATGCGAGCATGCCCTTTCACGTTCGAGCGGGCGATGCGCAGGTGTGGCTCGACCAGCCTCGGAGACGCGGCCCCCTTCAGGGTAACAGGCGGCTGCGCCGTCGTTGCCACGCTCGTTGCAGAGGCGATGGAAACGGAGGCGAACAACAGCGCCGGAACGAGAAGAGTGCGATTCATATCAAAGAGATGCCGTTGAATGTTTGACGACTTGTTAACGCATCGCGCGAAGGCGCGACATGTGGTCTGATGCCGCTGCGACCGCCCGGCGGCACCCGCTGCCGCCTCAATCGTAGAGGTAATACTTGGTCCACTTCTCGCGCGGGACCTTGTCGCCGATCGAGTACTGCAGATCACGTACATTCATGTGCTGCGGGCCGGTGATGCAGGTGTAGGACAGATGATACCAGTCGCCCTTGCTGCGGAAAACGGCGCCCGGTGCTTCCAGCTTGTCGTCGCCTGCGACCGGATCCTTGAAGGTGTAGGCAATCACCTTGTCGGGCTTGTAGCCGGAGGGATCCTTATTGATTCGGCTCATCGCCTCTGTATCGCAGCTCTGTTCGAGCCGCGTGGCGGGGTCCAGTTTCTCGAGCTGCTTCTTGATGGCGGGATCTACTGCGAAGGCAGGAGCGGCAAGGCTTAGAGCCGACAGGAGCAGCACGATACGTTTTGGCATTATGTGGAATTCCTTTGCATGCACGTTCGGGAATTTCGCCATCGCCCGCCCGCTTGGGACCGAGCCGAACGATATCCGAATTCCGCGCGACGGTAGCGGACTTTCTTAAACAATGTGGTGACATCAAGGCAACGTGAGCAGTCCTTCGCTTTTCACAGGCTGGCCCAGCAAGCAGCCTTCCGAGCTTGATCCGGGGCCTGTGGGCCTCTATCTCTTGCCCACCTGTCATTCCGACCCGGAGCATTTCCTTGTCCGCCTTCAAAAACCTGCCTGCCCCGCCCGTCGCGCCCAAGAAGCCGCTTTCCGATACGCGCCACGGCATTACCCGCACCGACGATTACGCCTGGCTGCGGGCCGACAACTGGCAGGCGATGTTCAAGGATCCGTCGATCCTCGACCCTGAAATTCGCAAGCATCTCGAGGCGGAAAACGCCTACATGAATGCTGCGATGGAAGACACCAAGCCGCTGCAGAAGACGCTGTTTGCCGAGATGCGCGGCCGTATCAAGGAAGACGACAGCTCCGTACCGATGAAGGATGGTGCCTATGCCTACGGCACCTTCTTCGTCACCGGCGGCGAGCAGCCGCGCTATTTCCGCATCCCTCGCGATGGCGACGTCAAGGATGAGACGATCCGCACCGTGCTTCTCGACGGCGACAAGGAAGCGGCCGGCAAGGCCTATTTCCGCCTCGCAGGAATCGATCATTCGACCGATCACAATCGCGGCATCTGGGGATATGACGACAAGGGATCGGAATTCTACACGCTGAAGGTCCGCGATCTCGCCACCGGCGAGGATCTGGCCGATGTGATCGAGAACACCGGCGGCGGCGGCGTCTGGGCGCCCGACGGCAAGAGCTTCTTCTATTCCGCGCTGGATGAGAACCACCGCCCGTCGAAGGTGTTTCATCACATCGTCGGCACGCCGCAATCTGAGGACCGGCTGGTCTACGAGGAAGAGGATGCCGGCTTCTTCATGGGGGTCGGCGGCTCGCTGCTCGACGACGTCATCTACATCGATATCCACGACCACGAGACCAGCGAATATCGGCTGCTCTCGACCAAGGACCTCACCGCGGAGCCCAAGCTCGTTGCGGCTCGCGAGGATGGCGTCGAATATTCGATGACCGAAGGCGGGGATGTCTTCTATATCCTCACCAACGATGGCGGTGCGAAAGATTTCAAGATCATGGAGACTCCGGTTGACGCGCCGGAGAAGGCCAATTGGCGCGAGGTCGTGCCGCACAAGCCTGGCACGCTGATCATCAGCCACATGGCCTATGCACGGCACCTGCTCTGGCTGGAGCGCAAGGACGGCCTGCCGCAGATCATGATCCGGGACCGCCGGACCGGCGAAGAACACGCGATCGGCTTTGCGGAAGAGGCCTACTCGCTCGGCCTGCAGGGTGCGGCGGAATATGACAGCGACGTCATCCGCTTCTCCTATTCCTCGATGACGACGCCCTCGCAGCTCTACGACTACAACATGGTGACGCGCGAGCGCACGCTCCTGAAGACGCAGGAAGTCCCATCGGGCCACAATCCCGACGACTATGTCACACGCCGCGTCTTCGCACCCGGCTGGGATGGCGTCGAGGTTCCCGTCACGCTGCTCTATCGCAAGGAGACCCCGCTCGACGGTTCCGCACCGTGCCTGCTCTATGGCTACGGTGCCTATGGCGTCACGATCCCTGCCAGCTTCAACACCAATTGCCTGTCGCTGGTCGATCGCGGCTTCGTCTATGCCATCGCCCATATCCGCGGCGGCAAGGACAAGGGCTTTGCCTGGTACGAAGACGGTAAGATGGAAAAGAAGACCAACACCTTCAAGGACTTCATTGCCGCGGCGGACTATCTGAATCAACAGAAGTTCACGTCCTACGCAAACATCATCGCCGAGGGCGGCTCCGCCGGCGGCATGCTGATGGGCGCAATCTCCAACATGGCGCCCGAGAAGTTCGCCGGGGTCATCGCCGCTGTTCCATTCGTCGACGTGCTGAACACCATGCTCGACGATACGCTGCCGCTGACGCCACCGGAATGGCCGGAGTGGGGCAACCCGATCGACAGCAAGGAAGAGTACGAACAGATCGCCGCCTACTCGCCCTACGACAATGTCGGCGCGAAGGCCTATCCGCCGATCCTGGCGCTTGGCGGCCTCACCGATCCGCGCGTCACCTATTGGGAGCCGGCAAAGTGGGTGGCGCGTCTGCGCGAAAAGACCACCGGCTCGGCACCGATCCTGTTGAAGACCAACATGGATGCCGGCCACGGCGGCGCTTCGGGACGCTTCCAGCGACTGGAGGAGATCGCGTTTGAATACGCATTTGCGATCAAGGTTGCGGGCAAGATGTAGGCCGATGAGCGGGAGCAGCCTGTGACTGTCTATGTGGCACTGCTGCGGGCCATCAATGTCGGCGGTACCGGCAAGCTGCCGATGGCGGAGCTGAAGGCGATCTGCGAAGCTCCCGGCTTCGCAGACGTCACGACGTTTATCCAAAGCGGCAACGTGCTGTTCCGCTCCGATCTTGGCGCTGCCGATGTCGAGCGTCGGCTCGACGAGGCTCTCGGAAAGGCGCTTGGCAAGAAGCCGGGCATCATGCTCCGCAGCAGGAAGGAGCTGGACATCATCGTCGCCAATGCGCCCTTCCCCGACGCCAAGCCGAACTATCTTCTTGTCAGCTTCCTGCCGGAGGCTGCGCCCAGCAACGCTCTGGACGGAATGGTCGCGGCTGATGGCGAGGAAGCGGTCGTGGCTGGCCGCGAGATCTATGTCCACTTCCCTATCGGTGCCGGCAGATCCAAGCTCAAGCTCGCCGCCCTCAAACCCGGCACCGCCCGCAACATGAACACGGTGCGCAAGCTCGCCGGAATGGCCGCGGCGATGGAAGCGCGCTGAGTGCGCCTGCTGCCTATTTTAGAACAAACTTAACAATCAATCTCGCGGTGCAGCATTCCTTTGGTTTGGCACGGGAGAGATCCGATGGCGACCTACCGACACTGCTTGCCGCAACTCGATGGCGGCCTCTTCGTGACCGATGGCGGCATGGAGACAACCTTCATTTTCCACGACGGCCTGCAGCTTCCCCACTTTGCGTCCTTCGTCATGCTCGCCTCGGAAGAGGGACGCGACCGGTTGAGGGCGTACTATCGCCGCTATCTCGACATTGCCCGCAGACACGGCGCCGGTTTCATCCTCGACACCCCGACATGGCGCGCCAATCCGGATTGGGGCGAAAAGCTTCATTACACGCGTGAAGCATTGCACGCGGCAAACGTTGCAGGCATCGATCTGCTGGCCGAGCTGCGCGCAAAACACGAGCAGCCGGACCGGCCGATCGTCCTCAGCGGCGCGATCGGACCGCGCGGTGACGGCTACAGGGCCGGCAACATGAATGCGGCGGAGAGCGAGGACTATCACGGCATCCAGATTGGCAGCTTCGCGGAGAGCCAAGCCGACATGGTGACGGCATTTACGCTGACCAATATCGACGAGGCGATCGGCGTCGCGCGGGCGGCCGCAGCAAGAGGCATGCCCTGCGCGATCTCGTTTACGGTCGAGACGGACGGCAGGCTGGTGACCGGGCGCAGCATGCAGGATGCGATCGAGACCACGGATGCGGCGACCGACGCATCGCCGGCCTATTACATGATCAACTGCGCTCACCCCTCGCATTTTGCCGATGCTCTTGACCACCGCAGCGGCTGGGTTAAGCGGATCTACGGCTTGCGCGCCAATGCCTCACGCATGAGCCACGCGGAACTTGACGAGAGCGAGGAGCTGGATGCGGGGGACCCCGCCGACCTCGGACAGCGATATCGCGAGCTGATGCAGGAGATGCCGCAGGTGCGCATCGTCGGCGGCTGTTGCGGCACCGATCACCGCCATGTCGCGGCAATCTGCGAGGCCTGCATGCCCGCACCGGCGCGGGCATGAATGGTCAATGCTCGGCGTGCGCGGGCTTCTCGCCGCGGTGGCCGCTGATATCGGCACCGGCTGTGCGGGAGAAGCGCAGGTTCCAGAAGGTCGCCGTGATCGAGATCGCGGTGACGAAGAGGAAGGCGGCTGAGAAGTCGTGGAGCTGCGGGGTCTCGCTGCCGTTGAACGACATGGACGTGTGCAGCGCCAGCGCGCCGACACAGATGCCAAGCGACAGCATCAGCTGCTGGAAGGTCGTGTAGAAACTCGTCGCCGAGCTCATCCGGTCACGATCGATCTCGTCATAGGCAACCGTGTTGTAGGCCGTGAACTGGAACGACATGAAGAAGCCGCACATGACGAGGATCGCGAAGATCAAGCCGAGGGGCCAATCGGGGCGGAAGGCGGCGCACAGCGCATAGCCGACCGTTGCGATGACGCCGTTTGCGACCAGCGCGTTGCGGAAGCCGAAGCGACGCAACACGCGTGGCGCAAACGCCTTCATCGCCATGGAGCCGAGAGCAGCCGCGGTGACGAGCTGGCCGGCCTTGGCGGCCGAGAGGCCGAAGCCGAGCTGGAAATAGAGCGGCAGCAAGAAGGGCTGCGCGCCCTGCGTGATGCGGGTGAGCGAGCCGGCGATCACCGAGGTGCCGAAGCTCGGCACCTTCATCAGCGAGAAATCCATGATCGGCGACGGATGGTGGCGGGCATGCTTGAGATAGGCGATGCCGAACAGCACGCCGACGGCAATCAGGAACAGCGAAAAGCTTCCCTCTCCCGGTCGGCTCGACGTCTCGAAGCCGAACAGCAGAGAGCCGAGCGCGATGCCGGAGAGAATGAAGCCGATGGTGTCGAACCGTCCCGACGCCTTGCCCTTGAAATCCTCGATGAAGATCGAGACCAGGGTGAAGCCGATGATGCCGATCGGCACGTTGATGTAGAAGATCCAGCGCCAGTCGAGATAGGTGACGATAAGACCGCCCACCGGCGGCCCGAGGATCGGGCCGATCAGGGCGGGCACCAGCAACCATGACATGGCGTTGACCATGTCCTTGCGATCGACGCTGCGCAGCAGCACGAGGCGACCGACCGGCAGCATCATAGCGCCGCCGAGACCCTGGAGCAGACGAGCCAGCACCAGACAGAGAAGGTTGGGCGACAGCGCGCAGAAGATCGAACCCGCAATGAAGACGGCGATGGCCGAACGGAAGACCGTGCGCGACCCGAAGCGATCGGCGATCAGCCCGCTTGCCGGAATGAAGATCGCAAGACTGAGCAGGTAGGAGGTCAGCGCGATACTCATCGACGGCGCACTGACACCGAAATCGCGGGCCATGGTGGGCAGCGCTGTGGCCAAAACGGTCGCATCGAGCTGTTCCATGAACATGGCGCTCGCAACGATCATTGCAATCACGCGGAAATTAGGCTGGCGACGCCCGATGGCAGCCGCCTGATAGATCTGATCCGACATCGTCTGGGATCACTCGCAATGGCGCGGGCCGGCGCGGAAGCGATGGCCGCGGTATGATATGGCATGATGCCAAAGGGGGATTGCCTTTCTGTATACGCCCGCAAATGTGGCGGCGTTATGCTTTTCTGGCAAGTCTGGTGTGAGCTGATGGTATGGGTCGCATCACCGCCTGGAAACGAATGTTCCCGCATGTTTGGCGACGTGGCGAAGACCATCCGGCTTGCAGCAATCGGCGTCGGGCACTACCTATGGATCATGAGCCAGACCCTCGAAGACATGCGCGACAGCGCAGCTTTTCCTTTTGACAACAGCTACGCGCGGTTGCCGCAGCATTTCTTCGCGCGCCAGACGCCATCGCAGGCCGCCGAGCCGTGGCTTATCAAGCTCAATGAACCGCTCGCGGAGGAGCTTGGGCTCGACGTGGCCCTCCTCAGGCGCGATGGCGCGGAGATCTTTTCGGGCAACATGCTGCCGGACGGCGCTGATCCGCTGGCCATGGCCTATGCCGGCCATCAGTTCGGGGGCTTCGTGCCGCAACTCGGCGACGGACGAGCGATCCTGCTTGGCGAAGTCGTTGACCGGAACGGCCAGCGCCGCGACATCCAGTTGAAGGGCGCGGGACAGACGCCGTTTTCGCGCCGGGGCGATGGGCGCGCGGCGCTCGGGCCCGTGCTTCGCGAGTATATCGTCAGCGAAGCCATGTATGCGCTGGGCGTGCCCGCGACGCGGGCGCTTGCCGCGGTTTCGACCGGACAGCCTGTCTATCGCGAGAGCATCCTGCCCGGTGCCGTTTTCACCCGTGTCGCCGCCAGCCATGTCAGGGTCGGCACCTTCCAGTTCTTCACCGCGCGCGGGGACGTCGATGGCGTCAGGGCGCTCGCCGATTATGTCATCGACCGGCACTATCCAGAGCTGCGCGACGCGGGCAATCCATATGTTGCCTTGTTCGAGGCGGTGTGCGAGCGGCAGGCAGCGCTGATTGCGAAGTGGCTGCATGTCGGCTTCATCCATGGCGTCATGAATACCGACAATATGACCGTGTCAGGCGAGACGATCGATTTCGGCCCCTGCGCCTTCATGGATGTCTACGATCCCGCGACCGTCTTTTCCTCGATCGACCAGCAGGGCCGCTATGCCTATGCCAACCAGCCTGGCATCGGGCAATGGAACCTGGCAAGGCTTGGCGAGACGCTTCTGCCGCTAATCGATGCCGACACTGAAAAGGCGGTCGAGGCCGCCAATGTCGTGATCGGCAATTACGGAGAGCGCTTCCAGACCCATTGGCTTGGCGGGATGCGCGAGAAAATCGGCCTCGCGTCCGTCGAGGACGGCGATCTGGATCTCGTGCAGTCGTTTCTAGCCCTCATGCAGACCCAGCAGGCCGATTTCACGCTTGCCTTCCGCCGTCTGTCGCATCTAGCGGCCGATGACAGCGCAGAGCCGGCCTTCCTCGCCAGCTTCCGAGATCCCGATGCTGCACGAGCATGGCTCGAGCGTTGGCGACAGCGCTTGGAGCGCGAGATGGAGCCTGCCGCGCAGCGAAGTGCGGCCATGTTGCGCGTGAACCCCGCCTTCATTCCGCGCAACCACCGCATCGAGCAGGCGATTGCAGCCGCGATCGAGGACGCCGACTTCTCGCTGTTCGAGGCGCTGCTCACGGTGCTTGCCAGACCATACGAGGACCAGCCGGCATTTGCTGCCTATATGGAACCGCCGAAGCCGGAAGAACGCGTGGTGGAAACCTTCTGCGGCACCTAGAACACCTGACGCTCCGTGGTGCTTCCGGTCGCGGTTGAAAGCCACTGCGCTCGCTCTATCTCGCTGATTAGCGGACATTTTTCCCGCGCGGTCCTACCCGAACATTCAGCGGGAGAAATTCATAATGGCAATCGTCATTACTTCGACACTCCTCATTCTCATCGGACTGGCTCTTGGCGGCGGCGGGCTCTGGCTCGTGATACTCGGCGGGAGCGTCTTCTATCTCTTCGCCGGCGTCATGTTCCTGCTGACGGCCATCCTGCTCCTGATGCGCAAGCCTGCGGCCCTTTGGGTCTATGCGGCGCTCGTCGTCGTTTCGCTGGTCTGGGCGATCTGGGAAGTCGGTTTCGACTGGTGGCAGCTCGGCCCGCGCGGCGGCCTGATCATCCTGTTCGGGCTGTGGCTGTTGACGCGTGTCATCCGCAGGTCGCTCGGCTTTGTCAGCCCGACCGGAACCTCCTACGGAGCGAACGCGTGGCCGCTGGCCATACCGGTTCTCGCCGCCATCGTGGTGGCCGGTTACTCGATGACCACCAATCCGCACGACCAGACCGGAGCGTTGCCGACCGATGTCGCGGGTACACAGGCCTTCGGCGGCACCGTTCCCGATGGCGAATGGCACCAATATGGACGCACGCCGTTCGGCCAGCGCTATTCACCGCTCGATCAGATCACCGTCAGCAACGTCAAGGATCTGCAGGAAGCTTGGCGCTACCAGACCGGCGACGTGAAGCGGCCTGACGATGTCGGCGAAACGACCTATCAGGTCACCCCGCTGAAGATCGGCGACACGCTGTACCTGTGCACGCCGCACAACTGGGCCATCGCGCTCGACGCCAAGACCGGCAAGGAGAAATGGAAGTACGATGCCAACTCCGGCATGAACCCGGATCGGCAGCACCAGACCTGCCGTGGCGTCACCTATTACCACGATACGGCAACGGCCGGCGGCCAGCCTTGCGTCGACCGCGTCTACCTTCCGACGTCGGACGCCCGCCTGATCGCGCTTGATGCCATGGACGGCAAAGTGTGCACGAGCTTCGCGGACCAAGGCGTGCTGCATCTCGAAAAGGGCATGAAGTACAATCCGGCCGGCTACTACTATTCGACCTCGCCACCGGTCGCGGTTGCCGGCAAGCTGATCATCGGCGGAGCGGTCAACGACAACTACTCCACGCATGAGCAATCCGGCGTCATCCGTGCCTTCGATATCAATTCCGGCGCGCTGATCTGGAACTGGGACTCGGGCAATCCCGATGTGACGACGCCACTGCCCGAAGGACAGACATACACCACGAACTCGCCCAACAGCTGGTCGGTCTTCAGCGTCGATGACGGGCTGGGCATGGTCTACATCCCGCTCGGCAACCAGGTGCCGGACCAGCTCGGCATGAACCGAAGCGCCAATGTCGAAAAGTTCTCGTCGTCGGTCGTCGCGCTCGACCTCAATACCGGACAGATGAAGTGGGTCCAGCAGTTCGTTCACCACGACCTCTGGGACATGGACGTGCCCGCCCAGCCGGTCCTCTTCGACATGAAGAAGGCCGATGGCACGGTGGTCCCGGCGCTTGTCGCCCCGACCAAGCAGGGCGACATCTACGTGCTTGATAGGGGGACCGGCGAGCCGATCATTCCGTTCAAGGAAATCCCTGCCCCGGGTGGCGCGATCCCGGAGGACCATACGTCGCCTACACAGCCGATTTCCGACCTCACCTTCTCGCCGCCACCGCTACAGGAAAAGGACATGTGGGGCGTGTCGCTGTTCGATCAGCTCGCTTGCCGCATCCAGTTCCACCGTTACAAGTACGAAGGGCGCTACACACCGCCGTCGCTTGTCGGCTCGATCATCTATCCCGGCAACTTCGGCACCTTCAACTGGGGTAGCGTGGCTGTCGACCCCGAGCGCCAGATCATGTTCGCCATGCCGACCTATCTTGCCTTCACTTCGCGGCTGGTCCCGACCGCCGACATCCCGCCGAAGGGACAGGATGAGAAAGGCAGCGAACAGGGCCTGAACCGCAACGACGGCGCGCCTTACGGGGTCTTCATGGGACCGTTCCTGGGACCGCTGAACATTCCCTGCCAGGCACCGCCATGGGGTTATGTCACCGGCGTCGACCTAAGGACCGGCAAGATCGCCTACAAGCTCAAGAACGGCACCGTCCATGACATGACGCCGTTGCCGCTGCCCTTCAAGGTGGGCGTTCCGGGCATTGGCGGCCCGATGCTCACCAAGGGCGGCGTCGCCTTCCTCGGTGCCGCCGTCGACAACTACCTGCGCGCCTACGACGTGACCAACGGCAAGCAGCTCTGGCAGGCCCGCCTGCCGGCCGGCGGCCAGGCAACACCGATGACCTACACGACCAGCGACAACAAGCAGTATGTTGTCATGGTCGCAGGCGGCCATGGCTCGATCGGGACCAAGCCGGGCGACTACGTGATTGCCTACACGCTGCCCTGAGCGGCAACACGCCAAAGCACGATAGTGGCCGCCATCTGGCGGCCGCTATCTTTTCGCCCACAAGTTTCAGACAGGCTCCCTGCGCAATTCTCCCGACATGTTGTTCCGGGGAATTTTTCATGAAGATCGATAATAGCATTTCCAGCGCCTACGGGCTGACGAGCCTGCTCAGCCAGCGCAACAAGCAGCAATCTCTCAGCATCGAGACCAGCGCGCGCCAAAGCGGTTCGGCTCTGCAGCCGAGCACGACACCGCCGTCCATCTCCAGCACCATGTGGGCTCTGCAGAGCGGCGGCAGCGCGACGATCAACGCCAGCGACGACGAAGCCAAGGCCCGGCATGATGCTGTCATCAGCGAGTTCACGGAGCTTGCCAACATGACGCCGGCAGAGCGCATTCGCCAACAGATGCTAGAGCGTCTCGGCATTTCGGAAGACGAGCTGGCATCGATGCCGCCGGAAGAGCGCGCGGCGGTCGAAAAGCAGATCGCCGAAGAGATCAAGAAGCAGTTGACCGGCGTCGATGACAACAAGAGCGACGCTCAAGACAGCGGCGTCATCACAGCCTGATACGCTTCACAAACTGATTCATGCGGATGCGACGGAGATTCACATTTCCGTCGCATCTGTTTGAATCGAAATCTCATTTTTCGGGCGACGCCCGCTCAGATCATCTCGGCTGCGATCCGGCCGACTTCGCCGAAAATCGCGTTGATCTCGGAAATCTCGGCCGTCGCGTCGGCAACGTAGACGGTCATCAGGATCGGGCCATGCCCGGGAGGCCAGGCGACGGCGATATCGGCGGCGGTGCCGTTGTTGCCGGTTCCGGTCTTGTCCCCGATCTTCCAGGTGTCAGGCAGCCCGGTGCGAAGGCGTGTGCCGCCCGTCGTGTTTGCCACCATCCATTCGACAAGCTTGTTCTGCGAGGGCTCCGACAGGACCGAGCCGAGTGTCAGGTTACCCAGGGTATCCAGCATCGCATCCGGCGTCGTGGTGTCACGCTGGTCGCCCTTCTTCGCCTCGTTGAGATCAGTCTCCCAACGGTCGAGGCGGGTGGAGCCATCACCGAGCGTGCGCAGCCAGTTTGTCAGCTCCTTGGGACCGCCGAAACTTTCGAGCAGCAGATTTCCGGCCGTGTTGTCACTCTGGGTAATCGCCGCTTGGCAAAGCTCGCCAACGCTCATCCCCTCGCCGCCGACATGCTTTTCGGTCTCCGGCGAGTGGGTCACGAGCTTGTCCTTGTCGTAGACCACGCGGCGCTCGAGGTTTTCCTCGCCCTTGTCGACACGGGCAAGGACGAAGCCCGCGGCGAGCACCTTGAAAGTGCTGCACATCGGGAAGCTCTCGGTCTCGCGGTAGCCGAAGGAGATGTTCGTCTGGGTATCGATCGCCGACACGCCGATGCGGCCACCGATCGCCTTTTCCAGGGCTCCGATCCGCCGATCGATCTCGTCATCGCTCTCGGCCGCCCGCGCCACGATCGGGCTGAACAGGGTCGGCATCAGCAATGCCGAACCAAGAAGCGTGCGACGGCGGATCGAAAAGCGATGCATGAAAACCCTCTGCCCAGAATCAATGCCAGAATCAATGGATGACAGAGCTAGAGAGAGATTGTGGCCCGCTTGCGTCGATCAGGCAGCCGCCTGCGTAACCTCGACCGTGACATGCGAAAGCCCGGTGAGCCGCTCCAGCTTGTCCTTATAGAAGGAGGGCGCACGCGGCTCGCGGGTCACCAGCGCCACGATGGCGGCATGATGGCCGGGGCCTACCTGCCAGACGTGCAGATCGGTGATGCGCTCGCCACCGGTCTCGATGACAGCGCGGATTTCTTCCGGCAGGTCCTCGCGTTCGGGCACGACGTCCAGAAGCACGGCGCCGGACGTTTTCATCAGGCCCCACGCCCATTGTGCGATGATCAGGCCGCCGACGATACCCATCATGGGGTCGAGCCACAGCCAGCCATACCAGCTGCCGAGCAGCAGGGCCACGATCGCCAACACCGATGTCAGGGCATCGGCAATCACATGAACATAGGCCGCGCGCATATTGTTATCCGCGCCGTGGTGGGCGGGCGCGCCGTGATGATGGGCATGGTCGCCAGCGTGATCGTGGCCATGATGGTGCCCATGGGAATGTCCGTGGGCGTGGCCGTGATGGTGGTGATCGCCTCTCAGCAGCCAGGCGCTCGCCAGGTTGACGAGCAGGCCGACAACGGCAACACCGATGGCCTGGGAGAAGCTGATCGGAACGGGATGCGTCAGGCGTACCATGCTTTCCCATGCCATCAGCAGGGCAATCAGGGCGAGGATGATCGCGCTGGCGAAGCCTGCCAGATCGCCGAGCTTGCCGGTGCCGAAGGTGAAGCGTGGATTATGCGCCTGCTTGCGGGCGTAGACATAGGCGATCGCGGTGATCAGCAGCGCGCTGGCATGTGTCGACATATGCCAGCCATCGGCGACCAGCGCCATCGAGCCGTAATAGGTGCCCGCAGCGATCTCCACCACCATCATGGTCACCGTCAGGGCGATGACCAGCCAGACCCGATGCGCATTGCGATCGTGGTCGGCGCCCAGGAAAACATGCTCGTGTTCCAGCTTCTCTACTTGCGCATTCATCACGCAACCCTTTCAAACAATAATCAGCGGATGTAGGTCCGCAGTACTTCCGAAATCTCCTGCACCGCCTCGCTGCGGGCCTGCTCGTCTGCTGCGTGCAGCACGTGCTCGTGCAGATGGTCGTCCAGCACCTCCCCGGTCAGGCCGTTCAACGCGCCACGGATGGACGCCAGCAACTGCAGGATCTCGCCGCAGGGACGCTCCGCCTCCAGCGCGCGCTCGACGGCCTCCATCTGGCCCTTCATCCGACTGATCCGTGCGATCAGCTTCTTTTTCTGGTGCGTGGTGTGGGACATCGTTCGCTCATAATATAGGGGGGTACCCTATCTAAATAACACAAGGATGGAGTGACCGCCAGCCGCTTGACAAAAGACTCTTTTCCGCCGATGTATCAGCTCATGATCAAGAACGCGCACATCACCAGCTCGTATTTTTGGCTGTACCTGTAAAGGGCGGCCGGACAAGATCATATTGTCAACAAGCCGCCGTCAGGCGGCTTTGTTGTATCGGCAGCGTCCTGACGGCAGAACACCACTAAAGGACGCAGAACCATGATTGAAATCGAAGACAGCGAAATCTCGTTGATCCGCCCGCCGGTGATCAACATCCGTACCGCCAAGCCGCGCGACCTGCCCGAACTCAGCGACATGATCGCGCTTCTGGCCAAGCATCACGGCGATGCAGCGGCCTCCACGCCTGAACAGCTCGAGCGCGACCTCTTCGGTCCCCTGCCCTGGATCACCGCCCTTGTCGCCGAGACGCCCGAAGGCCTGATCGGCTACGCCATACTCGTGCCGCTCTACAGGGCCCAGGACGGTGCGCGCGGCATGGACCTGCACCACCTCTTCGTCCGCGACGGTCATCGTGGCCACGGCGTCGGCCAGCATCTCGTCAACCGCGCTCGCGACACCGCCCGCAGCGCCGGCTGCGGCTACCTTTCGGTCAGCGCCGCGACGGGCAACGTCCAGGCGCACCGCTTCTACGAGAACATGGACTTCGTCCCTCGCCCGGTCACCGGCATGCGCTATATGCAGGCCCTGGCATAGGAGGCGGCTGCGCCTCCGCTCCCCACGAAGGAGAGGAACCATGAAGCGGCTTGCAATCGTCCTCACCGAGGGCTTTGCCGATTGGGAGGTAGCTACTCTGACGGCCTCGGCGCGCACCCATTTCGGCTTCGACGTTGTGACGGCGACGCCGGACGGAGCCGAGGTGCGCTCGATGGGCGGCATGCGCGTGGCGGCCGACATCGCAACGGAGCACCTGCATGCCAACGCGTTCGACGCCCTGATCCTTTGCGGAGGCACCGTGTGGGAAACCGAAAAGGCACCTGATCTGAACGGCGTGATCGACGACTTCATCAGCCGCGATAAGGTCGTTGCTGCAATCTGCGGGGCGACCCTGGCGCTGGCGCGGGCCGGCGCGCTGAACCGGGCGGCCCATACCAGCAATGCCGCCGATTTCATCGCCGACGTGCCCGGCTATTCCGGCAAGGCGCGCTACAAGGATAGCCCCTACGCAATCCGCGACGGCAAGATCATCACCGCCGCAGGATCCGCCCCCGTCACCTTCGCTGCCGAAGTCTACCGGGCTCTCGGCCATGGCGGCGACGAACTCGACCAGTATGTGCTGATGTTCGGCGCGGAGCACCAGCCGAAGGCCATTTAATCCTTCGGCCCAGCTCAGCGCAGGACCGGCTCTCCGTGGATACGACGCCGCGACGGCTTGGATACGCCGAAGCCGACCTCCATCATCAGACGCGGCTTATGCGTTGCGACCGTGCCCATGTGAAATCCGAAGGGATCTTCGACGAAGCCGAAGCCCGCTTGGCCGGTCAGCGTAACCGGGCTGTCCTTACCATAGAAGTCCAGGATTTCCTTGGCGGGGTGGCCGACAAGCAAGGTGAACTGGTGCTTGAGACGTCGCTTGTTGTGGCTGCCCCTGACATAGACGTGAGGCCCGGTCCCTGCGTCGACATCGACCAGATAGAAGAAGAACTTCAGCATCCGCCAATCGTCGAGATCGAAATGATACTTGTCGAGCGATGCCAGGCTGCAGTCGGCCTCAGTCGCCCTAGTGGGGAAGCTCCACCAGGTCCGCGTGGTGATCAGGCGGGCCTGCGCGCCAAGGTACCTGCGGGCGATCTCGGACAGCAGCGGATCGCGCTGGACCGCGCGTACCGCCGGGCAATCGAGGGCGCGCTCGAAATGGTGGCCGCTCAGGATCGCCCGCCCGTGTTGCTCCTCGGCGGCGCGATGCTCGACGGCCCGGAACTCGATGTTGCGGTCGAAATTTCCGAAACAGGGCGTATCGTGGGCAAACTCGGCAATTTCTTCAGTGACGGCCTTCGGCAGGGTGATTGCCGGGAACAGCCCCTCACGCTTCAGTCCATCGACGGCGGCGTCGAGATCCACACCTGCGAATATCGAGGGAAGCCCCTCGATCGCGCCGTTGCTCGGCCGCGCCGTCAGCCAGTGCGCGCGCCGCCCCGCAATGGTGCGGGCTAGCAAAAACATCGGCAGCCAGGCCGGGTTCTCGCGGATATCGGCCATGTAGGTCGGTATTCGCACCGCCATGCGACGGAGCTTGCCGCCCTTGCGGGCGACGGATTCCAAGTCGTTCACTGAAGTCACTGATGGGCTGTGCATGCAGCTGGCCTTTCGGAAGACGTTGATCGTTCGTCGTTCGGCGGCAAGCCACAAGGCTGCCGCGGGGCATTCAGTTGGCCCGGCGATCGTATGCTGCAATGCGGCGATTTTTAGGTTAGAGACCCCTAATGTGACGGAACAGCCTTGAGATAGGCGGCAATCGCCTCAAGATCTTCCTTTGGAAGATGGGCAATGTTCTGCTGCACCTCGGTCATCGAGCCGCCGGCCGAGTCGAAATCAGGCGTGAACCCGGTTGCGAGATAATTGGCGATATCGGCTTCGCTCCAACCGCCGACGGCTTTCGACCCCGGCGTTATGTTGGGTATTTTGCCAGGGCCTTCGGGATTGGGAGCGCCCGCTAGCCACATGTCGGGCTGGAAGCCGCCGAGTCTATTGCGGGGCGTATGGCACTCGCCGCAATGGCCGAGGCCTTCGACCAGATGCTGTCCGCGCTTCTGCCTGTCATCGGCATTGGCAAGAACGACGCGGGGCTGTTCGTTGAAGTAGAGGAACTTCCAGCCGCCGAGCGCCAGCCGAACATTGAACGGGAACGGCAGTTCATGCGGCGGCGCGACGTTGCTGCTCTTCGGCAACGTCTTGAGATAGCCGAAGAGGTCATTGACGTCCTTGTCGCTCATGCGGGCATAGGAACCATAGGGAAACGACGGATAGAGGTGCTGACCATCGGGGCCGACGCCGCGCCTCATGGCGTTGCCGAACTGAGCGAGCGTCCACTGGCCGATACCGGCCTTTTCATCCGGCGAAATATTGGGGACATGGAAGGTGCCGAATGGGCTCTTCAGCGCTAGTCCGCCGGAAAGTGTCAGCCTGGCATCCGCCTGCGCGCCCGGCGCTGCATGACAGCTGACACAGCCGCCGGCCCAGAAGACAAGCTCGCCGTTTTTCACATCCGGCGCGCCGAGGTTGGCCCAATGGCTCTCGGGAAGCGGATTGGGCGCGGTGATCATGTAGAACGCGGCGCCACTAAGCACCACGACACCGACGATGCAAAGAAGAAATCGGATAAATCTTCGAACCACGCACCGCTCTCCCATTCACGATCCTGGCGCTCAAACATAAAGCGATCCGCCGGGCCTGCAAGACCGGGGCGGATCGCGGCCGATGGATCGAAGGTATTATTCCTTCTTCACGCGATAGAGCTGATGACAGCCGCCGCAGCTCGCGCCGAGTGTCTTCAGGCCGGCACCGACGCCGGCCGCGTCAGCTGGAAGCTGGGCGAGCAACATGTCCGCGTCACTGCCGAGCTTGACGGAGCGGGCCTTGAAGTCGTCCATGTTGTCCCAGATCTTCGGGCTTGCCTCACTGTCCTTGTCGCTGGTTTCCGTGCCTGCCTTGAATTGGTCGGGAAATGCCTTGGCAGTCTCGGAAATCGTCGCCAGCGCGGTCTTGATCGCGTCGGCGTCATACGGCTTTTCGCCCTTGGCGATCGCCGCCAGTGCGCCAGTGGCGCCACCGACCTTCTTCATCATCGCGACGCGAGCGTCATGCGTTCCCTCACCGGCCGCCAAAACGGTGCCTACCCCCATGCCGGCAACGAGAACTGCCGCGGCGATTGCTTTCAGTCTCATATCTTCACTCCTCTTCGATAACCGAGATCTTCGAAGCCCGGCGCTTCGTTTTAACGCGGGCATGATGTCAAAATTATCTCGGCCAAGAAGTAACAAATGGGTGATAATGCAATCATTTCAGGAATCTAATCGGTTTGCACGACATCCCCTCAGGCCGATGCACGCCAGCCGTGCCATGCGGTAAGGATTGCCACGGCAATCAACAGCCCGCCGACGATGCGCCCGACAAGGATCGTCGCCCGCGGATTGGAGATCAGCGCCCGCCGACTTCCCGCCGCGGTAAAGGCCACCGTGCCATAGATCGCCGCCTGCGTGGCCATGGTCATCAGCCCCATAACGACGCCTTGCACCCAGATCGGCCCATAGGCGGGTTTCAGGAATTGCGGATAGATCGCCAGCACGAACAGATAGGCTTTCGGGTTTACTAGGCATGTGACCGCCCCCTGCTGGAACGCCCGCCAGCCGGAGCGCGTCCCGTCGGCTCCGACCGTGTCGACGACGATGGAACTGCGAACAAGCGTATAGCCGATCCAGGCCATGTAGGCTGCGCCGACCACGAGCAAGGGATTAAAGAGCGACGGCAACAGGCTGGCGAGGATGCCCACGCCGACCACGCCATAGAGCGAATGGACCGCGCCGCCGGCCATGATCCCGGCCGTCGCCGCCATGCCGCTGCGCCTGCCGCCCGTCAGCGAATTGGCGAGCACGAATAGCATGTCCATGCCCGGCACGATGATGATCCCGAAAAGGAGAGTGAAGAAGAGCCAGAGGTTTTGGCTATATGTCATGTCAGTTGCCCATGGTGAAATTGAAGGTGAATTCTGGATAGGTTGTTGAATTTCAATTCGATAATGGGAACTATACGGAGGCCGTACTGACAGCGTATTGTCAGTAGCGTTTGATTGCGGAGACGAAGAATGCGCAAGGCGTCGCGCCTTTTCGAGATCATCCAGATCCTGCGGCTCGCGAGGAAGCCGATGACAGCGGCTGCCATGGCAGAAACGCTCGAAGTCACCGTTCGCTCGATCTACCGGGATATCGTGGCGCTCCAGGCGATGCGCGTGCCGATCGAGGGCGGGCGCGGCATCGGTTATATCATGCGGCCCGGCTTCGACTTGCCGCCGCTGATGTTTTCCATCGAGGAAATGGAGGCCATCGTCTTGTCGCTGGCGCTGCTGGAGCGCACAGGCGACGACGAGCTGAAGCAGGCGGCCAAACGTGTGAACCAGAAGATCGCAGGCGCCGTGCCCGCCCCGCTGCGCCAGGCGATGGAGGGCAAGGCGCTCTATGCCTGGGGATCTTCCGCGCCCTCGCCGGTGGGGCTGGATCTCGGGCTCGTGCGCCGCGCCATTCGCGACGAACAGAAACTCACACTGGACTACCGTGATGAACTCGGCCGGGCCACCGAGCGCATGATCCGGCCGATCGCGCTGATCTACTATTCGCAGACCGCCAACATCGTCGCCTGGTGCGAGCTGCGCAAGGCGATCCGCAATTTCCGCAGCGACCGGGTCGAGCACTGCGCGCCGGCCCAGTCCTATTTCAAGGGCGAAGGCGACGGGCTGCGCCAGCTGTGGACATCAGGCTGGACGGAACGGCCGGCAGCGGTCTCCTAGGTCACGATCGCCCGCCCATTCGGACGATGGCGATGGCAGTCAAGCTCAGGCGCGCAGCGCCAGCGTTCGGTCATCTTCGCGGCCGAAGCCGTGGATCGTGATCCGATCCGGCCAGATCTCGACGATGGCGAAAGCGTTCTCGGCTTCGGTGTCGACCATGCCCTTGAAATTGACGAAGTGGCAGCCGTTGACGGCGCCGTAGTTGCCGACGTGGTTGTGGCCATTGAAATAGGCGGCGACGTGATCCTGGGGCGAGAGCAGCTCGATGATGCGCTCGCGGTCCCAGCAGTCATGCTCGTTCGGCGGATAGACCGGGTAGTGGTTCATGACGATGACGCGTTCGTTGGCCCTGCCCGCCGCCTCGATCTCGTCGGCCAGCCAGGCGAACTGCTCGTCGCTTGCCATTGCATTCCACGCATTGGCGTTGATCGCGCCTGCCGCCCGCAGTTCGGCGAGCTTGGCTGCGGCGATCTCGCGATGGGGATGGCCTTCCGGCGGCGCGAAGGTGCTCACCTCGTTGCCGTTCAGCACGATGAAGCGCCAACCATGGCGGACGAAGCTGTAATGGGGCGCCGATAGCCCGACCCTTGCCGACACATGCGCGAGATGTTCGGGCGCCACGGAGAAATCGTGATTGCCAAGCAGGAAGAGGTTTTCGTGCTTCAGTTCCTCGTAAACCGGGAGGATATCGTCGAAGCTGGCGAAGTCGCGATCGATGATATCGCCGAGCGTCATGACGAAGCTCAGGTCCTCGCCGTTGAAGACCTCGATGGCGTCCCCAAGCTTGGCGAGGCTGTTGGCGTAGTAGCGATCCATTCCGACATGCGGCTCGATGGCTGCATATTGCGGGTCTGCGATGATGCCGAAGCGGAGGATGGGAGTGGCGAAAGATTGTGTCATGGCGGTGCTTTAGGCGCCTGTAATGACAGGCTTGTGACGGTCGGAGAAAAGTCATGACCTCCACCAGAGGTGGAGGTTTGAAACGCTGCGCTTGAACCGCTAGAAGCGGTTTTGCTATAGGTTAGTAGCTAGTGTTAAACAGGTCGGCAAAG